>JAJECH010000055.1 GCA_022822135.1 Pseudomonadales bacterium
AGTCAAGCAGAAAGCCGGCTTGAATCGCTCGATCCTCGACCAGAACTGGGGCATGTTCATCTCCCAACTCGACTACAAGGCTGCAAGCGCCGGTGGTCAGTTGGTGCGCGTCGACCCCAAACACACCACGCAACGGTGTTCCAGTTGCGGTGGATTACCGATCAAAGCGTTGACGTTGAACGATCGTTGGTACGAATGCACGCATTGCGGGTATCGTGACGACCGCGACGTGAACGCGTCAAAAAATGTGTTGCTCAAGGGGCTTGCGCTCTTTGATGCGGGTGGCTCTTTTCCCGCAGTGTCGGCAACAGGAAGACCGAATCAGGACATGGGTCCTGATCGACACGGAACCGTGTAACCAGTGTGAAAAACACACAGAAGTAGATAAGAGCCTTGCCGAAAGATGCGTACTTGTGTTCTTAGCGGGATTTGAAGCAAAGTGTCCGCTTGGCAACCAGGTCGCAGGAGTTCCGACGTGTCATCGTCGGCGTGATCGCGATGTCAACGCGGCGTTGAACATCAACGCCGAAGGCCTCTCGAAGTTAATTACGGCAGAACTGTGCCTCTCTGGATGTGGATGCATGTGAATGACGGAAAAAGACTCGCGGCTAGCCTGTGAATGAGGAAGCTCCTTCCTTTGAGAAGGGAAGCAGTCACGCAGATACGCTAAATCAGGGGCGAAAGAGCTACGTTATACATGTGAATCCTCGTTCCGTTGTACGAAAGTTCTACAACGAGAACGGCGACAAACGGGAAAAGAGCCTCCGTGAAATCGGTTTCTACCTGCAGTACGGTCACTCAAACGTCATTCCGAGATTGGTTGACTATCACGAAGCGAATTACGTCACGATCGACTATTTGCCGGGACGAACGATGAGTGACATAGGTATCGCCGACGAGAGCTCAAGAATCGATCTCACTAGAAGATTTGCGGATTCGGTTTCAGCACTATTCCGCAACGCGCCAACAGTGACGGATGGACTAAAGAGTAAGTACTACGACGGGATCGGTGCGTTTTCAATCGTAGAGAAAACGGTGAATCAATTGCGCGAAATCGCTAGGCACTATTCCGACTGCCAGCCATTCAAGAACCTGCTCGTACGTGCGGAGAAGACTGAGCCGTCAAGCGAGCTCTTGATCAAGCTCGATTGGAACTCATCCAACACGATTGTTCGGGAAAACGGGCAGTTCGCTTTCGTCGATTTTGAGCAGGCGTTCATTGGCACCAAGGAGATGCTTGTCGGTATCCTGTTGCACAATCCAGATTGGTGTGCGCGCACGCTGGCTCAAGAGTTGCGAAATCAAATGCAAGTCTCCCTCGACGTTGAGGAACTCTCGAATATGGTCCATATAGGTTTTGCGATGGTATTGACTGACTCCATCGTACGATCCAGTACACCTTGGAGTCGCGATCGTTTTATGTCGGCCTATGAGCGACACGTATCACAGCGTCTTGCGTCGATTTAATTTTCGAGGAACGTCGTGGAATCTTGATCTAGCAATTTCGTTGTATGGCTGCAACGAATAAATCCTCAAGACACAAACATACAGTATTACAGCCGCCTATGAAACTGAATTCCCCAGGGTTCAAACCCTTGGTTCTGGTAGAAACGCGTGATATCCGCTACTCTCGATGACGCACTAAAGACAGACGCGTACTTGATTTTTTGCATACGTGCGAAGTCGAGAACGGTTTCAACCATTTTTGATCCGAGCGACTTAGACCTGTATTCTGGTGACACATACAGATCATCGATCTCAACGTAAGGTTCGTCGCTCGGGACAACGGCGAGGTGACTAGACCTGTGAATCGAAGCGGTAACGTAACCAACCACCTCGTCGTGTGACTCAGCGACCCATATTGATTTATCTACCTGTGCAACGTATTTCGAAAAAGATTCAATACCGTTGATTTCAAAGCCGATGACGGAATCTTCGAGGCTCCAGTCTTGTTCAAGCTTTGCAACCGAATTTAAGTCTTGCTGAGACGCGAGTCGAATCAAGTACATCGTGCGAGGCATTCTAGCTTCTCGGAGTTTTTTATGACGTTTAAAGCTCTAGAGTGAGCAATTCACGTTGCTCGATGGAAAACTCTTCACTCCGTCTACTCTCCGTACTTCGTTTTCTTCCAAGAGTAACCGCATGTTAAACCTTGTACAAAATCTGCGGTGTGAACTCGTCTAGTACACCTCGGGCAGTCACCGAGATAGTTTCGGAAGCGACATGCGCGAATGGATAGTCTGAAGTTTCTAGCTATGGTGCCCGTGCTTCTACTAATGGCTGGTTGTGGCTCCATTGTGCCACCAAAGTACGACACGCACGAGACCTACGACGCCAAAATCAAGCAATGGCGAGTTGATTATTGGAAATGGCGTGATACACGTCATGCACGCTATGAAACTTGGCGTGATGAATTTCTCGATCCTGCACTTGAGAGTGTTTCGGACGAACAGTGGTACGAGCATGAACTCGATGTTCATAGAAAATGTGGACGGAAGCCTTCACGGTCATCCAAGGATTCAGCGTACGATCGATGTAAAGAGACCTTGCTCAATCAGCTCCTAGTTGAGAACTTTGGCGCATTCGAAACCTTCGATACATACTTGGAACGTCAAGGTGGCGAATAACCGGAACCAGAGCGGCCAACGTACAACCTGAAACCCTCTCCACCAAGCCAATTCGACATCGCGAACGAAAAAGCCGAGCGTGCTTGCTCCGATGCGGGAGGTCAATGGATTAGGGTGGTGAATGCGGACGATTGGGATTGGTACTCGGATCGCATGCGTTGCCTAAAAGAGCGACCATCCTTCAACGATCCAGCTCGAACTCGAGACAAATCGCTATTGCCTTACGAAATTTGGGTCAGATACGACCGTCGGAGCCAAGTAATCCTCGACTTCCGACGTCTACGTTGGGAGCCTGGACGACCGTTTACAGGGGTGATAGGTGCAGGCGAAGAGTGGGTTGAAGAGGATACCGCCATTCCATAGCTAGGCAGCTGCTAGCTCGCAACTGTTCTGTGCTCGCTCGATCTGATCTATTGCGATTGCTTGTCGAGAAAATCAGACGGCATCACCATACGTGGTCCAAGTCCTCCGGTTGTTGTATCCGTGCGTGAAAACAACCGAAATCCTTCGAGTCACAACGTCTCTAAGCTCGATTTGAGACAAAAAGAGCTTCGTTGGCGACACTAACAATAGATACTGACCAACAAGGTCTCACTTTGCTGCTATGAAGCACCTTTCGGATGAGGAGTTACTTTCGCGTTACTACGGAAACGCGGATTCAGACTCGCTTGAGACGTTCTTAGCTCGGCACATGAACTACATGAAAGAGCAAGCGCGGTACTTCGTGAGGAACGAAGACATAGAAGACATCGTGCAGGCTTCGATGATCAGACTCATGGACGCGAAACCAATTGATGGCGCGATCAGGAATGGTGTCGGGTGGTGGCATAGCATGCTCGCAACGTCCGCAATCGACCATCTACGCTCGACAGAGAGGCGACGTAAACGCGAGAACTTGCTCGTTCAGGATTTGACTGATAGTTCGCGAGACGTTGAGGACGATGCGATCAAAGCTGAACTGCTCCAGCAAATCCGCAATGCTGTTGCCAGATTGAATCGTTCACAGAGCGACCCATTGATTCTGCGTTACTTCATGGGGCTGAGCTACAAAGAAATCGCCGCGACAATGGAACTAAACGTTAGTACGGTATCTACTCGGATTGCACGCGGGCTTAACACATTACGTGCTTCTCTCTCTTCGAATGGCGCAACTAACTCCAAATTTCATTCAACTGCGGGAGAATCCCACATGCCTGTCCCTAACGAACAAATCAATCACGACTTTATCGATAGTTGGAACAACCGATGGTACGCATACCTTGACAAGCACGACGATCTTTGCGGCATAGGTCATTGGTTTGCTCATGAAGACGAGAGAACCGGTTTTACGCAAGTAGGTCAAGATGTGTGCATAACTCGCGAACCATGTGTGAGCGGATATCCTGAGAAAGAGAAACTCTCAGTTTCGATGCGCGAGACGATCGAACTCTCTGACGTGAATACACTAGATTGGAACTCGTACGAGTTTCAACTAACTCCAAGTGTCGGTTATCGCAAGCAAGGCGTAGAGGATTCTTCTATAACGATTCAAAAGAGGGATGACGCTCTCATGATCAAGGATGATGGTGAACAGCATTTTCTGAGAGCGCCGGATGGTGAACTCGTACTTCCTCAGGCATTTGCTCCTCTATTCATTTGCGCACAAGAGAGAGTGCAGAGAAAAGCGTTTCCGTTCAAGCTTGTTGGGTTTGACTTGATTGATCGGAAACGAGTCTGGAGCGATTCAGAGTTCTCTGCTACATATGTCGGTCAGAAAGGCGCGCCTACTGGTCTATATCCAACCTACGAGTTCCGATATCCAAACAGGCTCGTAACGATCTGGAGTGACGAGCGAAAACGCTTTGCAGGATTTAACGGCGATCGAGAAACCGAGTTGGTATTTCAAAGCGAGCAGTTAGCACGAGAATACCTCCAATCCAGAACCTGATTGCAGAAACTGCTAGTTTGAGTCGAATGACTCAGCTCGGATTCGTTCGGCTTCGTAGGGTGAATTCCCGAAAGTCCCCTCGGGTTAGAGGCGTGCTTGGATGTTTAATCGTTATCGGATGTGTTGAAAACTCTTGGATATACAGATCATCGCTGAGGAGAGGTGGTATTTACCGGTCGAGGATCGCTGTACTCTATTCGTCAGAGAGCGCGGGTCTGGAGAACCAATTGTTGTATTACATGGAGGTCCTGGACACAGCCACGATCTCCTTTTAGGAGCGTTTGTTCGACTAGAAGCGGAGCACCGGTTTGTGTATTACGATCAGCGGGGAACTTTCTACTCGCCTTTCGAAACGTCGCTGATTTCGTTTGCGGCGAACATCAACGATTTAGAGGTATTGCGAAAGGAACTCGCGATCGATCAATTGACGCTTCTCGCACACTCTGCCGGTTCACTCCTCGCGATGGGGTATATTGAACAGTTTCCAGATCGTGTAGCGAATGCGATCTTAGTTGGATCGCCTGCTTTCCGGTACCCTAAGCAGGACGAGGAAGACCTGGGCGATCCCGTCATCCAAAGTGACGAATTTGATCAGTTGATCATGGAAAAAACCCAAAGGCAGTTGAAGCTGGAAGGTCTTCCGCAAACAATCGACCAGCAGTCCCTGGCTTCACTCTCGGCTAAGGAGAAGTCAAATGTCGCTTCGGTGTATTTCGCTGCTAATTTCCTTCACGACGTCGGACGATGGCGCAATCTTAGAGGTGGCGGGGTGTTCTACAACCAAACGACGGCAAAGCGGACGCATGACACTATGCCTGAAACATGGGACTATGCTGAATCACTAGGTAACTTCAAAGGTCGAATAACCGTTATAAACGGGCGGGATGACTATCGAATCAATGGAAATCTCTGGCGGAACATAAGAGAAGAGATTCCACATCTCGAATACGTTGAAATCGCGGAAGCCGGTCACGCGATATGGATCGATCAGCCAAATGCTTTCGAGAGCGCGGTTCGAGACGCATTACGCACGAGCGAATGACGCAGTTTTCGTTGATTTAGCTAGGCTAGACCGCCAACTTCGCGTACCGACCTGGTTCAAAATCGCGGGCGTCCTGCCCGTCAAGGCGCGGTACGACGTACTTAGAGTCCGTTTCCCAGTTCGCGGGTCCCATTGCTTCGCGAGCACGGATCAACTGCCCGTTCAATCCCAATATAGAGTCGGCGAGCGAGACGATACGCCGGTTTGGCCACGCATAGGGGGCTGCCTTGCGTAGAGCCATCGCAGACTGACTCGGGTCGTTAGTTTTAAGTACGTGGGCGATGAGCGCGACAGCCGTTGATCGGCTCACTCCGGCCATGCAATGGATCAAGAGACTTCTCTCGGTTTTCCAAGAGTAAAGAAACTCAATTAGGTCAGTGATGTGTTCGGTTTGCGGCACTGTTTGGTCTGGTCGCGCTTCAACTATATCGTCGACTGTGCAACGATGGTGCCGAGCAGGACGGATCTGTGGCGGTGTAGGTGGTTGTGCATACTCGCCTATGACCGAAACTAGGTCTTGAACGTCGAATCGTTCCACGAGAATCGGCATGTCAGCGAGGCTGCTGATGTAAATTGGCATCTATCCTCCTCTTTGACCTAAACCTAAAGAAGCGTATGTCGAGAACGAGCTTATAAAGAGAACTCTCCGATATATCACCCTCGGACGCGGACTCAATAATAAGAGGTGGAGCTAGTGGCTGAGCTTATGACGTTCTGTGCCTAGTACATTGGGAATGAAGTCGGTAATCCGAGTTATTCAAATCGTAAAACGAATACGGAACGGGTTTTGAACGTCTGACGATGGACTCATGAAGGCGAACACAAGTCGTCGATCACGCTTTGTATTTGGACGGAATCCAAGTGCATACGAACGTGCACGTATGCCGTTCTCTCGTTCGACCGTTCAATGGGCGCTTAGTCGAACCTTCTTTCGTCCTGGAGACAAAGTACTCGAAATTGGAGCAGGTACGGGTCAGTTGACTGGCGAGTTGCTTGCCGCCGGAGCGAATGTGACCGTACTCGAACCTATCGATACACTCGCTGATTCTCTGCAACGAATTCATAAGGAAGGAGATGCCGGTGAACTTAACGTCTCTCGTGATACGTTTGAGGATTTTGTAGCACCGGATACGTTTGCATTGGTTGTCGCCGCGAACTCGTTTCACTGGATTGACCCGGCCATAAGCTATCAAAAGTCTGCGGACATCCTTGATAAGGATGGTCGTTTGTGCCTGTTCTGGTATTTCCCGATTCTTGCTGACGCTGAACTTCAACGACGCGTGAACTCAGTCGTCCGAACGCTTGGACTGGACGATTTGGTGCGCGATCCCGTAGGGTATGGCGGAACTCTTCAATCGTTATTAAGCGAGGGTCGAGATGAGGCAGAAGAGAGTGGCTACGTTCGGTGCCTCGACTGGGTGTTGGAACCGCGTCGATTATCGTATTCGGTAGCGGAGTATTGCGATTTATTAACGACATATGCGAGCGCAAAAGATCTCACAGAGTTGCGCAAGAGCCTATTCAGTTCTGTTTTACATGACACATCGGGCGTCGAAATTGTCATATATGAGTACGCGTGTGTAGCGGAGTCTATCAACCGCTCAGGACGCTGAAGTGAAAATAAGAGTCGAACGCTCGTTATTGCGCTGTCAAATCATGATCATGAATCTGAGGAAGTTTGACTTGAGAAATCCTAGCTGGATAGGTCGATTTCAATACTGATGCGACAGTGGTCGCTTGGTCCCCATTCCTCGATTCCGTTGAGCGCACGCACGGACACGGATTCGTGAAATCCTCGCGACGCGAACACATAGTCTAGCTGGTTTGCTGCGTTCTCAGGATTCTTCTGATGACTGGTGTAGAAAGTTGGAACGTTCTTGGTGTCTTTTGGAAGTCCCTTCGGCGTGGGATCGGCTTGCCTTCCGTTCGGAGATTCTGGACCGACGTACTCGAAGCCTAAGGCTTCGAATCGTTCGAAGATACTACGGTCGCGTGCAGGTAAGGCAAGGCGGTTCGAGTCCAACGCACCGTAAATCAGATTGAAATCACCAGCGACGAGGATGCGATGCGACGTAGGATCAAGGTCGCCAATGAACGTGCTCAGATCAGAAATCGCACGATGTGCCATCGCGTCTGCAAATCCGACCCCCCATTTAGTCGATATTTCTAGGTGAGGTCTCTCCCAACGTGCATAGACAGAAACCACGATAAGAGGTTCATGGTGCTTTGGAATAACACGTGCAGCGGAGATGATTCCAGGTGCACTAACGGCAATTTCGTCCGGTTTAGGTCGATCACGACCTTGAGGAACGTTCGTCCATTTGACAACTTCCGCACGTTCTGAGAGCTTGATGATGTCCGCACCGCGATCGCAATGTGCCTGCTCCCAGCTGTTATCCAGTAAGCGTATTTCTTGCAATAATGCGATATCGAAGTCCGACTCTCTAAGTGAGTCGTGAGCCGATTTGCGGAGTCCAATATTCCAGCTAACGATGCGAAGAATGGTCATGTTTGATCTTGTCGGTCAATTCTTTGGAATTAGAGCATAGCTCTTTGTGACCGACTGGTACTTAGATAATCTTTGAGACGAGGATTCCTGGCTCGTCGGTACTAGATTCCGAAGTCACTTTTGATCAATGGCGAACGTGTGCCGCAAGTAAAGGTTTCCTCGAAATTTCAGGTAGTCAATCCTAATGCGGTTCGCGTAGACCTCGGTATCAGACCGGGTCAGCTGCTTCAGGTTTCGCAATACGGCGACCGAATTGAGTTTCTACCGGTAAGGGAAATCAGAGAGATGAGAGGCTTTCTAGCGCGTATGGACACATCATTCGAGCACGAGCCCGACCGTCAACTCTGACAATGGCATAGATCTGTTTAACCTAGGCGATTCAATTGATTGGATCGAGTATCTCAGCGACGAAGCTATTGCCGACGTATATGCTGAACGGTTGTCCGGTGTTGACCGCCTCATTGTTGCCGTCAGTGTTTATCTATGAGGTCTGCCGAGTAGTGTTGGTGGTGCCTAAGGTCTCTACGACTCTTGAGAATATACCTTCGTGATCAAATATCGCCAAGGATGTACGATTTTTGAGCAAACTCGCTTACTGAAGTATGTTATCTAGGCAGAACGAGGTTGGCATGCTAATTGCATACTTGAAGCATTCCCTAGATGCAAGTTTATGAATACCACGCAGAATCGGAACGAAACCGAAACGGCTCACATCAGCTGGAGGAGGCTGCTGATAGCCGTGACTTGCTGTCTTGCACTCCTAGTTATTTCTTTGTACTTTTTCGGATTACAGCACTGGTTATCGTTGCTGGCATTGTCGGCAGCAATAGCATTGATCGTGCTTGTTCCGATATACGATCTATCGCAAACATACCTCAACAAGAAACTCGTGGAGAATGATTGGCACTTTTTGAACATGACGTGGGTGACATGGAAGGAATTCCGGATCTTGTTGAAAACTGACATCGAGGATTTGGAGGAAGTGATTGCAAGCTTCGGAAAAAACCTCTTACCATGGGAAAAGAGATTTTTCGCATGCGAAAAGAGATTTCTCGCACGGGCCGAAGAATATCTGCGGAAAAAACGGGTCACTAATGTAATTGGCATTGCGATCGGAGTTTTAGTTGGGATAGCGATCGGAAATGCGATTATTTGGATCGTGTCGCTTTTTTAGCTTGTGGCAAGCTTGTTTGCTAGGTAAAAACTCAGCCAAATCAGCTGACTAATCTCGGCATTACGATTTTCTGGTTACTTATACGAATTCAAGATGCGCTACGGGTTTACTAGCTAGTCTCCTCAACTTTGTTTTTCATGTCTCGCCGAGGGTTGAAATCTCCGTGAATGAGTATGCGTGTCTCGCAGAACTAATTTAGTGTAAAGAGATATAGGCGTACGCTAGGAGCGCTGAATTTGCGGCGCAATCTTTAAGTCTCGAAACAGACTATAAGTGTGTTCTGAGCGCGGAAAACCCCGTCTGGCTAAGACGGATACGCCGTTTGAGAAAATGAACGTAATATAGAAGTGAGCGCGTCGTGAGGACAATGGAGGATTTGTTCTGCACTATCGAATCCACTGAAAATCAGTCTCGCTCGCCTCCAATGCAGGCAGCAATCGAGTTCGGTATTGGTCCAAAATCCCTTGCGCCCAAGGCACAGATCCTGCATAGTCCATGATTAACTGAGTGGAACGTAACCCTAGAAAGACAGGGACGTGTCTAAGAAGGTCACCTGGTAGTTCCCGAATCTGTCGGTATCCGACGACAAACGCTTGATATCTCTCTTCAAAGTCTGGTTTCGTCCAAGCGCCAGCTAATGGGATGGTTAGATCATGGAGGAAATACCCAAAGCCACAATCGTCGAAATCGATAGGGATCGCACCGATATCGTCGAAGAGCACGTTACCGAAACTCAAGTCGCCGTGAATCAAGCCAAATGTACTGGAGTCTGAACCTAGTTCTGTCTCGACCGTCAGAAGGCGCTGCCGAAGAGTCGAGAGCGCTAGGTTTATTAGATCGGCTTCTTTAGAACCTAGCATCACCGTGAGACGCTCTGGAATATTCTCATAAAAAACGGTTTTCGAGTTGTATGTCGGACGATCGAGAGAGGCGCTGGGTGGCCAGGTTTGAGCATGGCGATGGAGCGCGGCGGTCATTCTCCCTAGTTCTTCAAAGTGGCGTGTTCCTTTTTCGTCACCGATGGTTTGACCAGTCATCCACTCCAATATCGATATTGGGAGCTGGTCTTCGACATCCCGAAGAGAAGCCATCACGATAGCGTTCCCGTCTGTCGTCGTTCGCACACGCGGGACGCGGATGTCTTCGGCTGAACTCAATGCGTCCAACCATGCTAATTCCGCTTTTACTTCACTCGTCGTGCGATTGGAGGCGCGGTGTGCACGGACAACGTATTGACCAGAATCGGTCGATAGTCGGAAGACAGTGTTTACATAGTGTGACAGCAGACGTAATTCGCCTGAGCGGAATCCAAACTCCGTGACCGTTTTCGCGACCGCGTCCGCGATGTTGTGAACAGTAGAGCTAGCATCGTACGACGAAGGATCTATGCCAACGATGTCTACGGACACTCGTCGAACCAATCAGGGTGTTTTGAAGATCGCATGTTTTCGAATTCGATCAGCGCATCCGACGTAGCTAGTTCGAAATGATGTAACGCGCGTACTTTTGGTCATGCAAATTTCCTTATAAAAAACTTCCTACTATGAAAGCCGAATACCGCAACATGTTTCTTGAACGCTGAACTCTGTATTCCCATAGAATGAAAAGCCAACGAGCTGTACGTTGAATTCTGTGAGGTCCCGACGATGAATGCTACAAGCGATGGCGCTGTACGGCGCATGGTCAAAAAGAACACGAAAACCCTAATCGCAGCATATTTTGCGGTGCTTGCAATCAACAAACGCATGGCCGTCTCGATAAATCTCTTTCAACCTAGAGCCAACATTGAGGCGAATGATCTCGAGCTCAATGATGATGAGCGCAACGTAGCAAAAGCTTGGAATGATGTTTGGATTTCATTGGACCAACTGGCGAATGCGATGCAACGAGCTCGCTGGATCGAAGGGAAGCGGGTACAGGCGTCTATTGAAAGAAAACTCCGAGACGTCCCGACCCATTGAGTGCAGGACGTTACATAATTGAAACGCTGCGCATTGTGACTGGATCGCGAGCACATGTCAGAACTCAGTAGCTAACTAAATTATTGATCTACTTGCCGAATACGGAAATTTACCACGACTCTTCGAAATGTTCCAGTTGCTCACGGCATCGCTGACCACGGCCTTCTAGTACCTAGTAAGTTCGCAGTCTGCTCATAGGAAACCAATGCTGTTGAGGAAGATTACTTTAGGTTGTCCCGCAGTATGAGATAGCGTACCTCGGTGCTATCAGTTGGAGATTCATCGGCATCTACGCGATCACTCGCACTATCGATCTCTCGGTGCATGCCGAGTTTCTCCAATACTCTAATCGACCGAGTGTTCGCGATATCCACGTTCGCACTGACCGATTCAAGCTCAAAAGCCTCTACGATCCAGCTCAGTACGACTTGAACTGCTTCAAGCACGAGTCCTTTTCCCCAGTATGCGCGGCCGATGCTATATCCGATTTCAGCGTTTCTGTTGATGGAATCTATCCTTAGGTTGATACCGCCAATGACTTTTCCGTTCAGGCAAAGTGCAAACGCCGGATTAGTGGACCAGGGATTTTGAGAGGCTTCCTGAACGAACGCGACCGCATGTTTGTACTCGTAAGGTTCAGGAACAGGTAAATACCGACCCCATTCTGGATCTTGCGCGTATTCAAACACTTCGTCAACATCGCTAAGCTCAAATGGGCGCAATAGCAATCGTTCGGTAGCGAGTGTTACGGGTTTCAGCTGTTTCGTTTCGTTGAAATCGCGTCAGAGTTTAGTGTACGCTGTTTTCTATCAGTTAATGCGGAACGTTTATTTCTTGTTCGTTGGAAACGCAATATTTTCATCGTTCTCTCGTGTTTGCGCCTCTTTGTGCTGCGTTGGTTTGATTGTTATCAGTTTCACGAATTGCGTAAGCGCTCAGTCGATTTCGATTGAATTCGATGACACGGGTAACCATATTTTTACGCGCGACGAACAGGAAACTATTACAGGAATAGCGAACGAGGTGGTTATCGAAGTACGCGAAATACTGCCGTGTTTACCCTCATCTATAACTTTGACTGTTGCGGCGAACACCTCCGTCATTGAGGAAACCGGAGAAATGGGAATGGCTCCTGAACCTGGTCGAATGGAGTGGACTGTCGATCCTTCTAGAAGCGAAGGCGTGGAAGCAATTGCTAAAACACGCTTGCGTTCGACGTTGTACCATGAATTGCACCACCTCGCACGAGGTTACGTAGTTCGAGGTGGTGCGCCTAGGACATCATTCATGGATGTCGTAGTTAGTGAAGGGATGGCTACAGCGTTCGAACGCGATTTCGCCGGTTCGAACCCAGCCTGGGGCGAGTATCCGGACGAAATCTCGACATGGGTAGATGAGCTACTCGCGCTACCACTGTCCGCACTTGGTTCCTACAGCAAATGGATGTTCGAACACCCCGATGGTCGACGCTGGATTGGCTATAAGGTAGGAACCTTCATAGTTGATAAGGCCACAGAGGCTTCAGGAATGACATCCGCAGCATTAGTGCATAAAGAAACTCGAGAGGTTCTCGAACTTGCAGGATACAGCTCAAATTAATGAAGATTCAAAGATGGTTCAACTTATTTGCAAAGTACTCACCCGAATACCCGCATTTAAGGAAAACCGCGATCAATTCGCGATTACGCGCATGTGCGTGAGTAGAAACACGCCCAGAAGTGAACATTCAATTTTGAGAGAGCTCCTGAAACGCTGTAAGTCAGCTTACTCGATTTAAATGTCAGGAACAAGACGAGGAAATGCAGGAAATCACTGGTGTTTAGTCAGTCTCGAGTCCGCGGGGAATGATTACAACAGTTCGCGACACAGGTCACCAAGCCAGTTGATGTCGTGCTAATCTTGAAATCAAAAAGCGGGTCTAATCGGTATCAAGAGTGGGTAATTTGGCAATTGTGGGACCGTGCTTTTGATCAGCGACTCTTAATTCGTAGAGTTTTTGAAGGTTTAGCCAAAACTGAGCGGACGTATCCAAAAAATGTCCCAACCTCAAGGCCGTATCCCCGGTTATCGACCTGCGACCATTGAGAATCTCCGTAATACGATTTACCTGGACATTTATCTGTCGTGCGAGTTCAGCCGCACTCATCCCAAGTGCGTCAAGGTCCTCGCGCAACGTTTCACCCGGATGAATAGGTTCGCGCATGATGGCCCTCCGAATTAATGGTAGTCTACGATTTCGACGTTTGTAGGACCCGAACTATTCGCGGGCCATTCGAAATAAACACGCCGTTGGTCGTTCACACGAATGCTCCACTGACAGCGACGCTGGCACTTGAGCTTTTCGAGCCGATTTCCTGGTCGAGCGAGATCGGCGATTTCAGTCGCGGCATCGAGCTGGTCGAGTTTCCTCGAAGCGGTATGCCTTGTGACGTAAAGCATAACGAACCACGTGATGCGCTTCACGATAGAGCACCAGTGATGAGCGCGAGCGGGAATCTACGGACGGGGACAGAGGACGACGCAAAAAAACTGTAAGTGGCAGGATTACATAGAAATGAACATGATTCAGGATACAGCCGTATGTTCTGTCACGCTGCTAGCTATGACGACCCTCCACAACTACACGAAACTTTACCGCATGGTATGGGCTAATAGGCCGCAACCACATTCATATCGACGGTATCTCTTTATGCCAACGTTAAGTTAGGGAACGGGTTTAAGTTCTAGGTCCAAAGAGTTTGGCATGAGTTAGAGAGATCGTTTTAACAGCAGTGAAAAAAGTGTGTTGTCGTACGAAGGATTGTCTCGCGCCATCGTCAGAACACTTGCTAACGTAGTTTGGTCTACGTTGTCGATCGACCAGTCCCTCGCTTCGTATGTTTCGAAGTACACTCTCGCTTCGACACTCACTCCGAAAATCTCGCCAAATCCGATTGATACGTCCACTGATTCGTGGCGTGAGATCTGCCTCGGAAAGAACCTTGCTGCGTCACTAAAGATAGTCTCCAACTTCGCTTCACCATCAGATAACGAGTAGACAACATGAATGTTGTCAACAAATTTGTTGAGAGGCTCGATCGCGAGGTTCAGTCCGGCCGAATTCACAATATCGTCCGATGAATACGACCAAGGCATCGATAGATCAAGACTCTGGGAACCATTGATCGAAGCAGATCGTCGATGCGATGCGACGTACCCATCCGTACCTATGCTCTCACCAATCCTGAGACCGTATGACAGCGTCAGTCCGCGAAACTCTTCGTCAGATAGACCTAGTTCCGACGCTGGATAATTTCGTCGATCCAAGTCCACCGTTACTGAAATGAAGTCGTCCCGCTCGCGCGCAGAGAAAGTTAAGCCGGTTGACCAGATGCGACGTTCCATCTCTGCTTGGTGAAAGCGTCGGGTATTCGGGTTGTTCGTTGTGACGACTTGAAAATCGGATGCATTTCGCGACTCGGTTTGAACCGACGCAAACGTTTCCCACCGACCAAGAAGTGGTTGGGTGATCTTCAGTTCGCCCCCCTGAGTTTGGTTTTCCGCGATTTCCTGGTTTGTGCGAGTGAATGTGAATTCCCAAATCCTAGATAGTACGCGTAGACCACTTAGTGGTCGGTAGTTCAGGCCTATTTCGGATTCTTGTCGTTTGAAGTCCCCCGACCTCAACGTGCGCGAAGGAACCAGGAATAACCCTCCGAGAGCTGGAGTGAGTTCCTCAACCGGTCGAAAGTTCTTCAGTTCATACTGCAAATGCGATGCTGAGATGTCGATGTTTCTACTTAGCTGGTTTGTTACAACTAGGCGTCGATTGACATAGTCTCTCTTTGCAAAAAGGTGAACGGGTTCTACGTCGTTGATCAGAGAACTGAATCCGTACCTCAGGGATTGTGGTTCAGTCTCAGTCTCTCCACGGCGCTCATGTATTCGCAGCACGCCGTTACGGGGTAACGAGAGCTTGATATCAAGCGTCTCACTGGAATGATCATGCGAAAAAGCGTTTGCACTTTCATTCTTCATTAAGCCGAATCGATACGGACTCTCCCATTGCAGCAACGGTACTAGATTCTTGAACGTTGAATCAGATCTAGACCATGTTGTGTTCAATCTCTGGTCGCGATAGGAGATCTGGATTCGGTTTGTGACGGACTCGTGATCGATGGTTTTAGGCAGCGCCGTTGATTGAAAAATACCGTCTCGGAACGTCTCGCGTGTACCTTCCTTAGACGCGGACTTATGACTCAAAGATAGTTCGATTCGTGGGACAACCTCCATGCTCACCGTTGATTCAAGTAGACGCCTCGTCGTGGCGAGTTCGAGTCTTCTATTTGTTGATCCGAGGCTAGTAAAACCGCTTGATTGCAGGTCTCGTTGCCACTGTGGACCGAGTGTCAGACCGCTGTTCGATGCTTGAAACGGGGTTAGTGCATTGCTTTCCGCTAAGCGACGATATTGTTGAAATCTGAGGTTCGCCTTGAGTGAGCGAGAATTCTTGATCTCGATCGCGATATCGTTTGAAGCCAATCCGATGTTCGTAGCAGAAGCACTAAAGAGCCATCCGCTCGCACGGTTGACATCGATCCCTCCGTCCAGAACCGTACGCGTACCCGCACTTTCGAAGGAACCGTTTCGGCCGAATCGGTCCGAGTCGTCGGTAGTTAGAACGGACGCGACGGAAATCTGCCCAGTCGTGCCCTGATAGAGTTGGAATTCGCAAAGGAAGCACTTCCATCTCGACACGTCAACATTTGAGTAGTTCGTCGTGTACTCACCTAACGCGACGTTACAGGCTAGAGCGCTCACGGTTAGGACCACCAGCTTGAATACTTGTAGTTTCATCGACGGAAGAGGTTTCCTGAAGGATGATCTGAACCGTGAATGGACGAGTGACAATTCAGGCACCCTTGCGCAAATGCAAACATCGCATTCGGATCGCTCGTATCTAGATTACCTTCCAGTGCCAGACTGCGATGTCCGAGCGACGAGTGACAACTTTGGCACAGCTGTGGTACACGCGTTTTTAGCAACGACGCTTGGTTCGAGCCGTGCGGGGCATGGCAGATCGAGCAATCTTCGACAACGGGCGGATGCTCCCACGTGAATGGTCCGCGCATTTCGGAATGGCACTGAACGCATGACTCATTCAAAGATTCGCCTCTGACGATTTCGCTCGATGCCATAGCCGTACCGTGTGGGTCGTGACAATCGGAGCAGACAAGGTGGGAGTTCTGAATCGGGTGGGAACTGCGCTGGTTGAGTTCGAGTGCGACGTCGAGATGGCATGACATACACCTTGTTGGTTGATCTTTCCGGGTACGAATCGGATCGCCCGAGTTGTGGATTTCATGACAGTCGCCGCATGCTAATTCAGCGAGTTGATGCGGGCTCGCGTGCCAGTGCATGCGGTCGTAGTCATCATGACATGCAAGGCAGAGATGGTTCTGAAGGTCCGCGTTGGCGTTCTCGCGTTTGCCAAAATTCACCATGGGTTCGCGAGTTGCTCCGTCAGCTAAGATTTTCGCGCCATGGTTTGCCATCGGACCATGACACGCTTCACATTGCAGTCCGGCAGGAAATTTATGTAAATCGGCCATTTCGAATGGCGTACCACGAACATTAGGGTGTCCGTGAATGTTTGCAAAAACCATCGCGGTAGGAAAAGGTTCGTCGTCATCGTGACATCCTAGACACGCATCCGCGCCACGACGAGAGTAGTCGCCTACTGCAAGTTTCGCAGCGAGTAATTCGTGGATTCTCTGGTGCGTACTTTCTTCTGCGCGTACGTGTTCACCAGACAACGTGATGAAGATTGCTATCGCAGTAAAGAAGCAAGAGAGACAGTATCGCCTAACAGCCACCGTCGGTGCGATTTCAGAATTCTCCCGCGCTTATATAAAACTCGATGATGGCCTGTTTCCCCTCAGCATTGAGCGTCTCATACTTCTGTTGCATCTTCGAGGACATTCTGCGGGACCCGTCGTCAAAGTTCCTGAATTCACCTTCAAGATATTCTCGCCATTGTCCGGCCATCAGTGCGTGATCCGACTCCTGGACACTTCCACCGTTGATATGACACTTGTTGCACTTCACTTTATGTAGTCTTGCGCCTTCGGCTGCTAGTTTCCGATCGTAATCCTGTTCAATCGGTGTCCAGGTCTGCTGGGAGTAATACAACGCGATTGCTTCGAGTTCTGACTGTGAGAAGGTCTCAATGACCTCGACCATATCAGTTTCTGTACCGTCATCCAACTGAATGCTCCGTGCTTTACGGAAGTTATGCTCGTAGGTCGTCAGCAGGTCGAGAATCGCACTCTCTGAAAAACCGCCTATAGAAGGAATAGAAGGTGTTTCACTGACCCCTTTATCGCCATGGCAAGTACCGCATTCTCTCTCTGCTATCTCGGCAATTTCCGTCCCGTCCGCGTGCGTCGCTTGCAACCACAAGCTTGCCAAAACGACGGAAAGAAAAATAGGAAAAAGACGATGAAGTGTGTTCGAACTAGACATGACGTTCGCTCGATGTGTGCGCGAGACGACACATAACACTGTAGCGTACACAGATAGGCGTTCGTTGATGCTGCGACATATTAGAAATTATCAGTTGCTTTCAGGTACTGATATGCCGTCTTACTCGAAGTACCGGCATATTGTCGCGTGTGATACGAACGAATTGGTGTAGCTCCGGATGCACGTTCAAATTCAGATCGCGCAGCGCTATATCTCTACTACGCCATTGAAACAATGACTAAGTAGACTTCCAAACCCACATTGGGTCCTCCTACTCGACAGCCTCCTTGAAGACGAAACTCAGTATCGTCGGTGTTGTGTGCGCTATCGCGGTCACCGCAACGGCTGATGCTCCATTCCGCATTGAATCGATCGGCATCGATGGCGCGACGATCGAGTACGAACGCGAACTACAGAGCGAAACTGCAGAGGATCGGAAGATTCAAATGCGTCAGGCATTGGCGCGCGAAGCGGCGCACGCCAGAATGCCTTCGACGATGTATGCATCGACACCGTCGGATCCTAACGAAGTTCCTCATGTCATGCCTGGGTCGGCATCGCAGCTAGATGACTTCGTCGCTCTGGTCATGCCGCGTTATTTGGAGAGCGTATCGGAAGCGGAATCGAAACCGTTTTCAAAACGCTGGGAACGGGTGATGAGAACGATCCAGAGCGTTGAACAGTCCCGCACTAATCGAAATATCTCTGGTGAACGGACACGCCCGCAACATCCTGGAAGTGTGCTCGTTGACGCACCGGCAGGTGGACTACGAGACTACGCTGATCGATTGGTCATACCTTATTTCCCCGCGGCAGCCGATCCTTCAGACAGGCAAGGCTTGGTGCGGTTGATCAATCGATCATCACGTGAAGGAGAGGTAACAATTCAAGCGATCGACGACGCTGGCACCGTTTATGCGCCGTTCACATTCTCGATGGATGCTAAGTCCGCACTTCAATTGAGCTCGACAGACCTTGAGCACGGAAGTGAGGCAAAGGGACTACGAGTCGGTACGGGACCAGGTCAAGGCGCATGGGTCCTGGCGTTATCGAGCACAGTAACGATCGAAGCACACGCATACATTCAAACACCAGACGGATTTCTAACACCGATCAACGATGCCGTCTTGAACGCGGACGACGATGCAACCGTCTTTTATCCATGGACGTCCACGGAAACAAGCCACCAGGACTTACTTCGGCTCGTGAATCTGAACGCCACACCTGCGGAAGTGTTGATTACAAGAGACGACGAACTACGTAGACGAAGCAGCATCGTAACGATCGAGCTGCCAGCCCATCAATCCAGAACCTATCAAGCTCACGAACTCGCAACCGGCGCAGCTCCGGGTATCTCAGGATTTCTTGATCAGTTTGACGGTACTATGCAGCGATGGGCGATCGAAACCGCACCTGGCGTACTGGCGATGCGTTTTGTGACGAGTAACGCTGGACATTTGACGAATGTACCGCGCTTACCGACTGAGACCGGAGCATGGGACATACCTCTCTTCATGTCGGCAGCGGACCCGCTTGGTCGCGAAGGTATGGTGCAAGTGGTCAATCGTGAAAGTCGAGACGGCACTCTTGCGATTCGAGCGTTTGACGATGCCGGTCGTGCCTATGAAGCGCTGTCGTTATCACTCGACGCGAATGAAGTCGTTGAAATCGATTCGAACGATTTGGAATTCGGGAATCCGGACAAGGGATTACCTAGCGGTACGGGGTCAGGTCAAGGCGATTGGCGTCTTGAGCTCTCAAGCGAATTGGATGTCACGGTTCTACCGTTTGTGAGGACGCCGGACGGCTTGTTGACACCGATGCACGACACGGTCTCGAGCACAGACAACCGCTACGAGATAGCGTGGTTCAAAGCCGTGGACGATTCAAAGCAAGTCGGTCTGTTGCGACTGAGTAACGCAGGTGCGCAGACGGCGCATGTGTCGATCCAGGGGACGGATGATCGAGGCGTGCGGAGAGGAACAACGCAGATAACGATCGCACCGCATACATCTCGCACGCTGACCGCAATGGAATTGGAGTCTGGAAGCGAAGACTTGAACGGATCGCTAGGCGACGGGTATGGCGAGTGGCGTCTAGCGATTACAGCCGACGCCTCGATCAATGTCATGAACCTGGTGTCGACGCCGACCGGACACTTGTCCAGTCTTTCGAGCTCGGCAACACGGGCTTCGAGCGAAGAAGAGACCGCAGAAAGCGTGTTTGAGTCAGACATTTCGCCGATCGTACAGAACCAGTGCATTAACTGTCATGTGCGAGGAGGAAGGTCTCAGAATACGAGATTGGTCTTTGTAGGCGATGAGGATCCTGATCACCTAACGAAAAACATGGGGGCGTTTCAGGCTCTACTTGACGAAGTTGACAACGGCGCGGACTATGTACTGAACAAAATCCAGGGCGTCGGTCATGGCGGCGGCGTTCAGGTCCGCGCGGGGACGGACAACTTCACTGCCATGGAACGTTTTCTTGAGTTACTTGGCCAAGAGCCTGTAGAGGGACCGTCGTTAACACCGGAGACACTGTTCGAAAGCGTCGCGCTGGAGTCGGACCGGCAGACATTAAGACGTGCAGCGATCGTGTTCGCGGGACGCGTGCCGACGAACGAAGAGTACGCAACGCTTACTGAAGACGATGAATCGAGTTTACGCACCGCTGTTCGCGGATTGATGCAAGGTCCGGGATTTCATGAGTTCCTCGTTCGCGCAAGTAACGACAGGTTATTTACTGATCGTGACTTTCGAATCGTCGACGATGACGGCGACGGCTTTGTTGACTACGCGAGAGCACTTTATGACGCGGGTCTAGATGGACGAGATGCTTACAACGAATTCAAGCGCGATGCTCAGTATGGATTCCGCAGGGAACCGTTGGAATTGGTGGCGCACGTTGCCGAAAACGATTTGCCGTATACAGAACTACTGACCGCTGACTACGTGATGGCCAATCCGATGACAGCAATAGCTTACGGTGCGACGACGGAATTCACGAATGAAGAAGACGCGCACGAATTCAAACCTTCGGAAATCGTTACTTACCATCGCAGATGCGATGGCTACAAGGTAGAACGTGCTGATTTAGGTTACATTGTGGTAGACGCCGGCCCATGTTCGACCGAATACCCGCATGCGGGACTCTTAAACAGCAAGGTCTTTTTACAACGTTACCCAACGACAGCGACCAATCGCAATCGAGCGCGCTCCCGATGGACTTACTACCACTTCCTTGGGCTCGATATTGAGAAGTCGGCATCGCGTACAACGGACCCCGTTGCGCTGGCAGATACCAACAACCCGACGTTGGGTAATCCTGCCTGTACGGTGTGCCATTCGGTTCTCGACCCGGTTGCCGGGGTGTTTCAGAATTACGGGGATGCGGGTTCATATCGAGATCAGCGAGGTGGAATGGATTCGTTGGATCGGTTCTACAAGTACAACCCATCAGGTCGTAATGATTTTGCGATAGCGCAGCGCTCACTAGAGGATTCGGTCGTCAGCTTGGGGACGGTCCAGTTATTTGCGGACCGTGACAACGAACTGGGATTGAAGAACCTGCGTACGTTCGAAGACGAGACAAAACTACACCTAGGACTTGGTGAAGTCACATTGACCGACACGAGCGGAAACGTGGTGCATCGGTATCAGGTCAGCGATGTCGTTAATGAAGAAGACTGCGGGAATGCGTTCGCAGATGGCTACCGGCTCTGGGACTGCCAGAAATTGCTCCCATTACCTTTGGCAGTGACTCAAACAGGCGAGTACGAAGTTCGCATCGAGGCGTGGGTCATCGAGGCAGGTGAAACCGCTGGAACATTGCAGGTATGGATGCCAGGACCGTTTTATCGCGAAGGCGATACCTGGTATCGCGACATGCGAGAGCCAGGATTTGGTGAGGATCAACCCGCTGAGGCGCACAACAGCGTGCAATGGCTCGTCGAACAAATCGTCGAGGATGAGCGGTTTTCGTTAGCAACGGTAAAGTTCTGGTGGCCTGCCATCATGGGCAGTGAAGTGATTGAGCCGCCTGAAGATGCGAATGACGCGGGTTACGAGGCTGCGCTGCTCGCTTCGTCTGCACAAACGCTCGAAGTAGAGCGACTGGCTAAAGCATTCAGCATTGGATTTCAAGACGGCGACGCGTTCAACTTGAAGGATCTTCTCGTCGAGATTACGCTCAGCCCATGGTTTCGAGCCGTTGCCATTGAAAGTGAAGACGAGTTACAAAGGTCAGCGCTCCTGAGAGCGGGTGCAAGACGTCTGTTAACGCCGTCTGAGTTGGCGAACAAGACACTGCATCTCACCGGTTTTCAGTGGGGTAGGCACAGAGACCAGTCGTGGAGCCAACCACACGAGGACAGATTGAGCTTGCTCACCGATCCACAACGAGGGTACGGATTGTTATATGGTGGGATTGACTCTGATGGCATCACCGTGCGTGCACGTGACTTAACTTCGACGATGGCCGGCGTTGCACAGAGTCACGCTGCAGAGTCGTCGTGCCCAATCGTCATGCGTGAGCTCTTCTTGCTGCCCGAAGAGGATCGTCTCCTATTCAACGGGTTTGAACGAAAAATCACGCCAAAGTGGGAATTTGGTAAGACATTTGCGATTGACGCTGCTTCCTGGACCGATAGGGAAACGCTGGCACAATCCGGTCATTTGTCCACAGGAATGCACGAAGTCGCAATAACGTTCACCAATAACTTCGACGATGATGACGGTGATCGTAATGTGCGGCTCTACGAGATTAGAGTCCTAAAC
This sequence comes from Pseudomonadales bacterium, assembly GCA_022822135.1. Classification (GTDB taxonomy): domain Bacteria; phylum Pseudomonadota; class Gammaproteobacteria; order Pseudomonadales; family Azotimanducaceae; genus Bin55. Next base: position 22,523 of record JAJECH010000055.1, read on the forward strand.
GCAAACGACGATGTGGTTCACGAAGCCAGTCTTAAAGATCTAGCGCCAACCGTTGCATCGTCAGGTGCATGCGGCATTGCGAATGCGTGGAATGAAGACACAGAGGAGCGTGATCACTTTAATCTTCACAGTACGTGTATGCCCGTGGTTGCGGAATTCAATATTGAATCCGAGGGTATGCACACCGTTCAAGTAGTCGTCTGGGCGGATCAGCATGGCGACGATCTGGCAGAACTAGAGATTGTTGTGCAATCGGACACAGTGTCGTCGGTCGGTGCTACTTCGATTCGCGAGCAACTTAGCCGACTATACAGTCACCTGCAAGGAGCGGATGTCGGTACCGATTCCGCGGAAGTTCGAGGCGCGTACGAATTGTTTGTCAAGGTGTGGGAGTCAAACCTTGACAGTGAACGAGCGGCCGCGGATTTCCGGCATTGGCAAGATATAGAGTGCGATTGGTCGAGAGATCACTACTTCCTTGATGGGATATTGGAAGATGCTTGGGTGTTTCGCGAGGATTGGGGCGACATGCGCGGACCTAGATATGACTGGGATTGGGACCAGATCGGTTCGTTCTTTGAAACGGTGGACTTTTCAGATCGACAAGGTTCTGCACGAACGTGGGTCGTTGTGATGGCGTACCTGCTCATGGATTACCGTTATCTGTATCTCTAGGGCTGGACGATGAAACGACGCACGATACTAAAAGGGCTGCTCGCTGGCTCGGGTGTAGCGGTTTCCGGCTTTCGCATTCCACTTGCGCAGACTTCTGATGACACCAGCAAGCTGTTTGTGTTCGTGCAAGCTGACGGTGGTTGGGACCCAACGAGTTTCTGTGACCCGAAAGCGAACACACCAGGCGAACGCGTGATCAACCATTGGGCGGAAAACAACGAAATCCAACAGGCAGGCAACATCACATATGCGCCGTTCGCCAACAACGCTTCGTTCTTCGAGAAGTACCACGACCGCATGTTGGTGATCAACGGGGTCGACGCGCAAACGAACTCCCATACCGTAGGCGTCGTGCATAACTGGAGTGGACGGAATTCAGAAGGTTATCCATCGACGAGTGCGCTGTTAGCTGCGCATTACGGTAATGAACTCCCGATCTCGTATTTGAGTTTTGGCGGATTTTCGGACACAGGTGGGCAAGTGCGCTACACCCGGCTCAACAATCCAGACCTTCTGCGCAACATTGCGCGACCTCAGAAGAGTCGCGACGGTTCGGTTCGAAGCTATCTAGCCGATAACGAATGGCAAGCAATACTTGAACGGCAAACCGCTGATACTGAGCGATTGATCAGCGAAGACAGCCTCTTGACCGCCGATTTGCGGAATCGCATGTTCTACGGCACTGCGATGGCGACAGTAGATGCACTCGCGGCGTATGCAGACGCGATCCCCAGCCGGTCTGATCTTGAGCCGCGCGAGCAAAGCGGTGCGATTCCGGAAAGTGGTAGAAACTATAGGAGTAATTTGCGTCGCCAGGTGCAGTTGACGGTGCTAGCTTTCAAGAGTGGGGTTTCAGTGAGCGCAGACCTTCGGTTGGGAGGCTTCGACACGCATGCGTACCACGATCCCGACCATGAATGGTTGCTGGGCAACCTGACCGATTCAGTTGATTACCTTTGGGATTACGCGGAAGAGCACGGTGTGGCGGACCGGCTCGTTGTCGTGATGGGATCTGACTTTGGACGAACGAATTTTTACAACGCACAGGACGGTAAAGACCATTGGCCGATCGGCAGCTTCGTTGTCATGGAGAAGAACCAGACGTGGACTGATCGTGCATTGGGTGTGACTGACGATTTGCACTTTGCGCAAAAGGTTAATCCGGAGACGCTTGAGCGCGACGACACGAACGGAACGATCATTTATCCGAAACACGTACACAAGGCATTGCGAGCTTATCTAGGAATCGGAGAGACAGAAGGTTCGCAACGATTCCCTTTCAACAATACGGAGGATTTCGCCTTCTTTGCCTGATTCCTCTTTCATTTGAATCGAATATAGTCAAAGAGTCGATCGGGGCGAGACAATTCATATAGGATACTTCGGAATCGAGTATTGACATAAATTACATAAATTAACGAGAATTACGGCTCTCCGATGCATTGCTGAACATTCGCTTGCACGTCATAGGAGAAGAACATCAGACCGCATGGATCGATCGGAGGCCTTTCATGAAACGTCGACCACTTGTCTTACTTGGGTTTGTTGCATCGTTTTTCTTAGGCTGTTCATTGAACTATGCTGTCGATGCAGTAGCCGATGATTCTCTTCCCAGCAAGCCAGTCTGGACCGGCGAAGGTAATGACGCAATATCGGGTTTTATGTACGGCGTCTCTTTAGGCTCAGCGTTAGGTACACACAAGACCTATGATCTGTTCAAGTACTTAGGTCCAGATTTGCGAGATTTAGCGATCTCGGATTGGCGTGAAGGCAGAGTTTGTACGGGTATCACAGGTATGTTGACGGCATACAGGTCTATGAACATGCCACTTTCGTTCAGCGATGATGAAACCGAAGAGAGCGTGGCGTCAGTGTTTTATGGATTGCTCAACGCTAATCAGATAGATTGCGAACAAGCAGGTGCATCCTGGGGACTCAACGCAACGCCCAATCAACCGCAGCTACCTTTTCCGAAGTGATTTGATGTACATCGGTAGCGGGAATTACGTGAGAACGAGGCTCATTGCTCTGCTTTCTCTATATGTCATCCTGCTCGCGCAGCCAGGACTTGCAGATCAACAAGCCTGCAAACCCGCTCTTGAAGCGCTGCAGCTCTACCGACAAGCTGAGTTAAAAGCTTCTAGCGTTTTCATGCCGGCTATTAAAGAACCGGTCACGACATATGCGAAAGCCGTCGTGGAAGCGGAGGAAACGCATGACGAAATAGTTGACATACTGCGATCGATCGAGGCCAAAGAAGTGACTGAAGTTGCACGGCTAAGGTATGAGGCTCTTGACGGAGACAAGCGACTTGAAGATGAGGAAGCAAGGACCGAAGCAAGAAAGCAAGCGCAGCTGGACCACGATAAGGTTGTTACAGACATTCGTAACAAAAGGGAGCTGGCTTGGTCAGAGTTCACTAAGGCTAAAGAGCGTGCAGAGGCAATTTACCACGAAGCGATCGCAGAACCGAAAGCAATCAGAGACAAGGCGATGGCTACAGCAAGAGCCACGTTTGTTAAATCTCTTCAAGATTCATGGGCGGGACCCAGGAGCGATGATCCTTCAAAAATGGAGGACATCCTCCTAGAACACGCCAGAGGTTGTGAAACGACATTCACATACTAGGCTATGCGGATTTGTCTCATCGTGATTTTCTGCGTCTTCGCCGCTTTAGCCGTTTCCGCGGAGGTCGTGAGCTTTGACTCGAACGAACTCTGGCTTTTACTACCATCAAAGCGGGTCAGTTAGACTCTATTGAGATCACTTAGGTGGTCAGCGGTGTTAACCCTAGACTCTCTTTCTAGTGCGTAAATCCAGAGAGTTGCAATATGCGGATGATGCTCGTTAGTCCAAACACGCTTCGTTTGAACGATGTTGGCTTGACGATACGGCTCGAAATCGCCGACCACGACTCGCTCGATTGCACCCTCGCTGAATTCTCCATTGAACGTCACGCCATGTTCGTTTCGTATGAGACGAATACCATCTATTAAGACGAGCTAGTCAATGTGATGCCTGAGGGTGGTAGTCTGCGCGTGAAGGTTCTAGGTCGTTTCATGACCGCGACACCCGATGTCCAGCCAACGGGATTTGATTGAGTCTTATCGTAGACGCTCCAACGGCTGAATTCGTCTGAAATTTCACTGAGAATTGCGAACAGTATCTAGTCATTCACCTGTCAAGGAACGCTACTCCAGGATTTCACGTCGCAGTCGTTCGAAAGCAAGTCACCGATCACCGAAGACGCTACTGCAGGGCGGTAAGGTTCCGTTGGTACAAAGGCGTGTCGGCTAGCGCTTCTAGCTGCCGAGGCCGATATTTCTCTAATAATGCAAGGACGATCGCCAGAGTTTCATTATCGGGCTGACCAGACCAGTTCGATGGTCTGAAATGCATTTGAAACGCCCTTATCGCGTATCGAGTTGTCTTGTCTAGCTCGCCGGTTTCCTCGACGTCATAGCCATAAGCGGCAAGTCCCTTCTGAAGCAGAAGGAGGTTAACGGGTTGCGTGCCAAAGTGCTCGCGGTAACGCTGCACAGTGTCCTCGTTGTACCACGCACCGACCCCTCGGTCATATAGTTCGCGCCACGGAAACGTCGGACCGGGGTCCAGTTTTCGATTGAAAGCCATGTCAGAATGTGCGAGGATGTCGTCGGGTTCAATGCTAGGATGGCGTTGGAGGATACCGGAGATGAGTTTGATGACAAGCTCGATTTGCTCAGCGTCGTACGCGCGGAAATTGCAGTGAGTTGCTGGATCATCCATCATGCTATCGGGATCGACCGCGTTACATTCAGATCGGTTCACAATTTCGATTCCGATTGATCGGCTATTTAGGTCGTTAACACCACGCCAATAACCGCGTCCTGCATGCCATGCACGCTGATCTTCATCGACGAGTCGATACACCTTCAGGCGGTGATGTGGATACGAGGCATCGGCATTCTCGGGTACGAGATAGTGCGAACTGACGGGTCGGTCTGTTCGCTCGGTGAGGAGACGTAATGACTCAGCGAAATCCACGCTCGTGAAATGCAGAATGAGGTAGCTGACACGGCCACTTTGGTTTTCCGAAACCACGTCAACGAAACGGAGCGGCGTACACGCGAGCAGCGTGCAAATCCCTAGGACTAGAGCAAGCATCGTTCGCGTGATTGCATTGACGTGTGTGGATTGCAGCTTGGACCCTCGTATCCAATTAAGTGGGTGCGGCAAACTAGATCCTTCTATAGAAATGAGTTGGATTACTTGCCTATAGTGTTCGAAGTGTATCGAAGCTGCTGTGCACGATCAGTTGCTGCATGTTGATTTCAAACCCAAATCGTCTACTCGACTCCAGGCAGCAAGATGATTCAGAGATATTAGCAGTCGTGATTTCGGTTGATGATGCAGAGTTTGTTAGAGAAGCACGAAAACGAGGTGTGCTCTCCGGTCTTTATGCTTTTTAAATTCGCTTTGGCCATGGATCGACAAATCCCATTGACACCTCACTCCAGCCTTCTCTTAGAGCATCGCGTAGAGTTACTTAAAGATGCGAAACGTTAGGATTTAACCAACGTGCGAGTGTTTGGATCGATCGCGGGCGGCGAGTATCTTTTTAAGTGTTCTAATGTGTTTGCAAGTTCGGTTGTAGAGCAAACTCGCTCCAATGAATCGGTTTGACACGAGCGGAAATTGGAGGTGGAACTAAAAAAGAGATGGTCAATCGAGCATGATCCCACTAGGATTTTTCAGCGTTTGCCTGCGAGCTCCTCAGCTCGAAGATACGGTTAATTTTTACAGGCAATTAGGTTTTACCCCGGTAGGGGAGGACGCTCCAGGACTGAGAATCTCGTTAGGATTCGGATCGCAATCACTGACTTTTATGTCGTTCCTGCAGGACAATTTGATCAATTTTCGCGGCGGTCACATTCATCGATTGAAGGAATGCATGCACGAAATAGGTATTCCGGTCACATTATTTGAGGAATTTAAGTCGGAAGAGCGTTTGATGCTTGATGACGAGGGCAATCCTTTACCTAACAATGAGTGTGGGAGTTTTTCGATCGAAGATCCTCAGGAACATGAGCTCTTTTTCAACACCCATCGCGAGGAACGCGAACCTTTTGAAGTCGCGGCCTTAAGCCCGCCACCGAATCTCGGCGACAGACCTTACGCCGAACGAAATCGTCCCGATGTGCTTTACACCCTCATAGTAAACGAACTAAACGTTTGTCGGCGCTTCTATGAATCGTTAGGGTTAGTTGTCATGCAACAGAGCGATTCAGCGTGGGTCTATCCTCCGACGGACGTTGGCGATACGCGATTCCTTTTCCGGTTGAGACACGGCGAGGTAAAAAATGTGGTGATTGGCCTAAAGGACGTAGAGGCGAGTGCTCAGGAGCTGAAAGCGTTAGGGTTAAAAGCCGTAGGTAAGTCGGGCGTGATTTGGAGTGGCGATGATCCCGATGGTCGCAAATTGGAGGTATCCATCAAGCGCGTGATGGATGCCTGAACGTGATTCGGCTCTGGGGATCGAATCAGTTAGATTAACCTCAGTACTGACCGTTTAAAGCATCGACTGCTCAAAAATCCAACGGACTGAGGTATTCGTGGATGAAAGGAGCGTTCACATTGATGACTTCGACGATTCAATAAAAGGGAGCTTGACTTGCACACACGTCTGTAAGTCCCAAACCCCTAGGGCTAAACGCGTGCTTCAGCAATCCTTCGACAGAATTCAATGAAAGCCTCTTTTTGTTCGTTTTCTAACTTGCCGTCTGCAAAGAAGCCATATTGCTGGATACCGTTGAGCGCGACCACTCGAGTCACCCAATGATCATCCATGTACATGACATACGAAATGCGAGCTTCGTGTCCAGCAATGACTAGGTTCGAATACGGGATAGCTACGCCGGTCACTCCAATTTCTTCGATGAGAACCGCGCCACCGAAAACAGTATTCGAAAAGTATCGCGTCCACGCGCTGATGTCGGACTGATAGACTAGGAAATTCTCAGAATCCGGTAATACGTACCCGTTTGGAATCGGGCTCATGTCTTGGCTAATAGAGATTCCTTCCGCGCTACTTGCCGGAAGCACCTCCGTGTTCGAAAACGTGCTGGTTAATAGAGAGCGAATGGAAGGATCTAGACTACGCTCGATTCGGTGTCTTATGCTCGTCGTAGGAGCGATCTGACTCGCTTTTAAACTGTAGTCGCGTTCGTTCTCGTCTTGTGAATGCACCATAAGGTTTGGTGGTCGCGCGACTGGCTCACGATCGCGTTTTCGCGCTTGCAGCAACAACCTGTGGATGGCTCTATTCTCTTCACCAGATAGTTCTTGAGCGAGTCTTAGGACCGAAAAAACATCCGTTAGTCGTTGACGATACGGTTCGAGGAGCGTCTGATCTGCTGGATCTAGCAACCCAAACGCTTCTGAGATTGGCCTTATGACAAACGCACTCGTACTGCTATCGTTATCCCAAGTCTCAAATAGCCGTGCATTCATTCGTTGAGCCTGTTGAAATTGGAATTCAAGACCTTCGAGCACTTCGGTTGGCAATTCGTCGGGATTCGACAATCTGGAAATAGCGGCCATCTTCCGTTTCTCGTTTTCTATCGCGAGCGCGATCTCGTCATCGCCTAGTTGAGAATCACCGAATGGTGTCAGGAATTCGGGTGGGTCGGTCGCGATGGAGAATCTCTCGCCAGATGAGAAAAGAGCTGACTGGAATTCCTTGCTGAAAAACACCTCCGGCGCCATTTTTCTACCAGCAATGTCGAATTGCACCAAGACGCTTTCGGGGAAACCCCAAGTCGGCATGTCGCCGCCGCCTGCTTCGTTCCACTCATTCAGGAAGTACGCGTCGTCATCGTCATAGGTCAAATTCGACGACACTTTGTAAACGTCGGTTACCACGGAGATCACCACGAGAGCAACCGCAATCGCGACCACAACACCGAGAAACAGCGATTTCGCCAAGGGTGTTTTCATGAGCTGGCTCACGGATCGTACGGCACTATGTGTAGTGACACTTGAGAATCGACGTTAGAAGGTCATATCTACGCGCGCACTTACCCCGTAGGTTGCTTGACCCTGACTGATTGAGTTGCGGAATAGGTCAAATCCAACGAGCGGACGCGATCGCGTCGCCTGCCCAATATGCCAGTACGAGCCAAGTTTCACTACAGACTCGTTTGACGCCAATCGCTGCCACTTGAGTGCAGGTCTGAGCAGTGTGGTTTCGTTGCTCGTCCAAATACCGTACCCGATTTCACCCTCAATCGATCGAACCGCGTCGACGCCGAACGATGTTAATCCGGTCACGTGGTTCGAAGCGTTAGGTAGATCGTCGAAAGCAAGCGTCGAGCCGTTCTGCCATTGAGGGCGAACGGAGAGCGTCAGACCGGAACCGTCTGCACGGGCTTTGTATCGAATCCTCGCACTTAGAGACGAACGCTGCGCATCAGTATCCCCGCTTCGAGACACCATCCGACCATCAAGCATAAAGTCCAGGTGTTCGCCAAGGTAGTTCAGATTCGCGCCTAGTTCGAATCCTGTGCGTGTTTCATCGTCGTCCGCGCCGGTTGCGAGTCGGACATCCGCTGAAGTCGTCAATGAACCACCTTCGACCTGTCGGTTGAACGAAACACTGCTACCGATGCTCGACTTGGAACTCGATATTTCTCGGTTGGCTAACACGCTGGAATCACCCTCGGTTGAAATGGTCGCGACACCTGCATCGCCGATGATCGCCAGATCCATGGACGCGCGTCGCAGGACCACGTAGTCAAAGCCACCAGCGAATAAACTCAGATCGGCGTCTACCGAAGGCTCCGTCCCATTAGCGTGCCGTCGATCGATTTCTGATTCACCAGACCCGAAACCGCCGACTAAGAACATCGAAAAACGATGACCGTCTCCAGCTTGTAGGTACGGATAAAAACTCATCAACGATGTATCGATCTCACCTTCCCCATTAGCATCGTCACTTGTAAATTCATAGCTACTTGACCCGCCATGCTGGGCGACCGCGAGTCCTGCAAACGTGTTTTCGTTAATGGCGAGATCCGCGCCTAGATAGAGGCTTGAAAGTGAGCCGTCGATTTCGTTGTTCGTGGCGTCGTTTGAGAAGTTCTGCAGGTCGACAGCGCCCCACAGACTCCATTTCGTCGTCGTATGCGTGAAGTTGAGAGGAACAAACCCGTTCCCTCGTGCATCGCTCTGGTTCTGGAAAGTAGAGGGTAGGTCAAATGCGAACGGGGGATCGAAATTGCCGATCCCGCTGCCATGATGAACGTTCCATGCACTTTCGTCAATCCCGGATTCGGATGTGAGTCCAAGTGCTGAAGTTCCACCATTGCCATTCGAAGCGTGATGAAGGTTTGATCGCTTCTTGAATACGTTCATTGCTCCGGACAGAATCGCTCCCGCGTTTAACGCGAGCGCGGCATCGATCTGTTCGTTCTCGACGGCGTCAGTTGCGACATTGACGGAGAACCCAATCTGGACCGAGTCGGTGATATTCGTAGCGATCAACGATACATTGGTCTGTCCCTCAGCCTGTGGCGTAAGGGTTATAGCACCAGTAGTCGATACTGACGCCGTCGCGACATTCGAATCAGCGACGGTGACTTGCCAAGAATCCACCGTACCTTCTACGACACGGCGAGCGTCAACTATTTCGGAACCGCCACCTACAGTCAGCCTCACGTTCGGAATCGTTCCTGTGACCTCAGGTGCGGCGGGTTGCACAACGATGGCGAATGAGAGGGTCACTGTATCCCCGTCTACGTCTGTGACAGTCCAGCTATAGGTAACAGATGGTGATTCAGTCGTGGGCGTCCCGCTGATTAGCCTGCTAGCCATGTTGAAACTCAAACCACTTGGGAGATCTGGCATCAATGCGTAGTTGAGATTGCCATTGCCTCCGTTAGCTTCCGGTAGCGTGAACGAGTCGATGAGGGTACCTACAACAAATGCCTTGTCTGCCACCTGATCGCCGAAGACCGGTTGGGTGTCTTGAATAACGGTTAGAAAGAAAGACAAGGAGCTCATGTCTCCGTCCTCATCCCGGACCGTCCATGTGAATTCAGTCTTCAGTAGTGCTGCTGTAGGGGTGCCGCTTATTTCAAGCGTGTTTTCGTCGAGTTCGAGTCCCTCAGGCAGATTGGGTGCTAGATCGTAACTCAACGTCCCGTTGCCGCCCGTCGCCGGCGGTAGTCGAAAAGCGTCGATCACCGAATCGGTAATGAATTCGCGTTCCGCTACAGACGCGTCCACCGCGAATGAAGGCATTAGGTCTTCGAGTACGGTAATGTAGAAAGTAAACGATGCAATGTCACCATCTTCGTCCGTCGCGCGCCAAACGAAACTCGTACGAGTCTGTTGCACAGATGGTGTGCCGCTTATTTCGAACGACGTTGCATCGTGAGCTAGACCCATGGGTAACTCAGGATATAGCTCGTAGGTTAGTTCACCGTTACCGCTCATAGCGCTTGGCAGAGTAAACGGCGTGATCGGCGAATCTTGGATATAGACCACGTCGATGGCCGGAGTACCTGCGTCGAAGACAGGTTGGAAATCCTCCAAGACCGTGATCGAAAAGGTTAGTGACACGACGGCACCCTCTTCATCCGTTACCTGCCATGTGTACTCAGTAGGTGCTAGTACGGCAGTCGGTGTACCGGCGATCTGGCCAGCTTCGATGTCCAAGGTCAGTCCGGTAGGGAGTTCAGGCGAGAGCGAATAGGTGAGGTCACCGTCTCCGCCTCTTGCAGATGGCAGATCGATGGTCTCTATCGATTCGTTCTGTAGGAAAACCTGATCGTCAATCGATGAGGATGTCGGGAACTGTAGTGGCAAACGCGGAAGGATCATGATCGTAAAGGTCAAGCTCGCAACATCGCCATCCACATCGGATACGGACCATGTGAATGAGGTCATGTCGAATACCTCAGTCGGTGTACCTGAAATCTCGTGCGTTACATCATCGATCTGAAGTCCAGGTGGTAGCATCGGCTCAAGGTTGTATCGAAGCGGTGCGTCCCCACCCATTGCTGAAGGCAGCGGAATCGCGTCGATACGTTGGTTCATCATAAGAACTTGATCCTCGACGCTTGCATTACCAAAACTTGGGATGGCATCTTGCCGACCCGACGTTCGAATATCGCTGTTTTGGTTTAGTGAGCCGCTCGTGCCTGGCGACGGAAGCGTGAGATTAGCGGTGAGTCCGTTGGAGCCGACGATGGATCCTCCTGCGAGATCGAGTGACTGTGCACTGACATAACTAAGATCGGCGGTGGAATCCCCTGTGACGAGCGTATACGAGAAAACCAACGTGCTCGATTCGCTCCCTCGATCATATTCGGCGTCTTGGAAACCACTGTCGAATTGGAGCTCTAAGGTTGGCATACCAGTTACCGTCACGGGATCGGAAAAGGTCACGCCGATTTCGAGTTCCTCGTCCGAGTGATACAGACCGTCGGGAGTAATCGCCGAGACACTATTGACGACTGGTGGTGTGCTTTCCACTTCGGGTTCGTAGGTGATCGAGGCTTCGTGCGCGCTTGAGGGATTTCCCGCCAAATCGGCTGCGGCACCCTCCGGAATCGTTAGTGTGATCGTGCTGGCTTGTGCTGGATCGTTTGGCGTCACTGTAACTTGAAAGGACAAACCGATATCCGTAGGTGCAGATACATCAGCATCGTTCGAAGTTACGTCACCCACATCATCAAATGAACCCTCCTGCAACGTCTCGTTGAACGTAATCGATACGGTAAAAGGCGACTGGTCGCTACTACTCGGCGAGACCGAACTCACCGTTGGCGACGTGTTATCGATCGTGTAATTAGCGGCATTCGAAGGTAAGGTCGTGCTAAGTGCGACGTTGGAATTGTTAGTGATGTCTTGAGTGGTGGATAGACCTAACGAAATTGTCCCGTCAAGATTCGCTAAGTTTCCTCCACTTACGACCAATCGATACTGCGTAGAAGAACCAGATGCAAGCGAAACGGAAGTCACCGTTGCCGTGGAACCGTTGACGACGAAATCGTTTGTCGAAACATTCTGTACGGCTTCGCTGAACGTGACCAGCCAGGTGACCGAATCCGCATTCGTATGCTCACTCGTACTTGAAGGACGATCAATCGCCGAGATAGTCGGCGCAGTTTGTATTGGCGGAGCGTTTTGACGTGTAAACGAAATCGTTGCCATTTGTACGTTAGAAAACTTGCCGACGCCACGAAGACTCGTAATCACACCTTGGGGTGAAGTTGCGGGATTGCTCAGTGTGAATTCGGTGCCGTCCTCAGTTCCTGCATCGTAGGGGTAGAGGTTGACCGTAACGGACGAAACCCAGTTGTTTTGTGCGTCCAAGAGAGAGTAGCCATGCAATCCGACGAACCAGTCAGGACTTGGTCCGATCATCGATGCGAGCGTGATCAAAGGATGGGTCTTTTTAACAGTCAGTGTGAATGTTGACGAACCGGTGCCTCCACCGGACACGCCTGAGGTGAACGAAGCGTCCGTATGCGAGCTCGCGTTTATTTCGTTGATAAATCCACTGGTCACGCCGAGTTCCGCCAAATTCTCCAATCCAGATGTCGCGGTCCCTCCTGGTGTCCAAAAACTCACGGATGAGTTGTGTTTTCCTCCTGCGATCGTTGTGAAATGGGCGCTTCCTACGACTCCGCCTGGTGTACTCTGTGTTGTCCAATTCCCAGTAAACGTGACGCTGTATTCGGCGGTTGCTTCTGATTGGGAAAATGCCGATTGCGCGGCCACAAGAGCAATTACGAGCAATATCAGCGGATATAGACGAAACGATTGGATCATGAGAAGCCCCTCATTCGATGGTGCGAGCGGTGATGACGCAAACAATCTAGTGCGTTTGCAGGTCGCTAATTACATTCGCAGGAGTTGTGCTTGAAAGTACGGATGGTCGAATGCGAAATGAATTTCAAAGCTGCGCGTAAGTGGACACTATCTAGGCTATTTGAGTTCAACTTTCTCGGAGATTAGTTTGTCTAAAGGAACACGGGAGAGCGTTTAGAGTTTGGGTGCTAATGGTGTTCGCGGTCACACTTTATCTTCCTCGGACAGACTATGAATGTCGTGACACGCATGATTTGGCGCATCTCGTAGTTTTCGAGTCTTGTTGTATTGGTCTGAGTTTGTTTGACTCACTATGGAGGTTCTCATGAACAAACGAAGCTGTCTTCTTGTGGTGTGCATTGCCGTTGTGAGTTACTCATTGGTGTCTGCAGAGAGTAACAAGATCTCGGTGCCACAAATAAATGAGGAGAGATACACTACTGAAAAATTCGGTATTTGTACGTTCGCCAAAGGCAAGGACCGTTCTCGATACGTCCAACCATACCTCAAGTGTATTTCAGGTATCGAGTCATTTTCGATTGTTCCGCAAGAGGATAAAAAATGGGCGATCTTAGTTTCAGTTCAAGACGAGCCCATAGACACTGACGAAGAGGAACGACCTGTAATGTTGGACGTAACCATGAAGGTGGACGACAATGACCCGCATGAACTTTCGATGCTCTGGCCCAGAAATTGGGACGCAGCGTTACGTTCGTATGAGCTTCCCGAGTTGGTACGCCTACTTGACGAACTGCGTAAAGGCGAATCGGTGACAATCTCACGAAATGGTCAAGATGTTGAATTCGATCTGTATCGTGCGAACGAAGCCATTCCTGAATTGGTCTTTGAGCAACTGTTCGCACTCAGCAAAATCAATGAGGTCAAAACACAGCAGTAATCCATTAGCGTTCGTAAGGTGCTGTAGGGTCAGTTTGACCTACGAAGAGACGTCGGCAGCTTGGAAACGTAGTTGTGTTGATACTTGTCATGATCTTCCTTCGCGCTAGTTAGGTCTTACCAGACGCATATCGTGAGTGCCTAGCAACTCATTTCGGTGCTATCTCGCCACGTCAGTCCGTTCGACATTACCCTTAAATAAGTGCTTTCTATGCACGATATGGTGAGTTCCGACTCGCAAAGAAAAGAATCCCACCCATGACTCGCCATACGTTGATCGCTACAACGGGAACAACGGAATCGCCAATCAACGTTACAAAGGTACGACGAACAATCTGATAGAAATTACGAAGCATCATGTCTATTTCAATGTTGATGAGGCTTTGATCTCGATAGCTATTTGATGTTACTAACGTGAAAGGGGGAACACTGGAATGACAGCCGAAACCCACGCTAAAACGCTGGTGAAACGGGTTGCTCTTTATGCGACGCGCTAGTTTGAGAGCCTCCGCGTGCAAAAGAATGGTGCACTTTGAAAGCAATTACTTAAGAAATGGGCGTGACAAGATGCAATCTGGCTTGATCGTCGGAGACGCCACGCCCAGAGACCATTATGCAGGATCAATACCTTCAATAGGGATAAGGAAGCGATATTATGAAAAGTTCCACGATATTCTCTGTACACTCCGAATGTCATCAAAATCCCCGTATCCTGATTCGCCCCTTACGTTAGCGAGCCGGGTTTGTTGAACGTGGTGGGTTAAACGACTAGGTAGAGTCGAATCTTCGGCGTGAACGCACGGTTTTTCGACTCGCATCCCTAACCGCAAGAGCCGGTGCGGTGTTTGTGCATCAACAGATTCCGGTCAAAATGAAATCGGGAGCTTCTTCACGTTCAGAACGTACAGCTAGCTTGACCTTCAGGTTTAAACAATGGCACCGCCTCTTTATTAACTTCAAGAAGCTGTTGCCAGGTGAAGTCTCGGGTCGCTAGATCGTCGCACACAAAGTGGTCGCCGACAAAGTTCACACAGATTGGCGGCAACTCGCTCATGTCGAATGCATCGTGATGACCCGACACCAGCTGACCGTCCACAATGGTTGCAACTACGTCGGATATGCCAGACTCGATGACATCTTGGTATTTATCGTCAGACTTTGCGCGAAGAATCACAAGATCCGCAGCGAATCCCGCTTCCACCGTGCCAATTTTTTGTTCCAGATTGAGAGCATAGGCCGGATGTTTCGTTGCCATGATCCAAAGGTCCTTTGCGGATAACCGGTTCCCCCATCTTTCTTTGTCGACGTGCTTGGCGCATCGGAATGACTCCAGCATGTTGTACGATCCCGAATACGACCAATCGGTGCTTAGTGCAATCCGTGCGCCGTTATTAATGAAATATGGCAAGTCGATCGTGTTGCCGTAAAGCGCGAGATTCGAACGAGGAGACCACACGACAGTGACGTCAAGCTCACGAAGTCGAGGGACACTGTCTCTACTTAATCCGACGGCGTGGATCATCGCGTAGCGTCGACCTGGATTGTTTGCAACATATTCGAGGAAGAATTCAGCCTCTAGTTTGGAGATTTTGTCGGTTCCTTCGGCTATGTGTGGTGCATATGCAATTTCTGTTGACGCACCATCCGTTAGTTCTGGTTTGACCGACGGTCCGTCATAGGGCCAAGGTAAATCCTTGAAATCAACACTTGCGTCGGGGAATGGAAATGTCTTCATATCTGCTTGATATATGAAGCCAGTTGCTTGGTCGCCACTTCCTACGTTCTTGATCAGACCCGGTACGGCTCCATTGCCTGCTAGTGTGGTTGTTCCGGCGAACAGATGACGCAACTCTATCCAATAAAGTTGTGCATCGCTCTCGACACGTGAATATGCAATCTCGACATGCTGAACACCTTCTTTTCCCTGCCATTGGTAACGGTTCGTATACACTGGTTTGACGTTCGGCCCCGGCTTGCCACCACTGTATGGCGGATGTTCGTGCGCGTTGACAAACCCAGGTGAGATATACACGTTCGCACAGGTGAGTAACCGCGCATGAGGAGCGGTCGCGCGCAATTCCTCCATTTTCCCGAGTCGTCGAATCTTGTCGTTCTCAATGAGAATAGCGCTTGTGGCGGATGCGCTAGGTCCTAGGATTTCACCACCTACGATCAGCTTGCTAGAGTCAATAGGTCCCGCCGTATACGTGCACATGGAAGGGGATGTATTTACTTCCGAAGCTTCGACGCTCTGGACTGTGGTAACACAAACGCAGACCAACAACACTAGAGTCGTAGCACTTCCGAGTTGCTTAAATATGGTCGTAATGATGGGGAATATCGTGGATGTATCACGCAAATTTTGTCTAGGTAGATGCCGCATGCTTTGTTTTATATATGTGTTTTAGCCGCTCTGTGTCGTTTTATAGACGAATCGGCGATGTACGGACGAGATAGAGAGTGTTAGGTATTGAAGATGTACTCCGATCCGATATGAGCATTTCCGTATCTCTGATAGACCATCTTAGCGCGGTCAGCGCTTCAATGAGTTTGATTTTGATTTCATTGGTACCAATTGCAATAGCATCGAGACCGCTGGTCAATTTTCGAGTTCGTCGTATTGAAGAGGCGAATCGATGAGTTGCTCGCTACCGCCGGTCTGGGTCTCGTCGAGTTCAACGTCAACCGACATTCGCTAAGTGCGATTTGATGCCGAAATTCATTGGGAGGATCGGACCCTTAACGAACGATGGTAGCGTTGAGCATGCACTTGAGCGTACTTCTATGGGTATAGGATCCGCGACTGGACTCTGGTACGTGCTCATTGAGGCTGAGTAATTAAGACGAGTCGTTCGCACGCGGAATGAAATAACCTACGCCTCGTTCGTTGCAGACGTAATTTGGCGTGGACGCGTCGTCGTCAAGTTTGCTACGCAATCGCTTCACAACCGCACGTACAGCTTTTGGATCGTTAGGATTCTGGTTGCGCTTACCCCAAACTTGGCGAAGCAGTGTGTTGTAGTTCATCACACGTCCAGCATTGATCGAGAGAACGCGAAGCAGATCGTACTCCGTTGCTGTCAATTCAATCTGTTTTTCACCAACCATGACTCTGCGCTGTTCGTAGTCGATTTGTAGCTCATTAAGAACGAATGGCGTGAGCTTCTCTTGTTGTCGTAAAGCACCGCGCACACGAGCGATCAATTCTGAACGGGAAAATGGATATACGATGTAATCGACTGCACCTGCCCCCAGCGCATCAGCCAATGTGTCGTCGACGCCATCGTGAGCGATGAAGATCATAGGCGCGTCGGAAATCCCCGCAATTGTGGCAATCTTTTCGCGCGGTGCGACGACCTGATGGTGTAAATCCAGTAAGACCAGCGTTGGGCTAAAAGTATCAAAGTGATCGAGAAGTTGCTCGTCGTCATCTACGAAACGCGTCTCGAATTCTGGAGCCGTTAGAGATTCTTGAATGTAGCGATGCAGGTAAGGATTTGCGTTAATCACGAGTACTTGAGTACTTGCCGATGAGTCGGTGTCCGAAGACGCTGGGGATTGGGAGCTTGATGCCAAGAGCTCCAAATTCGAACCATCGCTAGCCAACGGCAATGTGAACGTAATTTGCGTACTCGAAGTAAATGAGTCAGATTCCGCCCATATACGTCCTCCATTGGCTTCGACTAAACCGCGACATATCGCAAGATCGATGCTCGCATGATTCGTGCTGACGTCGGCTTCATCGCTGGTAGGGAGGATATAGCGTCGAAAGAGATTTGGAATATCTCCCTCTGGAATATACCAATTCCGTGCACGTAGACGAACTTCAACGTGGACACCGACATGTGTTGCGGTGATTTCAATTTCAGCCGAAGGTTGTGAGGATCTCGACGCGATGTGAAGCAAACTGTAGATGACTTGCTTGATACGGGAAGCATCCACATACACTTTCGGAAGGTTTACGTTCGCATTAACCTTGATTGATTGATATTTGAATTGACTGCGAAACTGCTCGCATCCTCGTTCGATTAACGTAGCCATATGTGCTGGCGCCGGACTCAAATCCAGAGCGCCTGAAGCAATGCGTCCGTAATCTAGAAGATCTGCGATTAACCCACGCATGTCATCCACTTGTTCGTCAATGACGCGGAAATACTGGAGCATTTCATCTGCATCGGGTCGCGGATTAGCCGCGAGAACGGAAGCGCTGGAACCTTTGATAGCGACTAACGGCGTGCGCAATTCATTGCTTACTTCGCCGATGAACTCGGCTCGCAAGCGTGTCAATTCCTCGAGCGGTGCGAGGTCTTGGAGGGTCACTACGAGCGACTCGACGTTGCCCTCCTCAGATCTAATCGGTGTCGCATTGCAAACCAACGTGACGTTGCGTCCGTCAGGAACGGACAGAATGATCTCCTCCGCATTAATCGTCTCAGGATTGTCGCTCAGTTGGCGTGACATCGGAAACTCGGCCAACGAAACATCGCGGCCGTCAGCGCGCCGACAGACAACCAAACTGAGGAGGTCTTCTGGCGTACCGCCAGGGGTTGCTAGTTTCTGGACAATTCGTCTTGCTTCTCGATTGAACGATACGGGTTCACCGGTGTTGCCGTCGAAAACCACCACCGCAACAGGGGATATCTCGATTAACGTTTGCAAGTCTGCGCGTGCACGTTTTTCACTAAGATGCGTGCGTGCGTTTGCAATGGCGTTCGCTGCTTGAGACGCGAAAAGACGTAATACATCCTCGTCCGCAGCTGTAAATTCGGAGTCTCCGTCTTTCTCAGCTAGAAAGAAATTACCTACATGTTCGTCTAGATAGCGAAGTGGCGTACCGAGAAACGTCTCAGAGATGATTAGATCGGTCGAAAAACCAAGTGCGTTCACGTATTCGCGAAAATCGGTTACCCTCACTGGATCCTTAATATCGCGAAAGTGCTCGAATAGTCGGGGACCGTCGGGCCACGCTGCCAATTGATCTATTTCATTCTCCGTGAAGCCCGACGTCACGAATTCTTCGATCTGTTCTCTTTTGTCAACAGTAGTAATGATTCCGAAGCGTGCTGATGTCAGTGCGCGTGCGGTATCGACAACCTCCTGTAGAACTACGTCAAGATCGAGGCTCGAGTTTATTCGTAACGTTGCGGCGCTCAATCTTGCGATTTGTTCTTCCAATGCAACAACGCGAAGTTGAAGATCTGGTGTGTTCTCATTCTCGTTCATGATGTCACGCAGTAATTGCATCTAACAGAAAGTTAGATGTTAAAGTTAGGCATTTCGTGAAGCGGTTACAATATCGGACGTGTGTCATGGATAGGGAACCAGATATCGACGTCTTGTAACGTAATTCAGTTTCTATCGAACGAATCAGTGATTGCACGTGCGAGTCGACTCCTAGAAGTTGGAGATGACGTGTGTGCTTCATCGAGATGTTCGGAACGATTGTGATGTTCATGATGATTGGACTGAGTTGAGTAGGTGTTAAAGAACCTGTGTGACTTGAGTGACGATGTGACTGAAAAAAGACTTCAATAAACAAGGGTCGGTCAAGTCAAATTGCTCCGCGTAAGCATCCTGATAGATGGGTGATCAAATCGATCAGATGCTTCTTCGGTTAGCGCACTAGTTCATGTGACAGTTACGAAAGAAACTTCGGTCTTTTGATCATTCCATATTGTCACTATACGTAGCACACAAAAATCGTCGGCGTCACCACCAGTTTAGGCCATGACCGACATCGAGCCATCCGCTGGCACGGTTGGCGCCGACGTATCGTTAATACTAATGATGTGATTTGTGGGAGTTTTCTCCGGTGAATACACTTCTAGTGATCGGCGTTGAGGTCGATCCAGGAAACCACTGGAATGAGAACCTTAAACCTCGTGCGGATTCGAGGCAATATGGTTCATGTTTACGCAAATCTGAATCAAGACCTGTATGGGTACCGGTACGAACTAACTAATAGACGATTTACTTCGAATCGCTGGCGACATTACGACCGCGCTGAGGCTAGTCTAGATAGGTAGTACGAATTGATCATCTCTATACCGCAGCGCATTTTTAAGTACGTGAACTACCTACGCTTATCACTGACTCTGCTTTGGTTGATGCTTTCGATCGGATGCGCCGTCAATCCAGTCCCTGAATATCGCGAGCTTTCGTTGCTTTCAATTGCGTATAAGATCGAATTAGGACAGAGTCAATACGGATTGCTTCAGCAGCTTCACGGCGGACAACATCAATATCACGTAGATCAAGGGATCGCTCATTACGTTTCCGCGGATGGTCAACGTGTGGCTCGATTCCCGCAGTGTCGCCAACAGGAAGACAGAATCAGGACATGGGTCCTAATCGACACGGAGCCGTGTAACCAGTGTGGAAAACACACAGAAATACATACAAGCCTATTTTTTTGCGTCTAGTTTGGCAGTGATGAAATCTGCATGTGTTAGATAGAGCAATTCCGCGATTTTGCGAATCACTCCTTCTTCGTAATGAAATGCACTTCCATCAAATGCGTTTAAGCGCCATAGACTTTCAAGTAATCTCTTCCTCTCGGACGTGTCGAGTTGTTCGTTGAGCGTTCGAGTGAACGGGAAGATACTTGAGATCTCCTGATGCTCAAGTTTCGCTTCTTCGATCACTGCTTCGACTTGACTCTCGGAAATGTCGTACAGTGCCATTAACGCGCTACGAATCAATTCGAGCTCGCGTACTTCAATCTCGTGGTCAGCCCAGGCGACTTCTAGCAGAAGCATCGCAGCCGCCAGCGCGACTTGCTGATCATCTGAATCGTCTTCGATTGAGTCGTCTTTAACGCGACGAGCGAATGCCGCTGTAAATCGTTCAAGCACCGGCCTTCCTTCTATCGGTCCGAGCAAGTCTAGGTTGCGGATATCACACTAACGTCATGATCGTTGGACAACCGGTCGGGCTCGTTATTCGAAAGCTCCGCCAGTGCATTGTCGAATGTCGAGATGGTCGCGGCCGAACTGCTAGCGTGAGTCGAAAGATGACGCCGGTAGTGCTTTGAACCTGACTGGCCATGAAACAGACTTAACAGGTGTACTGTCATTGCGCGTAACGGCACACCCAAGTCAAGTTGCTCTTGCAAATAGGTACGGTACGCACTTGCCACTTTCCACGGTGAAAAATCATTTTCTTCGCGAAAGATCGATGCGTGCATCGCCGCGAGGATGTCGGGCCGCTTGAGAGCGATTCGACCCACCATCACGCGATCGATCCAATTCCTCACTTCCTTGATATGCGAGACACTCGTCAATCCGCCGTTCAATGTGAAGCGAATATCTGGAATGTCCCGTTGGAGCCGTTCGACCATGTGCCAGTCGAGCGGTGGCACATTGAGGTTGAATCGTGTGGACACGCCGCTTAAGTCCGCTATTCGAGCATGTACGATGATGCCGTCCGCGCGGCACTCCTGGAGTCCCATTACGAACCTAAGGAGTTGGTCGTAACCGTTGACACGATCCGTTCCGAGTCGACACTTAACTGTTACAGGCAACTTTGTTGCTTGTTTCATCGCGCAAACGATTGCGAACACGTCATCTGGGCGTTCCATTAGGCACGCACCGAAACCACCGTTCATTACCCGTTTTGACGGACAACCAACGTTTAGGTTGACCGCATCGTATCCAAATTCTGCGACAACTTGCGTAGCGTCTGCCAACATGACGGGGTCCGCTCCCGCAACTTGAGCAACAACGGGATGTTCTTCTGGCGAGAACTGTAGTAAGCGGCTCGCATTGCCGAATACGATCGCTTGTGCAACGATCATTTCGGTATAGAGCGTTGCCTTCGGCCCGACCAAACGCAACAAGCGCCGGCAATGGCGGTCAGTGTGGTCCACCATTGGCGCGACACTTAACGCATCGGCGTTCACAATAGCTTCATAATGTGTCAAATATGGAGAAATCTCCATTTTTTCTGCGAATTGTTCGATTTTTTATGGATTTTCCGTAAAATGTCTCGATTCTGACGCTAGGAATGCCATCGTGCCCATGGATCGGGTTAATCAACAAACGATTGCCGACGATATTTACATCGTTGGTAAAGGCGTACATTCAGGCAAGTCCTGTGCTATGGCGATTCGGCCAGCGGGACCAAACACCGGTATTCGTTTTCTTCGTACGGATACGAATCGCTCCGTAAAGGCTCACGCCTCAAATGTTGTTGATACGCAGCTCTCGACTTCATTGAGCGGCAATCATAGTGAAGTCGATGTTTCTACTGTTGAACACCTGATGTACGCGCTGTGGGTTACCGAGATCGACAACGCATTGATTTCGTTGAACGGCGGCGAAGTCCCTGTTCAGGATGGCAGCGCGCTTTCTTACGTGGAAGCAATACGACAAGTCGGGACAGTCTACAGTCATGTACCACGGAAGTTCCTTCGTGTTACCCAAACAACCAAGGTTACGTCTGAAGACGCATACACGCTTTTGAAACCCTACGACGGCTTCAAAATCTCTTATACCTTTGAACATGACAGCCCGGTATTTGATCCGTTTCCGAGATACTTGGAGCTCGATAGTCTGCAACACGCAGATTTCGAAGCGGAGCTAACTGCCGCGCGCACGTTTGGTGAGTTCAAAGACCTAGCCATGGCGAATCGCATCGGCAAGTGCCTAGGGTCTGACTTGACGAATTCGATTGGCCTTGACGACACTGGTGTCATGAACGAGGAAGGCTTACGCTTCGAGGACGAGTTTGTTCGGCACAAGATGCTTGATGCGATCGGTGACTTGTATCTATTAGGTATGCCGGTTCTTGGTGAGTTCGTCGGTTACAGGTCTGGTCACCATCTAAACTCGTTGCTTACACGAACGCTACTTGATCATCCGCACCACTTCGAGATCGTTAGTAACGAACTCAGGATCGCTGTAAACTAAGCTAGTCCTTTGTGCGACACGATGAGGTCACTGTCGCTCGTCGGTGAAACGCTAAATCGTCCCTGTAAAAAGTTGCGCCAAATTAGCTACGCGAAGTGAGAAGGGTACGATTGCGTCGTAGTTAATTCTGGGAAGTATGGCGATTAGTTGACAAGCAAATCACGTCATTTCGCCAATTCGCCATCTATAATTGAAAGCCATGTCAAACAATAGTCAAGAAGCCAAATTTAACCCCGACGATCTAATCCCGTATGGGCTTATCGCCGCCGTGATTTTTGCTTGGTTCTTGTTACCCGTTGGAATTCTTGTTGCTTCGCCCAGCGAACCAATAGGAAATGATCGCGGCGGACACGGGCAGGATTGCATTGAACACGTTGAAGGCAATGTCGGATTTATCCTGCACAATAAAGACGATGATTAACAGCGGGCCGCCCGCAAACAGAAAAGCCATCGCCGCATAGGTTACAACGACTCTAACCCAACTCTTTCGAAACTCCTTCTTCTTTTCCAGTTCAGAAACGGTAGTCGAATCTTCCATTAGCCCTTGACTTCCTCCATTTTCGCCTTCCCGCTTTTGCTGACTCGAAGCCGAAACTTGCGGTCTAAATCGCCCTTCTCCATTTTCGGTTCAGCGTGTTCCACACTGGACAATCCGAACACGGCCTTCATAGCGTTATCGAGTTTTTTCTTGTGCTTGTTGCTCATGCCGTCAACTCCTTGTAAGTGATCGTCTTTCCTGCCATTGCGCCGAATAGACTATCTAGCCGATCCTGCGTATCGCGTGTAACGTTGCCTTCATTCAAGCGAAACGTAAATTCGTCCACGTAAGCCCTACAGTGCTTCATGCTCCAGTTGTGGTATGTTCCCATGTACCCACGCTTCAACACCGCCCATACGCTTTCTATGCCGTTTGTATGCGCCATGCCGTTGACGTACTCTTTCGCACTGTGCTTCACCGTTTCATGCTTATCCGCAATCCCGATGTAAGCCTTGTGTTCGTCCGTGTAAATCGTTGCGTCCGATTGCACGTTCCTATGAACTAGATCGTGCATTGCCGCCTTTCCAGTGTCGGTTACGGGCAAGGACAATTTTAGCAATCGGGGGGGGGCGATGCACGAAAAAGCCCCGAAGGTTTGACGCTTCGGGGCGATAAGGGCGTTCGGAGTTTTGCCATCGCTCCGAACTAGAATTCGCGATTGCTGAAGTGGCGAAAATTGGTAGACGCGGTGGACTTCCAATCCTCTGGGGCGTATTCCCGTGCGGGTTCGAATCCCGCCTTCAGCACCAATCGCTTTCTTTCGTTATCGGAATTATAAGGGGTACGGAGATTTGGCTACAAGGGTTGGGTGTCAACTAATCGACATACTTCCCTTAATTCTTGACCGTGTAAATTCCACGTTTGAGTCGCTGTGTGGCGGATATTTCACGCCGATCCGATCATTTAAATACTAGATCGACAACGCCTGTCTTAAACACGTCATCCAATCAGTCCTGTAGCGCTTGTTCTATACCTTGCAGAAAATAGGATTGTTGCGTGCAGGAATAGACCCTTTGATCAGGTGCGGGTGCCAGCTTTGAAGAAATCGTTATGTCTGTTTGCGCTCGCTTTAGCGCAGCTCATCGATTCAAGTCCAGTGTGCCCAACGAATACGCTACGGGCAGGAGAAGCAACCTGGTTTGCGTTAGAGAGCGAATGCGCCGAGGAAAGGCGCTCATGCGAACTACATCATGGAATCTCAATCAAAAATAACGTACTAAATGAGGAGTGTTGGTTCCGTCCGATTGATGAAGAGCAGCAGTTTTTCGGACCTTGTCCGGAAACACTGCGAAACTCCGAGTCTTTGTTTGACATAGATACTGTTGACTGGACTCTAGCTCAGGTGTTGTTAAGACAGTACTTTCGGGCTAGTGATCGCGTGACGTTCTACAAGGCATCCGAGTCAGCATCTGAGTTGCAGAGGATTCTTGAGATGGATCCTGATAACAATCGTGCGATCGAGATTTCGTTAAGGTATGCTGACCAATTCAAAATCAGCGCCGACAGGCGATTACAACTTGCATTGCGATTACGGGCGTCAGATCCGGCATGTATCGGAGGATTGTGGTTCTATATCGGCACACTAGGCTACATCATCGATCTTATCGCTAATGAAGCGGAGGTATCCCGAGGGATCTCTCTCCCGGAACTCGCTGCAAGTGATATCAAAATCAGAGAAGCCATCGAATTGGTCGAATCGGCGTATCTCGATGCGCACGAATCGATTCATCCATACAAGAAACTACCACTTTCTTGGGCGTTTGTGAGCGAACCGTTTTTCGGGCGCGTACTAAGTCGTCTCGGTGACGAGACATTGAATAAGCATCGTCTGTTCGTCACGAACGATCTGCGGCTTGAATTTGGTGCTGATGTAGAAGCTGATCGAAAGATGTCTCTGAACATGCTTTGTAATGATTACGCCTTTGAATTAGGGTTAATGAACTCATGCGTCGATCTCGTGGCTCGCCACTGGGAATCGGATGTAGCCCTTTTCGACAAACCGTCTGACGACGTCATAGAAGCAACTACACGCCTAGCTCTAGCAAGCTCGCGTAGGTGTGATGAGCCTTCTTTTCTTGATTTACCACAAGATGGCTTTCGCGTTGTTACCCCGAGTACCCGTTGTGTTCCAGAAATACATGCAGAAGCCAATGTAGAAATAAACCGTCTGTTGGACCAATTAGAGAATCTCAAGGATTACCCCGAGATATCGGTTTTGCGCGCGTACACGAATCCAGTAAGTGATTCGCGGCAGATCTTTATGAACGTAATTGCAGATGATTCCAAACAGGTCGTTCACGCGATATTGATCGCGAAGCGGTTGAATAAGGTGGGTGCTGTGGCAGACGCGGAGCTGGTCCTTGCGGAGGCTTTAAATACATTAGATGAAGATTACGATGAGAGCTTCTTCGAATGCTGGTTTCCAAGAATAGACCGATTTTGGAGCCGTAGTTTCGAAGGGATTGCGAACTACTTATCCTTGCAAGGACACGAACGGATCTCTAACGTTCGGAAGTTGGTTAAGGCAGCACTCGATGTACAAATCGGTCAAGGAGGTGAATCGTTTCTTGAAGGTGCGTACATATCAGATCCGCCGACAAATTGGTCGGATTCCAACTACTGTGACACAAGTCTAGAATCACCAGGTATTGCTCCTTAGAAGCGTTTCACCGCGATCCGTTTCGCTTCGACGAATACGAAACGTACTTTAGTGGCAGAGCTCAAACGAAATTCGGCGAACCGTTTGTCGATCGAGAAGGTCGACAAAAACTGCGATAATCCACCCGAAGATTTATCGGGTACGGTCGAAGGTGATATTCTGCGACGAACTTTTAGGCCGTATATTTGAATTGGAGAGATAGGATGAAACAGCGTACCTTGATGTGCTTAGTTACCGGTATAGTGGCATTGCTATTTCAAACATCCTTAACAGCGTCGGGGTCTATTACCGCGGGCGGATCGATCAGTCCGAGGGATGCGTACACGCAAGGTAAAGCGGTAACGTTTCAGAAGCTCGTATGTGGGTCTTGCCCGATTTCTAAAGGTGAGTTGAATCGTGAACGTGCGATAAGTCTGAAGGACAGTCTGGAAGCGAGGGATGAGAGCGTTAAGCCAGGCACGCCGGATGACGAACACATTAAGGTCCTTGACCGTAATGAACAGGAAATGGTGCACTACTACTTGAAACGTCGTTACAAGCTTTAGTGCTTAGAGGTAGGGAGTACGAACGTGACTAAGACAAGAACTTACGTAGCGGTTGCGATGGTTAGCTGGTTAGCGTCGGCTCCTGCCGCTCTAGCCGATGGGTCCGTGTGGCTTCCCACCCCGGGTACCGGTACCATGACGGTGTCATATGTATCGCAGAAAGCGGACAACATGTGGGTGGGTAAAAACGGTCCTAATCCGATTCCTTTTCGGGGTTTAGATCAAAGTACGGTGACGCTTGACGGTACGTACGGTTTCTCCGACTCCGTTTCAATGGATATCCGTGTGGGCACGTCTGAAGTTTCACCGACGCACGGTAACCCAATTCCGCTATCGACGGACGGCCTTACCGATACGGAAGTAGGTCTTACTTGGCGATTTCGTGACGAGGTCGTAAGTGATGGCCCGAGTGCGGCATTCCGCGTCGGAGCGATCATTGCAGGAAACTACGATACAGGAGGTCCTGGACCAGCAGAGGTCATGGGGGATCCTAGTCGGGTTGGTGCGGGTCCGACCGCAATAGGGGACGGTGCGAGCGGCATCGAATTGTCAGGCATCATTGGCAAGATTTTCAATAATCGCATCGCACTCTCTGCCGAACTAGGTTTCCGTAACCGATCGGGCGATGTGCCTCGGGAGACCTTTATGAACTTTGACGCGCACTTGATTGCCAGAGATAACCTAGTTCTCAGTGCGCAATACCATATTCAGGCATCATCCGGCGATGTGGATATTGGCCCGCCGCCAGGACCTGGGGCGCACGGTATGCATTGGGATCAGTTCCCGTATGTCGCTGAAGACATCAATCGTGTCTCGATCGGCGGTACCTTCGTTCTGAATAGCATTGACATCGGTTTGCATTGGTTCAAAGTGCTCGATGGTCGGAACACAGCTGAATTCAAAGCGATCGGGGGAACATTGACGTACAACTTCGGTCACTAATCCTCAGTACAAACATCGTAACGCTCGGTAGCCACGGCGGTCGCCGAGCGTTTTTTATTAACAATCTTTGGCTCAACGCAAAGAGGCACTGATATGAAACTGAGTCGAATCATCTTGTTCATAGTGGTGGCGCTCTTCATCGCAATGTTCTTCGTGTTTGATTTGAAGGAGTTCTTTACCGTCGACTTCTTCGAAACGCAACGCGACGCGATCGCTGCGTTTCAAAATGAAAACCCTTGGCTTGTTGTTATTGCCTTCTTCCTGATCTATGTGTTGGTAACCGGGACATCGTTGCCGGGAGCAGCGATCCTGACGCTCATTGCAGGTGCTTTATTCGGGTTAGTTCAAGGTGTGATTCTGGTTTCTTTCGCGAGCACGATGGGAGCGACCATGGCATTCACGATCACGCGTTTCGTATTCCGAGATGCGGTGCGTAAGCGGTTTGGTCAATTCTTGACCGCGATCGATCGAGGGGTCGAACGGGAAGGGGCGTTCTACCTTTTCGCATTGCGCTTAGTACCCGCGGTTCCTTTCTTCGTCGTGAACCTAGTGATGGCACTAACGCCGATTTCGACTTGGCGCTTTTACTGGGTAAGCCAGATCGGCATGCTCTTCGGAACCATCGTGTACGTAAATGCTGGTGCCGAACTTGGACAGATTGAATCCGTGGGTGACATTTTGTCCCCGAGACTATGGATCTCGTTTGTGTTTCTCGGACTAGCACCACTGCTAGCTAAGAAGCTCCTTGATTTAATTAAATCGCGTAAAGTCCTGACAAAGTTCAAGAAACCTAAGAGGTTCGACAACAACTTAGTCGTCATTGGTGCAGGATCAGGTGGCTTGGTCGCCGCATTGATCGCTGCGACGGTCAAAGCGAAAGTAACACTGATCGAACGACATCGAATGGGCGGTGACTGCCTAAACACCGGATGCGTTCCAAGTAAGTCATTACTCCGTTCCGCCAAGATGCTGTCGTACGCTGCACGTGCCAAGGATTTCGGATTCACCAGCGCTGATGTGACATTCGATTTCGCCGAAGTGATGGATCGCGTTCAGCGAATCATCAAGAAGATTGAACCGAATGACTCCGTTGAGAGATACACCGAGCTGGGTGTGAACTGTGTCCTTGGGGATGCAAAAATCACCTCGCCTTACACACTTAACGTTGATGGGCAAGAAATTACGACTCGCAACATCGTGATTGCAACTGGTGGTCAGCCGTTTGTACCTCCGATCATGGGGTTGAATGAAGGCGATTACTACACGTCAGACAATATATGGGAACTCAGATCGGTCCCACCTCGACTCGTAGTCCTCGGGGGTGGTCCCATTGGATGCGAATTAGCGCAAGCTTTCCGCCGATTTGGTTCTGACGTTACGCTTATAGAACAAGCCCCGCACTTGTTGATTCGTGAAGACGACGACGTGAGCGAGTTACTTGGCCGTCAATTTGAGTCAGAGAGTATTCGATTACTGACGAACCACCGAGCGATGCGAGTCGAATCGCACGCGAATGAGCGGACCTTAGTCTGCTTGAAGGATGACGAATCAGAAATTCGAGTGCCGTTTGACTCGATTTTGATCGCAGTAGGTCGCAAACCCAATACCGAAGGACTCGGGCTTGAGGATGTGGGTGTCGCGGTAGGCGAGAGAGGGGAAGTGATCGTCGACGAGTTTCTCCGAACAAGCGTGCCGACGATCTATGCGTGCGGCGACGCGATTGGACCTTACCAGTTCACGCATACAGCTTCCCACGAAGCATGGTATGCGTCGGTGAATCCATTGTTTAGTCCGTTCAAGCGATTCAAGGCGGATTATTCGGTCATTCCCTGGACGACATTCACCGATCCGGAAGTAGGTCGTGTCGGTATCAACGAGAAAGAAGCCCGTGAAAAAGGACTGAACGTCGAAGTCACGCGATTCGAGTTAGACGATCTTGATCGTGCTCTTGCTGACGAAGAAGGACGCGGTTTTGTCAAGGTCATTACTTCACAAGGAAAAGATCGCATACTTGGCGCTACGATCGTGGGTCATCACGCAGGTGATCTCTTGGCGGAGTTCATTGCGGCAATGAAATGGGGTAAAGGATTAAAGAGTGTGATGGGAACGATTCATGTTTACCCTACGTTGACGGAAGCCAACAAATTTGCGGCGAGTACGTGGCGTAAGAAACACGCACCTGAGAATTTACTCGAGTGGGTCAAGAAGTTTCACGACGTACGACGTGGCTTAACACGAACCACCAAGCAAGTTGAACTGCCGCAATGAAGTAGGTACTCAAGGCTGGTTTAAGTCCCAGTCGTATTCATAATCGATAGCGCCCCTGAAGTTCCTCAAAAGGTCACCCAAATCTTCGTCGGCGTACTTGATCAAATGCACGATAACGCCTTCCTCTGAGTCTCCGAAGTCGAACACCCACCAGTCGTAAATGCTCGACAACACGATAAAGTCCTCATCAACCACATCCACACCGCGCGAATGGTTCACATATGCTCGCGCACCTTCATCTAAAAGTGAGTCCAGATTCGCCGCGGTATATACATCTTTGGCGAGGTTAGGACAACCGATGCTGGCACAATTGACCGCATAGTGAATTCGCTCGTCTTTCCAGATCGGTCTTAGGATCCCATGTTCGATGTTGTCCAATGTCAAGTCCTGTCCGACGACATTCGCGTGAACGTCGCCCCAAGGACCGGATCGCGGTATCCAGCTCTCGTGAATCTCCTTGATGGAATCAACGGGGTAAGCATCCACCACGATCTTGACCGTCAATGCGTTGTAGAAGTTGATCCAGTAAGCCTTCTGTTCTGCGCGCGCGTGATCACGAGGATCGGTTGATTGGAGTTTCTCCAAGTACGTATTGAGCCTCTTCAAGTCTGTCGGTACCGCTTTGAGGCTCGCGTAATCGAAACGGTTGACACCAGACGGGTGTTCTTTGAGATAGGTATTCAGTATCGATTGCCAATCGCTATGGTCGATAGTTGCTGTGTTTTGTTCGTCGCTTTCAGCCCAGTATGGGATTAACTCAGGTTTTTGCGCTGGGAACGCGGCGAGCGCAAGAAATGTACACGCCAGAATTAATGCGAGTTGTTTCATAGATTGCTCCAGCTATTTAAAATCTTCAGAACGCTTCAATGCCAGTTTTAAGATCATTCCGAGGATCCCGATGCTAGCAAGCGCGACACCTTGCATGGTGCCGCCAATTTTGGATTTCCCATGACGTCGTCGGAGTGTCGTGACTGGGACTTCCACCACCGACATGTTTGCCTTTATCGCCTTGATCTGCATTTCAACGGTCCAGCCGAATGTCTCGTCCTTCATCTGGAGTTCGGATAGTGCGTTTGAAGTTATCGCGCGAAACGGACCGAGGTCTGTTACCTTTTGTCGCCACAATAATTGAATCAGAATGCCAGCCACTCGACTTCCGATCACTTGAGCCGGCGACAGTGCGCCAGCTTCCATCTTTCCGAGCATACGAGAACCAATCGCCAGATCAGCGCCCCGCTCGATAACCTGAAGCAACAGAGATGCTTCTTTTACGTCGAATGTTTGATCGCCGTCGATGAATAACACGACGTCAACAGGCTTCAAGGCCGCGATCGCGGTGAGACAGCTAACGCCGTACCCCTGTTTGCGTTGTCTGACGACACGAGCACCTGCTTTGCCCGCACGGTGAACAGTGGCGTCGGTCGAGTTGTTGTCGCAGACGACGACGTCGTCAACCAATCGATTACCTTCCTCATCCTTTAGTGCGATCAAGGCTTTAACAACCGGAGCGATGTTATCTTCTTCATCGCGTGCTGGGATGACTGCGCCGATACTTAGGTTGCCAAGCATTGATTAACCATTCTGAAGTTTTAACTTCCGTCGACGATGTCGTTGTATGTCCCAACACAGCGCGACCGCAATGACACCGAATTCTGCTAGTCGTGCCCACAATGGTTGGGCATACGGTTGCATTTCGTAGTTACCCAGCTGTAACCCGGTGATATACGAGAGCAGGAGCGCGACGGACGCGGTCCACGCCCAGCGGGAAGGGTAGATTGCTGCGAATGGCAATAGCCACAGCATATACCATGCGTTAAACACTGGAATGATGATGAAAAGAGCTCCATAAATCCAATCTCCCCGCGGGATGCTGGTACCTCCTTTTCGATATTCGATAAGGTAGAGTAGAACGAACGCGGTGTATGCCATACCAAGAAGGAATTTCGACGCTGTCGCCGGAATTACTAAGGACACTATTGCGTAGAAGGACGAGTTGAACTCCCATTGATGCGCGAAAAGCATGACGGTACTTAGATCGGTTGCACCAGTCAGTAAAAACGGCCCGTAAAGCAATCCAAGCGTGATTACAAAATAAAGCCAGTGCCGAGGGCATGCATGGCATAGTACGAACGGAACCAAAGCTAGCGCAAATAGCTTTGCGCCTACTGCAAGACCAAGGCATACTGCGGCTAAACCGTTGCGTTCTTTCGTCGATAGGACAATTGCGGCGATCACTAAGCAGACCCCGAGACCGTCCGGATGTGCTGTGAACGCGATTTCCTTTATGACTAAAGGACACCACGCGTAAAGCATGACGTTTCGAGCGGTTGTGAGTCGAGTGAGTAGGTAGATGGTCGCAAGATCGACCACGATCAAGAGACCTTGCAGGGAACTGACGCTTCCAGCTTTCAGCAGAAAACCAAGCAGAAACAATGCTTGCGTCGTCGGTCCGTAAATCGTCGGGAGATCTGGATTGTTGATTTGGTCGAGACTCGGTTGGAGAGCTGCGGGTACGCTCTCATCCGCGAAAAAGGTCTCCGGCGCTATACCGTAAGGTGTACCCGCTTCCCAAAACCGATATCCGTCCCATAGGTACCTGTAGAAGTCATCCTCATAAAAGGGTCCACCGAGTAAACCACAGAGTCGCAAAATGATGGCCCAGAAAAACAACCTGCTGATTGGCAGCGGTTCGTCTTGGTGAACGAGATATAGAAATAGACAGAATATTGGTGCAGCAGTCCAAACAAGAATCCCATAAAAAGCAAGTAGCTCGGGTTCCCCGGTCTGCCGTGCTAAATACGCGAGGGTTATGTAACCTAGACAGCACCATACACCTGTGGCGTCAATGATGTATCGAGATGGCGGTAAATTGCCCCTAATATCGTGTGTGCTCAAGTGTTAAATGGCACATCGCGAGGTCAATGGACAATAAAAATGACAGAGTCAACTCGAGTGAAGCCGCGAAATAGGTTGGATCATGACACACAGAGTAATTTAACCGCCACTATAGAGATTGATTTATAGACCAAGGCAGATGATTCGTACGGCTATTTGATTCGCATCTCACAGGGTGGAGACAAGTCTCTTGAAATCCTTAACAGAATCCCATTCGGCGTTACGTCGGAGGAGGGTGGTATGGATGAGGCAACTCTTCGAGATCTGCTCTTCGACCATCCAAATACTTTACCGATTAGGTCAATTGATACCGCATATGCACATCCGGTAGCAGTATGTCGCGAGTTGTCTACGGGCGCGGGATTTATAGATGCAGTATACGTTAATCCACTCGGCAGACTTATTTTGGCGGAATTCAAACTTTGGCGAAACCCGCAAGCCCGACGTGAGGTTATCGGGCAGATATTAGATTACGCCAAAGAACTAGCGTCGTGGAAATACGAAGATCTTCAACGTGAGGTTTCGCGCTCACTAGGTCGAACCGGTAACGTTCTATATGAATTGGTCAAAGAAATAGACGCCGATCTCGACGAATCAGCGTTTGTAGATAACGTAAGCCGACAGTTAGCTCGCGGTGAATTCCTATTGTTGATCGTAGGAGACGGTATTCGTGAAGGTGTGGCGAACATTGTTGATTTTGTACAACAATATAGTGGTTTACATTTCAGTCTCGCACTGGTGGAGGCTGCTCTATATCGTGATACTGACAATCGAATTGTGGTCCAACCGCGTTGCCTTGCGCGTACCGAAGTAGTGCAGAGATTTGTCGTTGACGGCGGGGTAGTAGAGCATTCAGAAGAAGCCTTATCGCCCGGATCGACTAATGAACATGCGGAAGAAAACCGACGGTTTTGGACCGCCGTACTAAGAGATTTTGAGTTTTCAGATGTAACAGTGGACGTTCCGGAAGTGACAAGCGAGTCGTCGCTGTTTATAAAAGTACGCAATTCCGGTTTTGGGGATTGGGGACTGACATTCGCCGGTTTCTTGTATCGAAACAGTCCATCAATCGGTTGTTATCTAACGTGTCGTAAAGGAATCGAGCAGGCGGAACGTATCTATCACCAATTGCTCGGTGAACTGAACCCGCTAAAAGCCGAGCTAGGAGAAGATTTGGATCATTGGACGAACCCTGCGAGGCGGCCCCGACTCGGATTCAATCGTACCCAGCGATTGCCGTTTCCGGATGATGGGGAGGAGTCTTTCGACGAATCCGTAAGCTGGATGCGAGAACGCTTAGATCTCTTGGTAAGTGTTCTGAATCCTAGATTACAACGTGCGCTACGATACCGCGCTTGAAATGCGGAACTTAAGTGTACTCTCTTCAGCGCCTTGAGTTAAAAGCATGGAGATTCATCAAGAGGACACCAGCTAATTCGCCAGAACATTCGTTGTTACGAGAGACAACTACGTTTAGGTTGAGCTCAACAGCCCACACGAGAAAGCTATAGTTTCAAATCGAATTAAAAAACGCCGCGCCTAATCCGAATCCTCTGGGATCGCCAAGTGCCCCCGCTTCCATCTTGTTCATGACGTAAGAAAAGCATGCTCTTGCGTCGAGGTCGACCACGATCGAGGAACCGCCATATCCGCCCCAGAAGCAAGTGTTGGGGTTTACACCAATCGGTGAACTATCACTCGTTAGACCATAACCTAGACCGAACACCATCGGGACGCCGAGAACCAAATCCATACCGCTTGTCTGTTCTTCCATTACGGAAAGGCAAGTTTCTTTTGAAAGCAGGTCAACACCGAATGCGCTGCCATGATTGGCCAAGATAGTCTGCACCTTAACGACGGAGCGAGCGTTACCGTGTCCGTTCGCGGCAGGAATCTCGGCTTGGCGCCAGCCAGCGGTTCTGGTTTGCTCGATGTTGCTTGAAGGGTTCATGAACGTACGCATTCCGATGCTCTCAAGATCTGGCGCGGGAGCGTCTGGGTCCGGTTCTGCAGTCGGTGGTGGGATGAGCTCAGCGATACGATCAAAATCCTTAGGATCGACACCGATATGGAAATCGGCATTGAGCGGAGACGCAATTTCGTCCTTAAAGTAGGTTCCAATGGTCTTTCCTGTAATGCGCTTAACGACTTCACCCAATAGGTATCCCTGCGTGAGTGCGTGATAACCACTCTGAGTACCAGGTTCCCACCAAGGAGCTTGTGCAGCCAGCAAACCGACGATCTTGTTCCAGTCGTAGAGGTCTTCGGGTTTTGTGCGTTCATCAAGACCCGACAGTCCAGCACTGTGGCTGAGGAAGTGTCGAACTTCAATATCTTCCTTACCGTTCTGTGCGAATTCCGGCCAGTATTTGGCCACCTTGTCCGTGACGCTGAGTTGTCCGCGTTCGACCAGTAGTAGGATGCAAAGAAATGTCATCGTCTTCGTCGTTGAATAAACGTTTACGATCGTGTCCGCTTCCCATGGCAGGCTCTTAGCGCCATCTCGATGGCCGTGATGGATATCCAGCACGTATTCGCCTTCGACCGTAGCGCTGCAGCTCGCGCCAATATCACCATATTCACTGAAGTTCCTTACAAATCGATCTACGACGGGTTGAAACTTGGTGTCGTAATTACCAGTGAAACTCATATCAAGACACTCCTGAAAAAGAGGACTACCACACAATTAGCAGCCGCGGATTGTAGGGGTTTGGAGGTCATCTTAGGGACGGCTGACTAGCACATCTGGCGGTGTAACCGATTTCGTGCTGATACCGTCAATAAATCAGCCAAGTGGTGAGCAACTCCGATCCATACAGCGTGCGACATTTGTTCGTTTCTTGGGTTGTGAAATACAGCGAAATCGCTAAACTTAACCGCCTTGCAATCCCGCCTTCAACTACTACTTACCGTTTTCCACACCGTTATATCGGCCGCTGTCGCGGTTCGTTTGTTCCTTTCTTACGCCTTTCATCTTAGTCGAAGAAGTAGGCGAGCTGTAACTTGGTGTCGCGCAATACGTGAGTTTCAACCCATCCTTGGAGTTATATGAGCGAAAGTTTTGAACAGCTCTTGAATGAGAGCTTCCGAGAAGTCGAACAAGGTTCCATCATCAATGGCACCGTAGTCGATATGGACGACGAGAGCATCACTGTCAACGTCGGACTCAAATCCGAAGGTGTTATCTCGAAAGACCAATTCATGTCGGCCGGCGAGAAAATGCCAGAGATAGGCGACATCGTGAAGGTTGCGATGGAGACCATCGACGACGGCTCTGGCGAAACAAGACTTTCGCGTGAAAAAGCCAAGCGCGCCGAAACCTGGGACATGCTCGAAGAGAGCTTTGATAGCAAGGATCCTGTGAAAGGCATCTTGAACGGGCGCGTAAAAGGTGGTTATACCGTCGATGTAAACGACGTGCGTGCTTTCTTACCTGGTTCGCTACTCGACATTCGACCGGTTCCGGATCCGACCGTACTGGAAGGCCAGACGCTTGAATTTCAGGTCATCAAGCTTGATCAAAAACGCAACAACGTCGTACTTTCGAGAAAGGCGATCCTTGAAGAAGCGTTTAGTGAAGAGCGTGAAGCATTGCTGGCATCGTTGCAAGAAGGGCAAGTCAAGGAAGGGATCGTCAAGAACCTCACCGAGTACGGTGCATTTGTCGATCTCGGTGGGATCGATGGATTGTTACACGTCACCGATATGGCATGGCGTCGCATTCGCCATCCAAGCGAAATGGTGCAGGTAGGCGATTCGATTGAAGTAAAGGTTCTTTCCTACGATCCGGAACGCCAGCGTGTGTCCTTGGGTACCAAGCAACTTGGCGATGATCCGTGGGTCGACATCGTACAGCGCTATCCGCGCGGTACGCGCGTCCAAGCCCGCGTGACGAACATCACTGACTACGGCTGCTTCGCAGAATTAGAAGAAGGGGTTGAAGGTCTCGTTCATGTGTCTGAAATGGACTGGGTCAATCACAGCGTGATCCCGTCGAAGGTCGTGACCAAAGACGACATTGTGGAAGTCATGGTGCTCGACATCGACGAAGAACGTCGTCGGGTATCGCTTGGAATCAAGCAATGTCGCGAGAATCCGTGGGAGCTTTTCCACGAGAACCATAAAGTCGGCGAAGCCATAAGCGGTACGATCAAGGCAATCACTGACTTCGGCATTTTTATTGGCTTACCAGGCAACGTCGATGGACTCGTCCACGTAAGTGACCTGTCTTGGGATGAGAAGAACGAAGAAGTCATTCGTCGCTACAGTAAAGGCGAGGAAGTCGAAGCACGCATCCTTCAGATTGACGCCGGTAAAGAGCGTATCTCACTCGGCATTAAGCAACTGCAGGACGACGTATTTGCTGACTACACGGCTGCAAACGGTCGAAACTCGATCGTGACGGGTACGATAACGGAAGTAACAGCCAAGGACGCTATCGTGCAATTGGCGACGGGTGTTGACGGCACGTTGCGTGCAAGTGAAGTAGGCTTAGAACCGGTCGAAGATGTACGCCATCACCTAAAAGTTGGTGATGAGCTGACGGCGAAGATCGTGAACGTTGATCAACGCGGCCGTACGATTTCCCTTTCGGTTAAGGCGCGTTTGCAACAAGATGAACGGGAAGCACATGCGGAGTACCAGCGTAAGCAAGAAGAAGGCTCTTCGCGTACGGAAACGGTAGGCGACCTGGTCAAGACACAACTCGAAGAAGGTAGTTCTTAGTGGCTCACCTTTGTCGGCTTTGACATAATGAATCATGTGTCGACATAGTCGAACTAAGCGAAAACAACACAACGGCGACTCGAAGTGACAAAAAGCGAATTGGTGGACTCCCTCGCGGAGAAGTACGAGTCGTTGCTACCGCCGGAAGATTTGGAACTCGCGGTTGACCTGATTCTCGATGAACTAAGCGAGGCAATCGCGGACGACCGAGGCGTGGAAATCCGAGGGTTCGGTTCATTTCGTAATCGACATTGGAAACCGCGTCGAGGACGGAACCCCAAGACGGGGGCATCGGTTGAACTTGGCGTTCGTCGAATACCGTTTTTTAAACCCGGTCGCGAACTACGCGAAGCGGTCGCGAATCAGTCCTGACGGAGACCTTAGGTCAAGCTTACGATATACATACGTGTGTTTGACCGTTTAGCTGAAGTCAGAGCATTATGAAGACATTCGGTCGCCTGCTCTTTTACTTAGTGCTCGTTGCAGTCTTGTTGTTCTGGACGGTGTTTACCGTCTATAACCCTGACCCTCTTACCCTCAAGTTAATTAACTGGCAATCGATGTCGTTACCGATTTCCGTCTGGTTGCTTGGGGCATTTACCTTAGGGGGACTCGGAGGCATCTTACTCTGCGCCAGTGGGTATTTCAAAGGTAAAGCTGCTCAGAAAGATCTCAAACTTGAACTTGAGCGACAGCAGGTCGAGGATGAGCAGTCCAGAATTCAATCGAATCCCGTAGAATCCACTAGAACACGACCGATGAGTGTCACAAACCCCTCTTCGACCGATGTGTCGACCACGTCAGAAAAGGACTAATCAATGAATGCGCTAATAGCTATCTTCACTAATCCACGCGCTGTGTTTGATGAGCAGAAAGAGGATGCTAAGTGGCTTGTACCCGCATTGGTCATTCTTGCGTTCACCATTCTCTCTGGCATCGCCGTTACGATGTTAGTAGATGTTGAAGAAGTAGCGAGAGCGCAGCTTGAACAAACAATTGAAGCGATGGAGCAGCAAGGTTCGCCGCAGGAGGTCATCGACCAAATACGTGCCAGCACTGAGCAACAACTTGCAATCACTGCTAATCCGATTGTCGCGATCGGTTCTGCCGTTCTTGGTGCAGTCGTGATTTTCTTTGTGTTAGCGCTCGTTCATGCACTCTACTTCATGATCGTTGGCAAAATCATGCAGACCGGGCACGATTTCTCTGACTGGTTCGCTCTTACAGTATGGGGTCGTATGCCATGGGTGATCGCAGCGATCGTGACAGTTGTAGCAGCGCTTGTCATGAGTGAACAAACCGACTTAGCGGCTTACAACCTGCTGGCGTTTTCTTCGTGGATGGATCTACCTAATGAGAACCACATGATCTTCGGTCAATTCGTGAAGACCTTGGACCTGATGGTGGTCTGGTCGATCGTCATCATGACGATTGGTTTCGACAGCTGGA
Organism: Pseudomonadales bacterium; assembly: GCA_022822135.1. Lineage (GTDB taxonomy): Bacteria > Pseudomonadota > Gammaproteobacteria > Pseudomonadales > Azotimanducaceae > Bin55. The sequence continues at coordinate 60,884 of JAJECH010000055.1, forward strand.
CTGAGCGGGGCATAGGCGTGTCGGCGGCGGTCGTCGCGATACCTTACGTTGTGATCTACGCCGTAATGATGTTTCTCTAGATTTCGCAGGTGGTGGCGACTTAGCTACCTTTCAGTGTAAATCCGATTGCGCGTCTTTATGGCGTGATTTGTGTCCGTTTGCATGGATGACACCGATATAGGTTCGGCCGGGCCGATGTCTGAGACACATAAAACCGCGTTTTTGTCCATTGTTCATTCGAGTCGAATCGATTGAATGAACACTCTCGAAGCGTTACACAAGATTTTCGACCGACCGCGTGAGGTCTTCGCGGCATTAAAGAAGGAACGGTTTTGGATTCTTGCGACCCTCGCCTTTTTAGCAGTCCTCTTAGCTCATATAGCGCTGATTGATTTCGCGGTCTATCGTGCGTACACACAGTATGAACCGTCCGCGATCGAAAAGGAACGATACGAGAAAATCATGGAGGAATATCGAGAAGAGATCGAGGCAACACAAGCGGCAGCACAAGAAGATGGCGCGGTATTTTTTGGGGCGCCGGGGAGCGGGACGGAAACTACTGCGGTGTTCGTCGCCAGTCCTCAGATTTCTCGTTATCACTTGGCGATTGCATTTGTTTCTTTTTTAATCGCCTTGGTTCTTGAAGTCGCTTATTTAAAAATAGTAAGCGCTGGAATGAAATTACCATTCGAAGTACGTGATTGGATCGCGTTTTCCGTATGGAGTCGAATTCCTGCGGCGGCGCTTGCGTTAGTAGGGGTGCTACTAGTGCTCCTGGTGTCAGGATATCAAGCCAATGTCACGAACTACGAAGTCTTTTCGATTGCCAGGTGGATACCAATTCCCGATAGACCTGATTGGGGTATTAACTTCTTGCACATCGATATATATCACCTTGACGCCACGCTCCTTTGGATCATCGCGCTACAGACGATCGGTTTTCGGGAATGGTCAGGAAAAAACGTGTTTGCGTCACTTGTGGTGGTATCGTTGCCGACAACCGTTCTCTACGGTTTGGTCCTATGGCTATCTACGGACGGATTGGGATGGACTATGGCTTTCTATTTTCTGTAGCGAGTCTCATCTGGTCAATAAACGAATCGCTGTTGAGCCAAAATCAAAACGGCTTGCTTTGAGGTATGTGTTCTCAATCGTTAACCGGTAAGCACAGAAATTGAATACGAGAGAAGCGCTTTCGAAGATCTTCTATCGACCACGTGAGGTCTTCGCAGCGCTGAAGCAAGATCGAAGAGGCGGTCGAATCCTATTTCTCCTCGTCGCGATCGCACTTGTCGACATGACGATAACTGGTCTTTCGTCTTCGTGGCTCCAATCGGACGATTTAGGAGCGAGCATCGAGCGGGTCGAAATGAGCGAGCTAGGCAATGCCAATGATCCCGGTGTGGTATTGAGAACGCGCACGAATACCGATACTGAGGTGGAATACTCGTCCGAATCTGTCAACTACAGGTTTGGCGTCAGTTCGCATAAGAGAAGTATTAGCTTTCCTACGTTTTTGGATGTCGTCCTAACGTTCTTCGGGTTTGCGTTGTTGCTCGTAATTGAGGCGACGTATTTCCGAATTGTTGGGGCAATCATCGGGCTCGATTTGAAGATCGATCAATGGTTTGCACTGGTCGCTTTCAGCCGAATCCCCGGAGATGTGTGCATCTTTCTCATAACGATTTTGCTGACGTTAGTTTTTTTAATTTCAAGTGAGTTGATGGGGCTTGAGTCGGCAACATTGCTGCGGTTAATTCACGGTAACACTTCCTCGTTTCCTTCAGTTGACTATTTTCTTGAGTATTGGTATTTCGCAGGGATCTGGGTTATCGCACTTCAAACAATCGGCTTTAGGGACTGGTCAGGTAGGAGCACATCAGTATCGCTCGCGATAGTGGTCGCGCCCTCTGTACTTTTTTATGGTATTTGGTGGTGGTTAGTTTCTTGAGTTCACGACTACAAAATCGCTCTACCTTAAATGGTGTGACGAAACTCATTAGGTAGGAACGTTGACTTTACGAGGAATCTAAGTTGGTAACTTTCACTGATTCAAATGAAGAAAACGTATTACGTTATTTAGGCTCGACACACGAACTGGGTTCGACGAGAATTGCGTTGAGTGTTCCTTTTGCCGAACGTCGGGAGTCGTCAATCCAAGGTAGCGATGCTTAAATGACAAGCGCACAAGCGTTGCTGAGGATTTTCTATCGACCTTTGGAGACGTTTAGATTCATAAAGGATGAACGATCGTGGTTTCTCGCCGCGCTCTTAGTTTTCTTGTTTTCGTGTGCAATTTGGTTCGTACCAGGCGCTTGGGTAACTTCGGTAGCGCCTCCGCCGAAGACATTAGAGAGTAACCAGCAAGTCGACGCACTTGATCAAAACGCAATAGGATTGGAACTCGATATAGATAGAGGTAATACCACGCGTAGCCACCCTGAAACCGACTTCGTAATCGACCAATCCACCAAGTTCACCCGATTTGATCGGGACTGGGCTTCCTATCTCATTTACCGTTTCGCTCCACTTACATTCATATTCCTATTTGGCTTTTTACTTCTCGAAGCGTGCTACTACCGGTTGATAGGCTTGCTCCTATCACTCGAATTTAGAGTCATCGATTGGTTTAGATTCTCGATTTGGAGCCGCTTACCCGCTACGCTTTTGAGCGTTATTTTTACGGTGCTCGCCGAAAGCTCTGGAGCATTTAAACCTACGTTAGATCCCGACAATGTGCTTGCCTTGGCGTGGTGGGTAAACATGCCAGACTCTTTTCTACTAAACAACCTTGGCATGTTGAGACGCATTGACGTAGGTTTGATTTGGGTTGTGGTGCTGCAAACCATCGGCATCCGCGAATGGTGTTCTACGAGCACAGTCACGTCATTAATTATTGTTGTGATTCCCGTGGTACTCTACTATACAATCGTCGCGTTATGGTAGCTTCCTTTAACTAAAAAAAAAGAGTCTATTAGCTCTATTGCCCGAAATCGATTGATTCACCGGAACTGACGTTTGTCTATGCAGTCAAGCGAAGCGCTCAGAAAGATCTTCTTTAATCCCAGTGCCGTATTTGCTGCTCTGAAAGCAGAGCGTAAATGGGTTCCGGCGGTTGTTTTAATGGTGTTGCTGCTAGGTATTCACGGAATTGTGACGCAATTCGCTACCTATTCGCAAAATCGCGTAAGCGAACTAACTGGTTCGCAATCAGCCATCGGTTCTACAACGATTGATTCGCAGCGCCAAGAAATCACTGATCGCGCAAAGCAGATCGAGCAGACTGATTTGGCACTCAAGAATGACGGTAGAGCGTTCGATGCCGGCAGCAATCACGTCGGCCGCTTTATCCTGTGGTTGTTCTTACTGTTGGCATTGCTACCCGTTGCGTTCGGACTAGTGAGTCTTATGTGCTTTATCGAAGCAATCTATTTCCGCGTCGTTGGAGCGTTGCTGCATCTTGACTTTAGGCTGGGGGATTGGTTTGTGTTCTCGGTTTGGAGTCGCGTCCCAGCCATCGCGTTAGGTGTAGTGGCGATCATTGTGGGTGCGGTCGCATTCGGTCGACAACCTGATCGAGCCGATTTAGAGGTACTCTCGCTTGCGAGATGGGTAGATCTGCCGGAAGCACGGTACGGTGGCGAAAACTGGACGACTTATGTTAAGTTCGACAATCTTGACGCGAGTCTTATTTGGGTCGTTGCGTTGCAGACAATCGGATTTCAAGAATGGTCAGGTAGGGGATCCGCTCTTTCACTCGGCGTTGTGCTCATTCCAACGTTCACCTGGATTTCGATATCGCTATTTTTGATTTTTCTGTTGTAAGACACAAGATAACCATGAGCGCGCACAGGGGTGGTTTAGGCTAAATTCGAAAATTACATAGAGCGTGCTATGACATTGCCGCGCGTCGTCCCGCCAAACATCCAAAGACGGCACCAGCCATCAATCCGGACCCGCCTGGATAGTTGTGGTAATACAAACCGCCCACAATCTCGCCGGCAGCGTATAGACCTTTAATTTGTTCGCCCTGCTCGTCAACGACGGATGTCTCCGCGTCTACTTCGAGTCCACCGAACGTGAACGTAATGCCACATGTGACTCCGTATGCCTCGTACGGGGGTGAATCAAGGCGATTAGCCCAGTTCGATTTGTCAACGACTAACCCAGTGGTACATCGACCGTCTTTCACTGTAGGGTTAAACGGTATCGTGTCGTCCACCGCTAAGTTGTAGGCGCGAACCGTCCGTTCGAAACCGGTTGCATCGACGCCATCCATGCGTTCACCAAGCTCCTCAATGGAGCCCGCCGTGACTTTGGTGACTTCGCGGATGCGGTACTCGTCCCGTAGTAGCTGGGTTACTTTCTGATCGAATACTTGCCAAGCAAGGTGGTTCGGTTGCATGAGAATCTCGCTTCCGTATTTCGCATACGTGTAGTTTCGAAAATCTGCGCCTTCGTCTAAGAACCGTTCGCCTTGAGCGTTCACGACGATCCCGAAGGGATAGGAGTGTTTCTGGAATCCATCTCCTACCGTCAAATCTCCGAACATTGGCGCATTGAGATCCCAGGCAACCGCATGGCATCCAGACCAATGCCCCGTAGTCGCGGCACCGAGTTCCTGCGCCATGCGAATACCGTCACCCGTGTTGAATTTGGTACCGCGCACCTTCGCGAGATCCCAGTTCGGACCAAGGTAACGGGCTCGCATCTCAGCACTGGATTCGAAACCGCCGCAGGCGAGTACGACGCTGTCGAATGGTCTGTGTTCCTTCGCGTTAATTGTGAGGGTGAATCCAGAATCTCCTCGCGTCATATGCGTGATACGACTGGCGTAATGAATCGTCACGCCGAGTTTGGTTGCTATCGCAGTCAGTTGGTCGATCAATCCTTGACCGCCGCCCCACGCTTCAACCGTTAAACCGCCCCAAAATCGTCGCTTGCCATCGACTTCAAACGACTGGCGTCCGTACAGAGGTAGAAAGCGTACGCCGTTGTGGCGCAGCCATCTTAGCGTCGGATAACTCTGCTTGACGAGCAGATCTGCTAGATCCGGGTCCGTGCGATATTGGGTGACTCGACCGAGGTCATCAAAGAAATCAGCTTCTGAATACTGTCCGAACTCTGTTTGTTCAATCTCTTCGTCCGTTAGGTCAGGCATTAGCTCTCGAATTTGTTCGACGCCGTCGTACGTGGTACGAATTGCTCCTGCAGTAAACCGTGAATTGCCACCTCTGAGTTCATAAGGTGCTCGTTCAAACAACTCGACATCTGCGCCATGTTCACGAGCGCTGATGGCAGCGCAGAAAGCGGCGTTGCCGCCGCCGACAATCGCTACGCGGCGTGCGGGCAACTTATGACCTGTTCACGCACAAATGAATCGATTGCTTCTTGACCATAACCGAGTTCCTGGAGAACGATGCGAGTGTGTTCGCCAAGTAGGGGTGGGGACTCTTTCGGCGTGGTCGGCAACCCGTCAACCAAGAATCCAGCCCCGAGAAAACGTAACGGCTCTTCCACACCAGGAACCTTGTCAATGGTTCCGATCGAATTGCGGAACGCTAACTGAGAATGTTGAAGCGTATCCGGTGGTCCTTTTAGCACACCACTCGGAACGCCGGCTTCGCGCAACACACCGTCCCAGTGTTCGGCCGGCTCGGTCTTGAATATCTCGCCAAAGATCGAGCGCAGTTCGGCGCTGTTTTGACTCAACTTCAGCATCGCATCAAATCGCTCGTCTTCGATCAAATCGTTCCGACCGATCGCATTTGCCATACGCGTGAACGCCCGGTAACTGTTTGCGTTCACTAGGAGTGTGCCTTGAGCACATTCCCACGTGCCGGCTGAACCTATGGAAGCGAGTGGGTTGGGACCCGGTCGAGGATTTACGTTTCCGGTGGCGAGGTAGTTGTAGTAGTTGAGCCCCATAACCGTCATGGCGCATTCGAGCATCGATACGTCCAGAAAAGCGCCTTCACCACTACGGCTGGCCCTTAGTAAAGCCGCATTGATCGCGGATGAAGCGATCACGGCTGTGCACGCATCGGCGACGGCGAATCCCACGCGAACCGGCTGCTCGGACGTACCCGTCGCCAGAAACATACCGGACTCGCCTTGCATTAAGTGATCCATGGCGGGTCGATCGCTCTCCGGTCCCTCTTGACCGTAACCCGATATCGCGCAGTAGACGAGGTCGCGCTTGAGCTCACGACATGCACCGTAGTCGATCCCAAGCCGCTGTGATGTACCAGGACGCATGTTGATGACAATGACGTCAGAATTCGCGACGAGCTGTTCTACGATGACTTTTCCGTCGTCATGCTTCAAATCGACCGCAATCGATCGTTTGTTAGCGTTCTGTCCAAGAAAACCAGGCGACATACCCGACACAGCTGATCGACCCATCTGGCGCATCTGATCACCGCCGCTCGGTGACTCAACCTTAAGTACTGAAGCACCCATTAGCGCTAGCTGGTATGTGCAAAGGGGACCGGCGTGAACGTGCGTAAAATCCAAAACACGAACGCCTTCTAACAGATTAACCACGGGATATCCTTGGTATTCGACTGAAGGTCATGCTACTGATACTGGATCCGGAACACTCGACCATGCCACGGACCTCATACTTGACGGATGAAGAAAAGTTTCGATTTGACCTTCAAGGATACCTAGTCGTCAACGGTGTCCTTTCGAAATCGGAATGTCAGGAACTCTCAGAACTTGCAGATGACGTGTGGCCGCGTACGTCGGAGGACGGTTCGTATCGACGAACGGGTGCGATCTCAAAATGGGGCCAGCGTTTCCTTGATTTGGCGGACCACCCTAAGTTGCTGCCTTACTTGCTCGATTTGGTAGGGAGTCGGGTGCGTTTGGATCATGACTACTGCATCTTCATGCAAAAAGACGCATCACGCAATAGGCTACATGGTGGTCCGAGAATCCACGAATCTGATCACTGGTACCACTACAGCGACGGCATCATGAGAAACGGGTTGACCGTAGCGACTTACGCGCTCACGGATGCCGATATAGGAGATGGCGGATTTGCCTGCATTCCCGGTAGTCATAAGACTAACTTTCTCAGGAATTTACCGGATGACGTTGCTTGGTTTGATCGCGAAGCGGACTACGTGTATCAACCGCCGATTGAAGCGGGTGATGTATTGATTTTCACGGAAGCACTGATTCACGGAACTGCTGTCTGGCGTGCAGATCACGAGCGTCGGGCGCTGCTCTACAAGTACAGTCCACCTCATTCTCGATGGGGACACGACGTGTACGAACCGTCGGATTATCCAACGGCGACACCACAACAGCTGCGACTCATGGCTCCGCCATCCGTACACGCGCACCCTCCAGTGGTAGCGCCCGCTGAGGCAACGTAGCGCATCAGACGACCGTACGTTACGGGATTCCCGAATCCTTGTGTGTTATCGTATCTACTTCCCGTACTTGCTGCGCGTAACGAGGAGCTATGTCTTCATTGGATGGGACGGTAAATTACCGACTCCACGTGCAGTTGCGTCGGGCGTCTACATGACGTTCTTCTTTGACGTTTAAATTCAATTAATGTCACTCTCCTACGCGATTCGGATCGACTACTCGACGATGTGGGAACGTAAGACTTCAAGTCAATCTCGGAACGTTTCTCATGCGTAACTTTTTCCTCGCATTAGGACAGTTCATCCACGCGTTGTTTATTGAATACATAAGTAGACCTACGACTCGACGAATAAACGCTTGGGTGTCTAGCCTCGATAAGTGGGCGAGACAGGAAACAGCGCGCGCACTAGCGGATGAGAACGAAGCGCCAGAAGTAACGGGCAAACGCATGTTGAGCGTGATCATTCGGTCCGTTCCGTATATGAGACCAATGTTCATTCACATCTTAGCTGTGTTTGGATTTGGTTTCTTCCTCTCGTTGCTTTTCCTTGCTACCGGCACGATCAGTAGTGACCTCTGGGACAACAAGATGATGGTGAATGACAAACTACAGCCAGCGCAAGCCGTTGTGCTCTTTGTCGACAAAACCTATTTGCGGTCCGAATTCTTAGATGAACAGGAACTAGAGGAAGTTCGAGAACTGGGATTTGAGGGCAACAAGCTAACCATTGATCAACGAAAAACCATCCGTAATCGGATGCTTATGTGGTTTTTCGCGGGGGACATATTCGGCATCATTCTTGCGTTTGCGCTCAGCTATTACCCCTCATGGATTTGGCAGAACGTCAACCACTATCTACGGGTAGCGATGGTGGAGAAACTGGAATACCTGTCGCTTACATTCCACCATTCGAATCGATCCGGTGACGCAATTTATCGAATCTACCAAGATAGTTCGATGGTCGTCAACGTGCTGGACGAGGTGGTGGTTGGGCCGTTTAACGACCTTCGCGAGTTATTTATCGCGTTTGCATTTGTATTTGCGTTTGACCCGATCCTTGGCATCGTTTGCATACTTTCGTTTATCCCAATGGCGGTCATCACTGCGTACGCGACGCCGATCATCCGTCGATTGGCAGTACGCAATCGCGTAACAAACAGCAACTTAACGTCCCGAATTCAGGAGACCTTCGCAGCTCTCAAAGTCATTAAAGCGAATAACGCTGAATCGATCGTCGTTGATCGATTTGATGTGGATGCACACAAAGCACTTGACGCGGCGTTGTATGTCCGGTTCGGGATGGTGGCATTGAGTTTCATCGTCGCCATCATCGGTGGTTTGGTGATCATCGGACTTGAGTACTTACTTCTCACCTGGGTATTGGAGGAACGTGAAACGAACGTACCGGGGTGGGCTATTGTGTTCGTCGGTTTTATGGTTTGGAATCTTGCATCGTACCACTCAGCGAACGGTCGGGTGGGGCAGGTTATTGGTACCGGCAGAGGTTTCGTTCGTTTATGGTGCATGTTGCAGGACCTATTCATCGGACTAGAGCGTGCGTTCTACTTCCTTGATGTAGAACCGAAGGTTTTTGATCCGGAAGTTCCGGAGCAGTTTCCCGACAACGTTCAGACAGTCGCGTGGAACGATGTGCATTTCGAATACGAAAACGGAGCGAAAGTACTACACGGTGTTGATCTAACTGCGCAAGCGGGAACGATTACGGCAATCGTTGGCGTTACCGGATCCGGTAAGTCGACGCTGATGTCACTTTTGCTCCGTTTGTATGACCCGACGAGTGGTAGTGTCACGATCAACGATGTGGATATTCGGGATTTCCTCTTAGATGACATCCGTCGTAACCACGCAATTGCGATGCAGAAAAACGTACTGTTTACAGGCAAGGTCACCGACAACGTTGCGTTTGGCTTGCCCGATGCTGACTTCGACGACGTAAAACGAGCATGCGAAATCGCATGCGCTGACGAGTTCATTACTGAGCTGAGTGACGGCTACGACACAAACTTAGGTGAGCGCGGCGCGAAGCTTTCTTCGGGACAACGACAACGACTGACCATTGCGCGGGCGATCGTTCGAGATACTCCCATTTTGATCCTAGACGAACCGACAGCATCGCTAGATGCAAAGACAGAACACCGTGTATTAGAGAATCTCGCAGAGTGGAGCAAAGATAGGGTAGTTTTCTTAATAACACATCGACTTTCGACAATTCGGAACGCCGACAACATCGCCTTCCTTGAAAGTGGGAAAGTGATTGAGTCGGGATCACATGATGATTTGCTCAGCGTGACAGACGGTCGTTATCGTCGATTCGTTGAGGCAGAAGAAGTCGGTTTGGTGGACTCACAGGTTCAGTAGGTTTTTCAGGTGGTCCGAAAATTCATTCAAAAGCGGCAAGTCGACCGGACTTCTGATACGACACAGAAAGACCACACAATTGTCAGTGGCTTCAAAGCGGGTGCTCAGTTTGATGATCGCATCGACACTGCTCCCGAAATATCGCATGTTGAGTCATTGAGGATCGTCCTACGGGGATTTAAGTGGCTCAAATACGTTAAGGTGCTATTCGCCACGCGATGGGCGATGCGGACCGTGATGATCATCCCAGGACTGTTTCTCGGTTGGTTTGCAAAAATCGTCATCGATCACGTGATTTTGCAGGTCCCGCTCGTCGCTGACGACGTGAACTTCCCACCACATATGCACTGGTTATTGGAAATCCTCGAAGGTCGTGAGCCGCTAAACATTGCATTGATTCTGCTCACGATTTATGTTGTGGGACTCGTTCTTATCGGAACGAGAGCGGGAGGTACAGGCGCTGGTCTGTATGGTGGTCGGGACGCCGCTAGCAACGCTGAAAACGCAGTGAGTGGCAATCAAGGGGGTGCATGGACAGGTAGTGAAGCTGGAGGAATCTGGGGCATTACCGAGTGGTGGGTGAGCGTCCGACTGTCTCAACGATTCATCAATCGTCTACGCACTGACTTATTTAGACGGCTAATACGCGCGCCAATGACCCGGATTGACGATCAAGCGGTCGGAGACTCGCTGTATCGCACACTGTACGACACCCCTATGGTGTTCACCAATATCACAGAGACCGTGTTCTCGCCGTTCTTTATTTTTGTTGGTCTTGGTCTTACGTTCTATCAGCTTTGGTGGACGTATTCGGAAGCGTCGATGCTGATCATAGGTCTCATGGCGCTGATGATCCCGATCACGATTTTCACGACAATCGCGCCGTCGAAATGGATTCGACGGATGACTCAGAACCAGCGTGCAGCCGGTGCAGCGACGACGAATACGCTCGAAGAGACCATGAACAACATCAGTGCAGTTCAAAGTCTCGGTGCCATGAAAACAGAGAAAGAACGTTTTGCCAATCGTTCTGCTCATGCCTTCTGGCGTGCCCGTATCGCCATGTTCCCTTGGCTAGGTGTTGGGATCATTCTGGAGATTGTGGGTTGGCCTTTAGGGTTTTATCTTGCTTGGCATGTCACCAATATGGTGATCGAAGGGCAACTAACTGTCGGCGATTTCGGCGCATTGTTCGGCATGTATATGGGATTACGAGGATCGTTTCAGGGATTAGGTCGACTCTGGTTGAATGTTCAAGACCAAGCCGCCGCGGCACGCCGAGTGTTTTTCTTCATGGATCTTGTGGTGGACGATGAAGAACACCAACCCGGCAATAAGCTAGGACCCATAGAAGCGGGAGTTCAACTAGAAAACGTTGGATTCAAGTACCCGAACGGTCATGAAGCACTAAAGGACATCAATCTTGAGCTACGCATCGGTGAGATCGTTGCAATTGTCGGTCCGACCGGGTGCGGCAAGACGTCTTTAGCCTACCTCCTACCCTCGTTTCTTAAACCGACATCCGGTCGCGTGTTGGTCGACGATCATGACGTAATGCAAATCGATCTCGAGTCCTTGCGAAGACAAACGTCGTATATCTTTCAGGAACACTTGCTACTTTCTGAGTCGATCCGATCGAATCTGAGCTTGGCCAATCCGGATGCGACCGAAGAAGATATGGTGAAAGCACTTGAGTCGGCAAGTTGTATGGAATTCATTGAAGAACTTCCGGATGGAATCGATACGGTACTTGGACGGTCAGGCGACACGTTATCGGTTGGTCAACAACAACGACTAAGTATCGCTCGCGGATTGGTACGCAATGCAAAGATCATGGTACTAGATGAACCGACTGCCGCGCTCGATCCTCAAACTGAGAATCTACTCGTACGCTCTTTACGCAGTGAAGCTGATGACCGATTGGTGGTCGTCATTGCACACCGTTTATCGACCATTCGCCAGGCGGATAAGATCGTCTTTCTCGATGAAGGAGAAGTCAAAGAGGTTGGTAGTCACGAGGAATTAATGTCGCACGAAGACGGTCCGTATCGGGAATTCGTCAATCTTCAATCGTCTACCCAGCCAGCGTAGTTAGATCGATTTAAAGTAACCTGCTATTTGTATTTTCGGGATTGTTGTTAGCGCGGTTTTCATGTGGTAGATGCAGTCAGTTGACGAACTTCTCACGGTACATTAGTGTTTAGCGCCGTGATTCGCAATTTCATCCAACGACGCAGATGTCCTACATCTTTCAGGAGCATCTCCTACTTGCCGAGTCGATTCGTTCCAATCTGAGTTTGGCGAATCCCGAAGCGACGGAGAAAGACATGCTTAGAGCGCTTGAGGCTGCAAGTTGCATGGAGTTCGTTCAGGACTTACCTGATGGCATTGATACCGTTCTCGGACGCTCAGGTGATACATTGTCAGTTGGGCAACAACAGCGTCTCAGTATTGCTCGAGGGTTAGTTCGTGACGCGAAGGTTGTGATTTTGGACGAACCTACAGACGCTCTAGATCCGCAAACAGAGATTCTGCTGGTGCGGGCACTGCGAAGCCAGGCAGATGATCGCCTAGTTGTCGTTATCGCGCATCGCCTATCGACGATTCGACAAGCGGACAAGATCGTCTTTCTTGAGGAGGGGAAAGTTAAGGAAGTCGGGGATCACGACGAATTGATGTCTCGCGAAGACGGAGCCTATCGTGAGTTCGTTCGTCTTCAGTCGTCTTCCGAAGCAACTTAGCGCACTGGGATCATTTTTCCGCGAAAGCTGAGAATCCGTACAGATTAGCCGCATTTTCACACGTTACTTTGCGTTTGACAGCGTCTGATACGCCTTCAAATTCACGGGCAATAAACTCCTGAGAATCTGGCCATACGCCGTCAGGGTGAGGAAAGTCGCTCCCCCACATCACGTTCTCTTCGCCGAGGATATCGAGCAATCGTAAACCGACTGGATCGCTTTGATAGGTGGCGTAACACTGTCGGTGCCAGTACTCGGATGGTTTCATTGTCAACGTCAGATCCGCGAACTGATCTTCCCACTCCAGGTCCATGTGCTCGAGTAGGTACGGGATCCAACCGATACCTGCTTCACCAATGACGATCTTTAGGTCGGGATAGGTTTCAAGGACGCCGCCATAAACGACCTCCATGAGGACCGTCGCCATTGCGAGTTGGAAGCCGGTGATGTGAACTGCGAATGCCTGACGTCGTTGCAGCGGACCTAGTGTGGCATAGTCGTAGCTCATCTTTGGACCGATGGTATGGAAGTGCAGTGGCAACCGAGCGGTTTCGATGGCGGCCCACAATGGCTCCCAATCAGGGTGGAAGAGCGGCAGCATGTCGTGCGTGATGGCAACTTCGATGCCACGAACCGCGCCACGCGCCGCGACCCGCTCTACTTCCGCAACTGCGTCGTCGATGGACGCACCCGTGATGCTTGCGATGCCTGCATAGCGATCAGGATGCCTGTCGCAGAAATCAGCCAACCATTCGTTATAGATGCGTACGAGCTCAACAGCCGCTTCGTCGTCCTGTAAACGCATGGATGCGCCTAACACCCCGTATAGCACTTCCGCTTGAATACCGTCCCGTTCCTGATCTTTCAGACGTAAATCAGGATCCGTCAACCGCGGGATACCCTTTTCGCCGTCGTCGTACAACCCCTGTGCGGCCATCCGGTCAGATCGATGAATTTCTCCAGGTACGTACCGCCTACCCGCGGAACCCATGCCGTTTTGCAGACCGAAACGTGCGCCGTTCTTAGATGTCCAGAACCGGCCTGACGAAGTTTCTTCGACGTAAGGCATTCGATCGCGCAAATCGGCTGAGCAACGCCGTTGAAAGAGGTCTTCAGGCAACCAAGGAAAGTCGATATGGCAATCGGCGGAAATGACGTCATACTTCATGTGCGAAAGACTCGTTAGACGCGATAGTCAAGGGATACAACAGGGAACGCCCGCATTTTAAGCGACTGGAATCTTCTTAAAATGCGTATCACAAAGAGACTCCAACGATTTTCCTTCCATGAAAAAGGCTTGGCTAACGCTTGCCATCCTTGTCGTCATTGCCGGCGTTGCTGGTGGTACGGTGTACGCGATGCGCGACAACGGCGATACTTTTGAATACGAACAAAAAGCAATCGAGGTCGGCGATGTCGAAAGCGTAGTGAACGCGACCGGCGCGCTTGAACCGGTTAATACAGTGATTGTCGGTACTGAAGTCTCGGGTCAAATCTCGGAACTTCTGGTCGATTTCAACGATAAGGTCGAACAAGGTCAGGTGATCGCGCGCCTGGATCCACGTACTTTTGAAGCAAGGCTGTTACAACGTGAAGCCGATGTTGAAGTGGCGAATGCCAATATTCAGAGTCGTAATGCCGAGCTGACAAGATCGCGTAGCAATATGAAGCGTGCGCAACGCGAGCTTTCGCGTCGAGAGGAACTTTCATTGGATGGTCACGTTTCGGTATCCGAACTGGAAAACGACAAAAACGCGCTCGATCAAGCCATTGCGGCGGTAGAGATCGCTACTGCCTCGGTGACGAATGCGCATGCTGGACTCACACAGTCAGAAGCAGCGTTGGCACAAGCCAAACTGGACCTCGAACGAACATACATACGCGCACCGATCTCAGGAACCGTGATTAACCGGGCGGTTGAGATAGGTCAAACTGTCGCAGCAAGCTTCTCAGCCCCGGAGTTATTTGTGATCGCTCATGATTTGCATGAAATGAAGGTAGAAGCGAGCGTGGACGAGGCAGACGTTGGCCGACTACGTGAAGGATTACCCGCGCGATTTACCGTTGATGCCTACCCTGATCGCGATTTCAATGGTCGAGTTTCGCAGATTCGAAAGTCGCCGACCGAAAACCAAAGCGTTGTCACTTATAAGGTAATTGTCACTGCACGTAACGACGACCTGTCATTGTTTCCGGGTATGACCGCAAACGTTGATATGGTGCTTGGTCGACGTCAAGACGTACTAACCATTCCTAATTCAGCGCTGACATATGCGCCACGCGGAAGCCAACCAGAGTCTCAATCCAGCGGTGGACCGACTGGCGGCGGACCCGGTGGCGGCGGTGGCAGATCGGGTGGTGGCGGCGGCTTCATGACGCCAGAACAACGAGCAGAGCAACTTGCACAGCAACTCGATCTGAATGCAGACCAAACTTCGAAAGTCGCCGATATCTATCAATCGTCCATGCAACGCATGCAGGCAATGTTCGCAGGCGGGGCAGGTCGCGGTGGATCGCCAGGTGGTTCCAGTGACATGCGCCAACGGATGATGAATCTTTTCAATGAAGCCAACAAAGAAATCGCCGAGATACTCGAACCTGAACAACGAGCCAAGTTCGAGGAAATGAATGCGATGCGCGGTGGCAACCGTCAATCGGTATATGTACTGACTGAGACGGGCGAGGAAGAACGCAAATCGATCGTGATTGGCTTGCAAGACGACAACATGGCGGAAGTCGTGTCAGGGTTGGATGAAGGCGATATGGTGATCGTTCGAGCGAAGCGGGCCGCCACATAATGAGTGAGATCATTCACTGCGAGAATCTAAGCAAGACGTACTACTTAGGCGACGAGGAAGTTCACGCCCTCGATGATGTTTCGATCAAACTGGGACGTGGCGACTATGCCGCGGTTATGGGACCGTCAGGATCAGGCAAATCCACGTTTATGAACATCGTCGGTTGTCTAGACACTCCAGATACGGGCAATCTTTGGCTCGATGGTGAAGAAGTGAGTCAGATGTCTAGGAATGAGCTTGCCGGTATAAGAAATAAAAAGATCGGATTTGTATTCCAGCAATTCAATCTCTTAGGTCGCACGTCGGCGCTGGACAACGTCGCACTCCCTTTGCTCTATGCGGGCATGAAACGCCACGATCGTCGCGAGCGCGCATACGCGGCGCTTGAACGCGTCGGTCTTAAAGATCGCGTAGGTCATCACCCGACGCAGCTCTCCGGTGGTCAGCAACAGCGTGTCGCGATCGCGCGCGCGTTGGTCAACGAGCCAGCAATATTGCTCGCGGACGAACCGACCGGTGCGCTCGACACGCACACGGGTGAAGAGATCATGGATATCTTCGACGACTTAAATCAGTCAGGCTTGACGATCGTGCTCGTCACACACGAGTATTTGATTGCCGCACATGCTCACCAGATGATTCGGTTTTTAGATGGAAAGATCACCGGAGTCGAACAACTGAAGGCGGCGGAGGCCGCGTAGATATGGATGTTCTGGAACTGATTCGTGTCGCGTGGAGTTCGATTCGCGTTCACAAGATGCGTAGTTTCTTGACGATCCTTGGTATCATGATCGGTGTTGCGTGTGTGATCACCATGATGACCGTAACCGCTGGCGCACAGCATGACATTGATCGACAGATGCGCGAAATGGGAAGCAACCTCATGATGGTTTATGCCGGAAGCTGGCGTAGTCGTGGTGGCGTACGCAGTGCGGCGGGATCGAATGCGGTATTGACTGAGGATGACGCTGAAGCCATCAAACGAGAGATTCCTGAAATACTAGCTGCGGCTCCGACGGTGCGCGGCTATGCACAAGTCGTGGTTGGAAATCGAAACTGGAACTCTTCGGTGTACGGTATCGACGAGGATTTTCTCGTTGTGCGCAATTGGGGTGTGAACGAAGGTAGATTGTTTGAACCGTCAGAACTTAGCCGTGGTTCTCGTGTCGCGTTGGTTGGTTCAACCACTGCAACCGAGCTTTTCGGTGAAGGTCAGGTTCTCGGTCAGACCATTCGAGTTCAAAACGTCCAATTTACGGTTGTCGGATTGCTTGCCTCGAAGGGAATGGCGCCTGGTTCGACTTCGTTCGACCAAGATAGTGTGATATTGATACCGCTCAAGACCGCTCGAACGCGCTTACTAGGTCGGCAAGGTGTAGCTGGAGACTCAGTTGAATATATCTACATCTCGGTCGAAAACGAAGATGACATGGTTTATGTCGAAGACGAGATTAAGAAGCTACTGCATGCACGTCATAGGATTGATCTTGAACGCGAAGCGTTCTCAGTCAACAACATGTCAGAGTGGATTGAATCCCGACTTGAGCAGCAAAACACGTTTAACTCATTACTTTCGGTGATTGCAGCGGTGTCGTTGATTGTCGGTGGCATCGGGATCATGAACATCATGCTGGTTTCGGTGACCGAACGAACGAGAGAAATCGGCCTACGTATGGCGGTAGGCGCGCGCAACACTGACATCATGCAGCAGTTTCTGGTTGAAGCGATTGCCCTGTGTATCGCTGGTGGCATTCTTGGAATTGCGATGTCGGTAGCCGTGAGCACCGGGGCATCTTACCTTGCTGGATGGCCGATCTACTTTCAATGGTGGGTGCTCATGATGGCAGTTGCTTTTTCAGGCGTGATCGGGATCTTCTTTGGGTTCTATCCGGCTCGAAGTGCTGCGAATAAGGACCCGATCGAAGCGCTACGTACGGAGTAGAGCTTTAAACACTCTTATCCGAAACTAGCGTATCAGCGTGATGTGGGCTACAGCGAATCATCTTTCTTCGAAGTCGTACAAACTATGTGTAGTGTGTACGGCGTTATGTCTCATTGGCTGCGGTACCGCTACGAGCTCCCTAAGTTCAATTGTTCCGTATGGAGTTGACCTCACTGGCGTATGGGTACTTGATGAATCTCGGAGCGATGAACCACCGGACAATAGCAAAGCGCTTCAGCGACTGAAAGCGGCCGAGATAGAAGGTAAGCGATCGGATTCGTTCGGCTCAATTCTTTACGCGGCTCAAGATTTCCCGGTTATCGCGGCGAAACGCTTATCGATTGATCAAGACGAGAGTTCGATCGGTATCTCGTATGGTGATGGACAACACCGCGATCTCATTTGGGGTCTACAGACACGAGCAGAATGGAACGTCGATGCAGGTTGGGAGCAAAGACGACTCGTGGTGAAGTCTGTAGTTAGTCACACACAAGGAACCGAACGGTATCAGATAGAACCTGATGGCAACACGTTGGTGGTGAATGTAGCGATCCGTGCTGGACCCGATCGAAGAAGCTTCCTCAGAACCTACACAAGAGGTCAATAGCCCGCTGAAGAAAGTCGTAGCGTATGAATAGGAACGGTGCGCAAGGTGCTCATAACCTCGCGCACCGCACCGTTTAAAGCAATATACCTGACAAGTCAGGCCGCACTAGAACTTTCTTCCGACTCACTTTCCGAGTCGTCATTTGCGGCCTCAAGATTGTCGCCTTCGCTTTGCGCGATGATCGCGGTAATCGAAAGGTCACTTGTGACGTTGACTGCGGTTCTGCACATGTCGAGTATTCGATCAACGGCTAATACGATTCCGATAAACTCAACGGGTAATCCAACCGCCGTGAGAATTAAAGTAATCGCGACCAGACTTGCGGCAGGTACGCCCGCGACGCCAATCGACGTCAGTAACGCCAAGATAACAACTGTCAATTGCTGCATGAGCGTGAAATCGACACCAGCAGTCGTGGCGAGTATCTGTGCGATGAATATCACCACAACACACTCGTAAAGCGCAGTTCCATCCATGTTGACCGTGGCACCAAGTGGCAACACGAAACCGGTTACCCGATTTGAAACTCCTGCGGACTCTGCACTCCGAATGGTGACCGGCAGTGTCGCAGACGATGAAGCAGTCGAAAAGGCAGTGAGTTGTGCACGCGACACTTTTCCGTAATAGGCGAGCGGATTCACTCCACCTACAAACTTAAGTAACAGCGGAAGTACGACCGCAAAGTGGAACGCAAGTGCGAGAAGCACCGTCAATGCGAACGTCAGTAGTGGTTGAAATGCATCCCAACCACTTCGTATCGCGACGACACCGACTAGCGCGAGGACCCCGACCGGTGCGAATCGCATGATCCACAGAGTGATCATGATCATGATGTCATGAACGCCAGTCCAGAAGTTAGTCATCGTGTCGGCGATTGAACCGGTCAGTTTCGACATGAAATAACCGAAGACCACG
This sequence comes from Pseudomonadales bacterium, assembly GCA_022822135.1. Lineage (GTDB taxonomy): Bacteria > Pseudomonadota > Gammaproteobacteria > Pseudomonadales > Azotimanducaceae > Bin55. The sequence goes on from JAJECH010000055.1 coordinate 79,650, forward strand.
CCGACGAAAATCAACGCCAACAGCTGGGTTTCCGACGCCGCTAGAAAGATGTTTGCTGGAATTGCACGCTCGATGATGGCAATAAGATCACCTGTCGTGCGGCCTTCAACACGTTCCATAATGCTGCTCGTATCACCGATGCCCGCGACTAATTGAGGCGCATTGTCGGTGACGCCAGGCTGGAGAATGTTGACGAACAACAAGCCTGAGATGACGGCCAAAATGCCAGTCAATAAGTAGAGACCAACGGTTTTAGCACCCACCCTTCCAAACGAATCCTGCTTCGCCATGTTGGCGATACCGAGGATGATCGTTGAGATAATCAGGGGAACGACGATCATCTTGAGTGCGTTTAGGAACAATCCGCCAACAAAATCGAAGACGCTGAGCACGCCATCGCCAACCGCTGTACCAGCATCGAAGATGAGTCCACAGATTGCGGCGAGCACGAGCGCGCCGAGAATTTGCCAATGCAGAGTTTTGTCCATCTGCATCGCAGAGTTTTCGTTTAGTGCCATTAGTCGTCTCCAATTTGGAACGGCGTTCTCGAGGCAGTATTGACCTAACGGACAAGAAGTGAGAACGGCAGAACGAATTCCTCGCTTATGCTACACGAAGTCGTTGTGGAATTTTCGGTTTTGTCTCGAAAACACTGAAGGATGTATCCAGATTTTTGCGGTTTCTAATTAAAAGACGACGTTAAAGGCGTCGCGTGATCACGAAGTCAGGTGTCCAAGAATCGTTCTTTGTCGCTGTGTCAGGTCAAACGCTGGCAATGAAATCCGACGAGAGGGATCTTCCTGCAGAGCGGTCGTGTATTTGAAAACTAAAGACCGCCGTTGATGTGGACCGAGCCATCGTCCGTTTCCATGTAATAAACGAGAGGTGCAGATGAACGCGGATCTTGCAGGTGCATCGGGTGTAAGGACATGAGGCGATGAATGTGCGGTTTCATTCATCCGTGATGGTGGCGCACGTCGGACATGATGGCTGCCTTCTACGCAGCATAGACCACCAATGCCGGGACCTGTATCCGTCATATTCCAAACCACGCTGCAAGAAAGTCTTGATTCTGCGCCGATATTCGCCTCTCTCGTAAGTTTGTCATTTAATGGTTCTCCAACAAATCTTTCTTCGTATATACCGTAAATCGAGTCTAAGAGAATCGTTGGTCCAAGTAGGAATTGAAGCATGTCGATCACGCTAGGATGATCGACTAAAGCAACGAACGACGGATGCCATCCTAAAAAACCGGCGCCGAGCGGCGCTGTACCAAATCGATTGTAGGTCGTAGGAGGCGGCAGTACCTGTGCGTCAATCTGTTGATTGAGATCGTCGACTTCCCTCTCTAGGAGTGCATCCTTGAGGACTAAATAACCTTTTAAATCAATTAGATATTGATCTAAATCCCCAACACGCTGCGACAGTGATTCGGAATCTTCCTGCGCTCGAGACGGCGACATGCTTATGGTCCTGTAACTGATGTAAATCTAGATAATTCGGAACAAACTATACCGAGCCATTCCAATGCTCACTCGACTGTGGCCTGGCGGTTATTTGGTTCCTCGTCGTGAGGGAGCGAGTTCTGCTACCGAAGAACTTGAACAAGATGGCGCAACGTTGGTAAAACGCGTTGTCCATGGCGATGAGCTCAGCGCACTTCGCGAGGAAATCGAAGGCGTTTATTCAAATTACGGTCAGGACTTTCGGGACGCCAAGAAAGAACGAGCTTGGTCGAATGATTTTCGCTATGAAATGTTCAATCGATCCCCGCTCGCACAAAGAGCTGCTGCGCATCGGGGCATCTTGGATGTCATTGAGCCACTACTAGGTGAGGACTGCCACATCATCGCAAATACGTGCTGGCGTAATCCCGCTGCGACCGGTTCGACGCATGGTGGTGGCAACTGGCACATCGACGCTGGTCCACATATCCCGTTGCGAGAGGATCAACGATGGCCAGATGAACTGCCGCATCCAGTATTCGCCATTGGAGTTCATCTTTACCTCGAAGACTGTCCGATGTCGAGTGGTCCAACAGCTGTGATTCCCGGAAGTCACAAATCGGGTCGCCCGCCGCCGCAGGATAAAAATACAGACGTCGAATTAACCTGGAACGATGAAGGTGCTCTACCGCTAGTGGCTGAAGCTGGCGACGCGGCGTTCTTTGTCTCAGACGTTTGGCATCGTCGCCTTCCGCCGGAACCGGTTCATCCTGGGCGATTCTTCTTGCAAATCCACTACGGCCGACGAGATATCGCACAGCGGGTTAAGCCAACTCACGAGCTCAACCATTTGGAACCGGCTGCACTCGAACGGATTGAATCTGATCGAGAAAGACTGCTGCTGGGTTTACACCAGCAAGGGTTTTACGACGGTTAAGCCTTGGTTGGCTTAGGAGTTTTCGGATCACGAACGACGTGCGTTCCAGAGAGCATGTCGGACCAACTACGACGTTCGGCATCGAACAGAATCCAGAGATAGCCGATAAAGAGACAAGCGCCTCCTAAGAGTGCCCCAAGGAACCTCATCAAGACTTTTCGTAGCGTCATCGGTTCGGTACTTACGATGCGCAAGCGCCACGCGAGCATGCCAATCGTCTGTCCACGCTTGATCCAGAAGTAGGCGAAGAACGCAAACAACTCGATAAATAAAAGACTCTGCACCCAAGCGCCTACGACCGCATCGCCTCTGATCGTGACCAGCAACACGATCGTAAATACCCAAATACCAAGCACGACCAATGCGTCATAGATCATCGCCATGACGCGTACGATGAAGCCGGCGGGTTGACTGGTCAAGAAAAACTACGTTAATCGTGGGTGGTGTCTAGTTAACCGACTGCATTGAACCATCCGATGCAATGAGGACTTTGCTGCCACAAAGCTCTCTAGTTTGCATATCTTGCATCCAGTCTCGATCGGTCGTATTTCCCCAAGTTCGTTTTCCGTCGGCAGTCAAGCATGCAGCAACAGCTCTTGTTGGTGCGTCGCGATCGAAAATTACCGTGTAGGCTTCAACTTGAACCGTTTCACTTGGATTTTCTTCGATTAATCGATCATTCGACGTATCAACAAACGCTTGGACATCCTCGTGTTTGAACGGCTGTGAGGGTGGCGTAGCAGAATAGATTCCGTGCGCGTGTTTCATGAGGATGCCGCCGTTGGCAGTCACCAATCCGACTTCATCTGGTTGCTCACGTAATAACTCAACCATCCGCGCGATCGAGTGCATCACGTAGTTGTTCAGCGGACCACCGCCGAACGTTAATCCTCCTGTAACGGTTAGCTGCTGCTCAAGGTCTAAGCCTATTTCTCGTGCCGCGACTTGCACTGCCGAGGGAAAGCAGCTATAGAGGTCGAAGTAGGCAATGTCATTCAGATTTACTTCGGCGAGTTCAAGTACACGTTTCGCAACCGTTCGCAAGCCAGGTGCGCGAGTGAAACTTGCACGGTTTGAAATAGTCGTGGTGTCGTGCCCGTCCGTGCCAGCCCACGGATAAACCCATTTGCGCTCAGCGATACCGAGTCGCCTAGCGACTTCCTGCGAACACATGAGCAGCGCTGCGCCCTGATCAACATTGTTGTTGGCGTTCATGAGTTTTGGATAGGGAAACGCAATGGGACGATTACTTTCGCCTTCGGTGCGGATTTCCTCAGCGGTGACATCATGCTGAATCCACGCATTCGGGTTCGTTTGTGCGACATCGTTAAAGCGTGACCACAGTTCCGATACCTTGATCTGGTGCTCGTCAATGGATTCTTTGCATTCATGTCGTATCGCGCTTTCGACAACGGCGTACATCTGCGATGCACCACCGATTCCACGTTGAGTCTCAAACGGATTGCGACCACCAAACACCGGCTTCATCGTCCAATCAAGTGTCCCTGGAAGTTCACGCCACGACAGTTCTTGACCTGCTCGTCGTGCTGACGCTTGGCTGTACCCGCATTCGGCACCCGTCAGTGCGATAACGTTGAACTTACCGCTCTGAATGTCGAGGGCTGACAGATTGACTGCTGTTTGGACACTGTTTCCACCCATGACGGTCTTACCGGTTTCGACGCCGTTCAGACCCACTTGTTCAGCAAGGTACTTTCCCGGATTCTCGTATTGCCACAATCCTTGACTCACGCGAATGGAGTCGACATGCTTGAGGATATCGGGATTGCCGGTATCGTCAGCAGCCGCTTTCAGCGCGTCGAGCATGAGATCGACGGGCTCTTTTGCGTTGTGAAAATCTCTGGTCTTCTGCGCAACTTGACCGATTCCTACGATGATTGGAGTATTGGATTCTGTCATGACAAGGGGTCGATTTAGCTTATATCAATAGCTGACGAAGGAACAAGGGTATGGGTCCGATTCAGTAAGTGATCAGACCGATCAGTTCAGTAGCTTACATACGCTCAATGAACCGATGCAGACCAGGATAGTGGAGCGTACATTTTGTTTGGCTTGAAATAGAACGGATTTTCGATGGGTTGGATTTTTTAGAAATCATTCAATCGATAGCATTGTCGCCTGTTTTTCTACGGGTACCGCTGTATGTCCTCACGTGTCGATCGCCATGGCCTGCAGGTCGATTCAACGCTAGATACCTTTATCGTTAATGAGGCGCTCCCCAAAACGGGTGTTGATCCAGATGGATTCTGGCAAGGCTTCGCAAACCTGGTCGCAGAACTCACACCCCGCAATACGGAACTGTTGCGTGTACGGGATGAGCTTCAAGAACAGATCGACAAGTGGCATTTGGAACGTAGAGGTTCACTGATTGGTCTTGAGGACTACAAAGCCTTCCTCCGTGAGATCGGGTACCTCGTCGACGAAGGTGACGATTTCCAAATCACAACCGAAAATGTGGATCCGGAGATAGCAGAAATCGCCGGTCCGCAGTTGGTCGTCCCCGTATTGAACGCTCGCTTTGCGCTCAACGCTGCAAACGCACGATGGGGCAGCGCATATGACGCGTTCTATGGGACAGACATCATTCCTGAGGGACCGGGAACGGAAAAAGGTTCGGCGTACAACCCGGCGCGTGGTGAGTTGGTGATCGCTCGAGTTGCTGAAGAGCTCGACGCGATCGTGCCGTTAGCCGGTGCAAGTCATGCTGACGCTACCTCGTATCGAATCAACAGAGCGGGCGAGACCGCGTCCTTGCAAGTCAAGACTGACAGCGGAAAGGTGATGTTACAGAATCCTGCTCAGCTGGCAGGTTTTCTGGATGGTGAAGGCGGGGAACCGCGCTCGGTGTTGTTGAAGAACAACGGTCTTCATATTGAAATCCAGATTGATCGTTCGCACGACGTTGGCGCAGTGCACAAGGCTGGCGTCAAGGACGTCATCTTCGAGTCAGCTGTAACCACGATACAGGACTGCGAAGATTCTGTCGCTGCAGTTGACGCAGAAGACAAGACAGATGTCTACCGTAACTGGCTTGGTTTGATGAAAGGCGACTTGGCTGAGTCCTTTGAAAAAGGTGGCGAAACAGTCCATCGGGTACTTGAGGAAGATCGGACGTTCAATGGCGTGGACGGTTCCGTGTTTACGTTACCGGGTCGAAGTTTGCTACTCGTGAGGAATGTTGGTCATTTGATGACCAACGACGCGATTTTGGATGCAAACGGCGATGAAATCTACGAAGGGATCATGGATGCAGTCGTGACCAGTCTATGCGGACTACACGATTTGCAGCAAAGAGGTTCGAAGCAGAACTCAAAGACCGGCAGTATCTATATCGTTAAACCGAAGATGCACGGTCCGAGCGAAACGCAATTCACTTGCGACCTCTTTGACCGCGTTGAAGACGTGTTGGGTCTTGACCGCAACACAGTCAAGGTCGGGATCATGGACGAAGAGCGACGAACGAGTCTGAATCTGAAGGAGTGTATTCGAGCCGCGAAAGATCGGGTCGTGTTCATCAACACAGGTTTCTTGGATCGGACGGGCGACGAGATCCATACGAGCATGCAAGCTGGCTTAATGGTTCGTAAGGAACCGATGAAACAGGAGACTTGGATTCTGGCGTACGAAGACAGCAATGTGGATAACGGTCTTGAAACAGGATTCGAGGGTAAGGCGCAAATCGGAAAAGGCATGTGGCCTAAACCGGATGAAATGAAGGAGATGCTAGAAACGAAGCAGAATCACCCGACCGCTGGTGCGTCGTGTGCGTGGGTACCTTCGCCGACAGCTGCAACACTCCATGCTTTGCACTACCATCGCATCAGCGTAGCCAGTCGCCAACGCGAACTGCAAGAAAGAACCAAAGCGAACATCGACGACATATTGACGATTCCGCTTGCACAAGGTGAAAACCTATCCATCGAAGAAGTACAGAACGAGCTGGATAACAATGCGCAGGGAATCCTCGGTTACGTGGTGCGCTGGGTTGATCAGGGTATCGGTTGCTCAAAAGTACCCGACATCAACAACATCGGTCTTATGGAGGACCGCGCGACTTGTCGAATATCGAGTCAACACATCGTAAACTGGCTCCACCACGGATTGGTAACGGAAGAACAGGTTCGCGAAACGATGCAACGCATGGCAGCTGTTGTGGATGAGCAAAATGCTGATGACGACGCGTATATGAAGATGGCGCCGAATTTTGACAATAGTCTTGCATTTCAGGCGGCGTGTGACTTGGTCTTCAAAGGGCTGATTCAACCCAATGGATACACCGAACCCATCCTGCACAAACGCCGCCGTGAACTAAAGCGAAAACTCGCGAGTAGCGAAGCGTCGTAACGACGAACGCATGACCGCAAAACATCGAGACATGTAATCGATTTCTTGCTAGTGGTGATCTAACAAACGAGTGGTACAACGCAACGGACTGCCGGTCACGTTAATGGACGGCAGCATGGGTGAAGAGCTTGCAGATCGAGGCTTTTCAACGCGAGATGGGCTATGGTCAGCGCGTGCGCTGATTGATCACCCAGCCGAGGTAACCGCTTTACATAAGGATTATTTAGAGGCTGGCGCAGAGATCATCGCGACCAACACGTACTCGACGATTCCTTCGTACCTTGAGAAAGTTGGAATTGGAGATCGAATGGGTGAATTGGCGACGCTGGCTGCGCAACTCGCACGTACAGCGATTGACGAAACCAATCAATCAGCCAACAGACTATTAGCTGGTTGTTTACCACCGTTAGACGAAAGCTATCGCCCAGATCTTGTACCGTCTGCGGAGGAGTCGATTCCTATCTACTCCGAGCTCATTCGTTGCCTAGCCTCAGAGGTCGACCTATTTCTTGCGGAAACCATGTCGTCGATTGATGAAGCGGCTCATGTGGCTGAAGCACTTCGGGCCTCGCCGGATGCAGTGCGTCGGGAATGGATGGTCTCGTTTACGCTTGATGATCGAGATGGAACAAAACTCAGAAGTGGCGAGACTGTAATTGAAGCAGTCAACGCCATGAGTAAATACGAGCCGATTGCGATACTGTTCAACTGTACGACGCCACAATCGATATTGGCGGGGATTGAAACTGCACACCAAGTCGCACCGTGTCGGGTCGGCGGGTATCCAAATCGGTTTAAACCTGTGCCTGAAGACTGGACACTTGATGATGAACAAGACATCGTCCGGGACGCTGAATTAACCCCTGAGACGTTTGTTTCGTGGTCAAACCGGTTTATCGAGGCAGGTGCAACCTACCTAGGTGGTTGTTGCGGCATTGGACCGACGTATATCGGTGCGCTCGCGAGTAATCTCGATGCTCGGGAATCTTGAGTAGGTTGGCGTTTAGCTAGGTTACTTGCTATCTAAGAAATTCTGCTTCGATATTGAACGATTCGTCGTTAAGGATCGTTCGGTTTGTCGAGGAAAATCATGTTGACGGCACGGAGATCTTCACCGAAACTGTTCATCCAACGCTTTAGCTCAAGACTCTCATTGACGGTTGCGGTCACTCGAAGCCAACCATCGTCAAGTTCTTCGATCGCTTGATCTTCGGAGAGGCGTGCTTCCCTAAGGTGCAATCCCGGACTCCCCCGAATCTCAAAGTTCAGCTTGACTCGTTCACCTTTGCCGAACATGTGCCTGCCTTCCAGAACATATTCGTCCAAGTCAAAATCCACAGGACGGTCAAATTGATGACTTAGTTCTCTGGCGTTTACCATTCGATGCGCCGCGAACGTGCGAATTCGCATGTCAGCCTCAGCGACTCTCAAGCTATCTGCGACTAAGTAGAGTACCGGTGCTCGATCAATCAATCCATACGGATGCACCACGTACTCGCTGACTTCACCTCGTCGATTCTGATAGGTCAAAGCCATTTCAATATTGTTGAATAAACAGTGCGTGACGGTCTCTAGCAGTTCGGGTTCGATCGCTGGAGGAATTAACGGCTGGGTAGGTGGGCTGAATCGAACCTTTTCGAGCCAATCTTTCGCGGATTGATCGGTGGAGTGCGCTTTCAATACGGCGTTTGCTTCGACGAAAAACGACTGGAGCGAGTTGTTTAAATCTTGCGGCAGGAAGTTCCGGAGGTAGTTTTGCGACATCACCAGCAAAAGCGCCTCGATCGGCGACATGCTTGGGAGCATGATCTTTGGAGCTTGTGAGCCCCAGCGGTAGCCATATGGTCTTCGGTTTGTGTAAACCTCAAGCTGCGGGTAGAAATCAGAGAGTGTTTTGAGCATCCGTTGCACCGATCGCAAATCGCGATTGATGGAGTTTGCTGCCAGTTCGTCGTGGATGTCCTTCGCGGTTTTGTGCGTTCGATGTGGAATGAGAGCGAGGACATCGAGTGCAAATTGCAACGTGTCCGTAATTTCGCGACGTGGTGTTGTCATCAACTCATTGGAAAAAGCCGTCCCATATATTAGATCGAGTGGATTGTTGTACTGATTTTCGCGTCTGTATCTGATGCCGATATACATTACAGTACAGTCGCGAAGATACGGCAGAAAGCGTTGAGGTCGTTTTATGAGACTGATAGTCCTCGCTGGCTACCGCCTAAGCTAGTTCCTCGGATTCGCCTTTTTCTCTCAGAATTAGATCTTGTGGTTCGACCAAACGATCTAATTTTGCCGGGTTCTCGAGTACCTCGATTCAGTGGCTAGCTTGTTGGATTCCGGAGTATTCGAGTCAGTGGAAATCGGCGAATCGTGATTAGATTTGACGAGGGCGAACCAACCGATGTGAATTTCATTGACTATCCCTAAGAGGAAATAAACATGAACGCGATGGCAAATCCGACTCATCCTGGAGAGACGATTCGTTTTGAGTGCATTGAAGCTAGCGGCTTAACTGTGACTAAAGCGGCGCGTTTGCTAGGTTGTTCTCGACCTGCATTGTCAAGAGTATTGAATGGTCGTGCTGGGATTTCACCGGAGATGGCGATTGCACTAGAACGACAGGGTTGGAGTAATGCTGACTTTTGGGTACGACGACAAGCGGCATTTGATTTAGCCCAAGCTCGACGAAGAGTAGCAGAGTAATCGGTACGATTCTCCAACGCATCAGATTAGGTAGCAAACGCCTCACTCTTGAGCACTTAGGATTGAGAGAGTAGACAGAATCCTCATTCGCAGTCTTCACCGCGTAGCTGATCATGGTGATGGTTCGTGTCTGAGCGATAGGTCGTTTTTTGAGAAGTGATGATTGAAGTAGTTCAAGGCGACATCACAGTGCAGACTACGGATGCTGTCGTGAACGCCGCTAATTCAGATTTGACCGGTGGTACTGGGGTTAACGGTGCAATCCACGAAGCTGCTGGTCCGAATTTACCGAAAGCACTTCGCGAAATCGGTGGGTGCCATACAGGAAGTGCCGTTATCACTCCAGGTTTCGAGATGAAATGCCGTTACATCATTCATGCGGTCGGTCCGATTTGGCATGGTGGGAGTTTAGGTGAAGACGCGCTATTGGCGAGGTGTTACCGTGCTTGTTTGGGTCTCGCAGCGCAGTACGAACTTTCGTCCTTAGCCTTTCCGTTGATCTCGACGGGTGTGTACGGCTATCCGCCACATTTGGCGGTCAAAGTTGCCGTAGAGACTGTGAAAGAACACGCAGAAATTCAGTTGGTTCGGTTTGTCGCGTTCGATAATCACATGCACAAACTGCTGTTGGACGAGGTCGGGTAATGGAATGGGTTGGCACGTGGGAAAACCAAAACGGCTCGCGATTGGTGATCGACGAATTCAAAGGATCGCATTTTTACGGTTCCTTTGAGTCGAAGAAGGGTCGCGCGGTAGAGGGTCAGAGCTACCCTGTTCACGGATCAATCAACGGAGAATTGATCGGCTTTGTCGTCGATTTCGGCGAAGTTGGGTCGCTCGTAAATTTCAGCGGTAGGATGGGTGAAGATGGTGCGCTTCACACACTATGGGTTCTGACCCGTGAGTACGTAGACGAAGAGCACACGAGAAAGACTCAACCATGGAATAGTTTCATGGTGAACAGCGACATCTTCCAGAAGATTGGTTAAGCTTTTAGCGAACGGATCGAAGTATCCGTCGTCGCTACGTTTGAAATAGGCAAACGTCTCGAAAAAATGCTGTGTGGTAATCTATTGAAACGCGCCTGAGTGGCGAAATTGGTATACGCGCTAGATTCAAAATCTAGTGGTGGCAACACCGTGAGAGTTCGAGTCTCTCCTCAGGCACCAACGAGATCGCACCGTTAATCTCCGTATGCGGCTATCAGTACGGGTTTGATGACGTTCGTCCATATCTCGTAGCCTTTTGCGTTCATGTGAAGTCCGTCTTCGACTAGTAAGTCATCCATTACCGTATCGTCTTCATTCAACATTGGGGTGCTGGTATCCAGAAAGCGCACGTGGTCATGTTCGTTAGCAAGTGCTTGTAAGGCAGTGTTGACCTCGACCATCGTAGACCATAGATGGGCTCGACGTACTGATGGTTTTACGGCGATAAAGTAGACATCCGTGTTAGGTAGGTTATCTTTGAGATGATTTACGAAATCTCGATACTCGGAAAGAATCTCGGCAGGTTGTTTGCCAGCTGCCACGTCGTTATCCCCTTCGTAGACAAGCACTGCTCGAGGTTTGTAAGGTGTAACGATTCGGTCTCGAAACATGTTAAGTTCGAACATTTGCGACCCACCGAAGCCTCGATTCATGACAGTAAGGGGTGCCATGTCTTCCGATAACGAACGCCAGAAAACGATGCTCGAACTTCCTGCGAACAGTATGGCGTTTTTCGGCGGGGGATTCGCTTGGTCAGCCGCTTCGAATCGCTGAATGACAGGTTCCCACCGACTTTCCTCGGTTTCATGGTTCTCAGCAATGTGGACGAGCGCCACACACGTCCCGAGACTTACAAGAATAAGGCGGAGAATTCGACGTTGTCGGATCGATACGTTCATCACGTTAGTAAACTGGAAAGACGTTCAATGTTAGCGACACACGTCAACCAACCGTGCCATTAACTAAGTCAGATTTCAGCTACTCGCTGCCGTCACATCTGATCGCGCGAAATCCGCCGCCGCATCGCACGGACAGTCGCTTGATGGTACTGGGCACAAAGGGTTACGAACATCGACGATTTAAGAATCTACTCGACTATCTACGACCCGGCGATGCGATGGTGATCAACGATTCGAAGGTGATCAAGGCACGATTGCACGGTACAAAGGACTCGGGTGGAAAAGCTGAAATACTCGTCGAGCGCATCGAATCGGAAACTGAAGCGCTTTGTCAGGTCGCTGTAAGTAAACCTCTGAAATCCGATCGCACCCTAAATTGTTATGGTCAAATAGTCAAGGTAATACGGCGAGAAGGCGAGTTCTACCGCTTATGTTTTGATCGGCCGGTGCTCGAGTTTCTCGAGACATTCGGCTCGGTGCCGTTACCACCGTACGTGCGTAGAAGGGCGCGCGAGATTGATGAGCAGCGCTATCAAACAGTCTACGCTAACAAGCTCGGTGCAGTCGCAGCGCCAACCGCTGGTCTCCACTTTGACGCTGAGTTCCTCGCTCAGATCGAGGCGATGGGTGTTGAGATCTTACGGGTCACGTTGCATGTAGGCGCAGGAACGTTCCAACCCGTACGTGTGAACGATTTGAGTCAACACGTCATGCATCAAGAACGCTTCGAAATTCCGGCGGAGACAATCGCTCGTCTGGAATGTCGGCCTTCGCGCGTCATCGCGGTTGGTACCACGGTTGTTAGAACTCTAGAATCTTGGGCACAAAATAACGAGATCGCTGGCGAGACGAATCTCTTTATTACGCCAGGATTTGAGTTCCGCGTAGTCGATGCGCTTGTCACCAATTTCCATCTACCAGAGTCTACCTTATTAATGCTCGTGTCGGCGTTTTATGGGAGGGAACGGTTGCTTGCGGCATACGAAGAAGCCGTGAGACAGGAGTACCGGTTCTACAGTTACGGTGACGCCATGTTCATGGAACGAGCACGTGTTTAAAGTTGTCGCGCAATCTGGCGAAGCGCGTCGAGGCGAACTCGACCTAAATCATGGGAAGGTTTCGACGCCTGTGTTCATGCCTTGTGGCACCTATGGCTCCGTAAAAGCGCTTACGCCTGTCCAGTTGCACGACGTAGGAACGCAAATCCTCCTTGGGAACACGTTCCACTTGATGTTGCGCCCCGGTCCAGATGTCATCGGGCAGCTAGGTGGTTTACACAGATTCATGGACTGGAATGGACCCATCCTCACTGATTCTGGGGGTTATCAGGTTTTCAGCTTGCGTGAAAACGTACGACTCGATGAAGAAGGTGTCACGTTCAAATCTCCTATCAATGGTGATGAGGTACGACTTAGTCCTGAAATCTCGATGCGAATGCAAGCAACGCTCAATTCTGACATCGTGATGGTGTTCGATGAATGTACCTCGTATCCAGCCACGCATACGGAAGCAAAGACATCGATGCTGCGATCGGTGGAATGGGCATTCGCGTCTAAAACAACGTATCGAGGCGAAGGTGCACTATTTGGTATCGTGCAAGGCAGCGTCTACGACGATCTTCGCACGCAGAGTCTGGAAGCGCTCCAAGAGATTGAATTCGACGGGCTAGCGATCGGCGGACTTTCTGTAGGAGAGGACATTGAGGAAATGAATGCTGTCCTATCTGCTTTGGTGCCACAGATGCCACCCGATCGACCTCGATACTTGATGGGAGTAGGGACACCTTCGGATCTGATTCGTGGGGTGTTGTTGGGAATCGACATGTTCGACTGTGTGATGCCAACGCGTAACGCACGCAACGGGCATCTATTCACATGGCAAGGTGTGGTTCGGATCCGGAATGCTGTCCATAAGCAAGACGATTCACCGATTGATCGTGAATGTGGGTGCTATACCTGCCAACATTTCTCTCGTGCATACCTACATCATCTTGATCGTTGTCGCGAGATGCTCGGTTGCACATTAATGAGCATTCATAATTTGCACTTCTATCACGAGTTGATGGCCGCGTTGCGGAAGCGCATTTCAGAAAACACGCTTTCGACTTTTGCCTCCCGTCTTCTCGCTCAGTTTGCCGACGCTGACCGCGTCGGTCCCAGCGCCTAAACTCAACACGTCGCGTCGCGTAGGAGGTCTCTCGTGGACTATACGATGATCATTTTCTTGGTTGCGATGATCGCGATCTTTTATTTCTTAATCATTCGACCGCAAAGTAAGCGGCGGAAGGAACAAGCCGCATTGATGGCCGGTCTGTCAGTTGGTGACGAGGTCGTCAGCATCGGTGGCATCATGGGGGAAATCTCAAAAGTAGACGAGAACTATGTGACTGTGAAGGTCGCAGACAAAGTTGAACTACAGTTTCAGAAAGCCGCCATCTCATCAACGTTACCGAAAGGTACGCTTAAAGAGTTACCCCAGAGCAAAGCTTCCGCATAGTAGGCAACGATGCCCGACAACCGCGTCTTTGGCCAAAACCTATTCGGTACAAAGGCACCCGCAGATCAACCGTACCGATACCCGTTGTGGCGATACGTTATTGCGCTCGGTGTATTGGTTATCGGCATTCTGTACGCACTACCGAATCTGTACCCTCCCGATCACGCCGTCCAGATCGAGGTAGATAACGCCTCAATCGTCATCGGCACTCGGTTCACAGCGCAAGCGCGCGATTTACTCGAAGGCGAGGGTATCGAGGTTAAACGGGCAGCGCTAACGCAGCGCGGCAGTCAGATTCATTTGTTTAGCGAAATTGACCAGGTCCGCGCGAAGGACCTACTTGAGTCAAGATTGAACCCGGTTGGCATGGAGCGACAGTTCATCATTGCTTTGAATCTTGCCCCGACCACGCCCCAATGGTTACGCGATCTAGGTTCTAAGCCAATGACACTTGGTTTGGATTTGGCTGGAGGTATCCATTTCGTTCTGCAGGTGGACATGCAGAGCGCCATAACCAAGCAACTAAACGACGAAGCGGACAAAGCAACGTCCCTGTTACGTGAAGCAAATGTACGCTATATCCCGAGCGAAGACTTTGTGTCGGAGGTCGATGTCCATATTCCATTCGCGGACGCATCACGTCAGGCAGAAGCGATGACGGTGTTGGGTTCGTCGTATGGCCCACCAAATCACATCATCGAGGAAGTCGAGTGGCGTGGTGCTCTCGCCATTCGCATCGCGTTGACACAAGATCGCCTCAACGAGATTGAAGATGCTGCGATTGAGCAGAACCTAACAGGATTGCGCAATCGGGTGAATGAAATCGGGGTCGCCGAACCGCTTGTACAGCGCCTTGGTAGCTCACGTATCGTGATCGAGTTGCCGGGGGTACAGGATAGCTCCGAAGCGAAACGGATTCTGGATAAGTTCGCCACGCTCGAATTTCGACTCGAAGCATCGGTAACGGACCGGCCGTCGCAGATCGAAGTTCTGCCGTACGAAGGCGTCGATGTTAGGTTGCTGAAAGAGAACATCGTGACAGGAGACAACGTCACGGATGCACAACAGGCGCGTGATCCGGAAACCTCCTTACCTCAAGTCAATATGCAGTTCGACAGCATCGGTGGTGAACGGATCAATCGTGCGACTGCACCGAACATTGGTCGTCGCATGGGCATCATTTTCATCGAACAGCGACCGGTCGTTGTCAACGAAGTAGTCAATGGTGAACGGGTCGAACGCACGAAGATCGAAACTTCGCGGCGCTTGATTAGTGTCGCGACCATTCAAGGTGCGCTAAGTTACAACTCTCGTATTACCGGTATTTCAGTAAGAGACGCACAGGAACTCGCGATATTGCTGCGAGCAGGTGCGCTTGCGGCGCCGATGTACTTCGTCGAAGAGCGTACGGTTGGCGCATCCCTCGGTGACGAGAACATTGACCGTGGCATGCTCGCGGTGGTGATTGGTTTAGCGCTAGTCGCGATATTCATGATCGTTTACTACAAGGTGTTTGGCGTGATCGCGGATATCTGCTTGACGATGAACATGATCGTTCTTATCGCAGTTATGTCGTTGTTAGGTGCTACGCTCACGTTGCCGGGTATCGCAGGTATCGTCCTAACGGTCGGTATGGCCGTGGATGCTAATGTGCTCATTTTTTCGCGTATCCGGGAGGAGCTAAAGCGCTCGCCGCCGGCGACTGCGATTAAAAATGGGTATGACCGTGCGTTTGTTACGATCCTTGACGCCAACATTACCACGCTCTTCGTCGCTCTGATCCTCCTTGCCATAGGTAGTGGACCTGTGGCCGGGTTCGCGGTGACGTTGTCCATTGGTATCGTCACATCCATGTTCACGTCGATTTTCGTTTCGCGTGGCTTGGTCCATTTAGTCTACGGTAATCGTGCCGTGAGGACTGTTTGGATATGAACTTAAATATCGACTTTATGGCACATCGCCATATCGCAACGGTTCTATCAGTCTTATTCTTAATCGCGTCCGTTGTCGCGTTCGCTTGGCTTGGGGTAAATCGTGGGCTCGACTTCACGGGCGGGGTGTTGATTGAACTGGCGTTCGAAGCGCCTGTGGATCCGGTATATGTACGGACGATTCTTGCAGAAGACGGATACGGCAACGCAGTCGTTCAGAGCCTCGGTAGTGAAACTGAAGTTCAAGTTCGAGTGCCTCCCGTACCAGGAATCGACCAATCGAACTTGGGTAACAATATTCGTGCTTCTCTCGTCGACGGGATTGGTGCTGCCGATCTCCGACGGTCTGAGTTCGTAGGGCCTACGGTCGGTGAGGAACTCACGGAGAAGGGAGGTCTCGCGCTTCTTGTCGCGCTGGGTATGGTGTTGCTATACATCATGCTTCGTTTTACGGGGAAGTTCGCCCTTGGAGCAGTCGTCGCGTTGATGCACGATGTCGTCATAGTCGTGGGTCTTTTCTGTATGTTCGGATGGACGTTCAATTTGGCCGAACTGGCAGCGCTCCTGGCGGTCATTGGATATTCACTTAATGACACGATCGTAGTCTCCGATCGAATACGCGAGAACTTTAGGACGATACGTAGACGCAAACCCGTTGAGATCATCAATATATCTCTAAACCAGATGCTAGGTCGGACGTTGGTGACTTCGTTGACGACGCTGCTAGTTCTCTTAGCGCTTTTAATCGCGGGAGGCGAGCAAATCTCCGGCTTTGCTACCGCATTGACGATCGGTGTCGTAATCGGTACGTACTCGTCGATCTACGTCGCGGCAAACCTACTGCTCATGCTCAATATTCAGAGTGAAGATCTGGCGCTGCCGACGAAGGACGCGAACGAAGGTGCCGTATAGACGCGTTCCTACGGCTTTAAACCGCAGCTATTGATACTTGCTTTGCTCGCTCCGCAACGAGCTTTCTGTGCATGTACGTGTTCCCGGCAACCAGACCGTCATTCTTCGATGTCCACTCACCGCCGCTCAGTGTTGTCGCGAATCCACCAGCTTCCCGAATAAACAAGCGTGCAAATTGAAAATGGAATGCAGAAGCACCCGAATACGCGAGCGCGTCGTACCTCCCACACGCGGTGTTCGAGATGTCAATACCTAGACAGCCGGTGATCCGCGTGGTCAGTCGAAGATTCGAGAAGTCGTCTTGAACTTCAGAGATGTCTCGTGCGACCATGGCGTTGTTCGTTGTCCGAGTATCACTTACTCTCATGCGACCGTCACTCGTGAAGCAACCTTCGTTACGAGTCACATGAAAGTGACCATCTCGAAAATGATCCACAATCAATGCATGCTGAAGTCGATCGTCGCGTGAAATACCGACTAGCGTACAGAAATGATCCAGACGACGCAGGAAGTTCATTCGCCCACAAATGGGTTCAATAACCCAAGTCGTCTCAGCGTTAGACGTCCGCAGGAAATCATCAGCGACGACGATCTCATGTTCTGGGTAGGAACGTTCGACCGTGCTAGTGAATGTGCGCATTGCGCGATCGTGCGTACGCTGAAAATACGCTTCACTCGCAGCTGAAATTGAACGCGAAGAAGGGACGTTAGGTGCGCGAGCCATCAATTCGCGACCAGCCGCACGGACCGCTTGAGTCGCGATTCTTAATATGGGGTTCACACTAAAAATTCTAGCATTGATGCTGGATGACAGCTGAAGACGAGGTTTTAAATTGGAGACTCGAATCGTGCTCGTAGAACCGTCGCATCCAGGAAATATCGGGGCGACAGCGCGAGCGATGAAGACGATGGATTTATCGTCGTTGTACTTGGTGAATCCGAAGCGTTTTCCGGACCCACAGGCGGACTGGCGCGCGGCAGGAGCGTTGGACGTAGTCTCGTCAGCACGGATCATCGATTCGCTCGAAGATGCAATCGGCGATTGTGGGTACGTCGCAGGAACAAGTGTGCGCGATCGGCACATCCCGTGGACAGTTAAGAGTGTTTCAGATTTCGCGGCGGATGTCGCGAGCATGCCTCAAACTTCAAAACCGGTCGCCATCCTGTTTGGGCGAGAAAACAACGGCTTATCGAATGACGAACTCGCGTTGTGCAATATTCATGTGCGAATTCCGTCATCGTCAGAGTACGGCTCACTCAACCTAGCCATGGCGGTCCAAATCGTGGCATATGAATTGTTCAATGCGCGGGGAAATAGTGAGGTACGCGCAGGTTGGGATCGCCGACACGCCAGTCACGCTGAAATTGCAGCGATGTATGAGCATCTTGATCGCGTGTTGAACGAAATTGGGTTCTTCGATCCGAGCGCACCGAGAACCGCATTTACTCGATTCCAACGCATGTTCAGTCGAATCGAGCTGGACGAAACGGAGGTAAAAATACTGCGAGGCATGTTCACTCATGTTGAACGTGCCGTTGCGACGAAAGGCGGCTAGGTGTTTTCTGGCTGCTGCTGAGTAAATCTCCTTGGCGTTTTGCGCCATAAAATTGACGGGCAGCGCCTTCCTTCTACGGCACATTCAACGGTTCTCTGGATTTGAATATCGCCTCACCGCGTGCTCGCGCGGTATACCTTGACTACGCGGCAACTACTCCGGTTGATCCGCGGGTTGCTCACAAGATGAGCAAATGCCTTATGTTCGACGGTGATTTTGGTAATCCTGCTTCTTCGTCCCATGTATTCGGTTGGGAAGCTGAGGAGCATGTTGAGAATGCGAGGGTGCAGCTCGCTCAGCTTATAGGTGCAGATCCATTAGAAATCGTATGGACTTCGGGTGCAACTGAGTCAGACAACCTCGCATTAAAAGGTCTCGCCGAACACTATGGTTCCGGTCACATAGTAACTAGTGCCTACGAACACAAAGCCGTACTTGACACCTGCGAGTATTTAGAGAAGAGAGATGTACGTGTAACTTACGTTGAACCGGGTTCGGACGGACTTATCTCGCCGAAGCACGTTGAAGACGCGCTTGAGGACGACACTTTCGCAGTTTCCATCATGCACGTCAACAACGAGATTGGCGTTTTGAACGACGTTGCTTCGATCGGTCAGATATGTCGCGATCGGGAGGTGTTTTTTCATGTCGACGGGGCACAAAGTGTGGGAAAAGTGCCTGTTCGTGTGGAAGATCTGAAGATTGATATGCTGAGTATTTCAGGGCACAAGATTTATGGACCCAAGGGCATAGGTGCACTATACGTCAGACGTGCCGCGAGCATTCCGCTTCAGGCCATCATTCACGGCGGTGGACACGAGAGAGGACTGCGTTCTGGTACATTAGCGACGCACCAAATCGTAGGTATCGGTGCAGCGGCAGCCATTTGTGCAGAAGAACTAGATCCTGAAGCGAATCGATTGCGCGCCCTACGTGAGCGGCTATGGTCACATCTGAAGCAAATGCCAGACGTTCACTTGAACGGATCCGACGATCAGCGAATCCCTGGGCTAATCAATGTAGGATTTGGCGGCGTCGATGGCGAGACACTACTGATGGCATTGAACGACGTTGCTGTATCGTCTGGGTCGGCTTGTACATCGGCGACTGTTGAACCTTCGTATGTTCTGCGTGCTATCGGTGTTGAAGACAGCCTTGCGTCTGCGTCTTTAAGGTTTACCGTAGGCCGGTTTACGACTGAGGAGGACGTTGACTTCGCCGCGATGCGTGTTGCGGACGTGGTTCACACATTACGAGAACGCAGAACGAGTATCTAAGAGTATTCGGAATGGATGTTTGTATTTGAACAGGATCAGCTTACCAGTCCATGTGTCGTGACACAATGCAAGAGAGTGCTAGTTAAGCTATCGGACTGAGAGAAAAGCGTCGCGGGTTTACATTCGATACCTTAGATGTCGCACGGACTTCTCGAAATCGGATAATTGGGGAATCGGAATGCTAAAAAGAGTAGAGCTCATTCGCTCATGGAACTAAATCACACGATCGTACCGTCCAAGGATAAAGAGGCCGCGGCGCGCTTTTTCGCGGAAATCATGGGCTTGAAGTATGAAGGTATGACAGGCCATTTCGCTCCAGTGGTGGTCAACGACTCATTAACAATGGACTTCGACGATGCAAAGGAATTTAGAAGTCACCACTACGCCTTTAAGGTAACTGATCAGGAGTTTGACGGAATTTTTGGTCGAATAAAAACCAAGGGCATCACGTACGGTTCCGGTCCATTCGCGTCTGATAATGGGGAAATCAACAACTGGAATGGTGGACGTGGTTTCTATTGGCGTGACATTGACGGACATCTCTTGGAAGTCCTAACGCGCGATTGAGATTCAGATCGCTGAATTTCCTTCCTCGATCGGGTCAAAATGAATGTATTCGGTTTTAATTCGTTTATCTAGCTAGTTCAATAAGCGAAATCGGCGTTTTCTAAGCTATGAAAACTCAGTTAGACGAAGAATCGGATGCGAGAGAGATTTATGCAATCAATTCAAGCTACAAATCCACTTCACTGAATTAATATATAAACACATTCATACATTTTTGTATATAAATTCGAATTAACACTGAATTAGATGAGTATTGATAGTTTTTACTTAAGGTAAGGGTTGTACCCGTTTACATTTCAACATTCTCAAGTTTCTCTGCAAACCACTCTGCTACCATTTCTCGAGTCACTTCATGCATAACGAGCGAAAGTGTAAGAGCTTTCAGTTCTTCATTGGACGCGTTCAATCGAAATCCGCATTTTCGAATGAAGAACTCCGTGACAATATTGGCGGTTCGTTTATTACCGTCGATAAAGCCGTGATTGCATGCTAGTCCTCTCAGCAACGCGGCGGCTTTGTCGGACATATTTGGGTAGTAGCCTACATAGGGTGTATCAATTGCTGAGTGAAGAATTTCTTCGTCATGAATACCGTGCGATCCCCCGAATTCAATCGCTTCTTCGTGTGCTTTTAGCAGAATGTCGAAGGTGATCCGATAGTGATCGTCAGAGATCAGCCAGCTCCTTCATGAGCTGACGTCGTTCCTTGACGATTTGACGCAAGAGCTCTTTGTCTGACGTAGGTTTGCGCTTGACGGACTTCGTTCTTTCACTAGATTGTCGTTCAAGATTACTTGAACCACGGATAGGACGATTAGTTGGATTATTCGATTTTTCTTTCAACGGCACTACCCCTATTAGACCGATGAATAGCCACGTTAATTATATGTTAAAGTACAATTTTGCGGTGCGTTGCTTTGTTTCTGTCGCACTGAAAGTTTAATATTCCTAAAGGAGAGCAATTGGAAATTTAAGGATTGAGACTTTAGTTCAAAGGCTAGGTCCCCATTACTCTGGTTCAAACATCGATCTCCCATTACAATTCGCATAGCTCGGGTGCGCTCCATAGTCTTTATCAAACGATTTTTCTCGGTGGATGCGTGTCTACCCCAACAGGAATTGCATTCCGTCGAACAACTGTGATCACTTTATGTCTATAGAACGTACATTGTCTATCGTTAAACCCGATGCGGTCGGTAAAAACCTCATCGGGGAGATTTACTCCCGTTTTGAAAGGGAAGGGCTCAAAATCATTGCGTTAAAAATGTTGCATTTATCGCGAGATGAAGCAGAAGGGTTTTACGCCGAGCACAAAGGTAAAGGTTTCTTCGAACCTCTGATGGAGTTTATGACGTCCGGGCCGATTTGTGTTCAAGTTTTGGAAGGCGAAGAAGCGATTCAAACCAATCGAACCTTAATGGGAGCGACGAATCCGCAGGAAGCGGATCCGGGAACCATTCGAGCGGATTTCGCCAGCACAGTTGACGCAAATGCCGTTCATGGGAGCGATTCTGCCATATCCGCTGCCCGAGAAATCGCATACTTCTTCTCTCAGGATCAGATTCATAGCAGGTAAAAGCACTTTGCAGCGTCAAAACGTGCTGGGTCTCTCCCGCAACGACCTGATTGATTATTTCGAGTCACGTGGAGAGAAGCGATTTCGCGCCACGCAGGTAATGCTGTGGTTGTACCACAAGCTTGTGCTGGACTTCGATCGCATGTCGAACATCGCCGCGAGTCTGCGACAAGTGATGGCAGACGAATTAGCTGTAGAACTACCTGAGGTTTTGACCGTTCTAGAGTCGAAAGACGGTACCGTCAAATGGTTAATGAAAGCTCGATCGGGAGATACCGTCGAGACGGTGCTGATCCCAGATGGTCGCCGTCAAACGTTGTGTATCTCTTCGCAGGTTGGTTGTGTTTTGGACTGTACGTTTTGTGCGACCGGTAAGCAAGGGTTCAACGGCAATCTCGATGCCGGTGATATCGTAGGGCAGGTACTGCAAGCGTGCCTTTGGTTACAAGAACACCGACCAAATGAACGTTTATCGAATGTCGTATTCATGGGTATGGGAGAGCCGTTACTTAATTTCGATGCAACATTTAAGTCGATCGACGTATTGCGAGATGACTTAGGTTTCGGCTTGTCCCGTCGCCGTGTTACGGTCAGCACAGCCGGTGTCGTACCTGGTATTCAACGGATGTGTGGACTTACGACGGTAGCGCTTGCGGTTTCATTGCACGCGCCAAATGATGAAATCCGTTCTGAATTGGTACCTCTGAATCGGAAGTACCCGATCGATTCGCTACTTGATGCGTGTCGAGCCTACCTCGCTTCGCAGGATGTCAAAGCGACGATAACGTTCGAGTACACCTTGATTGATGACGTGAACGACACGAAGAGTCTTGCGCTCGATCTTGCGAAGCTACTGCGAGACTTTCGGTGTAAAGTGAACCTTATCCCGTTCAATCCATTTCCAGGTAGTAGCTACAAGCGACCGAGCGAATCCAGAATTTATGCATTTCACAAAAATCTGATGGACAACGGTGTCAGAGCTATGCGTCGCACGACTCGTGGGGCGGATATTGATGCGGCGTGCGGGCAGCTGGTCGGTCAAGTCAACGATCGAACGCGTCGCGTTGCGCGTTATCGAGAAGGGGTGAATCCGATTTTCACGCCTACGACAAAAATTCCTACGTCTTCCGTCATTAATTAACGATTCCGGTATCGAGTCTGTGACCACAGAAAAACAATTGGGTGAGGACCCGATCCCCGTCGAAGTAGGGAGCGCAGCGGAAGCATCGATTGATCGAACCGTACTAGATCAAGAAATAGAGGATATTGGGTTTCAGGATGCGGCACAGGATTTAGGTGCTCGTCTTGAGGCGGCGCGAGAAAGCGCGAAGATGACGGTTGAGGCCGCGGGTGAGCTCCTGAAGCTACTGCCAGAGACGATACTCGCGTTGGAAAGCGGTGAACTTACGGAGACAGGCGGTAAGGGACTCATCTACATCGAAGGTTATTACCGCGCATATGCGAATGCTCTCGGCGTGGAAATTGGCGATACCCGCTTCGCGGTCGATCACGCTAGACCAATTGAAACCGGCGCGAATCTAACTCCTCAAGTAAATTACCAAGCGACTACCAAGCAAGTACTGACCGAGCGACTTCGCGAGAGATCGGATGCGATCATATTAGGCTTAGCTGCAATCATGGTGCTGGTCGTTGGCGGTGTTATTTGGTTGGTTTGGCCGAGCTCTGACGATATCGGGACAACCGCGACTGGCGTTGTAGTTACGCCGTCCGATCCGCCACAATCTCAATCGACTGCTGCTGAATTGCCGTTCTACCTTCGGGATGAACCCGCGCAGGCGCCTGAAACTGGAGCATCCGCGAATACTCTGGAATCCAATCGCGACGAGCCATCTGATTTGGCAGATAGTTCTGTAGGTCAATCAGTTGATGCTGAACTTGGAGTCACTACGGGAGCGTTAGCTACCGAACCCACACCTACGAGCGCGCCACCCGTAGTGCAGTCCGCGAATCCCTTGTCTGAGTTTAATTTTGTGCCAGGAACCGCAGTGGCTTCGCAAGATAGAGGCTTGATCGAAATTAGGTTTAGGGGTCCTAGTTGGGTTGAGGTGTACGGTGCGGATGACGCTCGCCTTTATTACAAGATGGGACAAGCTGGTGAAGTGGCGTCGCTGGTTGGTTTGGTTCCTTTTACGCTTAGGATCGGCGATGCGTCGGTCGTAACTGTTCGGTTTAACGAATCAGAAATTGACCTCGCGCCGTATACGTTCGGTAATGTTGCCAATCTGACGGTTCAGTGAATCCTATGTCCACACGTTCGCCTCTCGTGAGAGGTATGCGGGATCTATACGCGGATGAACTCGCGAGTATTCGATCCGTGGAATCAGTGTTTGGCGATCGGCTTGAGAGTTACGGCTACGAGCTCATCCGCCTACCAACGATGGAACGAACAGCATTGTTCACCCGCGGCATAGGGGAATCGACCGATGCCGTATCCAAGGAGATGTTCACGCTCGATGATGAAACAGACTCCCTATCACTTCGCCCTGAAGGTACCGCGTCATGCGTTCGAGCGGTCATTGACGCAAATATGTATCGCGGCAACCAGCCTAAGCTCTGGTACGCAGGGTCCATGTTTCGGCACGAACGCCCACAACTGGGACGTTACCGGGAGTTTTTCCAAGTTGGAGCAGAAGCATTTGGCTTCGACGGACCCGATGTGGACGCGGAGTTGATTCGAATCGTGCAGGATGTATGGGAGATTTTGGACATTGCCGATGAAATCACGTTAGAGATCAATTCGCTCGGGAATGCAACGAGTAGGCGGCGACACCGTAACGCGTTGGTCGAATACCTTGCGCAGTTCAATGATCAACTAGACGAAGACAGCCAGCGACGTCTTGATCAGAATCCGTTGCGCATTTTGGATTCCAAGAACGACAGAACTCAAAAAATACTCGAGCAAGCGCCAAGTATTTCAGACTACCTTGATGACGAATCTCGAAACCACTTCGAGGAGTTTCAAGAGCGTCTTGAGAGGTTCGGTATCAAAGCATCGGTCAATACGCACCTTGTACGCGGATTGGATTACTACACGCATGCGGTTTTCGAATGGAACACCGACAAACTAGGTGCTCAGAAGCAGGTAGGCGGCGGCGGTCGGTATGACGGTCTCTGTGAATTGCTCGGTGGCGTACCGTGTCCGGCAGCGGGTTTTGCCATTGGCATTGATCGCGTTGCGCTGTTGCGGAATGAGTTAGGAATCGCCTCACCGACTTCCCACCCTGATGTATACGTGATTGCACTAAGCGACGAAGAAGATGACTTTGCGTTAGATGTCGCAGCGAAGTTGCGAACTGAATCAAGTCTGAAAGTACGAGTGCATCAAGGCGGCGGGAAAGTAAAGGCGCGGATGCGTGCTGCGGACCGTAGCGGTGCGGCAATCGCTCTTATAATCGGCGCGCAAGAAGCAGCCAGCAACCATGTTTCACTTAAGTGGTTGCGAATTAATCGGGAACAGGTTACCGTTCCGGTGACTGAACTACCTACTACGCTTCTTAACTCGAATTGATTCCACGCAAAAGAGCATCTTGTGTCTGATTACTTGACCGACGAAGAGCAGGTCGACAGGTTAAAGAAGCTCTGGAAGGACTATGGCATTACCGTAGTTGTTGCGCTATCGCTAGGGATTGGCGGTACTGTTGCATGGGATTACTTTAAGGCTTATCAGTCGAATGAAGCACAAGCCGCCTCGAATTTGTATACGAGTTACTTGGAAGCCTCTGGAGTAGGTGAACCTAGTTCAGAGTTCATCGACGAGCTTGAATCGAACTACGGAAACTCCGCGTACTTTGCGTTCACGCTCCTACGTGAAGCGAAAAGCGAGGTGGATGCTAAGAACTTTAGCGGCGCACACGAGTCTTTAACTAAGGCATTCGAGGTCGCAAAGGGATCGCCACTCGGTGATTTAGTTGCACTACGCAAAGCCAAAGTTGAATTTGAACTCGGGGATTACGAAGCCGTGTTGCTGACGTTACAGGAAGTCGAAACAGCAGGATATCGCTGGCAAGCCCTTATGCTAAAAGGCGATGTCCACTTTCAGAACAACGAACTCGAGGCTGCACGAGAGGCGTATCAATCTGCCAAAGACCAGCTACCGACTGGGTTCGAAAGTGATGTTGTTGATATGCGCTTAGCAAGCGTCCCACCCGCAACATGAGAGATCGACCAAGATCGCTATTGATCCTGGTTTGCGTGTTCGCGGCGTTATTGATTTCAAGCTGTGGTACTTGGAAGTCACTGACTACACGTGACGACAAACCTAAGGAACCGAAGGCCGACAAACCGTTGCCGTTAGCGCAGTTTGCATCCGAAGCAAACATACGGGTTCTATGGCGTCGAAACATTGGACGGGGTATTGGTCGGAAATTTATCGACTTATCTCCTGTAATCGAGGAGGGTGTGATCTACGCAGCAGACGCCTACGGTTTCGTTGCGTCAATTGATCATGCATCCGGTCGATTTCAATGGATGTCCCGCATCGGTCGGCCAAGGAGCAAGGGTTTTATGAACGTCATGGATCGTAGTGATCCCGCGTTCGTAACCGGTGGACTAGGCGTAGGCGCGAATATGATTTATGTCGGCACCGCGCGCGGTGAGGTGGTGGCGCTTGCTGCCTCCGATGGAGAAGAGCGGTGGCGAGTTGTGTTGACCAGTGAGATACTGGCGCCTCCCATCGCGTCGCGGGATGCCGTTTATGCACAAACAAGTGATGGGAATCTGTTTGCGCTCTCTCTAGAAGATGGCTCGCAAAAGTGGGTATTCCATTCACAGAATCCTCTAGTTACCTTGCGCGGCACGTCCACGCCAGTTTTCAATTCCGGAATCGTCTATGCTGGTTTTGCCAATGGTGTATTGTCCGCGATCGATTCAACCACTGGCGAATTGCTCTGGGAGCAGACGGTTTCGCTACCAACAGGAACGTCTGATCTGGAGCGAATGGTTGATGTCGACGGCAAGCCACTTGTCGAGCAAGGTGTAGTGGTTGCTTCAACGCACCAAGGTATGACAACGGCAATCCGCCGTTCGGATGGCCAACCGTTATGGCAGGTCGAGGTGGCGTCTACTCGCGCACTGCAATCCGGCTATGGTCTCGTGTTTGCTGTCACTGATGACGATGAAGTTGTTGGTATCGAACAACGAGACGGCACGATCGCATGGCGACAGGAGGGTTTACTTCGTCGTCAGTTAACTGACCCGCTCGCATTTAGTAATTACATCTTCGTCGGTGACATGCAAGGTTTTGTCCACGTAATCGCACAAAGTGACGGGCGTTTCATCGCGCGGAGACGTGTTGATGGCGCTGCGATTCAACCGACGATGGCACACGAAGACGGTGTCGTATATGTACAAAGTAAGGGTGGCAGGCTCATCGCGCTTGAGCTCGATCGATCGTCATGACACTGAAGTCTGGAACGATCGCTCTTGTCGGTCGTCCCAACGTCGGCAAATCTACGCTCTTTAATCGGCTATGCGGGGGTCGCGACGCCCTAGTTCATGATCGACCCGGATTAACACGAGACCGTAAATATGGTCGCGCCGAATTCGGCGGACGTACCGGTACAGTGATCGATACCGGTGGACTTCACGATACGTCCGACATCGCGAATCTAGTGAATGCTCAGGTTCGACTCGCGATCGAGGAAGCCGATATCGTCGTTGTACTCCTGGATGCAGCGGCAGGTGTTACGCCGGCGGATGAATTCATCCTTCAAGAGCTTCGCGTTCTAAATAAACCAATGCGATTGGTTGCCAACAAGATCGATGGTGTTAAGGAGGCTCAGCTATTTGCGCTTAAAGAGTTAAGCGGCTTAGGGTTCGGCGATGTACTTTTTGTTTCTGCGACTCATGGGGACGGGGTAAATGCGCTCCGTGAATCGCTCGAACCTTACCTTACTCGTGTCGTTGATTCGATCGACCATGACGGGATTCCGGTCGCAGTGATCGGTCGGCCTAACGTCGGCAAGTCCACGCTCGTTAATGCGCTACTGGGCGATGATCGTTGTGTCGTGTTTGATCAACCCGGCACAACGCGAGACTCTATCTACATTCCCTTCGAACGGGACGATCAACGGTATGTGTTGATTGATACGGCCGGGATCAGACGAAAAGGTCGCGTACAAGACGTCGTGGAGAAGTTCTCGGTGGTGAAAGCACTTGACGCCATGGTCGCGGCAGAGGTGGCATTACTGGTCATCGACGCAACAGAAGGTATCGTCGAACAGGATCTGCACATCGTAAGTTACGCTGTCGACGCGGGAACTGGCTTAATACTGGTCGTGAATAAAGTCGATGCGATGGGTTCAGAGCAGCGACGAGCATTGAAGACAGCATTGAGCCGACGATTGAGGTTTGCCGAGTGGATACCCATTCACCATACGTCGGCACTGAAAAGGACTGGTATTAAGAAACTGTATTCGAAGGTTCGGCAAGTTCATCGCTCAGGACGTCTCGATATTGCAACCCCTGATCTCAACCGTGTGCTGCAGAAAGCTGTGGAGAGCCACACACCACCTGCGATCCGCTCCCGTCAGGTCAAAATTCGTTATGTCAACAAACTTCGCGATCATCCACCATCATTACTGGTGCACGGCAATCAGGTTGAGTCGCTGCCGTCGAGTTACAGACGCTACTTAGAGAATCGATTTCGAACTGCGTTAGAAATCGTTGGCATGCCAATTGCGATTGAGTTTCGTAATACAGAGAATCCGTTCGGACACCGACGGAATGAACTCACGCGACGTCAACAGAAGCATCGGCAACGGCTGATCCAACGACGCAAAGCACGGGCGAAAGCGAAGCGCTCTCGAGGCTGAAGGCTACTCAGCTTCGTCGTATAGTGCATTTAGCGTTGCCATAAATACAGCGGGGTCTGTGCGTTCACCGCTCAGGCTCACGGACCAGTGTAAGTGCGGTCCCGTTGAGCGACCTGTCGTACCGACTTTACCGATTACTTTGCTTCGATCAATTCGTTGTCCTTCGGTTACGAGAATCTCGCTCAAATGACACATCATGGATATGAAACCGCCGCCGTGATCGATCATGACGGTTTTGCCGTTGAAGAAGAAATCACCGACAACTACAACTGTACCGGGGGTTGGATTTTTGATCGGTGTGCCGGTTGGCGCTGCCCAATCAATACCAGAGTGCGGATTGCGAGGTTGGTCATTGAAGAATCGCCGTGATCCAAAGACGCCTGAAGTGCGGCCTTCGATGGGTTGAATGATTGGGAGTAGGTCGAGCGGTTGTTCAGTAAACAGGTTGTAAGCTGCTCTCATCCGCGCCGATTCCTCACGAATCCGTTCTAAATTAGCGGTAGACGGCGTGACGTGTTCCTGATCGGTCACCGTGATACGTTCTTCGGGGTACTCTCGGTCTAGAACTTTGATGGCAACATTTTCTGATCTGCCATCCTGGTAACTCACTTTAACGTCCGTTTCACCCGATGTCATGAATAGGGGGATACGAACGATCGCGACATTACCTACGATCAGTTGTGGTCTCTCTTGAAAAACGACGCTCGCTACTTCGGAGCTTTCGATAGGTAATAGAGCGATGGTGCCATGAGCGCCTTGAGGCAGGGTACTTGCCTGTAACGCGATTCCACCTGAAACAAGAGAAAGCGTTACTAAAGATCTTGTAAAAATCAGCAGTTTATCGATCACTTGATTCGCCTTGTTGATCGCTTGTGTCTCGTTGTCTGGTGGCTTGAACGACCGCATCAATCGTACCGCCGTGCACGTGTGCGTTGATCTCTTCACCCGGACTTATCGTTTCGATATCAGATACGATCTCACCCCAAACTGTACCATCCGGTTTTGTCACCACCGCATAACCGCGTTCAAGTGTAGCGAGTGGACTCACTGCTCGGAGTGTGGCGACTCTCTGATGAAGGACAGCGTCTAACTTCTCGAGGCTACTACGTACTGATACCGCCAACGTGTTACTGATCTGGTTAACCTCGGTCTGTAATCCTTGGATCCTCTCCATCGGTCGGATACGGACAAGCTGAGACGTTGCGAGTTGAAGTCCGCTTTGGTATTGGCTGAGTACAAGATTCAGATGTTCTTGGATCTTACGACGCGAATCACGGCGCCGTCGTTCGAGTTCGTTAAGATGTGAAACCGGATTACTACGATGCAAACGATGTTCCAGGTTGGTGAGTTGATCGTTCAAGTTTTTGATCCCAACCAATGGGGAGACTCGCTGCAACCTTAGACCGAGATTCCTTACATTCGCTCGACGCGATTCGAATTGTGATGCGAAAGCTGCGATCAGTTTCTCTCGCGCACGCAACACTTCGCTGTCGCGAGATTGGATATCTTGGGTTGGCTTACGAAGGCGCACATTCAACGACTCAAGGTCCTGTCCTCGAGAAACTAGGTTCGTATTCGTAAGACTGAGCAACGTGTTCTGCATGCTCACTAAATGTCGACGTAGTTCCAATACATCTGGTGACAAGAGCTCAACTGCTGTAGAAGGCGTCGCAGCGCGTTGATCTGCGACGAAATCGGAGATCGACACGTCTTTCTCGTGTCCGACCGCGCTGACGACTGGGATAGGGCAGGCGAAGATCGCGCGTGCAACCGTTTCGTCGTTGAACGCGTTGAGGTCCTCATAGGACCCGCCACCACGAGTCAACAGTAATACAT
This sequence comes from Pseudomonadales bacterium, assembly GCA_022822135.1. Lineage (GTDB taxonomy): Bacteria > Pseudomonadota > Gammaproteobacteria > Pseudomonadales > Azotimanducaceae > Bin55. The sequence continues at coordinate 109,971 of JAJECH010000055.1, forward strand.
CTGCATCAGCCACCGTCCGCATGGTTCGTCGGATCGCAGCAACGATCGAATCTGGAGCATCGCGCCCTTGAACGAGTGTGGGTACGTGGATGATTTCAGTCAATGGGTAGCGTCGACTGAAGTTCTGAATCACATCCGTTATTGCTGCACCAGATTCAGCGGTCAGTAGCGCGATTCGTTTCGGAAACCGCGGGATGGGTTTCTTATGTTCTGGACGGAACAAACCCTCTTGTTCTAGTTCGCGTCTTAGCCGTTCAAACTCGGCACGAAGTGCGCCTTCACCGGCGAGTTCCATGCGGTCAACGAGAATCTGAAACTGACCGCGATCACGGTAAATCGTAAATTTGCCATGTACATTGACTTTCGACCCGTTTTCAACATTGAATCGAAAGCGTCGATTGACACTCCGCCATGCGACACAATGAAGCGTCGCGTTCCCATCGACAAGATCGAAGTACCAATGATCCCTTGTGTAGAGGTTTGAAATCTCGCCGGTAATCCAAAGCGGCAAGAACTGTTCGTTTAGTACGCGATTGACGCGCTCAATCGCTTGAGAAACGGTTTGGATTGGTTCGTTTGTGCCATCTTCCGGCATGGATGAGGATTCTGCTAGTGTCGAAAAGACACACTGTTAAGTAGTTTGAATTCTAGGGTCGATTCGTTTTGCTGAGTTTTTGTAGCAATGAGTGATGCTGAGTCTACTTTGTCGAAAACAACCATCACTAGTTTCCTTTTCGAAATCGAAGCGAACCAAATTAACAATGAGCTGGAGCAACCATCATCGATATGTTAATTTCTGTAGATATTCGACAAGTAGATCCACTTCAGTCGAAGGATTCACTGATGCGGTGCGTTGCACATCTGCGCGTGCTTGCCGTGCATTGTTCTTTGCTATCTCTAGATTAGGTTCGAGATCCTTGAAGAGGTTTTTATCGGCTTTCTGATAGTTAGGCAGGTATTTCCGTAGGCAAGCGATGCACTCGTCGCAGGAACTTCGCCCGTGCGTTGGCTGAAATGGACTTCTCATATACTCGTAATGCAGCAGTAACCAGTATTCAAAACACGGCCATGATCGTGCGAGATAGATGCCTTCATTCTGCGCTCGCTGACTCGCGGCGATAAAGTTCGCATGACTATTTCTATCAAAGACACAATAGACACGGTCGTACCGTTCGCCGAAGCTGATCTCTTCATCACGAAAGCGAATAGCGGTCTCGACAATAGACTGGGGATCTGAACCCACTATGGAGGGAGAGATTTCCACGTTAGCGGAGTTGATTCGATATCGAGATTTCAATCCATCGAAGTAAAACCGCTCCGTCCGTTCGCCTTCCGTAACGATGAGAACTCGATCGTATGATTCACGCGAAGCTTTCTTACGGTTCCCGATGCGACGTAACTTAGCCACTCGGCTAGTTCGCTACATGGGACAACAATCTCTCAGGAATGAGAAATGGCAAAGCTCCGTATCGACCGGAGAGGTACGCGCGTTCGAGATTTGATACACCTTTTCGCACTTTGAACTCGCTTAGTGCGAAGAGCGAGGTCGCGAGCGTTTCATCTCTTTCGCAAAACCAGACTTGATCCCGCCGAAACACTCTTTGGCTAAGCACAGATGTGTCATGAGTAGAGAACACCAGCTGTGCACACTTCCGGTTCAGTTCGGGGTTATGAAAGCAATCGATGAGAAATCGCACTAGCTTTGGATGTAGATTGTCATGCAATTCATCGACTACCAGCACGTAGCCGTTTCTTAAGGAGTCAAGCCAAGGACCTGCAAGGGCGAATAACTTCTGAGTTCCATCTGACTCTTCTTCAATATCAAGATCTCCCTTCGTTCCATCGTTTGTTTCGTGCGTTAACGTGACTGTTGTCAGTGCATCAATTAACCTCCCGCGAAACCTATCGCCAATTCCTTCGGATACGGAAGATGCGATCGAAGATTGTTCCGGCTCCTCTCTCTTGATTTTTAAATCCGAGATTCCTATATCTGCTGATCTAAGAAAGTTAAGAATGCTATTTTTTCTCCCGTCCTCGTAACAATCGAGTGTGATAGATCGCGACCATCTTCCAGGCGTAGTAACATGCAAGTAACGTGAAAACCACTCGTAAAGAGGCCGTAGCTGATCGCTGTTTAACCTTACCGCAGTCGACAAGAAGAGCGTATCAGGTCGAGTTGCTCTACGCCAGACCTCCCTATCACCGAAGAGCTTTTGACCGAATTCGAACTTACTATCTCTGCGCTCGTACCATGTTTGGAGACGACCTCGTGGCCACGCATATAGCCATTCTTCAATGATCGCATCCTTAGTTGCTTTGAAACCAAAGCGGTAGCGTATGCCGTCGGTACCGAGTACGGTAGCTTCTAAAGTGGTGGGACGATAACTGGTGGTCTCATCGAAACGGAAACCCTCAACTGGCAACTCATTCAATCCTCTCGCTGAATCTATGACAATCGACTTCATGGCACCAAGTGCTCGAAGGATATTGGTCTTTCCGGCACCGTTAGCACCATAGATCACGGCAGATCGTACCGCGTCTATCGGTCTCCTCCGTTCGATGGACTCGGCATTTACCACATTGGTTGAACGGTGTTCTTTTCCTTGATCAGCGATGAGCGTCAGTATCACCTCGTCTTTGATCGATCTGTAGTTCGCTACGGTAAAGTCAAGTAACATTACAATCTTCACATGTTCTAACCGTTAATTTTGCATTATTATGTCAATAAACGCTAATAAATATTGTGAAAGGGTCATTAAAGGTACTAGTTGAGGTTTGGAAATGGAGGGTTGTAGCGCTCAATTCGCCGGTTTCAACGATACGCTGAATTAACGGAAAAGACCCTCGACTAGCACCACACAAAACGTGAATCCACCTCAGCACTTTGCTTGCTAGCTCGTCTCGATTTAGATCAGTGACATTCTTCCGTTCCGAAAGAAAGATGCCGACAGGATGTTAGGACATCTCATCGCTAAAATCTCCTTTTGGTCGAAGGCTTAACAGCATGTTGCGCATCACCAACGAAGCTCTGACGTTTGACGATGTGCTTTTGCGACCGGGTTATTCCAAGGTCCTACCCGCCGATGTCTCGCTGCGATCCCGAGTCACGCGTGACATTTCCTTAAACGTCCCACTCATCTCCGCTGCCATGGATACCGTAACCGAGGCACGTCTCGCGATCGGTATTGCCCAAGAGGGTGGCATCGGCATCGTGCATAAGAACATGTCGATCGAGGCACAAGCTAACGAAGTACGGACAGTAAAGAAATTTGAGACAGGCGTTATTCGTGATCCGATCACCATTGACGTCGATGCATCGGTTCAGGATCTCATAGACCTAACCGCGAAGCACCAGATTTCGGGCGTGCCAGTCCTAAGTCAGAACACATTAGCGGGGATCGTGACTCATCGAGATATTCGTTTCGAAACGCGAATGGACTTGCGTGTCTCCGACGTAATGACGCCGAAGTCGAAACTCGTAACGACCCCGGAAGATTCGTCGTTTGAGACGATCCTTGAGTTACTGCAGCAGCACCGAATCGAGAAAATCCTCTTGACCAATCACAACGGTCAACTGAGTGGCATGGTCACCGTTAAGGACATTCAGAAATCGCAGGACTATCCGAATGCGTGCAAAGACGAGGCAGGCCAGTTGCGCGTCGGTGCGTCCGTTGGTACGAGCTCTGAAACGGATGAACGTGTCGAAAAACTTGCCGAAGCAGGCGCGGATTTGATCGTCGTCGATACCGCACACGGACACTCACAAAACGTTATTGAGCGAATACGATGGATTAAGCAGTCGTTCGCAGACCTTAGTGTCGTAGGCGGCAACGTTGCTACGGCAGAAGGTGCACGAGCGCTCGTGGACGCTGGCGTTGATGCGGTCAAAGTCGGAATCGGACCCGGCAGCATCTGTACGACCCGGATGGTTACCGGGGTCGGAGTACCGCAGGTGACTGCGATTGACGATGTTGTCTCGGAGTTAAGCGCTGAGGAAGTACCTGTCATAGCGGATGGTGGTATTCGCTACTCTGGCGACATTGCGAAGGCGATCGCTGCAGGAGCAGACTGTGTCATGATTGGTTCGTTACTTGCAGGCACGGACGAAGCGCCCGGGGAGATCGAACTCTATCAAGGACGTACGTACAAGAGCTATCGGGGAATGGGTTCTTTAGGTGCAATGGCCGAGCATCGCGGCTCGCGTAATCGCTATGCGTTAAACGAAGACGCCAACGTCAATAAACTCGTGCCGGAAGGTGTCGAAGGTCGTGTGCCATATCGTGGACCGCTTCGAGCGGTTGTACAGCAGATGACAGGAGGCTTACGTAGTGCAATGGGTTACACAGGATGTGAAACCATCGAAGAACTTCGCACTCAGTCTCAATTCAGCTCGATCACCAGTGCTAGCCAAGAGGAAAGTCACGTCCACGACGTAGATATTGTCAAGGAAGCGCCGAATTACCCGGGCTGAGTAACGCTTGGCATCTAACTCTGAGTACAGCGACTAGAGCTCTTGATTGTTGTAATTGATTTTGGCTCTCAAACGACCCAGCTGATCGCGCGTCGCGTACGTGAACTCAACGTCTATTGTGAGATTCACCCATTCGATGCAGACGCGTCCCTGCTCTCGGAACTGCGTCCAGACGGGTTCATACTCTCAGGTGGTCCTGAATCCGTAACTGAACGGATCACGCCACGCATTCCGGACTGGTTGCTCGAAAGTAATAAACCTGTTCTTGGCATTTGCTATGGAATGCAAGCGCTGGTTGCGCAGCTGGGAGGCCACGTCGAAAACTCGCAGATGAAAGAGTTCGGCGCGACGCAAGTCCTGACCAACGGTAGTGATTTGCTCTTGCACGGACTTGGAAATACGCTGCCAGTGTGGATGAGTCATGGCGACAAAGTTGCGAAACTACCTGTCGGATTTAGTGGTACTGCAAAAACCGCCTCTGCCCCATTCGTTGGTATGGCCGATCCAGCACGTAGGTGGTACGGCATCCAGTTTCATCCAGAGGTCACCCATACGCGTGACGGTGTTGAAATCCTACGGCGTTTCTTATTTGACGTGGTTGGTTGTGACGCATCTTGGCAACCCGCGAACATCGTAGATCGTCTCGTCGAGGAGATCAAAGTCGAGGTAGGCGATAGTGACGTGCTACTTGGCCTATCGGGCGGGGTTGATTCAAGCGTAACCGCGGCATTACTCGCGAGAGCCATCGGCGAGAGACTCCATTGTGTTTTCGTTGACAATGGCTTACTCCGCATGAACGAGCGAGAGGAAGTTGAACAAGCGTTTCAGCCATCCAATACGATGACATTGGACTTACGCGTGATTGATGCGAGGTCACGATTTCTAGATGCATTGCACGGCGTGGATGAGCCCGAAGCCAAGCGGAAAATCATCGGAGAAACTTTCATTCGGGTGTTCGAAGCTGCCGCGTCGGAATTGACCAACGTGAAGTTCCTCGGGCAAGGTACGATCTACCCGGACGTCGTCGAGTCGGCTGCGACTAGGTTCGGTAAATCGCATGTGATCAAAAGCCACCACAATGTGGGTGGCTTACCAGAACGACTTCATTTGGAGCTGCTCGAACCATTGCGGGATCTATTCAAAGATGAAGTACGACAGGTTGGTCTTGCTTTGGGTTTACCTGATTCTCTAATAAATCGACATCCGTTTCCCGGACCAGGTCTTGCGGTTCGAGTACTAGGAGAGGTTCACGAAACGTATTTGGAAACACTTCGTCAAGCGGACGCGATCTATCTAGAGGAGTTACGACAAGCAGATTGGTACGACAAGGTCGCGCAGGCGTTTTGCGTTTTTCTCCCCGTCAAGTCGGTGGGAGTGATGGGAGATGCAAGACGGTATGAGTATGTCATCGCGTTGCGTGCCGTGACCACAACAGACTTTATGACTGCCGATTGGGCTAAACTCCCTCATGATTTGGTCGGAAGAGTTTCGTCGCGAATCATCAACGAAGTTAAAGGGGTATCACGCGTTGTTTACGACGTTTCGAGTAAACCGCCGTCGACGATTGAATGGGAATGAACTCGTAGGAATCTTCGAACGAAATGTTCGCTGTTTTGAAGCACATGGTTAGGTAGTGAGTCTGGATGTCCGAACGGCCAGTTAGTCGACTCAGCACGCTATTTAAACCGCCAGAATTGGCGGAGAAAGGCGTTTCTGTGTCAAATGCGGAAATTGAGTTTTTCACGGAGAATGGTTTTCTATTCAAGCGAAATCTCATTGACTCAGATGCCTCTGCAGATGCACTCGATCGAGCGTGGCGAAGTCTGCTTGATTCAGTACCGCCAGCGGACGGAAGCGCTTGGGTGTTGATACGTGACGATCCTGACAGCTGGCGATCGCCTCAGTGGTCCGAACTACCACCAGCGGATACTTCCGGTCCCTTTGAAGGAAGGCAGCGAACCGCAGTACATGGACGAACGGTCAAGATGCATGAGATCGGCAACGAGGAGTACCTTCTAGATCTCGTGCCTAACAACCCCAAAATCCGAGAGATCGCCAGGGCATTACTTGCGGATAGACTGAAATTAAGTGAGCGCACGAGAGGTGTGTACGCGCTTTTCCCAACGAAGCAATTGTCAACGGAGGAAATCCAAAAACGCATCAATGGTGTGAGTCTTGGACCTCATACCGACCGCGTGTGCCAGCAACTCAACGTGTGCGCATATCTCGACGACGTGCCACCCCGCTCGGGAGGATTCACTGTTTATCCTGGAAGCCATCGGATCATGTTTCAGGCACATCGGTACGAAGCAAACTGGTCGCCGTCCGATTCGTTTAACGATGCGATGCGGGAAGTCGTTAGCACCATTACGCCGGTCGAATTCGTTGGTAAGCAAGGCGATGTCGTCTTTTGGCACGGGCGAACCGTACACTCGGCAGGTATCCACATCGGCGACACGATTCGATGGGCGGTTTTCGCTGATTTCACGGAAGACCGTGAAATCCTTGACGCGGATGCACATCGTGCTCTTGGTCTTTATGAGTGGTTCAAAGATGCCAAGCTGTTTAGGAATGACGTAGAAGTCAGCGATGACATGTGGCGCAGCTGGCGATTAGGACGATAGTGCAATTAGTTCGGGTTTAGCGAAGTAACGCGCACATTGCTACCTCAAAACTAAGTTCAACGCACCAAATCCGTTAAATATGCACGTCGGCTTTTTATTAGCCGCAAATATATCCCACGGAGGGACTTTATGTCACATTCAATGATCATCTCGGGTGGAACTCTCGTCGACGGTACTGGCGCAGAACCGCGCAAGGCTGATGTCGCGGTAGACGATGGCGTGATTAGCCGAGTTGGTGATCTTTCAGAAGCAGAAGCTGAACGTACGATTGATGCAACCGGAAAGTTGGTTACACCTGGATTCGTTGATCTTCATACGCATTTGGACGCTCAAATTGGTTGGGATCCTGAAATGCGACCCAGTTCTTACCACGGTGTTACGACTGCTCTCATCGGAAATTGCGGCGTAACTTTCGCGCCGTGCGCGGAAGATAACCGTTCCTATCTCGCCAAATTGATGGAAGCTGTTGAAGATATTGCGGCAGACGCCATCATGGATGGCTTGCCGTGGAACTGGACCAGTTTCGGTGAATATCTTGATTCTCTGCAGACACTGCGTCCCGCGTTGAACGTCGTCGGCATGTGCGGACACTCGGCGATTCGTTTCGAAGCGATGGGCGATAAGAGCTGCGACGAAGGCGTACAAGCCGACGAACGTGAACTGAAGCGAATCGTTGAATTGGTCGAAGAGTCGGTAGAAGGCGGCGCGGTCGGGTTCTCAACGTCACGTTTTCTTGGTCACCGTGTTCCTGATGGTCGATTGACCCCTGGAACTTGGGCAGATGAGCGAGAGACAACCGCAATACAGAAAGCAGTCGTTGAGGCTGGTGGACGGGGTGGTTTATTCCAGGCAGCGCCTGATATGCGCACACGATATGAAATCGAGCGTCAAATGTTCGAAACAGGTGCTGAGCTAGGTTGCCAGGTGTTGTTCTCGGGTGGTACTGGCCCTCAGGGTGATGGTGGCGTTTCCAGTTGGGAAGACTTCCTTGGACGCAACAACGAAGCCGGTCGCCGGATCACTTCCATTTGTCATACGCGGCCGAGCGGTTCGTTCTTCGGGTTGGCGCAACAAGCGTTTCTCCGCACACCAGCGTGGGCTGAGTTAATGAAGCTGCCAAGCATCGCTGAACGTGTGGCTGAAATGAAGAAGCCCGAAGTTCGTGAAAAATTGATCTCGGAAGCGATCGAGAACGGCGGATTTGGTCAGACAGCACGTATCCTCCACCCAATGGGTTTCGGCGACTACCCTGACTACGACCTCGAGAACCAGAAGAACTTGCAGAAACTTGCGGATGAAGCTGGTAAAGATCCGGTTGAGGTCTATGTTGACCGATTGATCGAGTCGGAAGGTAAAGAACTTTGGAATCTCTGGGCATTCGGTGGTGCGCTTCAGAATCAATGGAACTACATGCGGTTACCGTACGTGATTCCGATGCTTGGTGACGCCGGCGCGCACGTTGGTCAATTCACCGATGCGGATTCACCGACGTTCTTACTCGGCGAATTGACGCGAGATCGTGGCGTGTACACAGTACAAGAAGCGGTCCATCGTATTTCAGGTCAGTCTGCCGAAGTGCTTGGTCTCAAGAAGCGAGGCGAAGTGCGAGAAGGCTGGCACGCAGATCTCAATGTGATCGATTACGACGAATTGAAATCATGTCATCCGGAGTACGTGAACGATTTCCCACACAATGGCGGTCGCTTGGTTGTCAAGAGCAAAGGCTATGACGCGACGATCGTGGCTGGGCAAGTCGTTATCGAAAACGGTGAATACACAGGCAATCGACCTGGTGAAGTTATCCGAGATTTCATCCGCGATTAAGCTCTTCGTATTGCACTAAGCAATAGCTAACTTGTACGCCCCGTGATTGCGATCACGGGGCGTTTTTCATTTGGCACTGATGATTTCAGGATAAACCTCAGAAAGTTCGTTCTCTTAATTAATCTTCAATACGGCGTCTGAACTGCTGATAAACTACGAGCTCTAGCTACTGACCGTAAGTTGCATTGCGGCGTCGTGCGTGACCTGCTGAGAAGCGCTTGCACGCAGTCGCTTTCATCGTTACGGCGTATCGCGTTGCAATAACGCGTTCATCCATTGGTTATTACGGAGCGCATACCGTCATGGCTTATTCAACTCAAGACATCCTCAATCTTGCCCTGATTGGCGGTGCCGGAGTAGGTAAAACCACCGTCGCTGAAGCGATGCTCTACAAAGCTGAGGCGATCAACGCACAAGGGAATGTCGACACGGGAACAACGGCGTCAGACTATCGCCCGCGTGAAAAGAGCATGCAGCACTCTCTCGTGCCGACCGTTTGCTCATTTGATTGTGGTTCTCGCCATATCAATTTGATAGACAATCCAGGATTTCCGGATTTCATCGGCCGCATGCTTGCGGTGTTACCAGCGGTTGAGAGTGTCGCGATCGTTGTTGACGCAAACTTAGGCGTCGACTCGCACACGATGAAGATCGCACAGTACGCGTCAGATCAGAAACTCTGCCGCATGGTCATCGTCAACAAGATAGACGCAGAAAACGTCGATCTGGAAGCAATCACGGAACAGATTCGAGAGACTCTAGGCTCAGAGTGTTTACCAATCAATCTACCGAACACGGACCTTACCGACGTCGTCGACTGCTTTTTCGAGAACAGTGCCGGCGACACTAATTTCAGCTCGGTCGAGGAAGCACATGAGCAGATCATCGATCAAATCGTTGAAGTCGATGAAGAATTGATGGCGCTCTATCTAGAAGAGCAAGAATTACCTGAAGAGCGAATGCACGAGGTCTTCGAGCAGTCATTGCGTGAAGGTCACCTTGTGCCGATCTGCTACACGTCGGCGTCCTCTGGTGCGGGGATCGAGGATCTCCTCACGATCATGACGCGTCTGATGCCGAATCCGACGGAAGGCAACCCTGCGCAGTTTCTCAATGGTGACACGGGTACCGAAGATGCAAGTGTCGATCTTTCGGCGAACGGGCACGTCCTCGGCCATGTTTTTAACGTAGTTGAGGACCAGTTCAAGGGTCGCATGGCATTGCTCAGAGTTCACCATGGCACGCTTCGAAACGGTGCACAGTTGTTCGTCGACGATGCACGCAAGGCGATGAAGATACAACATCTCACCCAGTTACTAGGCGAACAACAAACCGAGATAGCAGAAGCGGTGGCAGGGGATATATGCGCGATCCCGCGAGCCGAAGACGTCAAGTACAACGCAGTCATGCACGATTCGCACGATGAAGATAGCGTACGAATGAGGCCGATTGATTTGCCGATTCCTGTATATGGTCTGGCGATCTCAGCACCGGATGACAGCAATGCGCAGAAAGTGTCGGAAGCGCTTCAGACTGTAGCCGTTGAAGACCCATCGATCGCGGTTGAACACGTCGTGGCGCTCAATGAAACTGTCTTGCGAGGCTTGGGAGAAATGCACCTTCGTGTGGTACTAGAAGAGCTCAGGGAAGACCACGGTCTACCGATCGACACGCGAGTACCGGCGATCGAATACCGTGAAACGATCACGACCTCAGCCGAGGGTCATCACCGGCACAAGAAGCAATCTGGTGGCGCCGGCCAATTTGGCGAGGTCTATCTGAAAGTCGAACCAATGCCGCGTGGTGGTGGCTTTGTATTCGAAGACAACATCGTTGGGGGCGTGATTCCGGGACAGTTCATTCCGGCAGTCGAGAAGGGGATCTTGCAAGTGATGGTCTCTGGTGCAATCTCCGGTCATGAAATGCAGGATATCAGGGTGTCGGTGTACGACGGCAAACATCATTCGGTTGACTCAAAAGAGATCGCTTTCGTACAAGCAGGGAAACGAGCGTTTATGGATGCGGTTGCGAAAGCGCGTCCCATTGTCATGGAACCTATCGTCGATATTAGTCTGAACGTACCTAATAACTGTATGGGCGATGTCGCGGGTGATCTGTCATCCATGGGCGGAATGGTGAATGGATCTGAAGTTCAACCCGACAATAGCGTTGAAATTCAAGGTCAAGCGCCGCTTCGTGAATTACAGACGTACCACTCACGGCTCAGTTCGGTTTCAGGCGGTCGAGGTACCTACTCGATGCAGTTCAGCCACTATGCGCCGGTTCAAGCACAGTTACAGAAGGAGCTTGCAGCGTCCTTCCAACCGGTCGAAGAAGAATAGTCGATAGCGTCGTTGGCGTCGAAGATAGAACTCATGTCTGACGCCGCCGATGAAAGTTTCATGCGTGAGGCATTAGATCTCGCGCGCGAAGCGGAGGGCAATGGCGAAGTTCCCGTTGGTGCCGTGTTAGTACGGGATGGTTGCGTAATCGGTCGAGGCGCATCGTGTCAAATCCAACAGAATGACCCTTCGGCGCATGCTGAAGTTTCCGCATTACGAGATGCGGGACGTCGTACCGAAAACTATCGTTTAGTTGATTCGACGCTTTACGTCACGCTTGAGCCTTGCATGATGTGTGTAGGCGCGATGGTGCATGCTCGGATTTCGCGGTTGGTTTACGGGTGTATTGCACCGAAAACCGGTGTTGTTCAGTCGCATGGAAATTTGCTCGATTGGACGTCACACAACCATCGAATAGAGGTTGCAGGTGGTGTACTCGCGGAGGAATGTAGCGCCTTACTGACCGCATTTTTTGATGGCATACGTGAGGGTGACTGACTGAGCCTCGTTCAGCCAATCGCGGGAGGATCTCTCCCGCGAACAGATATAGATCAAAAAGAGTCTGCGATTGTCGCCTCAACGAAAGGTCGCGTGACTGGTGCTTACGCTGAGTACGTTCACATCCTTGAACTAAGTCGACCGCTCGATGCTAACCAAGAGTCTACGGCTAGAGCGTTACTCGATTATGCGACGGGCGGCGTCGCGCAGACGAATTCGACCTCACCTACGCTGACAGTGGTGCCTCGTCTAGGAACGATTTCACCTTGGTCGAGTAAAGCGACAGAGATTTTCAAGCTATGCGGAATCGATGCAGTGATTCGCGTCGAGCGTGGTGTGCGATGGTGGTTGCACAATGCGGATTCAATTGCGACAGATACGGCCCTGCAATTGCTACATGATCGTATGACCGAGTCGGTCTTACATTCCGAGACCTTTGAACTGCTCTTCAGCAACGTGTCGCCGAAACCGCTCGATCATATCTCGCTCGGGAACGACCCGGTGAGTGTCCTTCGTACATGTAACGAAAGGCTAGGACTCGCACTTTCGGACGATGAGATTCAGTATTTAGTCGATTTGTATGCACGCATTAAGCGAGATCCAACAGACGTTGAACTGATGATGTTCGCACAAGCGAATTCTGAGCACTGTCGTCACAAAATCTTTAATGCGACTTGGACAGTTAATGACGCGCTTGTCGAAAGGTCACTCTTCGATTCCATCAGAAACACCGCAGAAGTGAAGCAATTCGCTGGATTGTTGAGTGCCTACGCGGACAACGCTGCCGTGATCGACGGTACGGAGACACTCATTCAACAGGCTGACGCAGCATCACGTCACTACATTGACAAGAGTGTGCAGCTCGACATTCTGATGAAGGTTGAGACACACAACCATCCTACGGCGATTTCACCGTTTGCAGGAGCCGCGACAGGGTCGGGTGGCGAGATCCGCGATGAAGGTGCGGTAGGTCGCGGTTCCAAACCGAAAGCTGGACTCGTGGGATATACCACCTCGCATTTACGCATTGCGAATGACGAGCAACCCTGGGAAGGTGAACTCGGTCGTCCAGACCGCATCGCAAGTCCCTTTGAAATCATGCGCGATGGACCGTTAGGGGCAGCGGGTTACAACAACGAGTACGGCCGACCGGCACTACTTGGTTACTTTCGTACATTCGAACACGTCATCGACAAAAACCGTTGGTGGGGTTATCACAAACCGGTGATGATTGCTGGTGGGGTAGGTTCCATCCGACGGGAACATGTGGACGCCTTGGTACGCGACTCGGATGAACATGAGCTCTTAGTCGTACTTGGCGGACCTGCGATGCTCATCGGCTTGGGTGGAGGCGCGGCTTCCAGTATGCGCACGGGTGTTTCGGATGAAGATCTTGATTTTGCTTCTGTGCAACGGGACAACGCAGAAATGGAACGTCGTTGTCAGGAAGTCATTGATAGCTGTGCGAATCTAGGTGAAGCTAATCCGATCGTCAAGATTCATGATGTTGGCGCAGGTGGATTGTCGAACGCGCTACCAGAACTCGTAAATGACCTTGAACGCGGCGCGTCCATCGATCTCAAGAAAGTAGCGAATGCAGATCCTGGCATGTCTCCTATGGAGCTCTGGTGTAACGAAGCGCAGGAACGATACGTCATCGCGTTAGAACCAGACGGGTTATCGTGGTTTGAGCGAGTTTGTGAGCGCGAAAGGTGTCCGTTCGCCGTCGTCGGGAATACGAATGCGAGCGGAGATTTGAGAGTTACCGATTTACATTCCGATGACGACGCGGTCGCAATGCCGATGAACGGTCTCCTCGGGAAACCTCCAAAGATGCATCGAGCGTACGTGGTCACACCACGCGCCGCAAATCCCGGCGATTTTCAGAATATGGAAATCGATGATGTCGTCGATCGTGTCCTTCGCTTTCCAGCCGTTGCATCAAAGAAATTCCTTGTCTCAATCGGTGATCGGAGTATCACGGGTCTGGTTGTTCAAGAGCAAATGGTCGGGCCATTTCAGGTACCGGTAGCTGATGCTGCCATTACGTCCTCCGGTTTTAAGTCGAATAGCGGAGAAGCCATGACGCTTGGCGAGCGATCGCCTATCGCGGTACTCGATCCCGCCGCGTCTGCACGAATGGCGATTGCAGAAGCGCTGACCAACATGGTTGGCGTCAAGATCCAATCGCTTGACTCCGTCGTTCTGTCAGCGAACTGGATGGCAGCCGCAGGATTTGAGAACGAAGATCAAGCACTACGCGATGCGGTGATCGCAGTTGGGGATGAGTTTTGTCCTGGATTGGGTATTTCAATTCCTGTTGGAAAGGACAGTTTGTCGATGTCCACTCACTGGGACGAGCGCTCGGTTACGTCGCCTTTAACGCTAATCGTTTCCGCGTTTGCACGTGTACCCGATGTACACACGTTCGTGACTCCCGCTTTGCGCAGAGACGATACCTTGTTGCTGCTTCTTGCGCCTTCATCAAAACAGCGACTAGGCGGTAGTGCCGCGGTTCAGACGTACGCCAAATTGGGGAGTGTTCCTCCTGACGTCGAACATCCTCATCGGCTGAAAGCACTCTTTGAATTGATTCAGCGACATCTGGGTGATGGGAGAATCCTCTCGATACATGATCGCTCCGATGGTGGACTATTCACCACGGTCCTCGAACAAGCCATTGCGGGACGAATTGGCGTTGAACTTAATTGCGACGATGACTGGTTCTCGTTTTTATTTAATGAGGAGATTGGTGTTGTTATCGAGACAGATGCCACCAGTCTGAGTAGATGGCAGAGTGCAGCGTCAGAACTAGAACTCACCATAACCCAGATTGGACGAACTGCTTCCCATGATCGACTGGTTGTTCGAAACGAAAACCAAGTTCTCTTCGACCGTACGCTTGTCGAATTAGAGGATCTCTGGTCACGTACGAGCTTTGAGATGCAGCGTCGCCGAGACAATCCGGCGAGTGCGGAAGAAGAGAGGGCGTTAATCAGTATGCGCGACGATGGTCTTGCTGAGAAGTTGACATTCGATCCCAATCGTATTCCTGCCATTGCCACGTCGAAACCAAGTGTTGCCGTTCTGCGAGATCAGGGGATCAATGGTCAGCTCGAGATGGCCGCCGCATTTCGAAACGTCGGATTCGATGCAGTAGACGTGCACATGACGGACCTCTTTGACGGTCGTGAATCTCTTGAGAACTTTCACGTCTTGGTGGCGTGCGGCGGATTTTCGTATGGGGATGTACTTGGCGGTGGAGGCGGATGGGCTAAGTCCGTGCTCTATAGTCCAGAACTTCGAGATGAGTTTGCCGCGTTTTTCGAACGCGATACCTTAACGCTAGGAATCTGCAACGGCTGTCAAATGCTCTCGCAACTACGTCAGATAATCCCTGGCGCCGAATCGTGGTTGACGTGGGCGCCGAATTTGTCCGGTCGATTCGAAGGACGCACCGTGCAAGTTCGAATTAACGACGTCCACACGCCGTGGTTGGAAGGTATGGCGGGTTCTCAGATTCCGGTCCCGGTAGCGCATGGAGAGGGTCGCGCGAATTGCGCGAACGTTGGTCAAGTATCTAAGCTCCTCGAGAACGATTTGGTGGCAATGCAGTATGTCAATGGACGTGGGCAAGTAACCGAGCACTATCCGCTGAATCCAAACGGTTCTACGGCTGGTATCGCCGGATTGGTAAGCTCAACCGGAAAGGCGTTGATCGCGATGCCTCACCCAGAACGAGTATTTCGTTCTATGCAACAAACATGGCGCGGACCACGTTCTCGACGCACTCGACGATTTAGTGGGTGGGCAAGACTATTTCAGAATGCGTATCGCGCGGTTATGTAGATTGCTGTCGTGATCAGATAGTTGTCCAGCTGGCTCGCTCAGGAATCTCGAAATGCCGGAATTTGTACCTACCGCTGTCTCGATCTGAGAAATAACACTCCAACGATCTGCGAATGACCGGAAATGCGAGTTGCTCCCAGGGTACCGAGTTCTTGCTGAACAACTGAACGTCAAGTGTTTCATCGCCAGGCGCAAACGACCCAACTAGGTCGGCTAGGTAAAACTGATAAATCTGTGATATGTACGCAAGGTCAAATTGGGTGTAGAGCATTTCGATTTCGACTTCAGCGTGTGCTTCTTCCGCTGTTTCACGCTTCGCACCGTCAAGCGTCGTCTCGTGAATTTCTAGGAACCCGGCAGGAAATGTCCAGCGATCCTTTCGTGGTTCGATTCCTCTCTTGCATAACAGTACGAGATCATCACTTCTGACCAGACATCCGCAAACGATTTTCGGATTCTCGTAGTGAATATGACCGCACAGCCTGCATACACGGCGAAACCGGTTATCGTCAGGTGGAACCTTATAGACGGTGTTCGCACCGCACTTCACACAAAAGTTCATGAGTCGGAGAGGAGCAAGATTGTTTTAGAGTCTAAGAAAACCCAATCCAACGCCCCGCACCTGCGACGGTGAACCAAAGCACGAGCGAGACGAGACCGATACCCGCTAGTGTGACGTTGGATGCTCGGTCGCGCAGCACCATCGGATTTCGTACGAAAAATGTAAAGAGGATCGCGATTCCAAGTGTGCTGATCTTCACCCACCACGAAAAGTTGTAATAGAGTTTGATCATCTCTGATAACGCTAACGGGATACCAGTTGCAAACATCGTCACTAGCGCAAGAACAAAATAAGGTCGCGCGTTAAGCAGCACTTGAGTTGCGGGTCGGGAACGTAGTGTCAATCCCAGTAGGCGAAGGTCCACCACCAGTACCGTACCACCAAGTAGCGCCAATCCGACGAGGTGAATCGCCTCAATGAATGGAAACAGCCAATAGGAAGTCCTGATCGCTTCACCAATCCACATTTCCTCGAGCGATTGGAATACTTCGAGTAACGTCAAAGCGTCGCGACCTCGTCAATGACGCAACCGGCGACCGTGATCACCCAATCTGGTTGTGGTCTATCACAATCAAACCAGTTGTACGCGATCATGCGGCCTGAAAAGATAACTACGATCCATAGAAATAAGGATGTTGCGGCGGTCAGCCGAACGGACCGGGGTGGTCGCGGCGCAGAATCCCAGAGTACTCTGTTCTTGCTGATTCGATAGTGGTAGTGAGCAGCGTTGATCGCGGCGAGTACGATCATGATCACTTTTATCCGAAACCACACACTATGGTAAGTTCTTACCGGGATGGCATAAAACAGTAATACGCCGGTAACGAACATGATGATGAAGCCAACCACGGTCCACGGCAAGATGCTCTGACTGATGGTTGAAATCGGAGTTGAGCGATATGCGAAGCCGAGCATACGCAAGTCGACGATGGCGAGCGTACCCACAAATAGGGTAAGTGCGATTACATGTGTCGTTTCGATGTACGGATACATGTAGAGCGACTCATGTAGAGCTGTGCTCCATGCATGCGTATCGAGCCAGTCAGCAAACCAACGTAAAGACACGAATCATCCTAAGAAAAGCGCCGCAACACCAAGGCCGGGATGTGGGGCGGGGTGTTTTGTGGGGGGGGGAGGGATTATTG
>JAJECH010000045.1 GCA_022822135.1 Pseudomonadales bacterium
CTCCCTGGTGCCCTGCGCCGACTTCGTCATGTTCGTTACCTGCAAGTCCTCAACGCACACGAACGCGTGGTTTTTGCTGATCGTGGTCGAGGTCTTATGGAGGTAGTCATGGCGGACGCGGGCGATCCGGGTGTGCAGACGTTGAACACGTCGTTTAGCCTTGCGCCAGTTGTGGCTGAACTTTACTTTATGGCTCAGCTGTTGTTGCGCTTTGCGTAGCGCAGTCTCATGTTTTCGAAAACTGTTGAGCGGTGCATAGCACGTGCCATCGGAGAGCGTGGCGAATTGGACGACCCCCATGTCGATGCCAACGTCGTTTCCTGTTGGTATGGGAACATCCACCTCGCGTTCGGTCTGAATGGACACGTACCACTTGTCGTACGAGCCACTGACCGTGACGTTCTTGATCGTTCCCAGCACTTTCCGACTGTGGCGATAACGCACCCAGCCGAGCTTCGGCAGACAGATGCGTTGGTTAGCCTGATCCAGTTTGATCTGCTTAGGCTCCGGATAACGAAATGAGTCCCCTCGTCCACGTTTCTTGCGTCGTGGAAACTTCGCGCGCTTGGCGAAGAAATGGGTGTACGCGCGATCCAGGTCCTTGAGCTTTTGCTGCAGCGCTTGGGACGGTGCATCCGACAACCACAAAGTGTCTTCCGCATGGCGCCAGGTCGTCAATTGACGACAAAGGGCAGCGTAGTTGAGGTGTTTCTCACCGTGCGCATACCGTTCCTGTTGCAACACCAACGCACGGTTAAAGACATACCGACATGATCCTGCGAACCGACGCAGTTGTCGTACCTGCGCGCCATTCGGTCGCAGTTCGTACTTGAAGGCTTGGCGGCGTTGCATGCCGGAAGCTTAAGATCAAATCAGCCACCGCGCATAATGGATTTCAGCATGAACAAGCGGACGATGCCGCGCTATCCATCCCCTCCATCAATGAAGGGGCTTTTCGCGCGATTTGCGTAAAAAACTTCCAGGTGTACCTTTCAGGTACAGGCTAACGACGCGCCCGGCTACGTCGGTGTTTACCCCATACCAATCGCCTAGAGGTACATCCGATAGCCAGTTTGTGCGGTAAACCCAGTTCGGACCGTCCGCCGTCTCGTATAGAGCGACTAACGCGGCTCTATCCTGTTCGACGCCCGAGCTTTGTGCTTTCACGCTCAACGCGGAAAACACATGCACGAGCACTAAAAGAACAAACAGTCCGACTGTCGCGACTCGAGCGCTCATACCGCTAACGTCGGTCGTTAGAAAACGGCGTGAACACGACAACACGCTAAAACCCACCACACGCTATCCTTCAGATAACTGTGATAAGTACAACGAATCTCAATGTACTGATTGAGGTTCTAATCTGGAACCTCGACTCTCGCCCACGCCGACACATGCGCTGTAAGTGCTCCTGTTTATTTACGTGATTTGAGACGAATCATGTTTGTGAGTGCGAGAACCCTCGTGCTACTAACTTTGTTTGGGAAAATCAAGCCAAGTCGCGCCTTGATGCGAACTAGCGACGACTGTTTCAATGAACTGCATGCCGCGTACACCATCATTCACAGTTGGGAAATCGTGATCTTCTGCTCGGACAGCTTTGCCTGTTTCTGCTTCGCGAACGGCCGACGCGAAGTTGCGATACAGCAATGCAAACGCTTCGAGAAAACCTTCTGGATGACCCGGAGGTATTCGACTGGCAGCGACAGACACTTCGGACACGCCGGCAGCGCCGGTTCGACGAACCTCGTAAGGTCGATCTGGCCAGCGCACGATAAGCGAATTAGGTTCCATCTGTGACCACTCCAATCCGCCGGTCTCTCCGTACACGCGCAGAGTCAATCCGTTCTCCACACCAACGGCAATTTGACTTGCAGAAAGTACTCCTTTCGCGCCGCCTTCGAATCGGAGCAGCACATTGCCATCATCCTCGAGTCGTCGACCCGGAACGAATGTAGTTAGATCGGCGCAGAGTGACTCAATCCGCAATCCTGTTACATACTCCGCTAGATTCTCGCCGTGGGTGCCTATATCTCCCATACACCCCGCCGCACCCGATCGCGCTGGATCGGTTCGCCATTCCGCTTGCTTATTGCCACCAGCTTCTTCTGGTGTTGATAGCCAACCTTGAATGTACTCGATATTGATACGACGTACCTTTCCGAACGCACCTCCTCGAACGAGATGCCGTGCCTCCTTGATCATCGGATAGCCGGTGTAGTTGTGCGTCAACCCAAACACTTTCCCTGTTCGATCCACGGTGTCTCGCAAATCAAGTGCCTCATCCAGACTATACGTCATCGGCTTATCCGACATGACATGAAAACCCGCCTCAAGAGCGGCTTTCGCATGTGCGTAGTGGACGTGATTAGGAGTCGCGATGACAATAAAGTGCACCCGATCTTCAGACCCAAGCGATGATTCGCTCGCGAGCAACTCTTCAAAAGAGCCATAACACCGATCGCTCGGTAGTCCGTATAGTGCTTCACCTGATCGCTTTGACCTTTCGGGGTCACTCGAAAATGCGCCACCTACCAACTCGATTTGTCCGTCGAGCTCTGCCGCGATGCGATGGACGGCACCGATGAACGATCCTTCGCCACCGCCAATCATTCCCATTCGTAACTTAGGCATTCTGTTCCTTAAACCGTTTCTTAAAGTGCCATATCGAGCGATTACGACAGGCTTTTGATGTTATTCTCAGTGTATTACGATTTTAAGTTGGGTGTTTTCGATCAACATCACATGGCCGTTTCCTGGTGCGAGGTTCTAACTTTGTTCTTGAATAATCATTGTGGGTCAACTAGGCAATGGAAGACACTTCAATTTTGAGTGACGTGAACCTACGGCATGTCCGAATTCACTGTAACGACCGCAGAGAAGCCGAGTCGTTCACGGTGATGCGATACGTGATTGGCGTGTTGCTTCTTAGCTTCGTGACGCATCTTGTCGCCGACCAGGAAGACGAGGAAACCCACGAAAGATCGAGCGAACCTATCGATGAGGTGGTCGTTACCGGCACGTATATCAAATCTTCAACGAGTCTCTCTCATTCGCCGATTAGCATCTTAGACAGGGACATGTTGGATGAGGTTGGCGCGACCGACATACAAGAATTTGTCGCGCAAATGACGGCGAATACGGCGTCACTAGGCAACTCGGCGTCAAATTGGGTAGGAGGGGATAACAGCGAAGGTCAAGCGAGCGTAAATCTTCGAAATTTAGGAAGCGGCGCAACGTTGGTGTTACTTAATGGCAGGCGACTACTACGAGACAACTTTGACGGAACAGGCAGTGGCTACGTAAACGTCAGGTCACTGATCCCCAACATCGCATTGGATCGCGTTGAGGTACTACGTGACGGAAGTTCTGCTCTGTACGGGTCAGACGCCGTCGCAGGCGTCGTCAACTTCTTCACGACAAACGGATTCCACGGGTGGGAAACCGAGCTGCAAGTGAGTTCCGATCACGACACTGGAACACAGCAAGACTCGTTGCTATCTACCATGTACGGACGAACCTACGACCAAGGTGAATTTCTGATCGCAGCGAGTTATCTTGATCGAGGCGGACTCCAAATCGCGGATCGATTCGAGCGCTACGGACGCTCGGGTTTGTCGAGCTTTGGACAACCTGGCAGATTCGTTCCGCTGCATCAAGGTGAAGTCGGTACGCCCGTTCAGTCGAACTACTGGCATCCCAATGGTGGTCCCGACCCGGCTTCGTTCACAGGTAGCCTGCCGGATCTTGATTGTGAGAAAGCTGCCGCGGATGATGCGAGAAGGGGAACGCTGGGAATTCACCCACGGTTCTCGCACATCTGTGTGTATGACTACTCCAGTTTCTTCCACGTTGTTCGACCCACGCAGGATTTCAAACTACACGTTTCAACCGAATACCACGCTTCACCGACTACGACACTTTCTGCGAGCTGGAGTGGTGCCACACACAACTCTTATCGCGGAAACTCGCTCTATCCCGACGTGACGTACAGGATCGTCCAAGCCGACCACTTTGGCTTACAGTTAGATGCGGCACGACGCGGATTCGAACCGGTCGAATATCAAGCACTGCAGCGTTTACTCGGTGGTACCGCTTGGTCCACGCCGAGCGCTCGCCCGTTAGACACCGACTCGACTACCGCGTCGAATCGTTCTCGACTTGAACTCGGGTCCAAGTCAGAATTTCTAATCAATCAACGCGATTGGGTATTTACCACGAGCCTAAGTCGCTCCAAGTTTGATACCACGCAGGTTCTTCCCACGGATGTGCTGTCGGACCGTATGGATCTGGCGTTTCGAGGTTTAGGCGGACCGTCTTGCAATCCTTTCTCCGGCATACCAGGGTCAGGTAATCTCGGGACCGGGAATTGCTTCTTCTACAACAGCTTTCAAACCAGCGTATACGATCCGGTAACCGGGGAACACTGGAATACGAGTGATTCTGATCCTTGGCCCGCGGACCCAAACATTTCTGTTGCCCAAGCTGCACGGAAATACCAGAATCCAGAGTCATTGCTCACTTGGTTGCACGGGACAAGAACCAAAGACGGCTCGCTCAATCAAACTGTGATGGACGTTATGCTGACCGGTGAAGGACCCGATCTAGGACATGGTCCATTAGGGGTCGCGGTCGGCGCTCAGTATAGAAAGGAGTCAGCCGAGTTCGATTACGACCGTAACTCTAACCGATTCAATCTTTCCTTTCTGACCGGCAATCTGGATTGGTCAAGTAGCGTGAGTTCATGGGCATTCTTCGCGGAAACTCAAGCGGCGTTACATGAAGACATAGAGCTACGAGTCGCTGGACGCTATGAGAAATTCAGCGTGGGTGGTAGGGATACCCTTGATCCAAAAGTGAGTGTGCTCATAACTACGATCCCAACGATTTCGATTCGCGGTTCATGGGGTACATCGTTCAAGATCGGCTCGTTGCTGCAAAGTGGCGGGAGTCTGACCCTATTCGAAAACACCCGCGATCCGTTCTCTAACGCACCGGCGCTTGCATATCGATCATCGCTCGGCGATGGAAATCCAAATCTTGCGCCCGAGGTTGCTGACGCGTTGAACGTAGGCTTGACTTGGGAACCCGATGCGATACAAGGATTGGAAATCACGCTTGATTACTATCGATACGAATACGACAATTTGATCGCGCGTGAGAGCCACCAAAGTCTGGTGGACTTGGACAATCGACTTCGCTGTCCACAAGGTATTAACCACGATGTGAGCACGGGGCCACTATGTGGCGTTGTTGACGATGACGGCGATGGTGTAGCGACTGTCTTTTCGATTGGCGAAGGAATTCCCAGTAAGGTAATCCGTCGCGAAGACGGCTATCTAGTCCGTACGCACGCCTCGTACTTCAACGCTCCTAGTCTCTCTGCGACAGGCTTCGATGCTTTGGTTCGGTACACGTGGTCGGCTGGAGACCTCGGTACGTTTCAAGTCGCAAGCGAAATCAACTACGCGACAAAGTACACGATCACATTAGAGGATGGGACCGTGATTGATGGGCTCGGTCAGAGGAACGTTACGAATTCAATCGGACGCTCGATGCCGGAATATCGCCTACGCAACTCGCTCAACTGGCGGAAGGGACGCCACGCACTAAACGTGAGCTCATTCACGATTTCCGACTACATCGACGAAGGATCCCAGAGCGACTTTCTCGCTTCATACATCGGTTATTGGCCAACGATTGGCAGTATGACGACCATTAATACTCAATACCGCGTAGATCTATCCGAGATTCTTGGTTCAGAGTTAGCGATAGGTGTCAAGAATTTACTCAATGAAGATGCGCCATGGGTAAACGTTGATGGCGCTTACGACTACTACACTCATGATCCAACAGGTCGCGTCTACTACCTTCGTTATCGAATTGATTTGCAATAAGCTGCAAGAACGATGAAACACTTCTCGTATTTAAACCAACCAAAATTCCCACCGTAGAATCCGTGCAGCGAAAGCACCTCAGTTTAACGAGTAATTCCGATGAAACCTATTTCTGTTCAGCTCTACGCACTTCGCGAAGAGAGTCAATCAGATTTCGACAAAGTTCTAAGCGACATTGCGGACATCGGCTATAGCGGGGTGGAACCCTTTAGCCTGTTCGGTAAAACGCCGGAGGCATTTAAGCGACAGGTCGAGGACCTCGGCATGCGTGTCTCTTCGAGTCATCATCCTTGGGCAAATCGCACCGAAATCAACGAGGCGATTGAAACGATTCAAGCGCTAGGTCTCACTCGCGTTGCGGCTGGATTTGGTCCCGACGACGTAAAAGACTCGGACAGCGTGCAACGCACCGTTGACACGATCAATTCACTGACCGAGTCGCTGAAAACACACGACCTGACGCTGTTTCTCCACAACCACTTTTGGGAATTCGTACCCGTCGATGGCGAATTACCGTATCACACGTTTTACAGGAAGTGTCCAGACGTTGAATTTGAAGTAGACACTTATTGGGCTGCAAATTTCGGCGCATGCGACCCAGCCCAAGAAGTCGCAAACGTTAAGGACCGCGCACCGTTATTGCACATCAAAGACGGTCCGAATGAACAAGGCAAAGCACATGTCGCGGTTGGAGATGGCGTCTTAGAAATCGCCGACATCATTAATGCCGCGGATCCCAACGTTCTCGAGTGGGTCATCGTGGAGCTCGACGCTTGTGACACCGATATGCTCGAAGCGATACGCGGTAGTTACGAGTTTTTGACCAAGGAGTCGCTCGCTGGTGGACGCAAGTAGTCAGTCAGCGTTGGGCTAGCGCGACTCAATCAGCGTACGCAGGTTCCGCTGCTCTGAATTTAGCCATACAGAATCACTCCCACGCCTAAAGTTATCCACGTGACGACAATCACCCAGTACGTCAAAGGGTGATTCGAGCGCGTAATATCTTGGATGAATGTGCTCCTCCCAGAGATTAGGTCGTACACACCCCAGGCAATTAGCAAGCTTCCATATAACCATGGGTGATTCAAAAATGCGCTAACCCAAATCAGTACGACGACGCACCAGGTCGGCCACAATGAGGGTAGTCGGTTCGCTACTCGCTGGATCCCTAACGGCATCACGACTCCTTTATGGAAGTTGTCTGTGAAGGTGCTCCTTCAGTCAGTCGCTGGTAGAGATAGCGGCCAAAATCGATGACCACTTGCTCAATCTTCAATAGTTGACCAGGAACAAACTCACCCGAGATTCCCAGTTGAACGCGTTGACATATCTCCTTGTCTTCAGCTAAAAAATCACCCGGAAGCATCGCGCCAGCTGACCAGTTAAACCAAGCTTTGAGATTTCCCACGAGATTAGATGAATCCTTCGATTTGAATGCCCCACCCGTCCGGACCTCACACCGATGTGTGTCAATCGGGTGAACGGATTGCCAAAGGAACGTTCCTTGTGAGAAGATGCCAACGAATCCTGGTGGAAGACTGATAAGCAGGTAATCTTCGTCGTCTTTGTGCGACCCTCCCGTTGCGGTTGCCGTCGGTGATCCGGTAATGTAGTACGAATCTCTAGTAGGCGTGAACGGTTCCAATGTCGACGGGTGTACCTTGAAGAGATGGTAACTCTCCATCGCGTTCAAAATGGCGACCTTCCAGTTACATGCCCACTCATCGGTAGTCTGAAAAGTCGCATCGTGTCGCATGTCGTCAATCCCACGTTGACTCACAAGCGGCTCGATATCCGCAAATCTCTCTGTCAGTGGTTCTACATCGGGGTTCAGGCTGACGAACACGAGACCGTGCCATGTTTCAATGCGATAGTTCGGTAAACAATGCGCCGCCTTGTCGACCTGATCGTCTGTCGCATACGGAATAGCCTGTAGGCGACCTGAGTCCTCATAGGTCCATGCGTGGTACGGGCACCGTATTCGCTTGTCATTCGTGGGTTTGTCAACGAGCAAAGTACCTCGATGAGCGCACAAGTTCGATAGTGCGGCGAGTTCACCTGACTGTCTACGAATTAGCAAAACAGGTTGACTCCCGACATACGTAGGAACCTGATCACCTGGATTGGCCAAGGCATCAATCGACGTCGCGAATACCCAATCGTTGTGCCAGATATCTTTCTTTTCCGCCGCTAGCCACATCGGGTCCCTGTAGGCTTGTGCCGGTAACGCTCGGTCGCTGTCAAAAGAAATTTGGGTTGCTTCCATGATCGATTCCCCTTGAATTACCCTATTCACGGTCGCAAAGCAAACATGGACTTCGCGACGTCTTATGAAGACTCTTTCTGAAACTAAAACACGACGTCAGAACTTCGAATACATGGTTTAAGTACGTATCCGTAGCATTAGATCGCATCGCGTGAAGTTTCATTATGAGACATAGGTGTATCATATTGTAATCAAAGCTTGCGTATTCGCAGCCTTGTAGTTGGAAAAATGCAAACATCGTCAAGACACGTCATACGACCGAAGACCCTAACGTCGATCATCGATGCCGCTATCCATTTGTTCAACAACAACATTGACGCGTCCATGAGCGAGGTAGCTCGACAAGCCGGCATCGGGCGAGCAACGCTCCACCGACATTTCCGAACGAAGTCTGATCTAGTCAACGCAATTGGAATTCGGTGTATCGAAGAAATGAACGCGGCGGTTCAAGCGGCCGATTCCGAAGAAGAACCTGCGATCGAACGCCTCCGACTGATGCTACGCGCGACGATTCCGATTGGTGACCGGTATGCTTTTTTAAATTTCGTCCCCCTAGCAGACGAGAACGTTAAAAAAGGTTATGACCAACAACTCACGTGGGCGTCTGCCCTCGTCAAGTCTCTACGGGACCAAGGAGTCATCGCACCAGACGTTCCGACTCGTTGGGTCGTAGCACAGATAGATCAGCAAATCTGGACGGCTTGGACGGCAGTTTCAGAGTGGGGGTTTGATCCCAAAGACGCTGAAACGCTCGCATTCAATACGTTAATGTATGGAATGAGCAAATCGAAGGTACTTTGACATCACGGTCACCTCATCCGTGATAACGGTATTACGCGATCTCGAACAGCAGACCAAAGAGGCTCAGTCCACCGAGGGCAACGTTAACTCAGGAATCTCTTCAGGCTTCTCCACGATCTCTTCCCATACGGACTCATTCGAGACCATTCGCCAATAGTCAGCGCCCGCATGCTCAAGGGTCACGAGCATTCCTCTGCTACTCGTCGCATACAGCTCAAGGCATACGAGAGCTCGATTCTCAAACACACCGACATTAGAGATCGCCATGATCGGTCGCTTCAATTCTCGAAACCACTGTAGAGGTGTTCGCGATGCGTCAACAACCTGACGTTCTTTCTGATAACGATGCAGCTCGAGATCGCCACTATCGGTGTCGTTCGCAATTTGAAATGATTGGTACAAACCTGCCGAGACACTACCTTTGATCTCACCAAAGGAACGGCACCTCGACGGTTGATTCGTAATCGCGAAATCGCCGCGCTGGAACAATGGTGTAGTGAGTAGTGATTTTCCGATGTCTCGCTCGGCGGTCGGAGTGAACTCGACCATCGCCCAGACCAGCCAGACGATAAAGCCAACGATTAACGCAGCAACGAATAGAAGGAAACTTCGGAATCCCCACGAACCTTCCGTCGATTCTGACTCAGGCGGCACGCACGACGCCTTCCGCCAGCAGCTGTTCGATACTCTCGTCGCTAAAGTTCAGTTCTCGTAACAACGGGACGGTACTTCCGCCGGCCGCTTCTGTCCCCGCGTAGTTAACCGTAGGGTCAAACTCCACCATCGGTCCGAGCCTGTAATAGTGTCCCCACTCTGGATGCCGAGCAGGCACAAGTAGGCGTTCCGCTTTCACGTGCTCATCTTTTAGGAACCAGGTTGGCGGCGCGGAATCATCCGCGACTACACACCCAATACCGAGCGGCGTCAATTCCGCTTCCCATTCTTTTGCGGACTTCGCCAGAAATGTTGCTTCAAGCAAATCCTCTAGGTTAGATGAATCGAGATCGATCCCCAACGCTTCTTGCAACGTTGATTTCTCATACGCATTCACCACCCCAAGGAAAACCCAACCTTCAGCACAACGATAGAGACGGTAGAGTGCATTTAGACCGTATCCGTCTTTGTCCACCGGCGACCGCTCAGCCTTGCCATCGTATGACAGAAAGTCGTCCCAATTCGCATACGCGTTAGCGCCAAACATGTCGATGAAGATCTTTTGACCTTTGCCGCTCGCTCGTCGTGCATGCAGTCCAAGTACAGCGGTTGTAGCAACTACCATCGAAGTATTCGGGTCTGGATTGACTTCGTTCGCACGTAGTAATTTCCTCGCAGTTTCGCGAAGTGATTCCGTGTCGGCTGGTTCGTTTTCATCAGGCAATCCACCGATCTGCCACACTACCCCGCCCATCGCCGCACCAGGAATCGGGTGCGTGGAAGGTCGTTTCGCGCCTGGTCCGTTCGGTCCATAGCCATTCGCAGAGATATATACGAGCTGCGGGTTGAGTTTCGCAAGTTCCTCGTACCCAATACCCAGCTTCTCTGGAACACCCATACGGTAGTTGTGAATCCAGACGTCGGCCTTTCGGGCAAGATCTTGCGCAATGGCTTGACCCTCTGAACTCTTCAGATCAAGGCAAATACTCTCTTTTCCCGTGTTGCACTTGCTTGCACCAAGTGAGCTCATCATGGCTCGAAATGGGTCACCGGCGATTGGCTCCAACTTAATCACGCGTGCGCCCATATCCGCGAGCGTTGCAGCGCCAAGCGGCGCAGCGATGATCGTCGCGCTCTCAACGATCGTAATGCCTTCCAACGGTCGACGCGGCCCCGTGTTTTCGGCTACCTGACTATGTACAACCGGTCGAGACTTGATCTCATCAATCTTCGAACTCCCGTGTGGTGCGCCGACTTTACCGGGTGTCTCCGTAAGGTTTGCGACCAAACCGAGTTGGACACCGCCATTGACTTTCTCTGAGTGTCCGTTCGCAACTACGTCTGGATCACTTAGCGCATCCTGCGTACTTTGATAGGCATGCGAAACCACGCCACCATCTTCGACGAAGTGATCCGTCCATTCCTCAATCGTTTTTGTTTGCATGTGCTCGAGCATATGGTCCCGGAATTCCTCAAGGATCGCTCGATCCCACCGCATCGGATCGCCTTGATACTTCTCGTCCTTGAAGACCATGTCGAATCCTGCGGAATGCAGAAAGTTATCTAGTAAATGTGGCAACAGATTCCCTAGTTGAAGCCATTTACCGTCTTTCGTTCGCACCGGGTGGTAATTCAGTGTCGGCATTGATTTTGAGCGATCGCGCTGAACCTGCGGGCGGGGCAATATCCCTTTATCTTGTAGTTGCGCCATGCTGATAACGCCCATTTCATAGGGCATCATGCCTCGCAAGAGAGACGTGTTAAACGTCGTACCGTGACCTGTGCGATCACGACTATCAAGACCGGCCATTAGTGCTGCCGCAACACTTTGGGAGGTCGCGTGAACACCTACCTGCAACGCGCAGTAATTTGGTCCTTCGCGATCTGCGACACCGGCGAAATTCAGCATGCGTCCTGATTTCGCCGCTACCACACCTTCATAGCCTGGATAGTCCCGATAAGGTCCGATCGTTCCAAACCCCGAAACGTACCCGCAAACAAGATCAGGTCGGGTCTGCCGTGTCGTGTCTTGGTCCAATCCCAAGCGATTCAACGTTGCGGGATTCAATGTGGTCACGAATGCGTCCGCCGAACCGATGATCAATTCATGTAGCTTCGATACTGAATCCTGGTCGTGAAGGTCGAGCCGAATCTCGGTCTTACCGCGCATCCACATTGGATACGACGGCATCGATTGAAAGGGGTCGCCGTCAACTGGCGAAATCTTGATGACCTCCGCACCGAAGTCTGCCATGATCATTCCCGCGAGCCCGGTCACCGGACCGACACCGAGTTCTACGATACGGTAAGACGTGAGTGCAGACATAGGCACATGATCCCACTTTGAAAGTCGCACGATTTTATTGACGCTCAGACTTTCACTATTCCATCGTGTTCGCGGCAGAGTGCTTAGCTACGCATGCAAAATTCAAGCACAGAACACGCGATGCTAGGTTAGTAGGAATGGCAGATTCGACGGATCAATTCGAATACGAAGAAATACTCTTTGAAGTGAACGGCGCGACAGCGATCATCACGCTCAATCGTCCAGAGACTTTAAATGCGCTGACTGATCTCACACAAGCAGAAGTCCGTCACGCTCTTGAACGTTCAGAGAAGGATCCGAACATCCTTGGTAATGTGCTAACAGGCGCGGGCCGCGGATTCTGTTCCGGCGTCGACATGAATGCGCTTGGAAAGATGAGCGAGGCAGGTCGACGTTTGGGCAATACGTATGGACATTTAGCGGCCGATCCTGGTAATCCAGACGATGACCCTAACTTCCAAGTCGGTGCCGCTTATTTTTTAGGCTTGAGCAAACCGCTCATTGCTGCGATCAATGGTGCTTGCGCGGGGCTAGGATTTAGCTGGGCTACGTTCTGTGACTTGAGATTCATCGATCGGAACGCACGACTCACTACGTCGTTCGCTCAACGCGGGTTGATTGCGGAACACGGCACGAGTTGGATGCTACCGCGACTAATCGGTCCAGCGAACGCGTTGGACCTGTTCTGGACCTCAAGGAAGTTCAATGGCGAAGAGGCTTTTCGTTTAGGTTACGCGAACCGTCTCTGCGAGGACGGTGAATGCGTGAACGATGCGGTCAATTTTTTGAACGACATCAATGAAACGAACGCGCCTAACTCGCTAATGTACATGAAACGGCAGGTCTATAAGCACCTTAACAAAGAGTTGCATCCTGCGATGCTCGAAACGAATACATGGATGGACGAAAGTCTCGCCCGGGGAGATTTCAAGGAAGGTGTTGACTCATTTGTGCAAAAGCGTGCACCAAAATTCAATCGAGTAAGTTCCGAGTAGGCATTGCAGCATGGCAGTCATCGCGTCAGAATCGCAGAATATCAACTGGCCTGAGCTTGTCGCTGGCTTAAATCAATTCTTGCGTCTACGGACGACGCCGATCGGCATGAAACTGTTTGAACGAGCGTCGGACCTTGACGCGATCGAGCGTATTCGGCGACCAAAACACGTTCATACGACGGATCAGATCGTCGGGCAGGCATCGCGCAATGGCTGGACTGTCGGCATTACCGCACAAGATCTTGTCGGCGCTCAATGCCAAACCGTAATAGGACTAGCACCTCGTTCGGAAGAATGGCTTTCAGGCAAGAACATGGCCGGGGTTTGGTATGAGAACCAAGAAGAATCCGCCAAACATCAAGCCGCGATGGACGTCGTACCTTACGGCAAGTTCGAAGCAATGGTGGTTAGCCCGCTTGCATCCGGGCGACTAAACCCGCCTGACATCGCTCTCATCTACGCAACGCCAGCACAAATGATTCTGTTCATCAATGGTCTGCAGTGGACGGGTTATCGAAAGCTTGAATGGGGTTGCGTCGGCGAGAGTGCGTGTGCGGATAGTTGGGGAAGAGCACTCGCAACGGGTGAACCTAGTCTCTCAATTCCATGTTTTGCTGAGCGTCGTTACGGTGGTGTAATGGAAGACGAGCTACTCATGGCGATTCCGCCGTCCTATCTGCCGGGTGTCATTGAAGGTCTGAGGAATCTCTCTCGCAATGGACTGCGTTATCCAATACCACAATACGGCGTCAACAATGACGTTCGTGATGGTATGAATGTGAGCTACGGTTAAGCTGCCGCTAGTTCGTATCCCTCATCACGCAGTTCGTCGAATCGCGCCCGAACACCTGACCTCTCAGAGCTTTCGTCGATCATCTCAGCGATTGAAGCATGTGTTTGCGTTGCGACCAGTCTAGGTTGTTCTCCGACTGACCATCCAACGAGGTTTTTCCAGAACGGATCGACGATCTCAATTCCAGGGATCGTACCGCCGTCCTCGCGACGAAGTGTCAACGAGCGCAGTTCACCCAGATATAGCCTCAATGACTCAACGTGAATCAGCTCATCGGTACGAATTCGTTCGATAATCTCCGCTGCCTCCAACGCCTGCTCTTCGCGCCCGGGGAACAACTCAGTCGTCCGAAAAACCCGTTGACTAGACGCGAATCCGATCTCTGCTCTGAATTCGATCAACAGTAGATTCATCAAGAAACTTAAGAAGCCTTCATAAGGAAAAGAAATTGCGGGCATTCTCCGCTTCCCTTCCTCTTCGCGAGCGATTCGCCCAGGCGGTTCAGCGTCAGGATAAGCGTCTTTCCCGAACGCGAGATCACGCGCGATAAACCACATGACGTCATGGCCACCGATACCTTCTTCCGGTATTCCACCTTCGTCAACTCCGTGAGCGATCAGTAAACCCTTATTTAGGTGTCCAATCGCCATATCGCTGATGTCCTCGACGACTAGTGGCTGCAGATCAGGAAACGGAGTCGTCGCGAGCATGAGACCGCGCGCTTCGATTTTGCCAGTAATCGTTAGGCTATTCCAAAACACGCGCCCTAGCCCGTTGCCGATTAGTAAGCACTGTTGTTCAAAATTGGGAACACGCGGTCCGCTTAGCAATGATGAATCAGCATCAAGCAAATCGCCACCGCGCTCTCGTAACGCTGACGTCCAATTCGCAATGGCTTCCGGACGAATTTTTGAACGCGGAGGGAGGTATCGACCTTGCTCGTCGAATCCCCCGTGCAGTCGCTGACCGTTAATGACGTGCGATTCAGCGAATTCGTGTTCGGTTAGTAATTCTTCTTGTGTGAAATTCAGACGCATAACATGGGCGATTCGGGTTCTCCGTAAGTATATTGCGCGAAACACCGCTTCACGAATCGCCTACTCTGAATAATGAAGCATCGTTAATCAGCGACATCGCTATGACTTCAGCGCTTAGTGATGTCGTCGATTAACGTCGTTCGTATACCGACCATGTTCTTCAGGTAGTCTTCAAAGACAGGACCAACGATGAAAAAGCGCAATAACTTTCTGCTATTCACTCTGTTCGCGACGTTGTTCGCTTTTGCCGCGTCAGCAGAATCACTGCACGTGGCGACGTGGAATGTCGAGCACCTGAACGAAGACAACGACGCCGGTTGTATACCTCGAACTGACGACGATTACGACTATATCGCGGGACGCATTACGGATCTAGACGCCGATGTCGTAGCCATTCAAGAAGTCGAGAGCGCTAAAGCAGCCTACCGCGTGTTTCCCGAATCGGAGTGGGTGATCGTGATGTCGGATCGACCGAACACCCGAGGCAGTGACAGTGGGTCGGTCTGCTGGGGAACCCAAGATAAGCGACTACGTCACCAAGCCACAGGAATCGCGATACGACGTGGCGTGGACTTCGAAATCAATCCGTCGTACGCGCACCTCGCTGGGGACAATCCAAGCCAACGTTGGGGTACCGACGTGACGGTTCGTACCGGTCAGCTGTCATTTCGAGTTCTTTCGGTCCATCTCGCATCTGGGTGCTGGGGTGCTGAGCAGGATGTTGACTCTGGTCGCTCAGATATCTGCACGACACTTCGCGGCCAAGTCGCACGCTTATCTGAATGGATCGCAGAAAGAAATGCCCGTAATGAAGCCTTTGTCGTACTAGGCGACTTCAATAGACGCTTGGCGGTTTCAGACGATTGGGCGGCGGCAGAGTTACTCGGTGCAGCTCAAGACACAACACTCGCTACCGCTCACGTACGCGACGATAAGACTCAAGACGAATGGTGCGACGCTCGCTACCCAGACCTCATCGACCACATTCTTGTATCAAATGGTTTAGTCGAGCATCTCAAGAGTGATTCAGTGATAGAGCATCCCCGAATTCGAGAACACCCCGATCATTGCATCATTTCTTCAATCATCGAATAGTTGGTGAAGCCTGTCTCACTCACAACAAAGATGAATGACTACTCGATTAAATCGTTGAACTCCGACTCGTCCAAGATTCTGATGCCTAACTCTTCTGCCTTGGCAAGTTTTGATCCCGCATTCTCACCCGCAAACACATGAGTGGTGTTTTTCGAAACGGATCCGCTTACCTTAGCCCCGCGCGCGACTAGGAGAGACTTAACTTCCGTGCGGGGTCGAGACGTCTTACCAGTTAAGACCCAAATCTGACCTTCCAGGCTCGAATCTACTGACGCAGTCGATTCCGGCCAATGAACACCAAGCTCAACTAAACGCCTGGCTTCGTCTCGATTTGCTTCAATAGCGAAGAATTCCACCACATTAAGCGCAATCGTCTCTGCAATGTTGTCGACTTCAAGGAGCGTTTCGACATCAACCGCGATCAACGCTTCTAATGTCGGAAAGCGATCGGCCAGAATCGCAGACGTATCTTCACCGATATTGCGAATGCCTAGGCTATTGATAAATCGTGGATACGTGGTCTCTTTTGCGTTCTCGATCGCGTCCAAAAGCGACTGAGCACTCTTCTCACCCATTCGCTCTAGTTCGACCAGTGGTTCTTTCTTGAGTGTGAATATGTCCGAATTTCGTTTGATCAGACCTTTCTTGAGAAGTTGCTCTACCCGCTGTGTACCCATACCTTTGATATCAAGGCACTCACGTGAGCAAAAGTAGATCACTGCATTTTGCAATTGAGCAGGACACGATAGTTGAGCCGGACACCTCAAGATCGCTTCGTCTTCGCCGCGCGTCAACTTGGTACCGCAAGAGGGACACAATTCTGGTGCCTCGATCAATGCACCTTCGCCGACTTCGACCACCCTTACGATCTTCGGTATGACATCGCCCGCTCTTCGTAACAGCACCTTCGAGCCTCTGCGAATGCCGAGTCGTTCAATCTCGTCCTGGTTATGGAGCGTTGCATTGCTCACCGTCACTCGATCCACTTGAACAGGGTCCAACCGAGCCACCGGTGTTACCGCTCCGGTTCGACCGAC
This sequence comes from Pseudomonadales bacterium, assembly GCA_022822135.1. Lineage (GTDB taxonomy): Bacteria > Pseudomonadota > Gammaproteobacteria > Pseudomonadales > Azotimanducaceae > Bin55. Next base: position 16,902 of record JAJECH010000045.1, read on the forward strand.
TTGATATTCGACATCAAGCAGTGTGGTACTCGCGTCAACTGGTGGGTACTTAAATGCGATCGCCCACCGCGGCTGCCGAATGTAAAACCCAAGATCTCTTTGTGTACCTAAGTCGTCGACTTTGATCACAACACCGTCGATCTCGTATGGCAACCCATCGCGTCGTTCGCCGAGTCTTGCGATGTAGTCAACGCATGCCGCGCCATTTTCACAGCGCTCCACGAACTCATTCACACGACAGCCCCATTTATGCAAATCGTTGATCGCTTCGAGATGACTTTGAGGCTGATAGTCGTCACTATGTGCGCCGATTGAATAACAATAGATCGAGAGCGGACGCTTCGCGGTCATCGTCGGATCTTTTTGGCGCAAACTGCCAGCAGCGCTATTTCGCGGCGAGACGAACAGCCTTTCACCATTCGCAGCAGCGGATCGGTTGTACGCGTCGAAATCCTCGATCGTGATGTATACCTCGCCTCGAATTTCTACCCACTCGGGGACGTTATCGCTCAACAGCCTTAGCGGTACGGCACTTATGGTCTTTACATTTGCGGTGATTAATTCACCAACGGTGCCGTCGCCTCGAGTCGCAGCGCGGGTGAGAATGCCGTTTTCGTAAAGTAGATTGACTGCTACGCCGTCGAATTTTGGTTCGCAGACGAGACTACCTATATCGCGATCCAATTCCGTGCTGCAGCGTCGCAACCAAGCATCGAATTCTTCTTCAGTCGTACATTTGCCAAGTGACAGCATCGGCGCGCGATGTTCAACAGATTGGAACGCATCAATCGGCGCGCCGCCGACCCTTTGTGAAGGGGAATCCGGAGTGATTAGTTCCGGATTCTCGCCTTCGATTGCTAACAGGCGATCATATAACTCGTCATACTCTGAGTCGCTGACCTCCGGGTCGTCCAATACGTAATACCTGTGTGCATGGTAACGCAGGGCTTCCCGAATCTTCTCCAGGTCACTGATCAACTGTTGCAAAGATTTACATGCTTAATTAACACCCGATAGTTATATTGAAGAATGTCCAAGCTCGCAGCATCAATATTGCTCGGCGCGAGTCGGCAAATCATCGCTAGGTGCGAACTCGTTTCGAGTAATTGCAGTGCGATTCGCCGTATCGTCCAGAGTTCGTGGAAATGCAATGCTCAGATCACGTTTCAGTTGGTTGTAGTCGCCTTGGGTCAGTCGTGATATGTTCCCGCTGATGTCCTTACGACCGTCGTAAATAACCAGTGGCCTCGAACTCAACTCACTGAAGAATCCAATCGCCAAGTTCGCGACTTTCAACATCTCGTTCAACGTTGCCAATGGGTCAACACAATCACTTGGCCGAAAATAGAGACGGAACCCACGTGTTTTCATATTGTTTTTCACCAAGGTTCCGATGGACGTATCTTCGTAATTACGAACGCGAATAGCGCCTTTTTCAACCATCGACTTGTACTGTAAGTGGTATTCCTCGTCGAGGTAAATAAACCCGCGCTTATTCAGGAACGCAGCCAAGTGTTCCCCGCGGATGTCTCGAAAGATCTGACCTTCCTCATCGCTAATGAGACATACCGAAACAACTGAGATACTCAGTCCATCAACGTTCGCTCCCGTACCTACCCTTTTCGCCTCGCTGGTACGATGATCAAACGGAACGACGTTCTCGTCCACTTCAGGTTCAATCGACTGATCATCTTCGTGATCGTCATACGAAGCAGAAACTAGCTCGCCATTAACAGGAGATTCGGTTGTTGGTATGTAAGTGTCACTTGTGCTAGGTAAAACCTCGTCATCGACGAACTCACTCTCGTTAGCTTGTGTCGCTTCTTCTTCGACACCTGAGTATTCGTTGGTTTCAAATGAACCAGAATCGATCGGCGTTTCTTCAGGCTGATTTACGTCGTATTCATCGTCATAACTTACATCCCATGCATCAGTCATTTCCTCATCCGCATAGACGAAATCGGGATCGACTTCCGCACCATTGGAAGTGCTTGCTTCCTCAAACTGTTCAATCTCGCTCAGCGGAGCGATAGCGTCTTCGGAGCTCTCCTCGTAGTCACTTACTTCAGCACTACTGCCGTTCGGTTCCGCGAAGGCATCATCGGTATCTTCGACCGGCACGTCTTCATGATCCAATGAGTCATCCTCACCATTTGCGTGTGCGGCGACGTGCTCGATGGGACCGGTAGCTTTCTGAGGGAGGTCAAAGTCGAACTGGAAGCCTTCGTCTTCGTCGACAGCTGGAGCTTTTCTTCGCGCGCCAGAAACGACTTCATGGTTATCTTTTGGAATGGAAGGAAGGTCTGAGTCCCTAGTACGACGCAAACCGAGACCCCGTCTTTGGGTGTGGTCGGGTAGTTTATTTCTACCTCGATATTGCCCTCGGATGCGAATATATATGCTCGAAAAGATGATCGTAGCAAATAACGCGAAAGCAAAAACTACTAACAGCTGGCTACTGGAAAGAGCGCCTACTCCTAAGAATTCCATGGAGACCTCCGTGTCTCGGATAGGTCAATTCCGTTTGACCTGCAATCAGTTTAGCAAAATTATCAAACAATGTAAAGGCTTTGATATAAAAGGGATTTTTCTATTAATATATAAATATGTATAGTATATATTCTTCGATTTCGCGCCACACCAAGTTATATTTTCGCGATCGCATACACTCCAAACTCATCCGTCGCACTCCTTGATTCATATCTAACCCCTTGAGCACGACTTTCAATATCTTCTTGTTAGCAACAAAATCTCTTATTCATCGAAGTCTAGATGCTACTTCAAGGGAATTGCTACTGGGCGGATCCAATCCGCGCTTTTCTGAGTTGTGTCAAGAGTTTTCTGCAAACTTGATGCCGGTCATCTAAGCGCCACAGATCTCTCGGCCCTAAGAGCGTGGGCCCGTACCAGCAAGCAACATCGCGATACGCTGGAGCACGTGGCATCGGAGTGGGATGAGTTGGCTTTCCTCGCGCTCAACCGGGCGCTGGTTTCAGAAGACAAACAGGATGTGCTGAGCAGTACAGGCCACAGCAGATGGCATGGTTTTGCGAAGGTCGCTGCAGCAGTTGGCGTCACCGCGGTGTTTGGCGCACTGGGCTGGTATTTTCAGCCGACGATTCGGGTCCGTTTGACATAGCGGCTCAGTCGGCCGAAGTGTCGCTGAATGAATTTGCATTGCAGGCCGAACGGAGTATTCTTGTTGTTCGTCGCGGAGCAGGTGCGGGGGTGACCACGCGCCGCCTACATGGCGAGTTCACCGTTGAAGCCGCATTGACAAGGATGTTGGCGGGAACCCGACTTCAAGGTCGGATCGACGAATGGTGTGTTGACGGTGACACCGATGAAAGACGTTGCGGTGTCCGCAACTAAGGAGAGCACGGAGAGAGATTCAATGCAGATTAAAAACAGTCCAATACTTGGCCGCATCGTCGCGGCCATCGCTTCGGCCATATTCGCCACTAGCGCGCCGCTGTCAGCCCAGGAAGACGCGGGCACTGACACATCCGGCGAAGTCGAGGAAATCGTAGTGACCGGCAGCCACATCAAATGGGAAAACCAGGCCGACCTGGCATCGCCAATCGACGTGGTTGGCCTGGAAGACATCGCCGCTAACGGCTGGTCCAGCATCGAAGACATTGCCGAAACCCTTACTTTCAATACCAGCTCTAGCGGGCGCACCGGACTGCTGTCCAC
>JAJECH010000049.1 GCA_022822135.1 Pseudomonadales bacterium
CGCAGCCCGTAGCCTGCGCCGCCCGGATCAACTGCGCCATATCCAGATACGCCGCCGCGCCAACCCCTTCGAGCGGCACCGTCTCGTTCGCCTTGCCCGTGTGCAGCGCGCCCGCATCGTCCGCCGGCGCTACTCCCACCGACGCAATGCCTAACTCCGCCGCCGCGCGCATCACCCGGATCGCTATCTCGCCACGATTCGCTACCAGTAACTTCATAACGATTCGTTTCTCATCAAGCTAGGTAGATTCATGTATTAATTGGGTGGTGAAGCATAATGAGCAGTCTAAACTTAGTTCTGACTTCACTCGATCGGAACTGCGGTTTCGAGTCGGTCGAATCAGTCTTTTTATTCGTCGCCACGCATAATGCGCGCTTCCCAAGAATCGATTCCAATATGACCCGGGCTTCGCAGGCTACACCTGTGGACACTATTCTGCAACGAGCTCAAGTTGGCGAACTCCCTTCAGAGACCGATGCGCTCAAGCTCGCAGACTTTGAAGACACTGCAGCTCTAGCGAATGTAGCGGCGCAACTGCGTGACCAAAGTTTCTTAAATCTGGTTACTTACTCGAAGAAGGTTTTCATACCACTCACCCACCTTTGCCGCGACGTGTGCCATTACTGCACCTTCGCACAAACGCCTTCCAAGCTCGATAACCCATATATGGAGCTTGATGCGGTGCTGGAAATCGCTCAGCAAGGCGCTGATCTAGGTTGCAAGGAAGCGCTCTTTACGTTAGGTGAAAAACCGGAACTTCGCTACCGTGCGGCGCGGGAATGGTTAGCCGCACATGGCTACAAAACCACGCTCGAGTACCTGCACGACGCTGCGAAAGCGGTTTTTGAACAGACAGGGTTGCTCCCACACCTGAATCCAGGCAACATGACGCCTGAAGAGATGGCCGTGCTACGACAGACGTCCTTCTCTATGGGCATCATGTTGGAATCGGCATCCGAAAGGTTGACCGAGAAAGGAATGCCTCATTACGGGTCTCCTGATAAAGATCCTACCGTTCGTCTTCAAACGCTTGACGATGCGGGTGTTGCAAAAATCCCGTTCACGACTGGCATTCTCATAGGAATCGGTGAAACTCGCCGCGAACGGATCGAATCTCTGCTCGCCATTCGTCGTTTGCATGAACGTCACGGACACATTCAAGAGATCATCGTACAGAACTTCAGAGCGAAGCCTGGCACGAAGATGCGTAGTGCGCCAGAACCCGACCTAAACGAGTTGTTATGGACTATTGCCGTAGCTCGGATCGTATTCGGGGCAGAGATGAGCGTCCAAGCACCTCCAAATTTGAGTCCGGGAGTGCTTCGTCAGATCGTAGCCGCAGGGATCAATGACTGGGGAGGTGTTTCGCCGTTAACCCCAGACTTCGTAAACCCCGAAGCACCATGGCCCCACCTAGATGAATTAGCGCGTGAAACCGCATCCGCGGGTAAGGAGCTCCATGAACGATTGACGATTTACCCACGTTACGTCCAACATATTGAGACTTGGGTGGAGTCAGATCTTTGCAGCAATGTCTTAGATCGAGTCGATGGTGAGGGGCTACCGCGGACGGATGCTTGGTGCCCAGGCGATGAAACAACACCGCCTGCCGCCTTGTTGTCGCAGATCAACACAGTGCCGAAGTCCGTTTCCAGCGATATTTCCTCGATCCTGGAGCGCGCTGTTGCTGAGAAAGACCTTTCTGAAGCAGAAATCGTCCGCTTAATTCGGGCTAGAGGCGACGACTTCAATGCAGTCGTCCAAACTGCAGATCAGTTACGGAAGCAGCACAACGGCGATGCAGTTTCGTATGTGGTCAACCGCAATATCAACTACACCAACATCTGTTATTTCAAATGTCAGTTCTGCGCATTTTCGAAAGGCAAGCTCGCGGAGAACTTGCGCGGACGTCCATACGATCTAAGTCACGAAGAAATTCAACGCCGCACGCGCGAAGCGTGGGAGCGAGGCGGCACGGAAGTGTGCATGCAAGGCGGAATACACCCTGAGTACACCGGCTCTACCTATATCGACATCCTGAGGGCGGTCAAGGAAGCAGTACCCGAGATACACATCCACGCGTTTTCTCCGCTAGAGGTCTGGCAGGGAGCGGCTACTTCGAATCTCCCGCTTGACGAGTATCTCATTCAGTTGAAACAAGCAGGGCTCAACACGCTACCAGGTACGGCAGCCGAAATCCTCGACGACGAGGTGCGTGCTGTTATTTGTCCCGACAAGATCAATACCGACCAATGGCTTGAAGTCATGGAGACCGCACACAAAGTGGGTTTCCGAACCACGGCTACGATCATGTATGGTCATGTCGACCAACCCAAGCATTGGGCAGGCCATTTGCTCCGGATCCGAGACCTTCAGAAGAGAACTGGCGGTTTTACCGAATTCGTTCCGCTACCTTTCGTACACATGGAAGCGCCCATGTATCTGAAGGGTAGAGCGCGCCGCGGACCCACGTTTCGAGAAGCCATTCTCGTGCACGCAGTTGCACGATTGGCACTCAATCCTCACATTAAGAACATCCAAGCGAGTTGGGTCAAACTCGGGCATGAGGGCATTATTGCGGCGTTGAACGCCGGTTGTAACGATTTAGGCGGTACGTTGATGAATGAGAGCATCACACGAGCCGCCGGGGCAGAACACGGGCAAGAGACGTCTCCTTCCCGAATGATCGCAATAATCGAAGCCGCCGGACGCGTGCCCCGGCAAAGATCGACGGTCTACGGTGAAGTCGACACGGCTACAACGCAACGCGGACTCGACGCAAGCGAGCTGAGTGAAATCACGAACACACCAGCTAAGAAATACGAGCGTAAACGCACTCATCAGCTTGTCAAAAATCTAATCGCCGCAGGGTAACAAGCAAGCGGAGGACGCTCGCGTCTTCTCAAATTGATACCAACTGCTCAGTTAATGACGAATATTGGAAAACTCTTCGTCAGATCGTCCATAAACGCACTCAAGTGTATTCGCACAATTCACCCTCATTTCCACCGTTTCGAACCCTGAAACGTGCATCCGACTCGATATCGTCTCCGCATTTGGGTGCTCAACGAGGATGTCGTAATCACCACGGACTAACCCTTTAAATAGAAAGGTCCCATCGCCACCGATTCTTCGGGTTATTTCGACAGATCGCTCATTCTCATAGTCGTTGGCTCGCACCAATTTCACCTGTCCGCCGCCAATAGGGAGTCGCGTCCGTTCGCCTTTGACAATCCCACTTAACGAGTTTTGAGGAACTTCGATATCAAACATCGTGTCGCCATTAATTTCCACTGAATATTCGTAACCAGTATCGGTGGAGATGACGTATTTACCATCTGTTAGCCGAAGAGCTTCGTAGCGCCCAGATTCCGTCGTCATTACATTGGCTGTTATTGCTTCTGGGTCTTCTGGCTTGATCGCCACAGCTATCCCGCTCAACGGTTCCCCGCCAGAGGTCAACCATCCAGTAAGTTGAGATTCCCCATTGATATGGAAATCTACTACGGACCCCTTCTCATTCCCGTCACGGAACTCTCTGACCAACGTATGCCCCGATGAACTACGCGCGACCAGTGTGACTTCTTGAGGTAACCCATGAATGGCGTATTCACCATTGAGAAAGCGTTTCCGAACTAAAACGTTTGAATCTAGATCCTGAGCCGTAATTTTGACACGCTCGATGCCTTCCAGTCCAGAAATGGTGCCTGTTACCGTCCACCCTGGCTCTACGATTAAGTCGAACTCGCTTAACCGCTCGTTAGCTTTGAGCACAACTGACCGTTGCTCTACCAATCCCGCATCTGTCTCGACGCTGAGTGTATAGGTATCTGGCACAAGTCTTTCCAACCGGAAAGAGCCGTCAACTTCGGTTTTCCATGGCATCATCCAACTAGAACCGCGTATTTCTAGAACGCCTTTAACTGGCGTACGATCCGGCAGGATTAGTGATCCGTCAATTACCCCATTAAGTTGTAAGTCGATATTGAATTCCTCGGCATCCTTGGGTAGATCAACCGACGCAAAATTAGTGCGACCGATGATCAGAAACAGACGATCTACACGGTGATCTACGCCATCAAGAGTGAATGCTCCCGACGGGTCCGAATGGGCAAGACCATGGTACGACCAGTTGTTTATTGGTTCCTCGTTATATGGATCTTGACCGCGATCAGATACAAGAAAAATGGCCACACCCTTTATAGGTGAGCCTGTCTGCGCGTTACGCACGATCCCCCTTACTGCTCGCGCCTTGACGAGCGATATGTCGCCGAGATCGTATTCGCCGCTAGACCCGCCAAACACTTCTCGAGTCCATCGCAAATATCCTTGAGCACTTACTCTAATCTCCGTTCCATCCTCATCGAATGGATATACCGGTATATCGAAAACACCATCACTGGATTCAATCGCGTGCGATCTTGATTCACCAATGTACATTGCCACAGAGAATCTCTCTATAGGGGCTCCGCTAGTTTCATCCAGAACACGTCCTCGAAGAACCTCTTGGTCGAGTCTAAGCACTAGATCGCTGTAGGGAACAGAAATCTCTCGACTTATCGCAGAACCTATCGACGATTCTTCGGCATAGAGTTTTCCCGTGGTTCCGTTAGCGAACGGACCGATCCAAAAGGAACCATCGGGTTCGGTTCTTGTGCCCGTCTTTAGGATGTTAAACGAATTGGGCCTCGGGTTTGTTCTCCGTATTCCGTCCGATTCAATGATCTCAAAGTGGTTCCGAGTCCAAGACGCTCTAACCTCTATGTCAGCGAGGGTTTCACCGTCCTCACCGACAACGAACCCCGATACGAAGTAACCTTTTTGAAGCTCAATTTCGAGATGGTTGATGCCCTGTTCAGGTATTCTCATACCACCTAGTATGACGGGGGCAAAGCCTTCGGCTGTCACTCCCATTACGTAGTGGTGCTCGCCTTCTAAACCTTCTAGGTGGAAAGACCCATCAAAGTTCGTAACCCATTTTGGCTTCGCGAATAATGGAATGTCATATTGTTTGTGACTCGGCGAGAAGGAAATCTCCGCGCCTACAACCGGTTTGCCGTCTGACGCACGAACAAAGCCCTTTATTCCGACCCCCGATGTGAGGGACACCTCGATAGGATTTTCAACATCATCTGGATGTATCGCGATCTCAGCTTGTACACGATTCTTAGAGACAACAAGAAGGACAGCTTCTTCTTCGATTTCCGATTTAAGTTCAAATTCGTTCGTTGGTACAAACGTCCAGTTCCTTGCCGTCTCCTCTCCATCACCGAACATAAATTCATCATGTGGAACTACCGAATTGCGTGCGAATGAAGCCTTTCCAGTAACAATCCCGACCCAAGCACCTTCCGCGCTATCGATTCCATGAATCTGTCCTCGAATGACTCTTTCTTGTTCTCCTAAGGAATTGAGTGCAGTGCACATTGACAACCCGAAAATGAGCGTTCTGATAAGACCCATTGCTAAATGTCCTTTCGTTCTTGTATCTGACATCTCAATAGCGACCTTATTCTGCTTGAGTTGTTTTCACTCCCACAGTTCGATTCGCCGGGCTCTATGAGTTAGCGTGATGTCCATGATATTGCTAGTGGACCGACGTTCAAGGGTCATAGATATTCGCAGAAGCTATCCGCGAACGTCTGTTTGACCGCATTCGAATCCTAGAGCGGTACCAGTCTGCTGGAAGTCCCTGCTCGAAGGTCGCTGACACATAAATTAGCGAAAATTCTGCCTCTTCAGTTTGATCGCCTAACAATCTGGCGATTCCTAAGACTCCGGAGCGACCATGAGAACCTTCAAGTGGTTCTTGAAGAACATACACGAACCGCTTCCGCTCTTTATCGTATGGACGTTGCTATCCGTCGCAATGGTCTTCATGATCTACCCGGTGATCTTTGGTCGACCTTTCGATATGAGCGATCTATTCATTACGACGATTGGGATGCTTGGTATGAGGTGGTCGCTGACTCAAGGACGAAGACGATTTACCTTCAAATCACCGCTAAATCCAGAACAAAACCAAGTCGAGATCATTCTCCCGAATTCGGGTTAGGGTGGATTGATCGACCGCTAGTCTTCAAGTCTTAGTAAGTCTTTATCGCCACCTGTCGCAACTACGTTGTCCGTGATAACTAACTCTTCTGTAAATCGCGCCAGGTAATTCGGTCCACCTGCTTTCGGTCCCGTTCCTGAGAGCCCGTGCCCACCGAATGGTTGAACCCCGACGGTCGCGCCGATCATGTCACGATTGATGTAAGAGTTTCCAGCCCCGATCGCTTCCGCAGCGACCTGCGCCCTCGTTTGAATTCGAGTTTGTACGCCGAACGTTAGACCGAAACCTGTATCGCTCATAGCTTCCAGCGTCTCTCGCCATCTTGTCGTTGGATACGAACACACGTGAAGCACTGGTCCAAATATTTCTTCTTGAACGTCTTCGACCGAACTAACTTGAACGATCGTAGGTGGGCAATGTGTTGCTTGCAATGACGGATCAAGTTCATACTGGTAAAGAACGTCTTCGCGAACACCTTCTACGTATTCGTTCAACCGATTTAATACTTCCTTGTCAATGATTGGACCGACATCCGTCGCTTCATCTCGAGGATCTCCAACCACCAGTAAACTCGTCGCGTCGACCAACATATTCAACAGTGCGTCCACGACGTCATCCTGCACATACAACAACCGCAATGCTGAGCATCTTTGTCCCGCGGAGCGGAACGCCGACGAAATGATGTCGTCGACCGTCTGCTCAAGCAAGACAGATGAGTCAACCAGCATCGCGTTCACGCCGCCAGTTTCTGCGATTAACGGTACGATGGGTCCATCTCGATTCGCTAACGTACGTTGAATAGATTTCGCGGTGGCAAATGACCCAGTGAAGGCAACCCCGGCGCATTGATCGTGCGCTACAAGCTGTTCGCCAACGCTTCCGTCCCCGTAGGCGATTTGGAGGGTTCCATCTGGTAATCCCGCCTCTTTCAACAAGCTAACAGCGTACTGTGCAACCTTTGGCGTCTGTTCTGCGGGCTTCGCAATGACCGCGTTACCGGCTGCTAGCGCTGCCACGACCTGACCGATGAATATCGCAAGCGGAAAATTCCACGGTGCAATGCACACGAATACGCCACAGCCTTTATAGCTCAAGACGTTAACTTCGCCAGTAGGCCCCTTTAGCATCTTTGGATTGAATAGCCGTTCACACTCCGCACCGTAATAGCGACAGAAATCTACGGCTTCCCGCACTTCCGCGATAGCATCGGTTAACGTCTTGCCGGCTTCGTCTTGAAGTACACGAATCAATTGCGCGCGTTGCCGCTCAAGCAACGCTGCATATCGTTCAAGAATTTGCCGTCGCTCGGTCGTTGACACTCGGGACCAAGTCACGAACGCCTGCTGTGCTTTGTCAAACGACCGGTCGATCGACTTCGTAGAACTCGTTTTTATCGCTAATGGTGAGAAAGATGAGGAATCGACAACAGCTAATAGACCATCAACCTTGTGCCGATCACCTAAATCGATGCCAACAGAATTTAGTCGGGCTTCTCCGTACAGATCACGCGGAAGCGGGATTTGGGGATGTGGATTGAACTTACGTCTTTCGACGACTTCGATCGGATCCTGCACGACCTCGTCGACGGGCAACTGATCATTTAGGAATCGATTCACAAACGATGCATTGGCACCATTCTCAAGGAGACGTCGAACCAAGTACGACAGAAGATTCTTGAATTCACCTACTGGCGCGTACACACGAATAGGCGCCATATGGTCGAATTGAGTTTGCGCGTGTGTGTAAAGCAACTCACCCATTCCATGTAAGCGTTGAAACTCGAACGGGCGTCCCTTCGACAGGCGTAATGCTGCCGCGATCGAGTAGGCGTTATGCGTCGCCACTTGCGCGTACAGATGTTCGCAGGAAAACAAACGTTGCAACGCAGAAAGCCATGCTAGGTCCGTCGATGCTTTGCGCGTAAAAACTGGATATCCTGGCAAGCCATCGACTTGGGCTTCCTTGATTTCGGCATCCCAATACGCACCTTTGACCAAACGAACTGGAATTCTGCGATTCGTTAACTTCGCGAGATCCTCCAACCAATCAACAACTGCATTAGCGCGTTTTGAGTATGCCTGCACGACGAACCCGAATCCGTCCCAATCTCGAAGCGCATGAGACCGCGCCAATTCTTCAAAAATCTCGAGTGACAGCTCTAGCCGATTCGCTTCCTCCGCATCGATTGAAACTTGAACATTTAAATCGGCAGCCAGAGACACAAGTTCGTGCATACGTGCACCTAACTCCGGCAACACGCATTTTCGCTGTAGTGGTTCGTAACGCGGATGAAGCGCTGACAATTTGACCGACATGCCTGATTCGGCTTGCGCGGATTGGTTCGCTTTTGCGATCGCCTTCAGCGCAACGACGTACGCATCGAAATACTCTTCAGCAGCACGTGTTGTACGCGCGCCTTCGCCTAACATATCGAACGAACACGCGGTGCCTAGACTCCGAGCTCGATTCAACGCACCGTCAATCGACCGACCAAAAACGAACTCGTTACCGAGGATTCGTATAGCATGAGCCATCGCTGCTCGGATTGCTGGCTCCCCAACGTTCGCAACTAGCGAACCTAACCAGTCTGCTACATTCCGCGTGATTTCGGGTTGAAGCGACATCACCTTTCCCGTTAGCAACAACGCCCATGTGGAGGCGTTTAGAAAGAGTGATTCCGAATGTCCGAGGTGTTCTGCCCAATCTGCACTGCTGAGACGTTCCGAGAGCAGGGCATCCGCCGTCTTTTCATCTGGGATCCGAAGCAGTGCTTCACTGATACACATGAGCGCGACGCCTGCAGAACTCGATAGACCGTATTCAGCGAGGAATTGATCTAAGAACGACCGTTCATGCGAATGCTCTCGACATTCCTCGACGAGTTGACTTGCGTCCCTCATGATGAGTTTTCGCTCCTCATCGCTCACCTTGAGCGTCTTACGCAGAGAACGTAATGCCTGTTCCTCGGTGGCACGCCCGGCAGCCGTAATGGCGTTGATGTTTAGTTGCAAGATCGTTGTTGAACTAGAGCGATGAATTTGACTACGCAAGCCTCTAAAAGTTTAGGTACAGACGCCGAGTTTTAAAACCGTCCATATCACGCAGTCTAGAATGAAAATTGAACGCGCGCGCGAATGTTGGACGATTGAATCCCATGCGAGAAACACTCGATCGATTCTTTGACCTCAAAAATCGGGGAACGAACGTCAAAACGGAATTGCTCGCTGGGGCAACAACGTTTCTGACGCTCGTTTACATCGTATTCGTCAATCCCACCATCCTCGCGGACGCAGGGATGAATCACAACGCGGTGTTTGTCGCCACATGCCTAGCCGCAGCTTTCGGTTGCTTCGTGATGGGTCTCTACGCAAACTATCCGATCGCGCTTGCGCCCGGAATGGGATTGAACGCTTACTTCGCTGCGACATTGGTCATCAGTATGGGGATTTCTTGGCAGGTCGCGTTAGGCGCGGTGTTCTGCTCGGGCGTGCTCTTCTTGATTTTGTCGGTGCTGCCAATTCGCGAGATGATCATCAACAGCATCCCAAAATCGCAAAAAATGGCGATTGCCGCGGGAATTGGAGTGTTCCTCATTCTCGTGGCTCTACGAAGTGCGAACGTCATGGGCGACAACCCCTTGGATATCAGTGCATTAGGCAACTTCGTGCAATGGACCGCGGTCCTTGTATTGCTTGGCTTTGTCGTCATGGTGGTCCTAGATTCCAAGAAGATTCCTGGTGCGCTGGCTTTGGTCATTCTTGCGATAGCGATCTTTTGCTGGATCGCGGGTTGGTCGCCTCCTCCCGACGCGATCGTCAGTGGTGTTCCATCACTCAGTCCAACGCTCATGCAGCTCGATATAGGTGGCGCGCTATCTTTAGGCTTGGTTGCGATCGTATTCGCATTGTTGCTCGTCGATTTGTTCGACACCAGCGGGACGCTCGTCGCCGTGCTTCATCAAGCCAACATGCTTGATGACCAAGGCCGCATCAAAAATCTACGTCATGCGTTGCTGGCCGATAGTAGCGCTACGATTTTTGGCTCGCTGGTCGGAACCTCCACCACCACGAGCTATATCGAGAGCGCTGCGGGGATCCGGGTCGGAGGACGAACCGGACTAACTGCGGTTACGGTAGGGGCGCTGTTTATTCTTACCATGCTGTTTGCACCTATTGCCACATCCATCCCGTCGTACGCAACCGCACCTGCGATTCTGTTTGTCGGATGCGCAATGGCAAAGTCACTCGGCGAGATTGAGTGGGGCGACCTGACTGAGAGCATGCCTGCCGTGATTACCACCTTCGCGATCCCGTTTTCGGGGTCAATTGCGACAGGCATCGGCATTGGTTTTATCACGTATGTGCTTACCAAGACCATTGCAGGTCAGATCAGGTCAGTCCATCCCGCTATGGGTGTAATCGCCGCGGTCTTCGTCGTAAAGTTCGTCTTTCTGTGAGAGGAACGTATGAGCAAGACTCTACGGAATGCCTAATTCAGATTCTCAATCGTGTTCGTGAGAATACTCACGCGCGAGCACTTTCCACGTCGTCATTAAGCGCCTGTCGGAAGAGCATCCCAAATTGCAGAGACTCGACGCGACCATGTGATATCAGCTCGTTATCGGTGCTTTGTAAAAATACGAGCGTTTCTTCTGCAGGCAGTATTGGACGACCTGCCGCCGTCTGTCTTGACCGCCAAGTTAGCATCTCGCCAAATATTTAGCGTCAAGCGGCTTCGCGCACGACCGCATCGCGCCTTAATCGCGATATTTCAAGAACCTGCATTAGAGAAAACAAGACTGGACGAGGAAGTGCTGGTTATTCGGACCCGTTCGAAGAGAGAAAGAGATTCGAGCAGATGCTACAAAAGCTTGACCAGCCGATCAGCCGTTTCGACCATATGAGTCTGGATTAAGCTAAGCGACCATATTCACAGAAAGACGAATTCCCAACAGTGTGCGAAGGTCTTTGTAAATTCTCTCTCTAGACACGGAAAGTCCGAAGTTGCGGATAACGACATCATCGAACAGCTGGCGATCCTCTTGCTCCAGCTCGTCATCCACAATTAAGACCTCACGATTTAGTAAAGGTTTGAACGCATTCTTGACCTCTAGGGATTGTCTGTGACTCAGGCTTGATGGATCAAGAATATGAAGATACTGTTCAATTCTGTCTTTGTTGAGGTCCAACGCTCCTTCCCCTCTTCCGAATCCCATTCCTTCAAGGATGAACATGCCGATTGTGCTGTTTAGCAATGCTTGACATAGATCGATATCTACATTGTTTTTACCATCAAGACAAACGAGCCTTTGGTCGGCGAACGCTGGCGGGTCAAGTCGCGCGACAAACAATCTCTTATCGTAGTTTATCGACATCACAAGTTCAGCCATGTCATCGACGGACATCTCGTACCATTGGAGATTACTTCTCGATAGCCTCGTAACAGTATCGGAATCTTTGAATTTATTTATCCAGTTTAGTGCTCCGTCATGCCCCAGTTCCCTTAGCTCTTCTTCCGTTCTGCCACAACAGAAGGCTTCTCTTTCGGCGGTGCCCTTCAAGAATTTGAAATCCTTTAGGTTTTTCGCTAAAGGTCGAATGTAATCCTCCTCGATGCCATGGCTACCGCTCGGATAGAACAACGCATTTTTACCTCGCCTCTCCCCACGACGTATGGTGAAGAAATTGCTTATGGGCACCAACGGCAGATTCAATATCCAATCGCAATTGACGAACTGAGCGTTTCCTCCCAAGCCATACTTTCGAAAACGCATCATGTCGGGCATGGAGACCCTTCGAATGGTCATCGCGTCCTCAAGAGCTTGACCAAGTTCGATCTGAGCAGCCATCGATCGAACCTCCTCTTCTTCTACGAATTCGTTCAACGGTCGCTTTAGAACAACAAAATCAATACTCTCTCGAGGCTGCGAGTTACTATTCCGTTTCTCCATGATCAGGATGTTGGCCACAACCTTCGTTTTTTGGAACCATCGACCGGCGCCTGAAGTAATCACGCATTTCAAGTTGAAATACCGGTTCAGCAGATTGAAGAAATCGTCTCCCCATTCGGTGCCCAGCCATGCGTTGGTAATGATGAACCCGAGGCGACCTCCCTGCTTAAGCATGGGGTGGAAGGAAAAAGGCAGATACGCCGCCACATCCGCTCTACCCGACAATCCCTTATCGGCATTTGCACCGAATGCTTCATTCACGTTTGCTATTGCGTTTCCGTATTGTTTTCTTCCTGATTGAGACACGAAAGGCAGATTGGTTGCGATCGATTCAAATTCACCGAGAGTCTCTGAAAAACTCGAACCGTCTTTGGGATCGACGAGATCTATGACGGTGTCAGGTCGAATCTCAAATGCATCCCGTTGAAACAGCCGCATTGGAATGTTCATTAGATGAGGTTTCGCCAACGCAAATGTCGCAATCTGCACAGCCTGAGGATCCAAGTCACCAGCGAATATGGATGCCGCGACTTCGACAGAATCTACCCCTGCCGCCAGCTTCTGTTCAGTTGCAGCTCGAACGATGGTTCCGCTACCGCAACAAGGATCGAGAATGCGGTCCTTCAACCTGTTTCGTAAACACAAGTGAACCAGCAATCGCGCCAACTCGATCGGTGTTGGAAATTGTCCCCGTAGTTTCCTCCTAGCAACTTCGGCGGTCGCTTCCAATATTTGCGACAACTGTTCCTGTTCTACAGATCCTACTCTCAAATCGGTCAGGAGGTTATTGAATTGTTTCAATTGATTCCAAAGTGCATTTGGCAGAACATTCAGTCCTAGGCTCGTTGAAAAGATGGTCCAAAAATTACATTCGTGGGAAAGACCTTCAAAAAGCCTCAAGGCTTGTGACGGGGTCGTTTCTGCAGATATGTCTCCTGCTTTACGTGCTCGGGAGTCCGTTTCACGCAGAATGTGTGCGAAAAGTATCTTGCCGATCCAATTTGAAATCACCGCTTGACCAAGTACGGACATTTGATCTGTGCCAGAGTACTCCTTGTCATGCTTGCTCCACCAAAGATCGGCCTCGGCTCGAAACACGTGGTTCCTGTCCGATTCATGGATCAGAGCGTCCTTAAGTACACTTTGGTTTTCCATGATCAGAGAGGTTACTCCGCCACTCCGGTACGCTTCGACGAACGGACGACCCTCCAGTGATTTGGTTTCCAACAGATGATTCACATAGGCGACGATTTCGTCAGCTTGCTTTTCCCATCGGGAACGGTTCGAGATGACGCTGTTGCGAAGCTTGACATCCTCCAATTCGTCCCATGAGTTGGAAAGTAAAAAGGAGTCCCTGACGCTATCCTTTATGTACAAACGCGCATGAGTCACGTTCCATAAAAGGAAACTATCCAGACCAAGAGCTCGAGCCTTGTCTTCTGCGTTCTGGTGAAAATCGGGATCATCTATCGGTGTGTCCGGCATCTTCAATTCCCATCCTTGAAGAATTAAGGCTGCCGATTCATCCCCGAACAATAGCACATCCGGATAAAGGAATCCGCTATCTGTCGTGATTGTTTGTTCACCACCTGCGTTTTTTATCGGCCGGTTATTCTTATTTGCGGCATTTTTAATATGTCCGATTAAATCAATGGCCCATGATCGCTCGTTGTAATTTACTTGACGAGGAGTCATCCTTTAGCGATTGCTTGCGAGTGCCGGATTACATCGTCTACATCAACCATGCCACGTTTCGCCGTTCGCCCTATTCTTGCACTTGTCCTCAGGGTTGAAAGGATGGGTTCGGGAGTCAACCCATTTTTCTCAGATTCTTTCACTTCCGCGAGCCGTTGCTTGGCAACTTGGATATAGTCGATACGTTGCTTCTTAAACAAGTGGACTTCCTCGTTTTTCTCAATCCCCACATATCTCCTGCCTTCAATAGCAGCTGCGACAAGGAAACTCCCACTTCCGAACGCGTTATCAAGGACAACATCATTTTCGTCTGTAAATAAGCGGATCAGATAGCGCCCTAGTGCAACGGGTTTTTGGGTCGGATGCCACACGCGTCCTCCAGATTCACTTTCAGCGGTCTTGCAGTACAGCGCGTCTGTCGGAAACCGCCCACCATTGCTTCGCACATGAGAAGGTTTGAAGTCTCCATAGCTTCCAGTGTACTGGTTCTTCCTGATGCCTTTGTCGTAAGGTTCTCCATCAGACATCACGGGTCTGTAAAGAGGTTGTTTCGGATAAAAGACACAAATATCCTCGTGTTGACGAAGTGGCTGACGACGGGCATTTAAGAAATTCGTAGGTTTGCTCTTGACCCAAACGAACTTGTATTTAAACCATGCTTCATTGCTCATGATTAATCGAGCAGTGAATAGCCCTTGGGAAGTTAGGACGACGACACCCCCAGGTTTGAGAAGTCGACGATATTGCTCCCAGAGTGCGTCGAGTGGTATTAAGCTGTCCCACTTGTTTTGCGTCGTTCCATAGGGCAAGTCGCAGAGAACCATGTCAACGGACTGTTCCTCCAGCGTCTTCATGACTTCCAGGCAATCGCCCTTATGAATTGAACCAGCGTGTGCGTTCATTGGGAGGACCTGTTGATGCGTGGAGACTCCTTTCCTTGTTCTGAAGCCATGCTCTTATCTAGTGAAATACTGTCTTTTCCCACATGCTCTCACGTCGACTCTCTGCTAGCCCATAAAAGTGTACGTTTCATCCCTTCCGCGATGCAATGCATAGTTCTATATTCAGATTCGATGAGATTGATAGCTACCTTGTTCTATTCGGACGAGAACGCAAACGGTACCGATTAATTGTGACTCAGTGTGTATTAAACTGACTCCGAAAGCAAGTGTGCTGATTGAAATGTTAGTTCCCACGAGAGCTTAATGGCACACATGTTAAAAATCTACCCTTACGGTTTGTTTTTTTTGCCGATTCTGACTGCAATTTAAGTGGCTACGTCGCTGGTTTGATCGTTGAACGGTGTCACGGCAAATCGGCTAGCTGTCTAAAGTATAGGGCGATTTGCACAATCCTATAGATGCTATTCACAACTCGGTCCAGTTAGCGCGAAAGTGCACACCTAGGCGCGAAATAGTGAATCTTCTCCAGCTTGAAGTTGCTGATTCAGATTGACCGTCATTTACCTTATTGGAGCTCTAGCTACTTGCTTAAGATCACGATTTTGCCACCGAGATTAAGTGGACAGACTTGACCGAGAGCATGCCTGCCGTGATTACCACCTTCGCGATCCCGTTTTCGGGGTCAATTGCGACAGGCATCGGCATTGGTTTTATCACGTATGTGCTTACCAAGACCATTGCAGGTCAGGTCAGATCAGTCCATCCCGCTATGGGTGTAATCGCTGCGGTCTTCGTCGTAAAGTTCGTCTTTCTTTAAAGTGAACGTAGCGACGCAGTGCTAGGGGGCGTTTCGCTCAGTACCTGTTTCGTTTGCGTGAACGTGTCCAGGCGGGAATACTTTTGGCACTGTTAGCGGCCTTGCGTATGCAAAAGCGTCTCGAATGGCCATATACGCAATTTCGTCGGCTCGTGAAGCCGATTCAATACGCTCATCGAAACGAACGTTGATGCGCCGC
The DNA here is from genome assembly GCA_022822135.1 of Pseudomonadales bacterium. GTDB lineage: Bacteria > Pseudomonadota > Gammaproteobacteria > Pseudomonadales > Azotimanducaceae > Bin55. The sequence goes on from JAJECH010000049.1 coordinate 15,619, forward strand.
TTGAAGAGAGGTGGTGCGAACCCTGTCTGTAGCAGTGTTACTTTCTCGAGCGTCGGCTTCTCGCCCTCCCAACCTAAATCAACTTTACCCACCATGTATTCCTTCTTATCGATGTGGATGTATGTGACCGGACCGGGAGCTGTCCGATAGAGAATTTTTGGACGCTTCTCGTTCTCTTTGCTGACAAGAAAGTAGTGCGTCGTGGTGCAGAAATTGCATGGCGCTCCTTGCGCCTCACGTCGAGACTCAGTCGTGAGGTCTGAGTCGGACGCAGTAACTTGCACTGCTAGTACCGTTCCTTCACCGAAAGGGTAATTGGGTATTTCTCGAATGACGCCGTATAGTGCGATCTCGCCATCTTTGATGGTCGCTGGTTGCACATTAAGGAGATGCGCCTCCTGTCCAATGGCGTTCGTAGCCGTAGCGATGCAAATCGCCAAACAAACTCCCAACCATGAGGAAGTCTCTCCGGCGAAGCGGTTTGGTGCGTTTTCTGCCACTGCCAGCCCCCAATCAAGTTACGTGAAGGTGTTGAAGCTGGCTCTACGCGTCAGGCGGCTAGAACCCCTTCTGTCTCAATTTAGACACTTTCAGCAGCTTCTTGTTCTTCGAAAAGCCTTGAGATATTGCTTGACGAGGGGTAAAAGCCATCGGCCCTAGGATCAGCAAACGTAGGTGCCAGTTCTGTCTCCGGTTCGCCAGCAATCCGTGAAGCCCTAAGAACTCGCGTGTAACTCGGGTCGTATGGTCTCGCTCGATGCATGACGCAGCGATTGTCCCAAACCACTATATCGTTAACCTGCCACTTGTGTTCATAAACGCGAGGAGGCTGGCACGCTTCCTCCATTAGCTTATCCAGAAATTCTTCCGACTCCTCTGGACTCATCCCAGTCACGCCGTAAGCATGCCTTCCTGTGTAAAGTGATTTGCGGCCCGTTTCAGGGTGGGTCTTTATGACCGGACGATGTGGCGCGCCTTTGTCGTGAAAGCCGTACATGTTGTCGGTTTTGAAGGTATAACCAAGTCTTGACTGGGAGTAGTACAACGAGTGATACGCCGACAGTCCTTCTAGCTTCTCCTTCATGGCATCGTCTAAAGCGTCGTAGGCGGCGCGCATATCTGCAAATCCAGTCTCACCACCTTCTGGCGGTACCACCAGCGCCATCAACATGGCCGCTTTCGACGCCAACGGCATGTACGTACTGTCAGTATGCCAACCTTCATTACCTTTCAACATACAGTATTGGTAATCGTCCACCTTAGCTAACGTACCGTCGGCTTTCTGGTTACTAAATCGAGCGGTCGTGCTGTATTGCTTCGGGTTTAGTTTTTCGATCTCTCCGAAGCGTAACGCGAACGCTCCCTGGGATTCATCGTCAAGATTCTCCTGACCAGGAAATACCAAGAGACCATACGTTAGAAACGCGTCATGAATCTGCTCCCACGTCTTGTCGTCAAGCAGGGCGAGATCCACGCCCGTGACCACAGCGCCGAGAGTCGCATCAATGGGGGTAATCGCCATCGTCATTTGGCATCTCCTGTTGAGATTAGCTTGTCTATTTTCGCCATGCCTAATGCTACCACTGAAAGACCTTCGATAAATGCAGAGGCTTCAGTCGCGGTAGTGCCGATGCAATGGCCTAAGATCGTCTCCGATCGGTGGTTCATTGTGCCGCCATTTCCCGAGTTCCCCGCGACAAGGAATGCCTAGATTGAGCACGCGTTCTGCACCTGCGACCGAGCCGCAACTCGATGGGATATATCGAAGCGCTAATCCACAACGTCGGCGACGGGATTGATTCGGCTCCGAACCATGAAGCAAGGTGCTGGTGTGGATTGAAATCTGCCCTGCTTTCAGCACATTCGCCACCGGCTCACCGAAACGCGCTACGTCTTCTACCTCCTGGGAGAGGACTGTAGCGCCTTCTGCCTTTACATATTCAATCGCGCCTCGCCGATGGCTCCCCGGCATGAATTGCAATGGCGAATTCGTCGCATCCACATCATCAATCGCAAGCCACACCGTAACGGTCATGGTGGGACGCACAGGCCAATAGGTTGCATCCTGATGCCACGGTACACGCTTGGGGTCTTGTCCCAACTTGCAGAAGTAATGCGTCGACCAGCACGTGAAATCAGGTCCTAGCAGATCTTCGACGTAGTCCAAAATCCTTGGATGCCGGGCCATGTCCCAAATTCCCTTGCAACGCAAGTGATAGCCGTCTAGCGCGTAGGAGTTTCGGCCGTCTCGCATGGCTTGCATGCGATTCAAGAGCGACTCAAAATAGGCTCGCGCGTTTCCAATCTCGTCATCAGATAGCGCATCAAGCGGCCGCACGAACCCGTCGCGGTTGAATCGTTGAACCTGTTCGGGCGTCAGAGCCTTCGCGCGTGCTGGTTCCGACTCATAGAAGGCAATGGCATCACTCATACTTGCTTTTCTGTCCAAAACGCGCAAATTGCTATTCAGAGAAATTGGTTGAGATCGATGCGGACGGCATTTTATGGGGAGCTTAGCGTCGTGTGGTCGATTGACTGAAATTAAAGGGACTTATAACCCTGACTAAATTATTTATTGCTATACTTTTGCACAGGTTACGAGATTTAGTGATGAACAACCTACATTCTGAGAAACCGCGCATTCCTCACATGCAACGTGTCCATCGCAACATCACGTTTCGTCTGCTCCCGGTGACACGCACGAACGCAAAACAACTGGAGCGACTTGCCGGGGCGTGTCGTTTCGTGTGGAACCACTTTCTCGCGGAACGTCTGGCGACGTATCAGTTCAATCAGTGTTTTGAAGCCACCTACGGCATCAAACCTGAACCGAGTTCGACCTCGTTCTTCACGCTTGGGAAGGAATTCACCCAACTGCGAAAGCGACTGCCGTGGCTGCAGGAATTACCTTTCGCACCCGTCCGCTACGTGCTGAAGTATCAAGCCGATACCTGAAAGCGGTTTTTCGACGATCAGACGGGTACCGTGGGAAAACCATCCTTCCGCAGTCGCTTCGATGATCGTGATGGCTTCACGATACCCGACAACGTCAAGATCGTCGATCATCAGTTGTACATTCCAAACATCGGTGCGTGCAAGTTACGCCGCAAAGGCGGGAATCCGTACGCTGACGGTACGCCGAAACAGGCGCGCGTGCTGAAACGCCGCGGCAAGTGGTATGCCGTGGTGACGTACGAAGTCGACCTCCCTCAACGTGCGGACGACGGCAGGGTCATCGGTGTGGACATGAACGTGGGTCAAGTGGCGACCAGCACCGGTCACATCCTGC
>JAJECH010000052.1 GCA_022822135.1 Pseudomonadales bacterium
GCGATGGTATCGGGTGGTTTCAAGGTCGTCATATCCAAACTCCGTGATGGTGACAAACAGCGGCGCAACCGCTTACGATCGCGCCTGAATCACCGGCAGTTTCGATGTCGTTTTTCCGGCAGTTTGCATGTCGCCTAACACGGGGGATTTCTAATCATCGCGACCCAGACAGCGATCGTCGCCAGTGGCGCGGTCGCGCTCAGTCGAATACCTCAACAAAGTGATCCGAGCGTCCGACTTACGACAGAACCCTGGTTTCCCGCGTTAGCAAGGTCAATCAAGAACGGATTCACGACGGTCTGGTCGAATCACTCGATGCGAATGGTCGTCGTTCAAAACGTTGCGATGGGCGTTTGTTTTATGGGTTCTTATGTCGTTACGATCCCGTTACTGATTCGTGAGCGTTATGACGGCTCATCAGATGATCTCGCATTTGTAAACCTAGTTAATTCCGCCGGTTTGGTCGTAACGATTCTTGCGCAACTGATTTTGCGTGAAATCCGCCACAAAGGGAATGCGTTATTACTCGCTCACGGGATTGGTGCACTAATCCTCTCAATGGCGTCGTTGGGGTTTGATTTTCCATATTTCTTGACGTTGATGTTCTTTTGGGGAGCATGTGGTGGTGTCGCGATGAGTATGTCACGCACGATCATGCAGGAGGAAGCACCCAATGACCAACGTGGAAGCGTGATGTCGTTCTTCTCATTTTCGTTTATGGGAGCAGGACCGATCGGCGCGCTCTTATGGGGTTTTATCGCTGAATACTTCGGCCCACATACCGCGCTTTTTGTCGCATGCACATTGATGTTCGCGATCGTTGCGTGCCTTACGTTCTATGCAAAGCGACGCGGTGTCAAGTTCAACTAAATATGTGTTAAATCAACTAGTTACTGCGTAATCATCCTTCTGTACACTTCATTTCGCATAATGTATATTATGTTAAATATAATATTTTCTAGGAAATTCGACTGTCTCGGCCATTAGTTTGAACCCATTCCACTATTAGACGTGAACATTCATGGAATCTGGAAAACTAACCTTCCCCTATGCTGACCCTTCTAATCAGATTCAGGAACGACCTTCACTAATGCGAATTTATTAGGATCGTAATAGTTCCGAGCAAACGAATTGATTTCGTTCAGAGACATCTGCGACGCACGATTCAAAGTCATTTCCCTAAAGTTTGAAGGTAAATCTGCGACTCTATTGATCGCAGCGAGATTCACGATCTGATCAGGTGTTTCGTTGGAGAAAACCAAACGACCCCTAAGGTAAGCCAAAGCGCGTTCTACTTCCGTTTTAGATACGCCGTGCACATGCAGTTCTTCTAATACCGATCGAAGCCGACTCTGCGTATCCAGCTGGTTGTCAACGCGCGTATACGTCTGAAGTCTCAGCATCCCTGGACGCGTCGCAGTAGTAAACAACGCGCTTAGAGTCGCACTATATGTGTCCCCCGTTTCATGACGCAGTTTCTGGTATAGTCGAGAATTAAAAGTTCCGCCTAGTATTTGATTTACTACTAAATAGGCAGGATAGTCTTCATGGACCATCGGTAAACTGTCCCTAATCAATGCCATATAGACCTGAGTCAAGTTGGTTACGCTCTTGACCATAGGTTCAGCTTTAGAAAATTCTTGTGGCTGTCTTGTTGTATCACTATACCGATTCGCTTCCTTGACTTCAGGAAGGAGATTCTTCACCAGCCCTTGAAGTTCTGTTTTATTTATTGAACCTGATACGGCTATGTTGCGAGCGGGTGTGGCGAGTACCGTATCTCGTATCGCAGCGAGTTTTTCGGCGGACAACTCAATCGAATCGGGTCGATCATATAGCGCGTTTCTTGGGTCATCTTCGAATGGATACAACAGTTTGATGGCTGCTTGATTGAGTAGCGTGCGTGGATTCGTTGTCGTTGACTTCCAACTAACGATACGATCGCGTTGCCATTTTCGTAGTTCTTCTCGACTGTATTCGCGATTTTCGACTGTTTTTTGGATCAGCTCTATTAACTTTGGAAAATCATCTACCAAGCTCGAGCCACCGATTCGAGCTCTTCCCCATCCCATTGAAGCGGACAAATACACGCCTGAACGCTCGATTTCACGCTCTATATGACGGTTCGTATCGAACATTTGCCCGACGAACGCAGCTTGAGCGCTGTTCTCGACGCTCCAAGGCATTATTCGATTGATGTCGAAGTTGATCTCAATGTCGACTAGGGGCGCTCGGTGGTCTTCCAAAAGGAGGACTTCTGTTCCGTCCGACAAATACCAGGTCTGGATTTCGTCTGATCCATAAACGGTTGAGACTGCTACGCCGACGGTGAGCACTACCAGAGCCGTGCGAGCTGTCATTACCCTACCCTCGGGTCTCATAGCACAAACCGCGTCAATCCGATCCGATCGGCAAATGGATACAGCCATCCAAAGGCAGATACATACCATGGCACACTTGCGGGTTCAACATAGATTCTGATTGGATCTGCGTTAACCACGTACTGCTCGTACGCTCTCTTTATGTCGTCAATCGTTATAGCCGCAATTCGATCCTCTCTATCAAATGCCTTCCAAACGTCGTTCTGCCAACCGTGTGCGAACTCGATTCGGTTCGCCATTGAGGATGAGCGATACCGGCCTTGGTATTCGGATTGAAGATATCGTCGTTTTGCGGCGAGAAGTGACTGTTCGTCTAACCACTCATACCGAGCCAGCGTATCGAGAGTCTGATTCAAATACGAAAATGCAGTTGCCTTTCGACGATACGGCAAAGAGATCGAACCGAAAGCCAGTACCCGTCCGGCTTTCGTAGGTAGGTCGAATGTCTGTGCGTATAGAGCGCGTCGCCGTTTGCGTATCAAATCATCTTCAAATCCGTCTATTCCGGAAATGAGTGAAATCATTAAATTAATCGCATCGTGATCATCCGCCGCCGCGGTTGGCAATTCGAAAAGAAGCGCACTAGCTTCGACAGGCGGGATCTCATCACGTAGCGTAAGTTCCTGTGGAAAATCCCATTCTGCAAGCGACGGAACCGCACGCGGAGGTTCTACTAGCTTCTCGATGCTACCAAACAAACTCTCGATGAGTTCGAGAGTCTCTTCGGTGCCAACAGATCCGGTGATCGATAAATGAGCATTGCGTGGTCCGTAATATCGTTGATAAAACTCAATACAACTGGCTACGGTGGCATTGCTGACATCCTCTTCCGTTCCCAATGGCGAAATCGCGTACGGGTGATTCTCAAATCCTCTTCTCAATGCTTCAAAACCTAGGCGATTAATCGGATCGTTTTGTGCATTAACGCGTAGCTCTTCTAAAACGATCTTCTTGTCCCTTTCAAGATCTCGTTCAGTTACTATGAGATTCACCATACGATCCGCGTATATCTTTAGTACGCCCACGTGTGGACCTGGTGGAATTGAGGCGAAGTAACGAGTTTCATCAAAGCTAGTCGTTGCATTGGTCGAACCGCCATGCAGTTCAACGAGCTTGAAGACAGCTCTTTCTGGGTAGTTTTTCGTCGCACTAAACATTAGGTGCTCGAATAAATGAGCTAGGCCCCGAGAGTCCTCGTCCTCGTGAGAACTCCCTATGTAATACACCAATTGGACCGTGACTATCGGCATCCGCTGATCTTCAAAAATTGATACCTGAAGACCGTTGACTAATTGAATGGATGAGAACCGCGCGCTTCCGGAAAAGACACTGGCTTCACTCGCACTACTCAGTAATCCAAAACCAAGAAGGAAGAGAGCTATACCAAATCTGAGATCGTACCAGTTCAAATCAAAATCCCAATTCTTGGCAGCCTTGCGTAGCTTCCAAGGGATGTGCGTCATGTATAAGCGTACCATGAGCCACGGTATCAGGCGACGATGCGGGACTCCATCGTTTAAGCGGAATTCATTGGAATGACCAAGGATCCTTGCAACCCGGCATTCGTTATCATCACATTTCGTTTCCTATATTTGCGAGTGCTCTTATATTTCTACGGCCTATCGAAGAGAACCGCGCTTCTCTCAAGCGACACTATTCACGCAGCGTGTTTGCTGTATATGATCTTGCAATTGTGTTCCTCATGGCCTTCGCTGCCCCGGTCTGTAACGCTGATATGGTCAAAGTAATCATTGAAACGGATATGACGCTGGACGTTGACGACGTCGGTGCACTTGCTGTGATACATGCGCTCGCGAACCGAAAAGAAGCCGAGTTGCTTGGAGTCAGCTTCAATGAAGTACATCCAGATGGAATAAGAGGGATCGCCGCCATCAATGCTTGGTACGACCGAGCCAATACACCAATAGGCCGGTTTGAAGGGACGCTCGAAGAACCGGATGAGTCGCGTTACCTAAATTACCTCGCAAAGATGCTTAGCGAGTCAATCCACGTGCAAGCTCACAATGCGTTGGACTTTTATGAAGAGATTCTTAAATCACAACGGGATCAAAGTGTCACGATTGTTTCGCTCGGATTCTTGAACAACCTTGCTGATCTACTCCGCACTCATCCAGACTTAGTTCAAAGAAAGGTGCTTCGTCTCGTAGCCATGGGAGGTCGACGGAATGACAACTTTAATTTCGTTAGGCACGGACTCGTCAACGAAAGCCAGTTCGTGATCGAACACTGGCCAACACCGTTCGTAGTTACAGACTTCGGCGGCAGTCTACACACTGGAGCCTCCCTTTCGTCAATGTCGTCAGACAATCCAGTTCGAGAGGCATACTTCAGATGGTTCGATGGCGCATTCAAGGGTCGATCAAGCTGGGATCAGATTGCGGTATTGGTAGGTGTGCGCGGCGAATCGGGAGGTTTTAGATTCGAAGGAAACATGACCGGTCGCTTGCGGAATGGATTCACTTGGGCTATCGATGGGGAACATCGCTCGTACGCTCGACCCACTGAATCCAACGATTTCTATCTAGCTGAAATTGAGAGTCTCATGACACTTAAACCATAGTCCCGTTTAGAACCATTCAACCCGCAAATCGGGAGGCAGTTCCAACTAAAAAAGATTTAGTTCAGATTCAAATAGTTAAGAGGAAGTCCTGGCACGTCCCAATCCATCGCAACAAGCTGTCCAGTGGACGAGAGCGTAACGTATGCAGTCTTCAAATCTTCTCCACCGAAACAGATGTTCGTCGTCAAACGATCAGGCATCGGAACGAACTTTGGTTCACGCCCATCTGGATAGAGGGTTGTAATTCCTCCATCAATGAGCGTTGCAACGCATACACCACCGTCGCTGTCAACCGCCAATGAGTCGAACATGAAATATGCGTTTCTCCCCTTCACTACTCTTCCACCATCTGGGCGGTCTAATCGCTCACCGGTCAGTTGCCCCGGTCCTTTTAAGGGATATGCCCACAACCGACCGGTCGGCGTTTCAGCAATATAGAGTTCGTCGTTTCCGGCGGATAAACCGATGCCGTTCGGTGCCTCCAAAGGAAAAATCACCTCTTCAATATGTGAGCCGTCTGCTTTCGCATAGAAAACGCCGGTCCGGTCTCGCTCGCGTGGTCGATTCTTGCCATGGTCGGTAAACCAAAACCCGCCAGTATCGTCGAACACGAGGTCATTGGGACCGCAGAGTCGAACACCATCAACCGCTTCATACAGGATTTCTGATCGACCAGATTGCATGTCGACGCGTTCAATTCGACCTCCAGAGTAGTCGTCTGCTTGATCGCCCGGAAAAGTCCTCCCAGGTCGTCTTATCCAGTTAAAACCACCGTTATTGCAAATAAAGCAATCGCCATTTGGACCGATTGCGGCGCCGTTAGGACCTCCTCCAACATCTGACACGACGTCAATGGAACCATCTCGGTCAACTCGTGAGAGCGTACCTCGGGCTATTTCAACTACGATTACCGAACCGTCTGGCATCGCAATCGGCCCTTCCGGAAACTGTAATTGATCAGTGACAACTTGCATAACGGGTTTGACCTTTTATTCCGTATAAATACTAGTGCCACGTTTCGTGGCTTTCTGGAATGACGCCTAGACGTTTGGTACGTGTCCGTATCCCCGTCCGTCATAACTTACTGTAGAGATTTAACGCACTAATGAAACGCGTCTTTGGCGTAGCTCAAGTACTCATCGTACTTGCCCTCGTCGCTCTAGCATCGCTGATCGCATGTCGCTCGACCACATCGTCAGACTCCCCTCCATCCTTCCCAATGGGTCCACCCAGTGCAATGCAGGCACCGCAGATAACGGTAGCGGTAGTACGACCTGACATCATCAGTGCAACGGTGGAAGTAGATGCAACCGGTTCGATAGTGTTCAGAACGGCTGTTTCCATCGTTCCACAAGTAGGTGGACGTGTCATTTGGGTATCGCCCAAGCTGCGGAACGGTGGAGAGTTCAATGCTGGCGAAACCGTGTTTAAGTTGGACCCAATCGATGCTGAACTGAGTGTGCGCCAAGCAAAGGCTGACCTTGCTGTTGCGCTAGCTGAAATGAACTTAGCGAACGCTCAAAAAGATGCTGCCACGGAAAACTATCGACTCCTAAATCCCGGGGCAGAGGTCCCTCCTCTCGTAGCACAAGAACCTCAGATCGAACGGAGTCAGGCGGCGATAGATCGAGCTAAAGCTCGTCTGCTTGCGGCCGAGTTAGCACTTAATCGAACTGAGTTTAGTTTTCCCTTCTCCGGTCGCGTACTAACTACGAATGTCGGCGTAGGGCAGCTACTTTCAATGAATCAATCAGTCGGACAGGTTTATGACGTGAACGAACTCGAAGCGGTTATTCCCGTCTCAACGATGGATCTCGATGCACTAGAACCCATCCAGGGGCGTCGCGCGCTTCTCGAAACGGACGATGGTTTTGTTGAAGCTTCAGTCGAACGCGAAAGTGCATCACTAGATGAGCGCACCCGTGTCGCAGCACTCTATGCAAAAGTTCAATCTTCGGAACATAAACTCACGCCGGGCAGTTTCATTAGAGCAAAGATCTTTGGAAGGCAGATCGATCAAGCATTCGTTTTGCCTGAAGAAACCGAGCAGGCAAAGAGCACTGTGTGGGTCGTCAAGGACGGTCTCCTAATTCGACAGACGATTCAAATTCATGACCGCCGTGAGGATGGTTTGCTCGTAAGTAGCTTCCCGTACTACGAAGGGATCGTGACAGGTTCCATGCCAAATGTTGACGAAGGCGACTCAGTGCGCATCGCGGGAATGCCGCAAACATGACGCCACTTGCCAACCAGATCAGAGAGCAATCCATTGATCATGGCCCGATGGGGTTTTTCGCTCGAAATGCCGTCGCGGCAAACTTGCTCATGTCGGTATTTCTGCTCGGCGGTTTGTGGATGGCAACCAACCTCAATTCAGCCGTATTCCCAACCATCAAACCAGGCATTGTTGCAGTCAACGTGCCTTATCCCGGCGCAACGCCCTCAGAAGTAGAAGAAGGGATCACGCGGCGCGTTGAAGAGGCCGTGGCGGGAATCCAAGGGGTCTACAGAGTACAGTCAGTCGCATCGGAAGGACGCGGCTCAATCAATGTTGAGCTGACAGATTTCGCCGATGAGGACGAGGTCTACGAAGACGTCAAATCCGCTGTTGATCGGTTGGTAGATTTTCCGCCACAACGTGCGGAGGAAGCGGAGGTCACGATAGCAGAAGCCGTAAGTAGCGTGATGCAGCTAGTTGTCTCCGGACCTGTTCCCGAGACGGAGTTAAGAAGCGCAGCGGAGTTTTTGCAGGATGCCTTACTTGATCTTGACGGTGTATCGCTTGTCACACTCGACGGCGCCCGAGCGTATGAGATTTCCATCGAAATAAGCGAACGCACGTTAAGGCAATACGGACTCACTCTCGAGCAAGTCGCTAATCGCATAAGACAGTATTCGGTAAACCTATCAGCCGGCGAGATCAAATCAAACGCAGGTGATCTTCTAATCAGAACGAATAAGAAGCTGATGACCGGCGCCGAATTCGAATCAATTCCAATCCAAGCACTCCCTAACGGAACGACTCTACTCTTGCGAGATATCGCAATCGTTCGCGACGCGTTCGTTGACGACCAGCTAAGAAATGAATTCAACGGCAAACCGGCGATCTTCGTTCAGGTAAGTCGCTCTGACAGCGAAGACGTTCTTGAAATAGCCGAGATCGTAAAGTCGAATTTAGATGGTATTGCGATTCCCTACGACGTTGATATTGAGATTTTCCAAGATCAAGCCGTAGTCTTGGAGCAGCGAATAGATCTTCTGGTACGTAATGGCATTCTTGGTTTTACGCTTGTTGTTACCTTCCTGGTACTCATGCTTGATCTGAAGCTTGCGATCTGGGTAGCGATGGGTGTTCCAATTTCATTCCTCGGAGCCATGATCTTTTTCGCACCTCTTGGCATCGAGATCACGATGGTCTCGTTATTCGGCTTGATCATGGTTTTAGGCGTCGTTGTCGACGATGCGATCGTCGTTGGCGAGAACATCGGCGCTGTACATGAAACCGGTTTACGCGGTGTCGGTGCGTCGATCGCCGGGGCTAAAGGCGTCTTTTCGCCTGTGAGCATCGGGGTTTTAACCTCAATGGCCGCGTTCGCCCCATTGCTATTTGCGACGGGAACGTTCGGACAAATACTTGGTGCGGTACCGCTCGTTGTGATCACCGTGCTGGTCATTTCGATGATCGAGGTCTTCCTGATTCTTCCGGCTCACCTATCCCACGAAAGTTACTGGAGCCGATGGCCTCTGAGTGTTTTGCAATCCTTAATCGCATCAGGCGTACAGAGATTCCGCGATCGGATACTCGTTCCCGCGGCCGGCTGGGCCATTAAGCGACGGTATTTAACGTTGCTGTTAGCGCTGGGATTCCTAGTCGCGTGCGGGTCGCTTCTCTATACCAACTCAGTTCGGTTTCTGTTCTTCCCCGACATCGAGTCAGATTCGGTCTCTGCAAACCTGATCTATCCTGTCGGCACACCTTATAACGCCACCGAGGAAGGCGCAGTACTACTAAGGAACGCAATCCTCCGTGTCAATGAGGCAGCAGGTGGTACGGAAATTGAATCGCTCAGCATGGTGGTTGGAGGCGGTCTCCAACTAGCGGGTGGCCCGGGAGGACCAGGTGGGGTCTCGCAAAATAGCAATCGAGCTCAGGTCATCTTAGAGCTTGCGGACGAGAGTATCCGACAGAACAGTTCGGCGCAAATCGAACGACTCTGGCGAAGCGAGGTAGGCAACATTCCCGGTGCGGACGCACTGCAGTTCACTTCGTCGTTCATCGGTGGCTCCAACATGGCTTACCAGCTTAGCCATCGTGACAGTGATGTCCTATTACGTGCAGTAGATATCCTGAAAACTCGTTTAGCAGAGGTCGATGCACTAGTTCAGATTACCGACGATTTCGATCTCGGGAAACGTCAATTCGATATCGAGCTGACTCCCGCAGGCGAAGCTGCAGGGCTCACGAACCTTGACGTATCTCGCCAGTTACGTCAGAGCTATTTCGGCGAGGAAATCCAGCGGATTCAACGAAACCGCAACGAAGTAAAAGTGATGGTTCGCTTCCCTACCGATGAACGTAGCAGTACACGCGATTTTGCGAATTCACGTATTCGATTAAACGACGGCACGGAAGTCCCGCTCTTTACGGTAGCGCGTATCGAAGAAAACCGAAGTTTTTCATCCATTACTCGCATTGATGGTCGACGTGTCGTCGAAGTGAGTGCCCGAATCGATAGTGCTCTTCGTACGCCGAATCAGGTCATAGCTGAAGTAAACGAAACCGTATTACCGGCGTTAACGGCGGAATTCCCGCGGTTGCTCGTGAGAGAGGCAGGATTCGCACAAGAACAAGCAGAAGACTTCGCTCAATTAGGGTTGCTAGCAGCATCCTCTATCTTATTGATGTACATACTTTTAGCGAGCCAGCTTCGCAACTATTCCATGCCATTTACCGTGTTATCCGCGATTCCATTCGGCGCAGGCGGTGCAATTGTGGGACATTGGTTACTCGGCTTCGATCTTTCATTCGTCTCGATATTTGGCATCATCGCATTAAGCGGTATCGTCGTAAATAACTCCCTAGTACTGACCGATTTGTTCCTACGACTGCGTGCGGCAGGTATCGGATTCGAAGAAGCAATCAGAGAAGCCGTACGTGGTCGCTTCCGAGCAGTGTTCCTCACAACCGCAACAACGGCACTCGGTCTTACTCCCATGTTGTTTGAAACGAGCATGCAAGCACAATTCCTCATTCCGATGGCTGTAAGTCTTGCTACAGGCACCGTTTTTGCCGCCGTTACTACGCTCTTCATCGTGCCGAGTCTGATCCAAATCAGGAAGGACATCAAGTCTTTATTCGGCATGCACGAAGATACCGCCGAACTCAAAAAGGCATTCAAACCTGCGGAAGAACGAGAGATTGCGTTCGGTGCGGAACCCAAGGACGATTTGACATCGTCTCCTACCGGCGGTGGATTCACAAATGATCTCGCAACTGGACCGGCGGAAGACCGCATTCGAAGCTAACGTCGGGCGTTAGCTCGTAGAGCAACCGATTCGACCGAGTTGTCCGATGAAATCAAATCTGTTTGCGGAAATTGATCATTGAGTCTGAAAGGTAGAATCCAATCCCAAGTTATCCTTTGAAATCAGAACCAAATCTATGAGCGATATGCGATTCGGCGCGTTTCTCGCGCCTCACCACCCTATTGGTGAACATCCGACCTTACAGTTGCAAAGCGACCTTGAGCTCGTCGCTCACATGGATCGCCTCGGGTTTGATGAGTTTTGGTGCGGAGAACACCATTCGACTGGTTGGGAGGTCATTGCCTCGCCCGAACTGTTCCTAGCTGCCGCCGCAGAACGGACTCATCGTATTCGTCTTGGTACGGGCGTCGTGTCTTTACCCTACCACCACCCGTTTATGGTGGCTCAAAGGATGGCACAGCTAGACCATCAATCCCGTGGTCGGGTGATTTTTGGCTCTGGACCAGGAGCGCTACCGAGTGATGCGCACACACTCGGCGTCGACCCAATGGTGTTGCGCGATCGTCAAGACGAAGCCATTGGCGTCATACGCCAGTTGTTCGACGCGAACGAACGATTTACCGTAGAGTCCGAGTGGTTTACGTTAAGAGACGCGAAACTGCAGCTGAAACCCTTGCAAAAGAACATGGAGTTTGCGGTGGCGTCTTTGGTCAGCCCTTCAGGCATGACACTGGCAGGCAAACACGGTATTGGCGTTTTGTCGATCGGTTCGACTTCGCAAGCGGGTATTCAGGCACTTCCATTGCAATGGAGTTTTGCTGAAGAAGCCGCTGAGAAGCACGGTAATTCGGTCGACCGAAGCGCTTGGCGTCTTGTACTGAACTGGCATATTGCCGAAACTCGCGATAAGGCTCGCGAGCAAGCACGTGAAGGGTTATTCCGTCATAACAATGAATACACGGTTGGTACCCTAGCGGCGGGTCAAGGACAGATATTTAAGACTCCGGATGAAGCTGTGGATGTCATGGCATTTAGTGAAGGAAGCGTCAGCGTGATTGGTACACCTGATGATCTCGTGGCAAAGATCTACGAGATGCAGGAGCTATCTGGCGGTTTCGGATGCGTCATCGGCTTCGCGCATGATTGGGCAAATCGTGCTGATACGCTGAATAGTTGGGATTTAGTTGCACGATATGTCATTCCCGAAGTCAACGGTCTGTTACATGACTACCGTGAGTCGAATCAATATGTGATCGAGAACCGGGAAACCTGGATGCGCGCTGGAATGGCGATCAATGCAAAGATACAGGAGAATGAACGTGCCGCGGAGGCAATGAAAGCCGCACAAAACGCGAGAGCTGCCTCAGCACTTCAAGCTCACGCTTCGACCGAGATCGAGAAAGCTGCCTCTGATTCGGACTGAGTGAATTAGGACTCGTTACTGAGGAAACGGTTGGCAGGAACTAATACACTCCGCCTTCGGGATTTTCACCGAGCAGATGTGCGCCAACCGTCTGATAGTGAGATTCTCGTCCCTGAACTTGCTGCGTAATGACGTGAATGTCCTGAAACTTACGCTGAATAACAGTAGATTCGAATATCGCGTTCGAACCCGTTAAGTTGTACACAATATCGACTACTTGTGCAGACTGTCTAATGGCGTGCGTTCCCGCCAAGCGCAACCGTAACCGCTCGTCAAGCGAGATTTCGCCTTTACTCTGAACGTTCTGCCAAACTTCACGTACTGTCGAGTACAGAAAAGCTTTCGCACCACCAAACAGACCTTCAGCAAGTCCGATTTTGCTCTGAACGACAGGATCCTGTGCGAGCGTTAATTTGCCAAACTGAGGCTTTTTCGTATGACTCAGTTCAATCACACTATCCAAGCCTGATCTAGCCACGCCAAGTGCGACGCATCCAAAACCACACGCGAACATCAAAGATATCGGGATCTTGTATATCGGACCCTGTTCAATGTAAGGTACATCCATCCGCATAACCCGATCTTCGGGTACAAAGTAGTCCTCACACGTGAAACCAAAGCTACCGGTTCCTCGGAGTCCTTGAACTTGCCAGTTATCGATTAACTCGATTTCGTCCTTGGGTAAGAAATGCAATCTAGGTGGATGACTCGAACTCGTCACGAGCGCAGCTAACCAATTTGCGTGTCTACACCCACTAGAGAATATCCACTTCCCACTCAGCGAATAGCCACCTGTCACGGATTTCGATGTCGCATTAATCGGCGGACCATTGCCACAACTACCCTCGGGTACACCCCAGATCTCGCGTGCAAGTGCTTCGGGTTCTCTCGCCGAGTTTGTTGCGAAAACATTCCCTTGATTGATACACCAACCAACACTTCCATCGGCTTGCGCAATCTCATAGATGACGTCAAGGTACTCGTACCAATCCATCTCGTCCCCGCCAAGCCGCTTCGGTACGAGTAGGCGCAGCAGATTCGCAGACTTTAGTTTTTTTACAAGGTCAAATGGAATTTCTCGTTCTGCGTCGATCGTAGCTCCAGCTGCAACGATGTCTTCATAGAAGATCTTCACACGATCGACGGGCGCTACTTGTCGATGAAGTTGGTTCAATTGAACGGGACGAGCCATAGATACGTTAGTCCAGCCGCTTAACTATTGAGCCCGCACTCGGTTGCGTTCAAACAAATAGTCAATAGCATGCAAATATTCGACTTTAATCGCGTGAATTTTCGCATAGTCAGTTCGAACGCGGAAATGAAGACAAAGTGCTGTTCATCCTCGGTGTACGCGTATAGCTGATTCAACGCTTACATCGTACCTCCCGCTCGTATTGAGTTTGGAGACATTGGGCATGTCGTATCTATCATGCCGAAGGCAAGAAATTCTCGTACGACACTCGAAAAGGTTAATTCACTATGCAAGTGAATGGAGATCAAAGTGACAAAAAAAGCGAAGCGCGAACCTCATTTCGAGATTCGCACTCCGCTTAATCGATAGTCGATCTACCTCAAAGGGTAGGAATCAACCTATATTCGTCGGATGGTTTTTAGAAGTTCACCTCAAGATTGACATGTACGTAGCGCCCTAGTGCATCGAAGAATGCCGGGAACGTATTGCCATTACCGGGAGCCGTACCTGCATCAGAACTGACTTGCGGGTCCTTGTCGAGCAGGTTGCTGATGCCAGCAGTGAGGATGTACTCTTCCGACGCATTCCACTCGACGGTGAGATCAAAGTAGATCTCGCGGTCGAAGTCGATCGCGTTGGCACCGAGATCTTCGGTTTCGCCTAAATAACGCATCCCGAGTGAAACTCTAGTGTCGTACTCTGTGTCCAACGACAGTTTGTAATTTCCGCTCCAATCCGGTTGCGGGTTCTTCCCACACGGGGTACCCCAATAACCAACACACTCGGTGACCGGTTCGCCAGGTAGTTCGATAAAGCTAGATTCAAGCAGTCGAGTGGTCACACCTTCAAGACCCATGGGGCCAAGTGGCGAATCGAAGTCGTAGTCAAAGATGATGTCAATGCCTTTTACCGACTCCTCAGTGATATTCGTGGTCTGAGTATCGATGTAGCCACCTGTAAGCCATAGAGACCCGGTGACCGGATGTCGATGAATGTTGTCGCAGAATGCGTCGATTCCAGTTTCAAGACACTTGTTTAGCGAGGTAGCCGCAGGTACGGTTCCGACACCGTCTTCCAAGCTAATGTCAAAGTAGTCTACTGTAACCGTCACGCCACCAAAGAAGTCTGGGGTTAGAACCACGCCCGCAGTAATCGATTCCGCTTCCTCCGGTCTTGTGTTTGGATTCCCGCCGTAACGAATGTTGTATTGGTCGGCAGGTGACTTCAGATCGGTACCGTAGAAAGCAGCCGGAAGTCCAGTATTCGCGCATTGGGCTTGCGTTGCGGTCATGTTCAATCCGCACGGATCATCAGGTAGGTCCGTCAGACTGTCACCCATGGCGGTGTACAGTTCAGCCAGATTGGCGTGACGGATGGCTGATTGGAACGATCCGCGGATCGCTATCACATCATTCGCTTGGAAAAACGCGCCAAACTTATACGTATCGGTCGTTTGACCGGTGGAATAGTCCGCATAGCGATAGCCGAAGTCCGCACTGAGGTTGTCCATGATTGGAATACCGAGCTCCAGGAAGAACTCGTCAACATCGTATGCACCTGCCAACGGAACGGCAGCACCGCCCGACCCCGAACGATCACCACCAATACTCGGAGCGTCTGGACGATAGTCTGTTCTTAGTTCCTTGGTCTCGTAACCAAGCGCCGCCGATATCGCACCCGGCGCACCAGGAAAGGTGACCGGCGTTTCACCGGACAGAACACCTTGTAAGATGCGTTGCGAACCCGAGCCAAGTATGAATGTGGACCGTGCGATGTAGTTCTGAAGATCGAGACCGCCGTCGTGGATGGCCTGGATGCCGCCATCGCCGGGTAGTCCGCCACTAAACAAGTTATATGGGATGCAATTAGCATCGGTACCGTCGAGGACAGATACACAGGTCGGTACACCGTTGATGTTAACGACGTTGACCGCGCGGTTGATATTCTCAACTGAGAGGTCGTTGCGATATTCTTCGGCGAAGTCGACCTCGGACAATTGATAGCTAACGTCGTAGGACCACGTGTCGCTGATATCGCCACGCATTCCGAACGTCTGGGTGATGTTATCGTAGGTCCTGATGCTTTGACGCGGCAAACCTTCCACATTGCGCTTCAGCGAATACAACGGTGCTTTGTAGCCGACAATCTCCCCGTCTGCCACGGCTTGATCCAATCCAGCAATGTAATTCAAGGCTTCTCTAGCACTCGCGAAATCTGGTGCGTGATCCCCGCCCATACCGATCCAATCGGAACAAGCGACCCGGTGCTGCTGGGCAGACAACTGTGCGTTGTAACACGGTAATTGGTTGATGTTGCCGAACGTCCCCGAGTAGGCGATCTGCGCGTTCGAAGCAGACCTCATTGATCGTACACTCGCATAGATTTCGGACACGTCAGTTAATTCGAATTTACCGAACAATCCGGAATTCACGCGATCATCGGGACGTTGGAAAAAGTTGGTCGGGTTGTAGTTAAACGTTTGACCGGCGCGCGGTACAAACTCGTCGCCTTGTACTTTTACGTCAAGACGCGTAACGTTAGGATCAACATTGGTAAAACCTAGCGCGCCATACAGACCGAAATCTGCCCAGCGACCCGGCGGAATCGTTGAGGAGCCGCCACAAGCACTCTTGCCTCTAGTTAACGCACACGCCGACGTGTCGTAGTCGCCTTGCAGTATCGGACGGGTGTCGGTCTTTTCAATGAAAGCGGTGACGTGACCGCGGCCATCGAAAACCGACCCGCCGAATGCGATCGCCAGTTTACTGGTTTCTCCGGTGGTAATGTTCTCAGGCGCAACTTCGTAATCGAATGACTCCACCAATTCACGCAGTGAGCTGTTGTCGTTATTGTGCTGATAGAAACTGTGCGTCACGTTGGCTTTGAAGCCTTCGAACTCATCATCGAGAATGAAATTGACGACACCAGCTACCGCATCAGAACCGTAAACGGACGACGCACCGCCAGTCAACACTTCCACTCGCTCAAGGAGCAAGGAAGGAATGCTGTTCAGATCAGCGCAATTACCACCGCCTGTGGTACCGGGGGCTAACCGCTGGCCGTTGAGCAACACCAAGGTGCGCGAACAACCGAGGTTGCGTAGATTTACGGTCGCAGTGCCCGAAGCACCGTTCGATGCCGTAATCGCTTGTCCAGGCGAGATTTGCGGCAAGTCGTTCAGATAGTCTTCGACCCGCGTGATTCCGCGATCTGAGATGTCTTCGACTTGAATCGTCGTGATTTGTGAAGAACTGACCACGTTAGCATCGCGAATGCGCGTGCCTGTAACGACCACCTCTTCGATTTGGACTTCTTCGTCCTGAGCAAATGTTGTCTGTATTACGCCGTGACCAGATAGTATGACACCGCATAAAAGCAACATAAGAAGCTTGTTGGTTCGCATTGTTAACAACTCCAACGTTTGAACTGTGAATTATGGACTTTCTTAGAGAAAATTCATACTCTTGAGGACAATGAATTTCACGATTTTCTCGAGGCTTTTTCGGGCCTGTTTTACACTGAACTCTGATGAAGCGAAAGCGTTCCGCGATAAAACGACTATCCCGCAAGCAAAAACGTTACGGTAGGGCGCTTCCGATATAGGATCGTTCATCCGGTACTCAGAGGTTATACCCCATGAAATGCGGTGTTAATGCCTGGTTTCAATCAGTCTCGAAACACAGCGATGCGCTCGTAAAAACAAGATGCGTAACGGTCCGCTTATTCCGTGTGACACACTAAAACAAGCTGGGCCGATAAATCGAGGCGTATTTCATCGAAATAGGAAGTCTCCAACGTTCTGCTCTCAGAATGCGTCATCCGGTTCTCCATCCCAGTAGTCTAGAGGATCGTTCGCACGGCCAATGTAGCGGAATCGATTGGATTCATCATCGGTACGTGTACCTACCCCGAACTTGCCACTATCAGGATATTCACATACATCTGTTCCGGCCTTCGTGGAGATCGCGATATATCTGAGTGTCGTATCGCCAATATTGGTGAGCTTGTGGGCAAATTCAGGACCACCACAAGGAGCGCCTAAAACATCGCCCGTCTCGACGTCATACACGGTGGAACCGAACCGATAACGTCCCTTCCCTTCGAGTATGACAAACATCTCTTCTTCTACATGATGCACATGGAACGGACAAGAGGTTTTTCCGGGTGGTACTTCAATATATGTCGCGCCGAGTTTTTGAAGACCGATGGATTGAGCAACTTGTGCGTCCGCACTCGCGTACGCGTGACCTCGCTTAAATGGCGTCAGTGAAAGTTCCGCAAGTTTTGCGACTGGATTCATGGTATTACAGATTTTGAGAATGATGGTAGTTTATGGATTCGGCACACCGTAGAAAACGATCGAGCGACAGTTCCTCTCCCAACCGACTCTACCTAAACGTAATTGTCAAATCGACTAAAAATTAGTTAAATAAATCAATTGGTTAACGTATAAATGGCGGAGCGGACGGGACTCGAACCCGCGACCACTGGCGTGACAGGCCAGTATTCTAACCAGCTGAACTACCGCTCCGAAAGGACAAATCGCTGCCAAAATCGCAGTGATTTTGCATGGTGGGTGTTGCAGGGGTCGAACCTGCGACCTGTGGCTTGTAAGGCCACCGCTCTCCCAGCTGAGCTAAACACCCACTCGATAGCGGACGCAATTTTACTAACGCATAGGTCAAGATGATCTTCCGGATAGCATCACAAGAATTGCGATGTGTCACCAGTACACAACCTGCAATCGCTAACATAATGGCACCCTCTTACGATATTAATGAAGGAACAAACTACCAATGTCGACCGTCACTGACGATCTAATCGAGCAACTAAAAGAACTGGATACTCCAACCGTATGTAATGCGTTAGAGTCGGTGGTGCCGCAACGTCGTGGCTACGGTTACACCACGGATCCACTTATATGCACCCGTCCTGAGCTCGGAAGCATGGTTGGCTACGCACGTACGGCATGTATCCGTGCCATGCATCCATCAGACGTTCGCGGTGAAGCCGCTCGCGATTTGCAACATGGTTACTACCAGTACATTGATGACGGTCCGAAACCCGCCATCATCGTGATCCAAGACTTAGATGGCGAGTCACGTGGCTACGGCTCATACTGGGGCGAAGTGAATAGCAACATCCATTGCGGATTGGGTTGCGTAGGCTTAGTCACCGACGGTAGCGTTCGCGATATACCCGATATTGCGCCTGGTTTCCAAATGCTCGCCGATCGAATCGGTCCCTCACACGCGTTCGTTCATCCAGTTGCTTACGGAGGCGACATAAACGTTGCCGGGATGCGTGTATCCAGTGGTGACCTTATCCACGCGGATCAACACGGTGCCGTAGTAATTCCCAACGACAAAGCACACGAAGTACCTGATGCGGCGGCCGCGATCGCTCGCCGAGAACGTGTCATCATCAATGCGGCACAGGAAGACGGATTCGATTTCGATCGATTGAAGAAAGCTTGGGGAGACGCAGCTGAAGTTCACTAGGTCATCAGCATGACAGCAGTTCAACCGTTCACCTTAACGGATCTAAACGGTACCGACCACAGTGTACCAACGGGTACGAAAACACTGTTGTGTTTCGTGAAAGAAGACTGCCCGACCTGTAATCTTGTAGCGCCGTTATTGGAAGCCGCACACCAGGAAGGCGATGCGGACGTGATACTCGTTGGTCAAACATCTGACGGTAACGAGCTGCTTGCAAAGACCCACAACCTTTCAGTTCCTGTACTAGACGACTCAACTTTGATTGTGTCATTCGCCTACGAACTCGATACCGTACCTCATGCAATACTCCTTGATGATGTCGGCGAACCGATCAAAGAAGTCATTGGATTCGACAAGTCTGAATGGCACGAGCTGCTCTGTGACGACATTAGTGATGTTGAGATCAATTGGACCGAACTTCCAGATTGGCGGCCTGGCTGTGGATCGTTAACGCAAGATCCCATCATCGCCGAAAGGCTTCGAGCCGAAGCAGAAAACAGCCCGCTGCGTGCCCGTCGCATAGAGATCGCGTCACACGACGATGTTCACGAGTTTTTATTCGATCAGGGATTTACGGATGGTCTCCCAGTCGTACCACCTACACCGGAACGCGTCATTCGCATGCTTGGCGGTATTGATCGTGACCCGCAGGATGTCGTCTCAACAATCCCTCCGAATCTCGCACCCGCGACGGTCGAAAAGATTGCGATCAACGCGGTGCTAGCCGGTTGCAAACCTGAGTATCTGCCTGTCGTTATCGCTACGATCGAAGCGATGTGCACCGACGAGTTCAACTGCCACGGTGTATTCGCGACGACCATGGGCGGAACCCCCGTCATGATTCTGAACGGTCCAGTACGACATGCACTGGACATGAATATGAAGTTGTCTGCGTTAGGTCAAGGAACTCGAGCTAATGCCGCGATTGGCCGCGCAATTCGTCTCGCCGTACGAAATATCGGCGGCGCTAAACCTGGTGGCACAGAACGCTCGACGCTCGGTAATCCCATGAAGTTCACTATGTGCTTTCCCGAGTGGGAAGAACGGAGCCCATGGGAACCTCTGCACGTCGAGCGCGGTTTTGAGCCAGAGGACTCTGTTGTATCGATCTTCGCAATGTCGAGCGGACCGGCGCAAGTCGTCGATCAGACGTCGCGGTCTGCTGAAGCCCTGGTTGGAAGTTTCGCGCTGTCCATGCGAGCGGTTCACGCTGTCAAAGCGCATCGAGCTGGGGACACCATCTTGGTCATCAGTCCCGAGCACGTGGACACAATTCAACGTGATGGGTGGTCCAAGGCAGACATACGCGCACGAATTCAGGAAGTATCTAGCGTACCATTCCGCGATCTTATTGCAGATTCAACGAGTGGTGTTGGCATACCAGCACAGGCGGCAGCCAACATGACAGAAGAGCAATTAGATCGTCCAATACCTAAGTTCGCTTCGGAAGATCGCATCCACATCGTGGTTGCAGGATCTGAAGCGGGTAAATTCTCTGCCGTGTTTCACGGCTGGGCAAGTGGCAGTATGGGGTCTATCCCCGTGTCACGCAAAATCACCATGTGAACTTCAAGGAGGTTATGCATGAACACCATTCTTGATCCGACCGACGAGCGTAAGCCAGTTGTACGTTCGATCACGACGCGAGCGGAGCGTCTCGAAGGTCGGCTCGCGTTGTTAGACATTCGCAAACCGCGT
This sequence comes from Pseudomonadales bacterium, assembly GCA_022822135.1. GTDB lineage: Bacteria > Pseudomonadota > Gammaproteobacteria > Pseudomonadales > Azotimanducaceae > Bin55. The sequence continues at coordinate 20,264 of JAJECH010000052.1, forward strand.
GGCAACATCCTGTTGGATCGCTTGGAAGAACTGTTGGCCGAACGCTATCCCAAGCTTGAGGTTAAGCGTTTCGAAAAACCAACCTTTACGAAACCTGCGCCTACGGATGTTCGTCAGAATATCAAAGCGAACGCGGATCTAGTCGTTGAAGGATTAGCGGACTGAGGATCCTGTACCACGTGCAGTTTGCATGACACGGTCTGGTTTGAAATCCAGGGGATTCCAGCAGTAAGTATCGCTTCAACGGAATTCGTTGACGCAGCAGAAACACAGGCGCAAGCTCTAGGGATGGACGACGCGAAGTGCGTCTTCGTCCCACATCCTATTCAGGATGCAACAGATGAAGAGATGCGACTGAAGGCAGAAGCGTGTGTCGATGAGATCGTCGCGGCCTTAACCCAATAAAAATCTCAGCCGATCGTACCGGCGTCGTAGAGCGCGTCGATGCGATCGGTTTCTATATCAAACTCCATCAACAATTCGCGCGTGTGTTCGCCTGGATTTGGTGCGGCACGCTCGAACGTCTCTGCATGCGGATGCGCAGACATGTTGATCGGGGAACGGATGAGACTGACGTCTCCAAGTTCTTTATGTGGCGCATTTCGCGCCATTTTTAGATGTCTCGCTTGAGGATTTGTAAATCCTTCGCCAACATCAAGAACAGGTCCGCACGGAACGCCGTTTGCATTCAGTTTTTCAATAAGCTCATCAACTGAGAAACTCACTAGCGCTTCGTTGATAGCTTCTTCAAGCACATCGCGATGCTTGTTTCGGTCTCGTGGGGTAAGGAAGCGTTGATCCACTCGCAACACCGTATCCTCTATGGCGTCTAAGAAACTACCCCACATACGCTCCGTCGGTGCTGCAATGTTCACATATCCGTCCTGACACTGAAATGTCCCCATTGGGAAGTTTGTCGGGTGGTTGTTACCTTGTTGCTTTGGCACATCTCCTAGCATCGTAAATCGGGCACCCTGAAAGTCGAGTTTGCAGAGCATGCCTTCAAGCAAAGAGGTGTGAACCCACTGCCCTTCGCCCGTTTTCTCCCGGTGAATCAGCGCGAGCAAGATACCCTGACCTAGGAACATTCCCGCAGTTGTATCGCTAATTGCGATGCCAGCTCTTACCGGGCCTCCGCCAGGATGACCCGTAATCGACATTAGTCCTGACATGCCTTGCACTATTTGGTCTACGCCTGGTCGATCGCTATATGGACCATCCTGACCAAAACCGGAGATACTTGCATAGATCAACCGTTTGTTGTGTTGTGCGAGCGTGTCGTAGTCGACCTTGAGCTTGTGTTTCACAGGTGCGCGGAAGTTCTCAACCACGATATCTGCACGTTTAACCATCTCGATGAACAGGGCATGGCCCTCGTCATGCTTCAAGTTGATACACAAACCGCGTTTGTTGCGATGAAGGTTCTGTTCATCGGGGCCATGTCGACCTCCCGTTATGGAGCCGGATTTGACGGGTGGCGGTTCAATCTTGATGACATTTGCACCCCAATCAGCAAGTAATCGAACGGCGGTAGGACCTGCGCGCGCGATCGTTAGGTCAAGTACCGTAATGTCCGCGAGTGGCAGTGAGCTCATGGTGTCTAGCATGATTCGAAATTAAGGATTAGTCCGAGTCTGTAGGAAAGCAGGTGCGATCTGGACTTCATTGCCTTGTGAAGGTGAATTGGGGATATTCTGCGATAGGACAAGCGAACAAATCGCAAATGCCGTGCCAATCAGAAAAACTGCCGCATGTGATTCCAACCAAATGCTGCCAAGGATGACAGGAATGATGACTGCGGCAATGTGATTAATCGTAAACGACACGCCTGCAGTCGATGCTATATCCGCCGGCTCAGCAATCTTCTGGAAGTACGTCTTGATCGCGATACCCATCGCAAAGAAAAAGTGATCCAGTACATAGAGCAAGCCTGCTAACCACGCAGATTCGACGAATGCGTAACAGCTGAAAATGACCGCAAGACCAACATACTCAACTGTGAGTGCGCGTCGCTCGCCAATTCTTCCTATCCATGCACCAATCCGCTCGGCCGCAAGCGCATTCACAAGGTGGTTCACGAGCAGTAACGCGGTCATATTGGCAACAGAAAAGCCGAAGCGTTGAACTAGCAAGAACCCGGCGAATGCCACAAAAATCTGTCGACGTGCGCCGCTCAAAAACGTTAAGCCATAGTAGAGCCAATACTTACTCCGTAGCACGATATGCTTACGTTGCTCAACTCGTGACCTAAACCGGGGCGCCGCGACAGCAAGGAATATTGCTAACGTTAGCACGATACCACCCGCGATTGCGTAGATGGTTGAGTAGTCAAAGTCCAACCACTTTACGAGCGCGAACACGGTCAAAAACGTACAGAACGCGGTGATTGAACCCACGGATATGAGCGCGCCTAATAACCTTGGCGCAACTCGTTTAGGCAACCACTGTAGTGACAGTGACTGACGAACTGTTTCGAAGTAGTGGAACCCAATCGACATCAATACGACAGCGAAATAAAGTCCGTATATCGTTGGTAGAAATCCTGTTATCGCAATTCCTATACCGAAAACTGCTAACGCAATGACCGCGAAGACCTGCTCTCGGAGGATAAACAGGATGAAAACTGCAGTGAAAGCGAGAAAGCCAGGCACCTCGCGGATGCTCTGCATGACACCGTTTTCGAAGCCATTGATCCCGATTTGCTCAACCGCGTAGTTATTGAGTAGCGCTTGCCACACCGACATACCGATCGGCATTGCAATGCTGGCGATCACGAGAAATGCGAACGGAGATCGAATCCGCCTCTCCATCATCGCGGAAACGCGAGACATCGTTGAGCTAATCAGCGGACCTACCTAATGTATGAGCATTCATGTTCTACTTCGGGTGACATCCGTATCACCCTTTTTTTGCGATATGTTCAGTCAGGTAAACCGAGGATTCGCTTCGCGATGATGTTCAACTGAACCTCAGACGTTCCGCCCTCAATCGAGTTGGCTTTTGAACGCAACCATTGACGTGTGACGCCAAGGTCTGCTTGATCGAATTCCTCGCCCGTCCAACCAAGACCATTCACACCCATCATCTCGACGAGTAAGTCGTATCGGTTCTTATTTTGTTCTGTGCCGTAGTACTTAAACAGCGACGACATGAACGTTGGAGCGACGCCTGCTCGGGTCTCTTCGCCTGAACGTCGGGTCGTCAATCCAAACGCATGATCATTCATGCGGTGATGGGAAACTCGATCACGAAGATCTGCTTCTGCGATCTTCCCACTCTCTTCGCCAACGCACTCTTTCGCGATCTCGTCGATGGTCTTAGCGCGCGGGCCACCGCCACCGCCACCAATTCCACCGATCGAGGTTCTTTCATACTGAAGCAGACGTTTCGCGACCGTCCATCCCTTATTGACCTCACCGACGATATGACTCTTCGGTACTCGTACATCGTCCAGGAACGTCTGGCAAAAAGGCGACGCGCCGCTGATTAGCAGAATCGGCTTCACGCTCACACCCGGTGATTTCATATCGAACAGAATGAAACTAATCCCTTCATGTTTTGGCGCATCTGGATCGGTCCGAATCAGGCAAAACATCCAATCTGCATGGTCTGCGCCTGAAGTCCAAATCTTCGACCCATTGATGATGTAATCGTCGCCATCAGACACCGCGCGGGTTTGGAGACTAGCTAAATCGGAGCCAGAGCCAGGTTCGCTGTAACCCTGACACCAAACGATTTCTTGACGAACAATCCTTGGCAAGTGCTGCATGCATTGCTCTTCGGTACCGAATTCAAGCAATGCAGGACCGATCATCGTCAGACCCATACCGCCTACTCCAACGACTGCATGATTCTTACGCAGCTCATCCTGAAGGATCGCAATTTCCGGCTTCTCCAAACCGGCTCCACCGTATTTAGTTGGCCATGTCGGCGCCGACCATCCTCGCTCGAAGTACTTTTGCGACCAGTCTTGCCAATCGTCTCGTGTCGCCTGCTGACCCGGATTGCGAATGCTCTCAGGACAGTTTTCAGCGATGAATGATTGGATTTCCGCTCTAAATTCCATTTTCTGTAACTCCTAGCTCTGGATTTCGACCCCACGTGCAACAACACAAACGGGCTTCTGCAGGACGTCTAAATCCTTCAATGGATCTCCTTCAACAAACACCAAGTCGGCAGCAAGACCGACCTTGATCGCGCCTGTCTCGTTGTGAATGTTAAGTGCACGCGCGGCGTTGCTAGTTGCGGTTCGCAAAACTTCAACAGGTTGCATATCCGCATACCGCGCAAACACCGGTAATGCTCGAGGCAAGTCATGGTGCCGTACGTTCGGGATACCGGCATCCGTTGATGCAATGAACTGCACACCCGCGGCTTTCATTTCTCGAAACTGTTGCCTCACGACCCCAAGATGTGCGGGAGTGAACTGCATGAAACGTGACCAGTTCGCATTTACCGTTGGCGAGACCCACGTTTTACGTGCTGCCATTTCGACGACTACATCATGCAGGTAGTCGCCTCGGCGACCATCCTTGTCCATCCAGGAACAGTGTTCGACGGTATCCACGCCTGCATATACCGCATTCGCGATGCCTTCACTGCCGTGACAGTGCGCCGCGACCGCGAAATCTCTATCGTGGGCGTAAGAAATGATTTCAGTTAGTTCATCCTGGGTAAATTGCGCACGGCCAGGATGGCTCTTAGCGGTGAACATTCCGCCAGTTGCCATGATTTTGATTAGATCGACACCTTTCTCGCTGTTTCGATCGACCACCTGGTGTGCTTTATTTGCGTCAGGTACGTCACCACCCCAAAAATGACAATGACCTTCTATTGACGTTATAGGACGGCCAGCGCACAGTAATCGTGGACCTTGAATCTCACCATTGTTGATCTGATCGCGTAATTCCAACTCGAGCCAATTTCCGCCACCAAGGTCGCGTGCACACGTGATGCCAGCTTTGACCATGTGCTTAGCACGCTCAGGCATCTTCTTCCTAATGTCGTCATCTGACTGAGCAAGTTGCTTTTGGACATCGTGGATACTAGGATCTAACACCATGTGCACGTGACTATCAATCAAGCCTGGCAGGACCGTCAAGCCAGCACAATCCTTTGCCTGTGGATGCTCTATCCCAACACCAGTAATGCGGCCGGATTCGATTGTCAACGAGGTCTCGGGTCGGTACGTACCCCCTTCCCCGTCCCAAATCCGAACGTTCTTATAGGCAACCGTTGATGTCATATGAATCGACTGACGGCTTCTTAGATGTAACGAGTCGTTTTTATGAGATTGTCTAAGTATGACAATCTAGAAAACCAATCGCCCCAAGCTCTCCGCAACGCAACAAGGCTTTTCTTGTCCTTCGACTTCGACGACAATCTCATTCATCGTTTCAATCATGCCGCCTTTGATCTCGACTCGCTTGAGTGTGCTTTGTGTCCGGATCTTGGCACCAACCGGTACTGGCGCTGGAAACCGCACCTTATCGAAACCGTAATTGATTGTCAGCTTCTGCCCTTCAAGTCGTGGACCTGTTTCAACGACCGATCTCGGCAGGTGTCCCATGATCGATAAAGTCAAGTGACCGTGTGCGATGGTGGTGCCAAATGGACCCACTTTCGCGCGTTGCTCATCAATGTGAATCCACTGGTGATCCATCGTTACGTTCGCAAAATCGTTTATCCGATCCTGGGTCACTTCAAACCAATCGGTAGGCGCCGAGGACTCACCGATTCGCGCTGTAAGGGTGTCATATGCGTTTTGCAAGTTGTCTGACATAACAGAAGCTCCTGCTGATAATTCGAGGGATAAACCTTCTATCTTATTCGCGCAACTTATACAGGAGAACTCATGTTACCCGCCGACTACTCAGAACGTGTTTATGCCGGTGTAGTGGGAAAGATCATCGGTGTATACCTTGGTCGCCCATTCGAAGGATGGACAAATGAACGTATCGAAGAGCAGCTCGGTGAAATCGACTACTACGTGCACGACAAAGTCGGCGTACCGTTGATCGTTACGGACGACGATATCTCGGGCACGTTTACCTTCATTCGTGCTCTTGAGGATTACGGCTACGATCCACAGCTAACCCCCAAGCAGATTGGTCAGACATGGCTGAACTATCTCATAGAAGGACGTTCAGTTTTGTGGTGGGGCGGTTTAGGTAACTCAACGGAACACACTGCCTATCTTCGGCTACGCGATGGGATCGACGCACCTCAGAGTGGCGCGATCGAAACCAACGGTAAGGTCGTGGCTGAGCAGATCGGCGCTCAGATTTTCATCGACGGGTGGGCGATGGTGTGTCCTGGTGACCCGGAACGAGCCGCTGATTTCGCGCGTCGTGCAGGATCGGTTTCGCACGATGGCGAAGCGGTCTATGGAGCACAGGTTCTGGCGGCCATGGAAGCGCAAGCGTTCGTCGAAAAAGACATTGACAAACTGATCGATGTTGGCTTGGATCAGGTCCCGGCAGATTGCACACTCGCGAAGATGATTCACGACATCCGTCTTTGGCATTCTGAGAACCCAGACGACTGGCGGTCGACATTTAGGAAGATCCAGGAGAACTACGGCTACGATAAATACGGTGGTAACTGCCACATCATGCCCAATCACGGATTGATCATCATGTCGTTACTGCATAGTGATGGTGATTTCAGCGAAGCGCTCAAGATCGTGAATACTGCGGGTTGGGACACTGACTGCAATTCCGGCAATCTAGGTTGCTTGATGGGGATCCGTAACGGACTTGAAGGTATTGATGCAAATACAGATTGGCGCACTCCTTTCGCCGACATCTGTTATCTGCCAACTGCCGATGCCAGCGGAGGGGTGTCGGACGCGGTTGCACAGGCACAACGAATCGTGCAGATTGGAAGTGAGCTAAACGGCGCAACATTTACCGAGCCTAAAAACGGTGCAAGATACCACTTCTCGTTTTCAGGATCTGTACAAGGTTTCCGCGGAACCCAGTGTGAAGTAGAGAACCAACAGAAAAGCGACGGTTCTCGAACCCTTGCTATCCATTTGGACCCGCTAAAACCCGGCGACAAGGCATTCGCACTCACGAACACATTCATTGAATCGCTCGATACCGCGAAATACTTCGAACGACGTGGGTATGGCTTGATGACGAGTCCCAATCTGAACCCAGGTCAATTACTCAAAACGCAACTGACGCTTGCGAAGGAAGCGTCATCAAGTGCCGAAGTCTCACTTTGCGTTGGCGTATTCAATGAAGAGGACCAAACGGTTGTCTTACACGGACCTTCTATCGAGATCGCTCCGGGCGAGACGCAGGTACTTTCATGGCAGGTGCCTTCTACGGACGGCTATCCGATATCGAGCACAGGCATTGAGATCAGTAGCGCATCATCCGACTCAACCATTCTGATGGATTATTTCGATTGGGAAGGTACGCCGGAACTCGAACTGGGTCGTCGAAAAGGTACGATGTGGGGTCGTGCTTGGGTGAATGCAGTGGATACCTATCAACCGTTTTATCCAGAGAGCTTTAGGCTTATCCAGAACAAGGGTACCGGATTGCTCCTATACGGCAGCAGGGATTGGACTGACTACGTGGTTGAAGCAGACGTGACACCTCACCTTGTCAAGCGTTCTGGTATCGCCGCGCGTACACAAGGACTACGGCGCTATTACGGTTTGGTCGTAACCGAGAAAAACCAGGTTCAGCTAGTCAAGGAATTGGATGGCACTCGGATTCTCGATGAAGCGGCGCTTGATGTGAAATTTGGGACAACGTACCAGTTAAAACTCACGGTCGATGGCGAGCGCATCGAAGGTTACGTGAACGGGGAGAAATTGGTCACCGCAAATGATGCTTCGCTAGCGCAAGGTAGCGTTGCGTTGGTGATCGACGAAGGTAGAACGGCAACACAAAAGGTTTCTATTTCAAAGGCTTAGACTTAATCCTTAAGAAATCCCGCACTCCTTTTTCATCGCCTCGCAGAAGGCAGTGGTCGCTTCTCGTAGGTCTCGTCGACGATCCTCACCGGCACTCTCTGTGAAGCAAAAAGAGAGACGCAATTGATCGAAGCCAGCATTCGGCGAACGCTGTAGGAAGTCATTTGGATAGAAGCCATACATAGGTACAACAACAACGCCGTATTTTTCTACCAAGCCGTTAGTGAACGTATCGTCTACACGAACGACTGGGTTTCTAATCGTGAACGCACTGAAGAAACCTGCTTCTGGTTCGGTCCAGTCAAAGTGATCTCGATGACCGCCTAAACCCTCCGTTAATCCACCGAGCACGATTTCACGATTCTCTCGATACACTTGAAGTTTCTCTTCGGCGAGAGGCCACAGCGACTCTCTCACTGTTCCATCGTCGTTTCGCAACAACGCTTCAAAAGTCAGCAGCGACAGTGGGTTGTGAAACAGGATCGCGCCACTAGACTCCGAAAGGAGGAGCTCCGTCAAGGAGATGTCCGCTCCGTTTTCAACACTCACGGTAGCTTCTGAGTAAACGAAACCGACACGAGGTCCCGGTAGGCCGATCTTCGAACCGGTGAAAAGATGAACCGTACGCTCGGGATCGAGCGCAATGAACGGGCGATTGGCTTTACGATCGCTGTTGTAGTTAATGTATAGATATGGTGCGTCTTCCGCAATCAGGATGTTCTCTTCTTCGGCAACTCGGAGCAATTCTTGCTTTCGAGTCATACTGAACGAAAAACCTGCCGGGTTATGTCCATCTGGAACCGTGTAGTAGAACGGCACGAGTTTACCTTCTGCACGCGCGTTGCGGATTTGAGTTCGAAGCGCATCGGGGTCCGCGCCTTCTCTGTCCATAGGTATGCTGTAAATGGTGGCTTGTTGATTCAGCGTTGCTCGTGCAAGGAAACCTGCGTAAGTCGGTGCGTCAGTGATGTAAGCGACATCTGCTCCAATGCGTTCAAATACTGAACACAAGAGTGCGATACCACCAGTTGCGCCGATCGTCGGTATGAGTTTACCAGCATCAATCTGGAGACCCCAATCGCTGCCGTATACGTTCGCAAAACTCTCGCGGGGTCCTACTGGTCCCATCGTGTCCGTGTATGCGTAGGCATCCCGTAAGAACGTAGGTAATTCCTTCGGATCGTTAAGACCTTCCTGTCTCGTAAGATGCTCGAACCAACTCTCGGTACGTTCAATAAACGACCGTGGATTGGTAACTTCAGGATGTGGGTATCCTGCTCCTAGGTGATGGATCTTCAGTCCATTGCGCGCAGCAATTTCGCGCAGTCCGGGAAGTGCAGCAGCCATCTTCCGTGTGACGGAAGTTGGCTGTGTTCGTATACCTGGGAGATTTAACGTCGTACTACTCATGCTATTTCTTCCTAGTTATGGCGTATCGCAAATCAAAACAGCTATCACCAAAATCGTATCGGAGTATTTACCCTGAATTAAGACAGCAAGTCGGTTCGCACGTTCGCTCCGCATAATCCATATTCGGAGTTGATCGGAGTACTTTCATGGTAGCAGCAATCACGACCTTGGATGAATTCGAAGAGGAATACAACGCAGGTACCGGTGTGACACTACCTTCGCGTGGTTTTCGTGAAGCGAGTTTAGACAACATACGGCGATTTGGCGATGGTGTAGGAGACTATAACCCTCTTTGGCGCGACGAGGAATATGCAAACCAAAGTCGATTCAGTGGTGTTACCGCGCCACCTATGTTCATCTATGGCGCAAGTCTAGGCATCGCGGCTGCGATTAACGGAGCGATTGACGGTCGACGTTTGTCCTCAGCTAATTTCCCGATGAACTATGCGGGTGGCGAAATCACGTTCCATAAAACAATCTGGCGTGGGGACAAGATACGAGCTCAGGAGAGCATCCTCGGATCCACGAGAAAACACTCTGACCGGATCGGTGATTTTCTTATCTGTACCGCAATGGTTGAGTACTTCAATCAGCGACAGGAGCTCGTCGCGACCAAGAAGACAAATATGGCGCGATATAAGAACCTCGGATCTGGGCGAACGATCCAATACGACCGCGAAGTCAAAACAAATGTCACGGAAACGGCGCCCGATCCTCTCGTACATGAACGCGTCCGACGCGGCAATCGGTTACGCACCTGGCGCGATGTTGTCGAAGGCGAAGCAATTGAGACACTTCAAAAAGGTACGTATACCGTTACCGAGTTGTTCCTCTTCACGCATGGTGTAGTAGGAACCGGACGGTCGCCGCGAGCCGCGCTAGAAGCTGAGGAGTCAGAAGACTTGGGCGGCGGTGGTCGTTACGATGAAAAACATGCGAAAGAACGACGCAACATGCCCGGTCAATTTGACTGGGGTCCGCAACGTGTCTGTTGGTTGTGTCAGATCGCTACAGACTGGGGCGGAGACGATGCGATCGTCAAGAGCATGGACACGCGCGTACGCCATCCCAATATTGTCGGTGACACCAATACGGTATACGGCAATGTCAAACGTCGATATCAAGAAAATGATGAAGATCTAGTTGATTTGAACGTATGGAATGAGAACCAATCAGGACTTCACACGGCGGAAGGAACCATTACAGTTTCACTGTCAGGTTTCTGAGTTTACCGAAACGCCGACTGATCAATCTCGTCTGAAGTCGCATGACAGGTCGACACGAACGCTGTTCATTTCAAGCTAACAACATATAAACTCCGAGGGCTCTCCTTGATTACGGAAACTAAATCTGTTAAAGTTCCAGCAACTTTATCAGTATTAAAAGGAGGTGATCGTGGAAATATCAATGGCTGAGGGCAGAACCGCTTAGGACTGTCACTCATGCATTGAAGGAGGCAGAGGCTTATCCCCTCTGCCTCTTCTTTTTTGAGAAAAGGAGGCGTCTAAAATCGGACGCGTCCAGAATACCAAGGTCAGCATGAAACTTTGCGTGGAATTCCCAAGCGTAAGTTATCGCGAAGGTCCGGAAAACGTTATTCGTCTAGCCAAGGCGATCGAGGACATCGGTTACGACCGGCTAGAGATTTTCGATCATGTAATCATGGGATATCCGACCGAGTCACGGGAACCACCGATGTACCCGTCCAAGATGCCGATCATGGAAGCGTTGACGACGCTCGCCTTTATTGCCGGAAATACCGAGCGTATCGGACTAGGAACTGAAGTACTCGTACTTCCACAACGACAGCCAGTGCTTGTTGCCAAGCAAGTTCAGACGATCGATACGTTGTCTGGTGGCAGAATGAGACTTGGTATCGGTGTTGGTTGGCAAGAGTCCGAATACGAGATGCTAGAGGAGTCATTCTCCAACCGCGGTCGACGTATGGACGATGCAATCGAAGTCCTGCGCACGTGTTGGCGCGACGAGTTGATCTCCTATGAGTTCAATCACTATTCCGCTGAAAGTATGGCGATGGAACCCAAATCACCTCAAGGAGCTGACCTGCCTTTGTGGGTCGGCGGCATGAGCGATGCTGCGCTTGCACGCGCTGGTCGACTCGGAGACGGGTGGCTTGCAAACGCCATCGAAGACGAGGAGGACGCACTGCGCTCAAAGACTCTAGTTTTGGCGCACGCAGAGAGTGCAGGCAAGGACCCGGACGAATTCGGGTTGCAGATGATGTTAGACGTACCTCCTCGAGATGACGCCGGACGCATGTTCTACAAGGATTTAGATCGCGTTAAAGCGCGCGCGGAACAAGTAGCAAATTGGGGTTTTGAATACGGGTCAATTAATGCCACCGCGATTTTTCAGTCCGGTGCACGATCTGTTGATGCGATCATTGATGTACTAGCTAACGTACATCGAGCCTTGAAGTAACGAACTAAAGATAGTCTGTCAACACAAGAACCAACACAAGCGAGAAGGCCGGAAACAAACCCCATAGGTAAAAGAAGGCAAGACTAAAGCCTTTGATCAGCGTTCGAAAATGACCTTGACCATAGAATCGACGAAAAGCGAAGTACGTATGGACGATCAGGGATATGAATAAAAGACCGTCGAATATCTCCCAAGGTTGCGACCAGAAAGACTGATCTTCCGGAAAGCGAGCTGCGGGTGTCAAGAGCGTGATCGTTAACACGATGAAACTGAACGAGTGCACGTGAATGGCGAAGACGAGATGATGAATGAACCGCTTACCTTTCCTTCCGAAGAAGATCGTTAAGAGAATCGCGTACCAAGGTAAGAGAACAACCATCACCAATGGCAGGTTGTCGATAAATTCATTAGCCAATAACTGCGGCGAGTGAACGACATCAACTACGACGTTAGCTAGAACTCGGCGCAACCACTCAGGCAATCCGAGTTGTGCGTTAAAGAGTTGTGCAATACCCCTAATCGGTGCGAGGCGTCGTGTTTTCTCATCAACCGCGAGCATGTCATCGAGTTTTCGCGCCCGGTCACCCTGAAGATGACCACGCAAAATCTCCATTCCTGCCGCAATATCAGCTTCTGATTGGCGAAGTTCTTCAGGGTCTATGTCCACAGCCAACCGTAACCTATTAGGTCTTTCCGGCGCGGTTCCTTCAGATTCATCCTCAACTACACGCGAACTTTCTCTCAACGGTCGGTCGTCCGGTGTAGGCAATGTGATTCCAAATATGAAGAACCAAAGGATTGTTGTGAACATAAACAATCGAAACGGATTGACGAAATCCGCTCGCCGGTTCTCTTCAAATGCCACTGAGAGCTGCCCTGGGTATCGCACGATGTTCTTCATCGATCGAATGACCCGTCCGTCGAGCTCGAACATCTCCCCTATCGCATCTTTTAGGACGGACCAAAGGGAAGCGTTGTAGTCGCGGTTGTTTTGACCACAGTAACCGCAGAAAGCGTTAGGGCGTACAGCGCCGCAGTTCGGACAGGATGTTTCGCTCATATCACCATGCAAGTTTGGGCGTACGGTCTAATTACAAGGTTAACACGCATGGTACATCCCCCGTTCTTGAGCTCCAGAGTAGTTCCTCACAATTTATGCTTGTCCCCTGTCATACTTATTAGTCGACGGATCGACATTCGTTAAGAGACAAAAACAAACCAAGTGTGTATAGCTGTCGATCGAAGTCAACACTTTGAAATGCAAGAATGTAGTCAATCGCCAGAAATGCTCTACTCCTAATGGCATGAGAACGTAGCGCTTTGCCAAGACCACAAAGTTCCGAAATCGATTGGATCGCTCGAGCCAAATCGCTCGAGGAATTGATTCGCGCGCATTCTGCTGAAGCGGACCGTATTCGGCACCTGCCGAATAAAGTGGCTTCTGCGTTCGCCGCTAATCAGCTGTACCGATTAGGTGCTCCGAGAGGGATCGGCGGGACCGATGAGGAACCAATCACCCAAATGCGGGTTATCGAGGAAGTATCCAGATCAGACGGAAGTGCTGGGTGGAACTTAATGATCGGAATCGAAACATTTGCATTAGTTGGACCATCAATGGCGACTTGTACGGAGGCCGTCGCTGACCCAAGCGTCATCATGGCGAGTTCTACAGCCGCAGTGGGAGAAGCTCTCCACTGTGAAGGCGGTTGGCTCATCAACGGACAATGGCAGTTTGTGAGCGGTGTTCACAATGCCCACGTCTTCGGTGCGACCGTACGAAAAATCAATAAACAAGGTGAATCTGACGACGTCCGCTACTATGCGATCCTACCCAAGGGTCGATTCGAAATTGTTGACACGTGGCACGTCTCAGGCTTGCGTGGATCGGGTTCGCACGACGTACGTATCGTGAACCAAACTGTCGCTGACACACATGTTGTCGCGACACTCGGTCACGGCGACATGCCTTCAAACCAATTGTCGATCCCGCTAAACGTACGTCTCACCTTCAACAAGATTGCGGTCGCCTTGGGCATCGCTCGAGCCGCAATTGATGCCTTCATCGAACTGGCGCACGGAAAAACACCAAGATTCGCAAACCGCAAACTCAAGGATCGACCTTTTGCACAGCGTCAGCTAGCGAAAGCAGAAGCACGTTTACGTGGGCATAGAGCCGCAGTCTACGAGCATACTAAGCGGGTCACACAGGTGTGTTACGGTGGCGATCGTCTAAGCGACGAAGATATCGCGATCGCACACCTACTTGCAAGCGAAGCGACGACTGGTTGCGTATATGTGGTGGAATCGCTTCTAGAAGCGGCAGGAACGTCTGCTAACTATATCGGTCATCCACTCGAGAAACTTGCAAGGGACATACGCGTCATACGGCAACATACCACGGTGTCTCCTCAACACATTGACCACATCGGTCAAGCCCTAATTGGCAATGGATTGAATGGCTTCCTACGCGGAGTGTGATCTCTAGATCAGGGAATAACAGCGTTCTTCCCTAAATTCTCCTCGATCCACATTTTCAGTGGTACGTCATCGTTGGTTGGCGATGTAAATCCAAAACCGCCATTTGGACTCGCACCTAAAAGCTGTCGCCTGACCGGGTCGGCGTCTTCCATATAGTGTGAGACGGTCATATTGTCACGAGGCTTCAGCCAGCGATAGCTATAGCCGTAGAACAGTGCTTTACGAGTATGGACAGAAGTATTACGCCCCGCAGCGTGCCATAAACGCCGATCAAAGAACACCGCATCACCAGGTTGCGTACATATTGGAACAGCGTTTGGCGGATCTGCTTCGGGGTCGTCTGGCATATCAAGCGCGTTGTGCAAATGGCTACCTGGTACGACATGGAAGTTGCCACGGTCGGTCTCTCTTGTATCTGTGATAAAGAAACCCACTTTTAAAGAAATCCGTGGACGAGGATTAGACTCAATATCGATGTTAATTCGACCACTATCTTGGTGCCATCCCAGTCTTCGCGTTTGGTTCCAGACCGCTTGCGGTAACGGTGGCGTCACAATGATGTGGGAGTGGTACAGCTGAATGTGCCAACCCAGAATATCGACGACTTTCATAAACGTCTTGGGCCAGTCTATGAGCGGTAGAAAGCGCTCATCCTTACCCATGAAATCGAGGACGTTTAGAGATTGGTGCGGCTTTAATCCCCTTGCTTCGTATTCCGGCCGATAGATGCGTTCGAGTTCGTCCGTCGCCGTAATTAACGACTCTACTGTCAATTTATCCAAAGCGTTGGGTACAACAAAATAACCGTTCGCCTCGAATGATTCACGTTCTTCACTCGTGAGCCGGTGATCTAAATGCGACTGATCCATTAGCACTGGGTATCCAATTTACCCTAAGCGGCCATTGCCCACGAAACCGCGTTGGCGACTATTCGGTTGAAGTGCTCGTCTTCCCACACGCCACGGAATGATTTCGGAGTGCTTCCGTCCTGAGTAACTGATTCATCAACAAATGGTTGACTGTTATTCTCTGGAGCGTGCGTATGGCCTAATGCTATGTAAATAACAGATCCCTTACCTACCTTACGCTCGGTTCCGAGTATGCGGGTCTTCCCGTCAGCTTGAATAGACGTATCGTTCGCGTAGACAAATCCAAAGCCAGGTGGCGATGGATCTTTTGGTAGCTCCGTGGTCAGCAGCGGATTACTATCGGCCATAGGTTCAATCAAATAGAGTTCGTCGGCGACCTCAAACTCAGCCGGTAAACCCTCGAAAATCGGATGGTCTTCTGTTTGTACTCGAACATTGAATCGACGTATCGGCGGGTGATTCAAGAAAAACGCACCAAGCAGGTCGTGGTGAGGCAATCTCACCATCTCTCGACGTCTCCCGTCCGGTTCAACACGAGCGGCTTTGCCGCCGCTCGTACCGTGCAACGCGAACCAACGACCGCCTTCGCGCAACCAATCGTCGACCACGCGACATTGATCTGGATCCGGAAACGGACCTGCAACATAACTAACTAGGAGATCAGCGTTATTTAGTTGGTCGTCAATGTCATTGAAACTGTTGGATACCGAAGTTTGACATCCAGCTTCGTAGAGCACGTCAAGCAATCGCAATCGAACAAAATCCATATCGTGACCAGCGTTGGTCCCGAGTGGAAAACCACCCGTGATTAAGTGAGCCCGTTTTGCCATGGCGTACCGCCTCTTAGATTGTGATTCATACGTACTTTTATACGCAATCGGTTGTGTGAGTACTCCGCGCCAAAGAACTGATTCCCTGATTCCGCAGGTTGCATAATCCGACGTATGAGCTCAAATTCACGTGTACTGGTTACAAACGACGATGGTATCGATCATCCCGGACTTCATGCACTTGCGATTCAAATTGAACAATCTGGTCGTGATGTTACCGTCGTTGCCCCTGACTTTAATGCATCTGGACTCGGAGCAGCACTTGGTTCGATCACCGCAGGTCTACCGATCGCGTTAAAACGATACAAGATCGAGGGATTCAAAGGAACCGCATATGGGTTAAACGCCCCTCCTGCCACTTGCGTATTAATTGCCCAGCTCGGTGCATTTGGCTCGGCGTTCAACGTCGTCGTATCAGGCATAAACGACGGATTTAACACCGGTCGTTCAATATTGCACAGTGGCACGGTCGGGGCAGCGGTCGCGGCGCAGAATTTTGGATTACGTGGACTAGCGGTCAGTACGTCGCCGAAAACTCCGATCCATTGGCAAACAGCAGCTCACTTCGCGGTCGTTGTACTTACTCCACTTGAGCGCGCGTCACCTCGATGTGCCGTTAACTTAAATGTACCAAACCTGCCTATCGACGAGATCAAAGGTGTGCGATGGGGAGGTCTAGCGCCTTTCAACAACATCCGTAGTTCCATAGGCGAACAGACAGATGAGCATGTCATCTTGAAGATGGTACCGCCACCCGATCCTCCCGCAGCGGACACGGATTTGGGTTTGGCACTTGAAGGATACGCAGCAATCACGTCAATCCACGCAGGTAGCGAAGTGTGGTCTGAGAAAGTACGACCGAATGATGAATTCGATGCAACTCTGTCGATTCCGGCAGTTACTGCGGGTGATGAGTTACGACCCGCAAGGACATATCTAGATGGGTGAAAGGACGCCTAAGCTTTCTTACTGATTGCTCATCAAACACAAATTCAGACTATCAAGCTAAATTAGAGGCAATCTCTCTAAGTTCCTTCCTAACTACGTCCAGTTCTTTCACGATGACTTTCACCCGCTCTGGCGTCAGTATCGCCTGTCCTGTCGCAGCGGGAACTTCAGCAGTGGGCGAAGTGAGTTTCTGCCCCGAAGCTACCGTCTCAGATTCCGCTATCTGGACATCTTTAACAGAACGTTTTTCGTTAATTTTCTCGATATTCGCAATGTCCGCCGCAGTATAGTGACGT
Organism: Pseudomonadales bacterium; assembly: GCA_022822135.1. Classification (GTDB taxonomy): domain Bacteria; phylum Pseudomonadota; class Gammaproteobacteria; order Pseudomonadales; family Azotimanducaceae; genus Bin55. Next base: position 37,470 of record JAJECH010000052.1, read on the forward strand.
CGATTGTTTATACGACGAACGTTACGAAGTTCGTCGTATTGCTCTTCCCAATTACGCAGGGTCGACTCATTAACCCCTGTCAGCTGAGCGACTTCAGAGATTTGATAGTAGACCTTCCCGGCACGAGGTCTACGATTCGCTTTCTCGACCACGCGAATCTACAAGATTCCGTAACTTTCTGCTAGGCCTGAATGTAACAACACGCCGGGCCGAAACCTCAACCTCTTCTCCAGTTTTTGGATTTCGACCCGGACGTGCCTTTTTCGAGCGCAGATTAAACGTTGCGAACTTCTGAATTTTGACGGTGTCACCAGCTATGAGCGACTGCTTAATAGTATCAAAAAAACTCACCACTAAGTCATTGCATAGGCTATTACTGAGACCTATCCGTTCACCAATAACCTCGGCTAGCGTCGCTCGAGTCACTTTGCTTTGCGAAGGTGCAAGCGGTTCTTCACTCGCACCATAGTCAGTACGTATGCTATCGTCAGCAGCGTTAGCGTCCTCGTTGATGTGGTCTGAGTCTGCCACAATGCTGCTTCAACTCATTGAATTGTTTAGATTTTATAGTAAATTCGATGGACGTGTCAACGTTGCGTAACATTAAATTCAGATGTTAACCTGGAGAGAAGTGATTCCATCCGTGTAGCGACGGTTTCATCCGTCAATGTCGTCCTCTTATCCTGTAAGAGCAAACCTAACCCAATACTTTTTTTATGCGCATCGACGTTTTCACCTTGATACACGTCGAAGACAGTTAGATCAGCGAGTAGATCGCTCAATTCTTCACGAATCACGGAACAGAGATTTTGTACTGGAATCTCATCATCGACAAGGAGTGCGAGATCACGACGAACGTACGGAAACGGCGCAACATGCTCCGCGATCCGAGCTGCTATTTTTGCGAAGGGTTCTGCATAAAGTTCGAAAACATACGTTTGTTCTGGCAACTCCATCGCCATGGTTATTTCTGGATGAAGTTTGCCGAAATCTCCTATCGTGCCGAGTTCTGTTGAGATACAAGCCGCTTGACCCGGATGTAAGAACGCCTTCTTCGATCGCTGGTAGGTTAGGTCCATGCTTAGTAAAGCTGTGATTCGTTCTAAGTCGCCCTTCATGTCGTAGAAATCAACACCGCGGTGCACTTCGGCCCAACCTTCAGGACGACTCGCACCGAACGCGATACCTGCTAATCGATCTTCTTGGAGCGTATCGCCGCCCGCGATAGCAAAACACTTTCCGTGTTCAAAAAGACGGACTGTCTCTTGCTGGCGGGATAAATTGTGGCGAGCGCTCGCGATCAAACCCGGTATCAGCGATTTTCGCATTGACGCATATTGCGACGCGATCGGGTTCTCTACTTGCGGGGCTTGAAATCCAGGAACAAATCGATCATTGAGATCCCGCTCAATGAAGCTGTAATTAATGACCTCAAAATAACCCAATTCTGCGATTCGACTTCGTACTGATAACGACTCGGAAACTCTGTCCAGATCAACATCAAACGGCAATGACGCGATTGGATGCGATGCGCCGATTTGGTTGTATCCGTGAACACGACAAACTTCTTCTACTAGATCCTCTTCAATCGACAAATCAAACCTATATGACGGAATACCTACGCGCCAGCTATGTTCGTCTGACTCAATAATGAAGCCTAAACGAGTAAAGATGTCTTCGACTTCAGCATCACCGATTCTCTCCCCGATCAACATCTCTAATCGATCCTTTCGTAAAACGATTTCACGTTCATCAGGGAGATCGGCTGAAGATTCCGCGACGGTGACCGGACCCGGTTCACCACCCACGACTTCGCAAAGTAAGTATGTCGCGCGTTCAATTGCTCGCAACTGCAGGTCGGGGTCCACTCCTCGTTCGTATCGCATGGACGCATCCGTCTGAAGTCCATATTGACGCGGTATACCGACGATTGTGTCTGGAGAGAAATAAGCACATTCGAGAAACACATCCTTTGTGTCTTCTTGAATGCCACTACGTTCGCCGCCCATAACTCCAGCGATAGCAAGTGGCGTATCGCCGTCGGTGATCAGTAGCGTCCCTGCGTCGAACTTTATTTCAGTGCCATCAAGCAGTTTTAGCTTCTCACCCGCTCGAGCGTCCCGTACGACGATACCGCTTCTGATATTGGCGAGATCGAAAGCATGTAACGGTTGACCAAGCTCAAGCATCACGTAGTTCGTCACGTCAACAACAGGATCGATCGGTCGTAATCCGCAACCTACAAGCCTTTGTACCATCCAATCAGGAGTTGACGCACTCGAATTGATATTTGTAACAACGCGACCTAGATAGCGCGGACAACCGATCGTATTGGCAAGTTTGATAGGAAGTTCTTGTGCATTGCGCGGCGGAACCTTCTCAATTACCTCCTCGTTAACTGACAGTCGATTGACCACGCCGATCTCCCGAGCAATGCCACGTACCGAGAGACAATCACCCCGATTCGGCGTGAGATCGATATCGATCATGACATCGTTAAGACCTAAGGCATCTTTGACATCACGACCAAGCGCAAGGTCGTCTGCAAGTTCCAGTATGCCGCTTGCATCGGAACTAATCCCCAATTCCGCGCCACTACAAAGCATCCCATCCGACTCTTCACCGTAGACTCGGACCTTCTCTACGCGATCTCTTTCATTCAAGCTTGCACCGGCTTTCGCGTACGCTGATTTCATACCAACGCGTACGTTTGGCGCACCACAAACTACCTGAACTCGGTCTGTACCGGTGTCCACAGTGCAAGTCGTTATGAATTTGCCGTCCGTGTCATCGAGCGTTTCGACCGACTTGATCTCAGCGACGCTTACACCAGAAAGATGCTCGTAGGATGACACACAACCGTCGACCTCCAACCCAAGATTCGTTAACTGGTCGCAAAGCTGTTCGGTATTTACAGCCGGGTCCGCCCAACTGCGTAACCATTTTTCACTGATTTTCATCGCTCGTTACGCTAGCTGTTGGAGGAAACGAACGTCATTCTCAAACAACATGCGGAGATCATCGATACCGTATTTGAGCATCGTCATTCGATCCGCGCCGAACCCGAATGCGAAGCCTGAGTATGTCTCTGTATCAATACCACATTCACTAAGTACGTTGGGGTGCACCATACCGCAACCCATGATCTCGGTCCACCCCTTGGCTCCCATGATGTCGACTTCAGCGGACGGTTCAGTAAAAGGAAAGTACGAAGGTCGGAAGCGAACTTCAACCTCACGCTCAAAATACTCGTTCAAGAACCCGAGTACGGTACCTTTCAAGTCCGCAAATGAAATACCCTTGTCGATGACCAGTCCTTCGACTTGGTGGAACATCGGCGTGTGAGTGCGATCAAGATCCTTGCGGTAGACTCGACCTGGGCAAATGATCCGAATGGGTGGCGGCATCTTCTTCATGACCCGCACCTGAACTGGGGATGTATGCGTTCTTAATAGTGATCCATCAGTGAGATAGAACGTGTCGTGCATAGCACGCGCAGGATGATTTGCCGGAATATTCAGTGCTTCAAAATTGTGATAGTCATCTTCGATTTCAGGTCCAACAGCGATTCGATAGCCTGCAGCAACGAAAATCGATTCGATCCTCGTAATAGTTTGATTGACAGGATGGTGACCGCCACCGAATCGTTGACGACCGGGCAGCGTAACGTCGATTGCTTCCGTTAGATTACTGGACCTAGCCTTACGTATAAGCGTTTCGTTTTGCTCTTCGAGTGCAGTTTCAATCGCCGTTTTGACAGCGTTAATTGCTGCTCCGGCACTTGGACGATCTTCCTTCGGCAGCGTCCTGATCGCCTTAAGTCGTTGAGTGATCTGGCCATTTCTACCAAGATACCCGACGCGTAGCTCTTCGAGCATACGGTCGGTATCCGCTTCGGCAATGCGCGCTAGCGCATCGGTTCGAAGCGTATCAAGCTCAGTTGCCAAAATGTACTCGGACGGGATATTTGCTAAGAGCCGCGAATCGCTCTGACGCGATCGCGATCCGGGTTTTAAGCGACTGCCTGTTTGGCGCGATCGACTACAGCTGCGAACGTGTCCGTTTCGTGAACCGCAAGATGGGCGAGGACTTTCCGGTCAAGTTGGATCGACGCCTTCTTGAGTCCATTCATAAACTGACTGTACGACATTCCGTGTTCGCGCGCAGCCGCATTAATTCGAACGATCCACAGTGACCTGAACTGACGTTTCTTTTGTCGCCGATCTCGGTAGGCATATTGCCCGGCTTTGATAACCGCCTGTTTAGCGACTTTGAACGTACGACTTCGAGCCCCGTAGTAACCCTTTGCCTGCTTAAGGATTTTCTTTCGTCGAGCGCGGGACGCGACGCTCTTACTTACGCGTGCCATAGGTACTTCATTTATCGAGTGGCAATAGTCGTTCCAGCTTTGGCGCATCGGCAGCTGAAACATCCTTGAAACCGCGCAATGCGCGTCGGCGGCGGTTCGATTTCTTCATGTTCATGTGGTTCTTGCCCATTCGATGGTGCTTGTAACCACTTGAAGTGCGTTTAAATCGCTTCGCCGCACCTTTGTGTGTTTTTAGTTTTGGCATTTGTGCTTTAAGGTTGTAGAACGAATGGTTCTTTTAGCTGACGCCTTTTTGTCGTTTCTTTGGCGCCAGAATCATTGTGATTTGCTGACCTTCCATTTTGGGAGGGTACTCCACCGTTGCCCAGTCGCTGAGATCCTCCGTCACTCGGCTCATAAGGTCCATACCAATCTCTGGATGAGTCATTTCTCGACCACGGAAGCGTAAGCTCACTTTGACTTTGTCGCCTTCATCTAGGAAGTGCATTAATCGACCCAACTTAATGTTGTAGTCACCCGTGTCTGTATTTGGACGGAATTTCTGCTCTTTGATCTGAGTGCGTTTTTGTCGTTTCCGCTGTGCAGCTTTGTTTTTCTTTTGGTCGAATACGTGCTTTCCGTAATCGAGGATCTTACAAACGGGAGGGTGAGAATCAGGTGCGATTAACACCAAATCAAGACCTTCGTTGCGAGCTTCGGCTAAAGCCTTACTTCGCGGCACGATTCCAATTTGTTTTCCGTCAGACCCTACCAGGCGAACCTGCAGTGCTTTGATGTCCTCGTTTAGTAGCGCACGTGGCGCTCGTGACGATTGAGTCGCCACGTTAAGAGCGAACCTCGGATCTCTTGTTAATCAGCAATACCTCAATGACTTAACGTTGAAAAGCGCATCGACTACTACGATGCACTGAAAAACACAGTGTGATTTTTCAAGGAGCGAAATTTTACAGATGATTAGCGATATCGTTAACTCAAATTAACAAAGCGCTAACAGTGTTTGGGTAGAGCACCGTGTTGGTCATAATTTCGACTGTGGGCGTATAGCTCAGCGGTAGAGCGCTACGTTGACATCGTAGAGGTCCCTAGTTCGATCCTTGGTACGCCCACCATTCACCTCCCGTCGACGAATGCTTCGTCCTTGAGTTCCTGAATCTCGTCACGCAGTGCGGCAGCTTCCTCAAACTCCAACTGCGCGGCATGTTCGAGCATTTCTTTTTCCAGCTTTTCGAGCATCCTGCCTAGCTCCGCTGCGGAAGTTACTTTGGTGCGAGGTCCTTTTTGATCGACACGTTCTTGACGCTTACGGCGCGCTTCGCCAGGCTTACTCGCATGCCCTGCTTCGAGGATGTCAGCCACATCTTTCTCAACAGACTTTGGTGTGATGCCATGTTCTTCGTTGAAATGGACTTGCTTTGTTCGGCGTCGATTGGTTTCATCAATGGCGCGTCGCATCGAACCAGTTATTTCATCGCCGTAGAGGACGGCCGTACCGCGCACATTTCGTGCGGCTCGACCAATGGTTTGAATTAACGAGCGGTCACTGCGAAGGAATCCTTCTTTGTCTGCGTCGAGAACTGCCACCAATGACACCTCTGGCATGTCCAATCCTTCACGCAGTAGGTTGATGCCGACAAGGACGTCGAATTCACCCAATCTGAGATCCCTGATGATCTCCATTCGCTCCACGGTATTGATGTCGGAATGTAAATAGCGGACCTTGATGCCGTTTTCATTCAAATAGTCAGTTAGATCCTCGGCCATCGCTTTCGTCAACGTCGTAACGAGTACACGTTCGTTATTCGTTACCGTTTCATGAATGGCTTCAAGCAAGTCATCGACCTGCGTGATCGCGGGTCTTACATCAACGCTCGGATCGACCAGCCCCGTTGGACGAACGACTTGCTCTACTGTTTGCGTCGAATGGATGGCTTCGTAATCACTCGGTGTTGCTGATACGAAGACCATCTGAGGTGCCAGATCCTCCCACTCTTCAAAACGGAGAGGTCGGTTGTCGAGTGCAGATGGAAGACGGAATCCATATTCCACCAAGGTCTCCTTGCGTGATCGATCACCCTTATACATCGCACCAATCTGAGGTACCGACACATGCGACTCATCAATGAACAACATCGCATCACTCGGCAAGTACTCGAACAATGTCGGCGGCGGTTCACCTTCCTTGCGACCGGAGAGATATCGGGAGTAATTTTCAATCCCGTTGCAATAGCCAAGTTCTCGAATCATTTCCAAATCGAAGCGAGTTCGCTGCTCAATCCGCTGCGCTTCGATTAAGAGTTCGTTCTCGCGGAAGTAATCTCGTCGTTGAAGCATCTCCTCTTCGATATCGCCCACTACGTTTTCGATCGTTTCCGCAGGTGTAACGTAATGTGTCTTCGGAAATACCGTGAACCTCGCGACGTTTTCACTTACATGACCCGAAAGCGGATCGAACACTTTGATGGATTCGATGACGTCATCAAACAACTCGATTCGAATGGCATCACGTTCCGACTCGGCGGGGAATACATCAATGACGTCACCTAACACGCGATACGTACCGCGACTGAATACCGCTTGATTTCGAGAGTACTGAAGTTCGGCAAGCCGCTCGATAATGACGCGCTGATCAATGCGATCACCTCGATCTAGATGCAAGATCATCTCGTGGTACGACGTCGGGTCGCCCAATCCATAAATCGCGGAGACCGATGCGACGATCACAGTGTCTTTTCTCTGTAGGAGTGCTTTTGTCGCCGAAAGCCTCATTTGCTCAATATGAGCGTTGACCGTAGCTTCTTTCTCAATGTACGTATCCGAAACCGGAACGTATGCCTCGGGTTGATAGTAGTCGTAATACGAAACGAAATACTCAACTGCGTTCTTCGGGAAGAATTCCTTGAACTCGCCATAGAGTTGTGCAGCAAGGGTTTTATTCGGAGCCATCACAATCGTTGGGCGTTGCAGGTGCTGAATGACATTTGCCATCGTAAACGTCTTGCCCGAACCAGTAACGCCGAGTAGCGTCTGATGGTTCATCCCTGCGTTGATGCCGTTGACTAACTCGTTGATCGCCTGCGGCTGGTCCCCCGCGGGCGCGAAGCTAGTCGTGAGTTCGAATGTGAACTCACTCCTGCTAGGGCGCGGCGTGCACTGCGCGCTAGATGATTCTTGTATCGTGTCTTCCCCAGTATCGGTCACGTAACAACCGTTTGTAGAGTTTTCCAGTCGGTAGGCGCGGCATCTCATCAATGAAATCGATGGACCGCGGAACCATGTAGTGAGCAAGTTTCTCGCGAGCAAATTCGATGAGTTGATCCTTCAACTCGTCACTCTCACTAATGCCGTCTGCAACTTGAACCACAGCTTTGACTTCTTCACCGAAATCCTCATTTGGGACGCCAAACACAGCAATGTCCAATACGTCTGGGTGAAGTATGAGTGCGTTCTCGATTTCTTGCGGGTAGATGTTTACGCCACCAGACACAATCATGAAAGATTTTCGGTCGGTTAGGTAGAGATATCCATCTTCATCGAGATAACCCACATCGCCTAATGCGCTCCAATTGGGATGCGTTGGGTGACGTGCTTCTCGCGTTTTTTCTGGTGCATTGTGGTACGCGTACATCATGCGCTCCTGTTCAAAGTAGACGATACCGGCTTCGCGAGTAGGTAGTTCAATACCCTCCTCGTCACAAATATGGATTTGCCCTGATGCAGCTTTTCCTACCGAACCCGGATGTTCGAGCCATTCAAGACTGCCGATTCGAGTCGATCCATTACCTTCCGTTCCTGCGTAATACTCCTCGATGATCGGACCCCACCATTCAATCATCCGGCGCTTGACATCGACCGGGCACGGGGCGGCGGCATGAATCGCGACTTCGTGCGAAGATAGGTCATGCTGCACGCGCTCTTCCTCAGTTAGTTTGAGCATGCGCACGAACATCGTCGGCACCCATTGACTATGTGTCACATCGAACGCTTCGATACATCGCAGCGCATCGAGTGCATCAAACCGCGGCATCACAACGACGGTACCGCCTTGACGCTGAATATTGGTTGTAAAAGCAAATGGTGCGGAGTGATATAGTGGAGCCGGCGAAAGGTAAATCGTATCTTGATCAAACCCATATGGACCAGATGGTGACTTGTCAGGCTCTGGCAACTGAGTTAGTTGTAATTCTGGCAATGGTCGGATGATGCCTTTCGGTCGGCCGGTCGTCCCGGAGCTATAGAGCATCGCACCACCAATCCACTGCTCTTCGAGCGGTGTCTCCGGCATAGCGTCGATCGCGGTTTCGTAGTTTTCCCACCCATTAACTTCGCCATCCACCATCAATCGATGCGTGCAATCAGGGATTAGCGGTGCCAACGATTCCGCAACTTCACTCATCTGTTTCGTCGTCACAACGGATCTTGATGAACTGTCTTCGACGATGTACGCCACCTCTTCTGCGGTGAGATATCGATTAATCGTCGTCACATAAAGACCAGAGCGAAGCGCGGCCCAAACAACCTCGAAAAATCTGAGATCGTTTTCCATAAACACGGCGATATGGTCTCCGCGTCTTAAACCGTTCTCATATAGAAAGTGTGAGTATTGATTCGAACGTGCGTCAAGCTGAGCGTAAGTAATAGCTTCTTGCGTCGAAGTTAGTATCGCTGCGTTTTTATCAGGGCAACTAGCTGCCCAATAGCCAGGGTACATCCATATTCCCTAGTTGCCTTGAATGCGGATAGCATAAGCAGAGCCTTGCGACGAAAATTGCACACCTGAGTGGGACCGTATACGACACGTTGCATGAGCTGCAACATAAACGATCGCTTTCTCAAGGCATGTGAGGATTGGAGACCAAGTTATCGAGCATTTATTTGAAGATTTGCTAGTAATCGACGCCGCAACTTTTCTTGCGGGTCCTGGAGCTGCAACCGTGTTGGGTGATTTCGGCGCGACCGTCATCAAGATTGAACCGCCTGAAGGCGATCGTTATCGCACGTTGAAAGGTTCGTATGAGATAGATTACAACTGGCTACTCACGTCGCGTAACAAGAAGAGCATCGCGATCGACCTGAAACGTAACGAAGGTGTTCAGCTCGTGCACGAACTGGTTCGAAACGCGGATGTATTCGTAACCAATTTCATCGGCGACCACATCAAGCGCTATCAGTACGAGTACGAACGTCTCGCAGAAATTAATCCGCGCCTGATTTATGCACACGTGACTGGTTTCGGAACCAAGGGACCTGACGTCGAACGAAGATCATTCGACGCAACTGCGTGGTGGGCAAGCTCGGGACTCATGGAATTTGTCCGCGATAAAGACGTAAAACCGGTAACTTCTGCACCTGGAATGGGTGACCACGCCACATCAATGTCTCTCTTCAGTGCAATCGCTTGCGCGCTTTACAAGCGTGAACGAACCGGGAGAGGATCGTACGTGTCCACGTCGCTCTTGGCGAACGGGATTTGGTCGAACGGCATGGCGTTGCAAGGTGTAATCGCTGGGATGGATATCGGCGCAAGGAAACAGGCCACCGGTCTGCGTAATCCGTTTAGTTCAGTTTACGAAACCCGGGACGGTGCTTTCGTGTTGTTCTCTATCGTGAACGCTGCAAGAGAGTGGCCGTTAGTTGCTCGAGCCTTGGATCGCGAAGAGTGGCTCAAGGATTCTAGATTCGGCTCGCTTAGCAAGATTATTGAGCATCGTTACGAATTGATCGACATGACGCAAGCACGCATACGAGAACTGACGCTTCATGAGCTTCTACCGAAACTCGTTGAACACGAGATCACACACAGTCACGTTAAGCCGATGGCGGAAGTCGTTCACGACGAACAAGCTCTGGCGAATGAAATGGTGGTGAACGCAGAACCGGAGAGCGAAGACTACGAGCGTACGGTTATGTCACCGATCTCGATAGGCGGTGAGGTGAAAGTTGATCCACGAAGAGCGCCTGATGTCGGTGCCGACAGTGCTGAAGTGCTGTCACAGCATCTAAAACTGACGCCACAGCAGATCGACGCGCTGATTGCAAACGGTGTCGTCTACTCCGAACAAAAGCCACTAACTAGGTAAGTCTCTATCGATCATGCAATTCGGCGTACTACAGTTCTTTTCTTGGCCAAATCGACGAGGGGATTTATCCACCGTTTACGAGCGAGCACTTGATCGTGTCAAAGTCATGGATCAAACCGGATTCGACGCAGTCTGGCTCGCAGAACATCACTTCTCTACCTATAGCGTGTGTCCGTCTGTTCACGTCATGGCAGCGCACGTCGCGGGAATTACGAAGAACCTACGAATCGGTACCGCCGTTAGCTTGGCGGCCTTCTACCACCCACTCCGTTTGGCTGAGGAAGTTGCTCTTCTTGACCACCTCACGCAAGGTCGAATCAATTGGGGGGCGGGGCGCGGATTCGATCGGAAAGAAATGGAAATTTTCGGCGTAGATATTGAAGAATCAGCGGAGAAATTTCATGAGCATGTTGAGATCGTACTTCAAGCGTGGCAAAGCGATAAGTTCAGTTTCGAAGGACGATTCAACCAGTTTCACGATGTCGAGGTACTTCCTAAACCACTCCAAGATCCTATGCCGTTTTGGATTGCCACCTCGTCCCGAGACGCGATTAAGTGGGCTGGCGAGAAAGGCCATGCCATCCTGATGGATCCACATGCATCTTGTGAAGAACTTGGAAGTAAGTACCAGCTGTACCTCGACACGTTGGCAGCTCATAGGCATAGTTCGAACAGAATCACACCTATGGCACGCCTATTGGCTATCGCAGATCACGAGGAACAAGCAGAGCAAATCGCTCGCAATGGTTCTCAATGGATGTTTGGCAGCTACTTCAATCAAGGCGGATCAAACTCAAACGAGTCACGTTCGCCCGAGCAACGTCTCAATGAATACGTCGCAAATACGGTGATCTGGGGTACACCTGAGCGCGTTGCCGACCGGCTGATCGAACTTGAGGAGACTATTTCGCTAGACTATCTGCTCGCCGCGCCGATGAGTCATGCAACGTTCGTGAAATTTGTTGACGAAGTCATGCCGCGAGTGGCGTAACGAGAAGCTAGATTAGGGTTGTTCATGTCTACGAGTCCAGAGAAACACATCGAAGAAATTAACGAGAAGGGCTATAGCGTCGCCGAAGGAATCATCGATCAAGACTTCTGCGATGAGATAAAAACTGAAATTAGCCGCTTGGAGCGAATCGGTCCGCCTTCTATCGCTCAAAACGAATTTACCGGATATAAGACGCTTCGTTACTTCGATCTTCTAAATCAAGGTAAAGTCTGGGAACGAGTTGCAGTCTATCCAAAAGTTACAGATGTCATACGTGGCATATTGGGCAACGACTTTCTGCTATCGACGATGGGAACTGCCGTGATCGATCCAGATGAGACAACTCAGCGAATCCACTGTGATGACGGTCTCTATGGAATAAAACGACCGCATAAACACCTTGTCTGTAACACGATGTGGGCGCTATCTGATTTCACGAAGGAGAACGGTGCAACAAGGTTAGTGCCTTACAGTCATAAACTCGCACACTATCCAGATGACCAACTCGGCCGTGATGCTGCGCGGAAGATCGATCCGACGGGTGCGGATCAGAACTACGAGTGCATCCAGGCGGAAATGCCTGCCGGTAGCGTTTGCTTTGTCGTCGGTACGTGCTATCACGGCGGTGGCGCAAATATGAGCGACGAACGACGATGGGCTTTAACGATTAACTATTGCGCAGGTTCACAACGTCAACAAGAGAACCTGATGTTAGCCCACACGCGTTCCAAATTAGCATCGTTCTCACCTGAGTTACAGGCAATCGTCGGCTTAAAGACCAGCAATTTCGGCGTCGGTCATATCAACGCTGGCGATCCAAAAGCAATACTGAACCAATGTGAGTGACAACCCCAAAACTGTCGCCATCGTCGGCGGCGGTATCGGCGGTTTAACGAGTGCGCTTGCACTTGCGCATGTAGGGTTTCACTCGATCGTCTTCGAACGATATCGAGACGGCAAAGACGTTGGTGCCGGAATTCAGTTATCTCCTAACGCAACCCGAGTGTTGTTTCAACTCGGTCTTGAGAAAGAACTCGCCGCGATCGGTCGAACATCTGAGACGATGAATTGGATCGACGGTGAAACTGACAAGCAGCTCGTTCAATTTCCTATTCGCGAGTACGTCAATGAGACATATGACACACCGTACCTACAAATCTATCGACCGGACCTGATTCGTGTTTTAGAGTCGAAGTGCGATAACGATTCACGAATCGAATTTCGTAAAGGTGTCTTCGTCGAGAAACTCAATCTGGGTTTCAATGAAGTCACCGTTCAGACTCCGTCAGGCGACGTATCTGCAACCCTTTGTATCGGCTCTGACGGCACCAATTCCACCATTCGAACGTACGCCAACGACGTTTTTACAAACCGCATATTTGCTGGATATGCATACCGCGCAACCATTCCGCTGACTAATCTCAACGAACACTTCTCACGAGATTCGACCAACCTGTGGTTAAACGCCTCTTATCACGCGGTAACTTACATCGTCGGTGAAAACCCTGTTCTAAACTGTGTATTCGTCGTTGAATCCGATGACCCGGGTACATCAACTGATATCCATCGGCAGAAATCCACTCTAAATGATCTTGTACAAGCTTTACCCGAACCCAGTCCGCTCTTGAGAGGTTTACTCGATCAAATACCAGAAGATGCGCTCTATCGGTGGCCCATCTATCAATTTCCACCCGTCACTGTTCGCGTTTCCTCAGAACATCCTCTTGCTCTTATCGGCGATGCTTGGCACACCACTCTACCGTTTGCTGGTCAAGGCGCAGCGCTCGCAATCGAAGATGCTCTTGCACTGGCTACTTGCTTATCTAATGAAAACTCAAACTCATTAAGCGAGAGTCTCACACGCTTCGAAGAACGGAGAATACCAAGGATACGGCAAGTTCAGGCGATATCAGCGCGAAACAGGATCGTTTACCACCTTCAGAACCCAGTTCTCAAATTACTCCGCTCCTGGTTTGCACGACCTGCCTATTGGAGGACGACGAAGCAGCTCTTCGGTTATTAAGGATTAGTCCTAACTAATTGAACTAATTGAATATTAGAGTGTTCTTTGATTGGATGATCGAATTCGGATTAGACGTGAAGAGTTCATTGATTTCATTGAGTTTAATCGTAGGATTTGCACTGTTTCGGGTTTCACATTAATCTCTTCCAATGAATGTTCACGTAGATTTGTGCGTCGTTCCGATGGGCGTCGGTGTTTCTGTCTCACGCTATATCGTTGCCTGTCAAGATATCCTTGATGACTTCGAAGTTACGCACACACTTCACGCCTACGGAACAAACATTGAAGGTGACTATGACACCGTGTTCAAAGCGATTAAGGCTTGCCATGAGAAAATCCATGCGATGGGAGCACCACGAATAACTACCTCAATAAAGCTGGGGACACGTGTTGACAGGAACCAAACGCTTGCCGACAAGGTCGAAAGCGTGGAAACGAAACGCAAGAACCTACTATGAACTTAAACTTCTGAGAATCATCTAACACCGTGTCGAAAATCAACACGTCAACGAAATTGAAAAACGAAGAGAATGCTTAAAGGACTTTTGAAGCTGAGTCGAACGAACTATAGATTAATCCGTGCGATCGTCGTTGGTGTCTCTCTGCTGACATCAACGATTTCGTTTGCCCACATACCCGTATTCATGGAAGGTGAACGTCCGTCCCTCGCTCCAATCTTGGAAGGGATGAAAGACGCAGTCGTCAACATCAGCGTGACCACTCGTCAAGGTTACAGCATCAGCTGGTTTGATGATTTAGGAGAGTTAAACCCGCGCCGGAGATACCGCGAAGTTCAAAACGCGGGATCAGGCGTGATCATTGACGCAAATCGCGGGTTGGTTGTCACCAATCACCATGTCATCGCTCAAGCGCAACGTGTCGTGATAACGCTCCAAGATCGTAGAACTTTCGACGCAGAGTTTCTTGGAAGCGACCCGACAACGGATATAGCAATATTGAGGATCGATGCGACCGATCTAACGGAACTTAGCTTAGGGGACTCTGACGAACTACGAGTCGGAGACTTTGTTATCGCGATAGGTAATCCTTTTGGATTAGGTCAATCCGTTACGTCTGGAATCGTCAGTGCTCTGGGACGAAATGAGATCGGCATCGCTGGTGCAGAGGATTTCATTCAGACCGATGCGTCAATAAATCCCGGCAACTCTGGAGGCGCTTTGATTGATATCGAAGGAAACTTGATTGGTATCAATACGGCAATCATTAGTCGTTCGGCTTCGAGTAGCGGAGTAGGTCTAGCGATTCCATCCAATATGGTGAAAACCATTAGCGAGCAACTCCTCGAATATGGTGACATTAGTCGCGGTATGTTCGGTATTGCGTTTGACCCAGTAACGAATGAACTGAAGCAAGTGCTTGGGTTGCCGGATATCAGCGGTGTCGTTGTAACAAAAGTGATCGCCGGTTCTGGTGCTGACGTAGCAGGGATGCGCATTGACGACGTTATCACGGAAGTCGATGGTAGGAAGATCGCAAATTCTCAAGATCTAATGACAAAAATTGCGTTGCTTCGCGTTGGCCAAGAGTTCGATCTCACGGTATTCCGCAACGGTGAGGAAATCGAAGTCCAAGGAACTGTTCAGGAATTCAAAATCGGAAACGAGTTGGTCCCGGGGGTGTATGTAGACGATATACCTGCGAGTCACCCCTACTACGGCCGAATTCGTGGCGTTGTAGTATCCACTGTAGATAGTCGACGTAGCGAGGCACAACTATTGGTCGGCGACATCATTCTTGAGATCAACACCACGAGAATCAGCCGCCCAGCTGACATTCAGGCACTTGACATGGAACGTAGACCATTGATCCTGCTTGTTCTACGCGGGACGCAACAATTCCGACTGATCCTTCGCTAGTAATTGTTAGTTCGCATTCCTATGACCTCAGAAATCCAATCACAACGGCATGAGCTAAAAAGACAGATCGCACTCGGGTACCAGCTCTTTGCTGAACTTGGATGGGGCGATCTAGGCGACGGACACATTAGCGGACGCGACCCCGCCGATCCGAATACGCTGTGGTTACTTGATGCCAACACACCATTCAAACATGCCAGCGAATCAAAACTCGTTCGTCTGAATTCAGATGGCGAGGTTGTCGAAGGAGAAGGTGCAACGAATTGGCCAGCGTTCTACATTCACTACCCGATTCTCGTTCGAAGGTCGGACATCAATAGTGTCGCGCACACTCACACACCCTTTGGAACACCGTTTGCGGCTGAGGCTCGCAAATTCGACGCCATCACCCAAGAGTCCTGCATATTTATTGATGATCACGAAGTTTTCGATGACGAGGAAGTCCAGGTTCAAGATACGGATTGCGGCTTTCGTATTGCTGATTCGCTTGACCGCAATCGCGGTTTAATCCTGCGCAACCATGGTTTACTATCGGTTGGCAAGTCTCCGAAAGAATCTGTCGTTTGGTTCATCATGATGGAGCGTGTCGCCGAAGCCCATCTCAGAGCACGAAAACCGCAACCGATTTCACACAACGCCGCCTTATACGCTAAGGCAGATCTCGCGACCGACGGGCAAGTTGAACACGCATTTACGAATTTGGTCGCGCATCATTTGAGCTAATCCGCCGAATTACCCCATCCCAGTCGGTCGGTTAAATACTCGATAACTTGAGTGAATGGCCGCCAATGGATTCGTTTAACTTCACTGCGATGGATCCTTCGCGTATACACGTCCACGGTTCACTAGATTTCGACAAGCGTCCAGACGGACTTGGCGTTCGCCGACTTCCTCATTGGACACGCGCGCAAGTGCCGCAAGGCTTAGACGTAATGGCACGCATGCCTTCAGGTGTTCGAATTCGATTCTTCACCGATGCGACCGAGATCTCCTTACAAGCACTCACGACAACATTTCGATTTGAAGACGGTAAACCCGCCCGTGTCCCATTTCAACTGCAAGTAGGTGAATCTCTCTTTACCGAGTTTATGACACGCGGACACCACATTAAGCCTGAACCATCGTCTCCGAACGGGTTTGAGCTCGTTCGCGGCGAACCTGACACTGTAACGTTTATCGAACTACCACGAGGCGAGAAGCACTGCGAGATTTGGTTGCCTCACAATGCTTACGTCATGCTTCAACAACTGGCAATTAACGAAGGTGCTACCCTCTTGCCGTTGCCAACCGATACAAGAAAACGGTGGGTCCACTACGGTAGCTCCATCAGTCATTGCATGGAAGCTAAAGTTCCTAGCGAAATTTGGCCTGCTGTAGCCGCTCGTCGTGCAGGACTTTGTCTGACGAATTTCGGTGTGGGTGGTCAATGCCATCTTGATCAGTTTATGGCGCGAACCATTCGTGATCAGGACTGTGATTTCATCAGCATGAAGATTGGAATCAACATCATCAACCTAGATTCGATGAAAGAGCGCGTGTTTACGCCTGCGATGCACGGATTCCTAGATACGATCAGAGAAAAGAAACCACTCACTCCAATTCTCTTGATTTCTCCGATTTACTGTCCCAGCGCAGAAACACACCCTGGTCCGACGATTCCCGATGGAAGCGGTAAATTTCGGACTAATGAAGCCAATCTAAATACAGGTTCCATGACGTTAACCCGCGTCCGAGAAATCCTTCAAGATGTAGTTGAGCGAAGAACCGCGTCCGGAGACGAGAATCTCGGTTATTTCGACGGACTTGAGCTATTCAATGAGGCAGACCGTGACGACTTACCCGACGATCTCCATCCAAACCCAGAAGGCTATATTCGAATGGGGAACCGCTTCTTCGAAAAGTACTTGAAGGAGCACGCGCCTAAATAACAGAGCTCGTGCCAATCGCTAAATCCAGCACATATGTGCGACACCATCTACGGGTCCTTCGTTATCGATCCAGCAGGTCGATAAAACGAAGACTAATCTGAACGTAACCAGCGAGCTAACGCTTTATTTGGGTCGGCGATTTCTTCGATTGATGTGTAGTAGTAGTCATTCCAATTTTCCTCTGGGAAGGCCGTAAACAACATCAGATTGAGTGGATAGTCTTCGCTATCGGTGCTTCTTCGAAAATCATCTCGGAAGAGAAACACTGCCTTTTTCAGCGCGATTGCCATACCTAGTTCAATCATGACACCTTCGTCAGGCGGGCAACCGTTCACGATCGCGAATGTACCATCCGAATTTCTTACGTCTGCGTAATCCGCTTGTCCAACTCGCCAAGCCCAACCTTTCTTGGAGAAATCAATCTGGTTATTCCGCTCAAACGGCTCCCAGACCTCCGCGCCTAACTGCGTCAATTCTTCAACCATTCGTGGAAGTGGTCCGAATTTCCCTAATTTGCTGAAGCCGTAGTCGTTAGCTAGGTACAGCGTTTTTCGAGTACTCATGCTCTTCTTTGAAGCTCGTTTCGCGCACTAACGCATATTGTCTAATTCCGCGCCTCTAAATGTGAAGAAACGCAGCAATGAAATTTGGCGCACAGCTAGTCAATTACTTTACGACTTGGGAGGCTACGCTACCCACCATTAGGACGGTTGAAGCCGGCCGTTTCAATAGTTTATGGTGGTCCGATCACTTCCTACCTCCTGTCGGAGGCAATATGGAACATGGTGGCGCTCTCGAAGGATGGTCTCTCATTACTGCATCGGCGGCGATAACGTCCCGTGTAGAACTCGGGTTACTAGTGAGCGGTAATACGTATCGGAATCCTGGTTTGCTCGCGAAGATGGCGACGACCGTGGACGAGATTTCCGGTGGCCGATATATTCTCGGATTTGGCGCTGCGTGGTTCAAACGCGAACACGAGGCGTACGGCTGGGTTTTTCCTGGATTGAAAGAACGGTGCGACCGTCTTGAAGAAGCAGCCGAACTCATACGCTTACTGTTCACATCATCGGAACCGGTTTCGTATCACGGGAAGTACTACTCGCTCGACAACGCCCCTCTATCGCCTGCTTGCACGACGCAGCCACACACTCCGATTCTGATTGGTGGAAATGGCGAAAAACGCACGCTATTAACGTGCGCCAAGTACGCCGATGTCTGTAATATCGACTTCAACAATCCCGGTTCTCCTGAAGTCTTCAAGCACAAGATTCAAGTACTCGAACGACATTGCGAATCGATCGGGCGTGACCCAGCCGAAATCCGTAAAACCGTACTGATTCCTATGCGGATCGAAGATGACGAGGCACGAGGCGAGGAACTTCGACGTCCACGTCCGTGGACGCTTACGGGTACGACATCGTATATCGCAGACTTGATTCAGCAGTACATCGATGCTGGCGCGGAGGAAGTCATGTTCGCTGGCGTTCCAACTCGTGCAGAGTATTTTGAACGAATCGACAAAGAAATTCTCGCTCAGTTTGACTGATCGCAGTCGGACTGCTTAAGTTAAAAACCCCGCCTCTTCGCCTGCACGTACATCGTCTTCGGACATTCCTAGCCAATCGGCGAGGACACTGACGTTGTCCTCGCCAAGTAATCGCGACCGTTCATAAATCTCACAGGGTGTTCTCTCGAAGTAAATAGGGAGTCGGTCCGCAAACGTCTCACCTAGACGTGGATGTGGTTCGTCCATAAAGCGAATGAACTCGTGCGCTTGAAGTTGCGGATCAGATTCTGCCAAGTCAATTCCAGTCTGAACGACACCCGCTGGTACACCCGCGCTTTGTAAGGTGTACATGAGTTCGTTCGCGTCCTGGTCTCGTGTCCACGCGTTCATGTGACGATCCAGCTCTTCAGCGTTCTCGCACCTAGCCTCGGCAGAACAGAATGCTTCTTCTCGACACCAATCGGGAGCTCCCATCACCGAGCAGAGCGCTTGCCATTCGTCGTCATCACGGCAAACGATCGCTAGCCAGCGTTCGTCCAGAATGTCGCCACCATAGGAGCGACATTGGAAGCAGCCATGCGGAGCAAACTTGTCGTATGGCAATCGATTTCCACAAGGTTTCGCTTCTCTTCCGTTAACGAAATAGTCAAGCAAACTGACCCCTATCATCGCCGCGCCTACCTCGAATTGAGCTAGATCAATACGTTGTCCTTTGCCTGTCTGTCGACGTGCCTCGATTGCCGATAGGATTGCGACGGCACCGTGTAATCCCGCTTGGTGGTCGTTGTAAGAAAAGCCCAATCCGATCGGTCCACCGTCAGGTACACCAGTTGTATACGTGAGACCTGCCAACGCATGAATGGTGGGTGCATACGTCACGAAATCGCTCCATGGACCACCGCTTCCCATGCCTGACATCTGAACGTAGATGACCTGATCATTGGAAGTACTGACATCGTCAAATCCGATCCCCCAGCGATCCAATACTCCGAGCGAAAAGTTGTCGATGACGACGTCTGCTTGACTAACCAAGGATTTCGCAACCCCCTTAGCGTCATCCTGACTCATATCCAGCGCAAGTGCGCGTTTATTTCTGTTCCATATCGCATAGTACGGCGAGCTTGGCGCGTTGTTTGCTGCCGCGCGCTTGGTTGAGTTCACTTTTACAACATCCGCACCCATATCTGCGAGCAGCCGCGTGCAGAACGGTCCCGCTAGGACATGTGTAAAGTCCAGAATCCGAATACCTTCTAATGGGCGCATATCAGTCCTCCCACCCTACCGCATCAAGAACGTTTGAGGCATTGGTTTCCAACCAACCAGACTCGGACACTTGACCCGGTGTCCCTAAGAACTGGAAAGGGATTCCAGGACTCGGAACCCTTCGCTCGCCGACTCTTGTCTTCTGCCACCACGATCTAGCTTCGAGTTGTGGGTTATTCGCTACTTGAGGCACGGTCTGCACCCAACCATAGGGGGCATGCCTCTCTTGTGCTTTAAAGAAAAGATCCTCCGTGTCTTCCGCGGCCACCCACTCACGAATGACCTCCATCAACCTTTGAGAGTAACGGCGACGGTTTTCCGGTTCTTCGTACTTTGGATCGAGTAAATCTTGAAATGAACCTTCTTCAACTAACCACGCGAGCTGTGCCTCGAGATTTGGTGTTGGCGTCACCATCATCGCGCCGTCTTTCGTAGGCATCACGACGTATAGATTCGTCCAATGCAAACTCCCACGACGTTCGAGAGCTTTTGCGCGTGCGTTCGGAAAGTGCTCGTGGTAGTAGTACCACATAAATACATGCTCTAAGGAAGACGCGATACACTCATGGACGGGTACTTCGATGCTCTGACCTTCGCCCGTCTCCTGAGCGTGATATAGACCCGCGAGCGCAGCTGTCGCCGCATATGATCCTGAAATCGTGAAATTCAGTTCGCCAAATAGCTTCAGAGGAGGCGTGTAGTCGTCCCCCGTTATCCCTGATGATCCACCTAACGCACTAGCGACAAGGTCCGGCGCTTTGAAGTCACTCCATGGTCCAGTGTTTCCAAATGGCGAGACATCGACGACTACGAGCTTCGGATTTCTAGTTCGCGCGGCTTCTACATTAACTCTGTCAGCTAAGGAGTTTTCTCTACCGAGGAAACACAGATCGGCAGAACTCAATAGTGCATTGAGTTCGTAGAGCGACGCCGATGACGTTTCGTCAACTTTAAAGTGACGTCGACTCGAAGCGAAAAACGTGTACCACAGCGAATCACCACTTTCCTCATCGAACGGACCTCGATGCCGAAGAGGGTCACCGGACGAAGGCTCGGGACGCACGACGTCGGCACCCAAATCAGCGAGTAACTTGACACCATAGATGGCTTTGTCGTCCGAAAGGTCAACAATGCGAGTTTGTTGCAGTGCTTCACCACGGTTTGACATGTTCTGCTCAATTGATCGATTGATACTATTTTGCGGATTCTTTTTAAGGAAGCAGTTCCTCATGCTCAAAGCAGTACCTCTTGGACAACGATCTGGACTGAAGGTCTCGGAGTTGTGCTTAGGCACCATGAATTTCGGTCAGCCAGGACGTGGTCATCAAGGTGACTGGACGTTAGGGATCGATGAAGCACGACCGATCTTTGAGAAAGCCCTTGCGAGTGGCTTGTTTTATTTCGACTGCGCGGATGTGTATGGGCAAGGCGCATGCGAGGAGGTCGTAGGCGCACTGCTCAAAGAGCTCGCAAGGCGTGAAGAGTACGTGCTTGCGACGAAGGTCGCGATGCCGATGGGACGAGGTGCGAATTTCAGTGGTTTGTCGCGTAAGCACATACTTGAAGGCGTCGATGCAAGTTTGAAAAGACTAGGTCACGACTACGTAGATCATTTGGTGATCCACCGACATCCGCACGGTGTTGCAGTCAATCCGGATGTTCCTATCGAGGAAACGATGGAAGCGTTGAACGACGTGGTCAAAGCCGGTAAAGTTCTGTATCTCGGCGCTTCATCCATGTGGGCATGGCAGTTCGCAGAGTTACAGCATGTAGCGGCACAGAATGGATGGGTGCAGTTCGTATCTATGCAAAACCACTACAACCTCATTTACCGTGAAGAAGAACGGGAGATGAACCCATATTGCGCGAGTTCAGGCGTCGCACTTACGCCATGGTCACCTCTCGCCCGAGGTATCCTCGCGGGTAGCTATCAAGGTAGCTTTGAAAAAGGTTCTACCGCACGCTCATCCGGTCGAGATAGAGTAAGAACCGAAAGTTTGTATCGTGGTGAAGCTGATTTCGCGATTGCTGATCGTGTCGTCGAGCTAGCTCGTCGACTTGAGAAAAAACCTGCACAAATTGCAATCGCTTGGCTCATGAATAAGTCAGAGATCACTTCACCTATCGTCGGCGTGTCGCGAGAGGAGCAACTTGATGAATTGATTGACGCTGCGTCAATCGATCTGAGTGCCGAAGATAACGCGTTTCTTGAAGAACTCTATCGTCCAGTCGAAAACCTGTTGTCGTTCGGTACGTCCTAGTTGAATCGATTGAAAGCGAATGCGAACCATCAATCAGACTTCGAAAATATGCTCGAAGACTGGATAGATCAGTGAATGTATGAACGACGACGAATTAGTGTCGTTACGCTACACCGCGCTCCGAGGAGATTTCGTTTGCGATGCGCTTGAATTCGGCGCGCATAAAGTACTTTTCTTGTTCACCGAGATTCCGACCAAGTTCTTGGCGGCACATCGCCATGACGCCTTTGTCGAACATTGACGGAACACCGTATTGACCTTCTTGCCAATACGCTAAGCAAGAGCTCAACTCGTCATCATTCAGTTCCGCAACAAATATCTCAACGTATTCGGTAATCTCGGTCTGCGCGACTTCGTCGACCTCATTCGGTGTTGCTTCGCCGAAGCCGCCGCCGAATCGTTGACCGAATTGCCCTTCACCTTGATTTGCTCCTGACTGAAAGCGCGAAGGCGTAAACGACTGCCGAAAGTTAGGTTTCGTCGTCGCCGCTTCAAGACCGCGCTCAACGAACTGCTGGTTGACGATTCGCATGAACTCATCGCGCATCACTTTACGCTCGTCCGGCGTCAGATTCCGTTGAATTCCCTCCCGACACGCCGCCAGTACGCTCTTATCGTGTGTAGTCGGAACATCTCGCCGACCGACACTCCAATACTGCACGCACGCACGGATCTGAGGATCCAACATCTTTTCAATGTAGTCTCGAACGAATGGCGAAATGACTTCGCTATCTACTGAGACTGTCGAAAATTCGCCGTCTTCGACTTCATAGTCGTCAAATCCTTCGTCTTCGGCCCAATCATTAACGGTCTCAGACTCGAGGGAAGATTGAGCCTCCTCTGTGACCATCTCACCTTCTTGCCCGACTTCATTTGACGACGATTCGGGAAGGTCATATTCCTGAGGATCAAGAATCCGATCTTGATCTTCGCGAATTCGTCCGACATTTGGGAGCAGGAAGTTACGCAAGCTATCTGTAGTCCACGGAGAAAACGTGTCGACTTTAGCTCGTAAGTCGAGCGTGAGATAGAGTTCACGCCGTTGAATCTCAACGAAATGGACATGAATCCCTTTCGCTTGTACGTCGTCGATCAAGTCCTCAAAATCAAAACTTTCGCTGACGATCAAAGCGTCACTTATCGCCTTGTTATTGGTAAGGTTCTGGATGTCATCACTAATTCGATCCCGCGTCGCGATTGCGAGAGAGCTTTCGTCTGTTTCGTACGAAAACGTTCGTAGTTTCACGCCGTTCTTAGCCAGAATGACACGACGTCGGTATTCGACGTGTTCTGCTTCTGCTTCACACTCATACCAGTAGATTCGAAGAATGCGCGATCCTGGAACGAGCCGCTCGACCAACGTCATTACGGCGTTCTTAAAGGCTAGTACATTGAATCGGTGCGGGGCAACCTTCGGTACCCCTTCTTTTAGAAGCGTCTTAACACCAGACCGTAGTAAGTAGCGACCGTCTATGAAAACGCCAACATGATCACTCACGATAAAAACCCTCGTGAAACGTAATTGATATAAGTGCTGGCTTTACATAAACCAGACGAAGTTATCGTGTAAATATCTGCGAAACTCATTATAGAAAGATTTTGAGTCAGGAGTGGCAACCTTTCAATTGCGCTAGATCCAATTCAACCGCGAAGATGCTCAGTCGCAACGAACTGAATTCAAACCAACCGTCGTTTCTATCACGTTCGTTCGAACATTGCTTCTGCCTATATTGAAAATGCACGAGTGAACAGCAAACCCAGACGAGCAAATCAATGCTGAGATTCGCAGCGAATCTGACGACCATGTTCAATGAAGATGACGAATTCGATCGACTTGACCATATAGCGCGACTTGGTTTTCAACACTTGGAATGGCTCTTTCCTTACAACCGCGATAGACACGAAATCGCTTCCAGAGTCAACGACTTGAATTTAGAACTCGTACTCATAAACACCGCATTAGGACTGGCCGACAAGGGCGATCGGGGGATTGGCGCTCTCCCTGGAAGAGAAGACGAGTTCAAAATCGCTATGACACAAGCGCTCGAATATGCAGATGTTTTGAACATACCCATGATTCACGTCATGGCGGGAGTGTGCGCTGATCTCGACAATCGCAGCGAATATCTGGAAACGTTTGCTAGAAATCTGACGTGGGCGACGCAGCAGCTAAACGGTTCGTCGACGCAGCTGCTGGTCGAACCTTTGAACAAAGTCGATAACCCGAATTACTTGATCAGCACGTCAGCAGACGCACTTGAACTCATTGGTATGGTCAACGCAAACATTGGGTTACAGTTCGACTTTTATCACCTACAAATCATGGAAGGCAACTTAGGTCCTTCGTTGAAGACTCACTTTGATCAAATCGCGCACGTCCAATTCTCAAGCTTGCCGGGACGCCATGAACCACAATACGGTGAGGTAAATTGCCACTACTTGTTTGAATTGCTTGAATCTCTTTCATTTGACGGATTCATTGGTTGTGAATACAGACCAAAATCAACCGTGGAAGAAGGGCTTTCGTGGGCAGCACCATATGGAATCGGTGCGCAGGTTTCTGATTCGGCAGGGAATTAGATTCGCGCCAGGGAACGAACTCGGAAATCGTTTTCGCCGGATACGTCCGCGCCACGCATCAAGAATAAGGATCGCTGCTGCGCTAACGCACTGCCACCCATTTTCATTTCAATGTCACGGCGATAGATCGAGGTCGTCGGCATAAAACGTAGCGTCATCCCTCGCCTCGGATAGTCTGATTGATTCGGATCCGATGCATGCATCAAATATACATCGTGCAATGAAATCTGTCCTTGCTCAAGCTCGATGTTGACGGAATCACTCTCATTGAATGCATCGTCGTCCAGCTCGAGAGGTAACGCTAACCCATCGGCTTTATTGACATGGTGTCCTTTTAGTTCACGCCGTCGATGGGAACCAGGGATTACCTGCAGACATCCGTTCTCAATATTCGAGTCGTCAACCGCAATCCAAACAGAGCATGTTGCGAGCGGTCGTATAGGCCAGTATTCTCCGTCTTGATGCCAAGGTGTACGGCTACCAACCTTTGCGGGTTTCGCAAAGAAGCTTGAGTTCCACAACGCGATGTTGGGTCCAATAATCTGCTCCACCATATCCAGTATGCCGTCATCGCGCGCGAAATCGAGAAAACCGACGTCGTAACTCAGCAATGTGGGACAGTAGTCCGAAAACTCTGGATAGTGATCGATCAGTCTCTCATGACTAGCCCGAATCGCTTCGATCGTTGAGTTCGATAAGCGGAAGTCCGGTACGACAAAACCATCATCATGGTAGCTACGTAGTTCTGATTCACTAAGCATGGTTAACCGCGTGATCTAGTACTGGGCGGCGGAATGGAGAAATTTGAAGCCACTTGGATTCATGACAAGTCGATGGGTCGCGCCTTCAGCATCAGCGTCGTAATCTTCATAACCTGCATCACCGTCCCACATGGCAATTCGAGTACCCGTGCTGTTCTTTGCCAGGTGCGTTTCGTAGTACCTCGGTGCTAATTGACTGAAGTGCTCAATTGCTTCAGAACTCTGGGTGTATTTCGATAAATGGTAAAGCGTTACCCAAGTTGGTGGCGCTAAATCTATTTCTTCGCGCGCGTGACGCCGTAGTGCTTCACCAGGAGTGATCCACGCGTGCTCCTTAATCTCTCCTCCATCTACCTTCACGTCATCGCTAGCACTCGGCGCTCGAGCAAGAAAAAACCAAGTCGCAAATCGAACGGGAGTACTCGCTGGCGGTGTCCAGTGAGCGAACCAGTGGAATGCGTTGCCTTCAAGCGTCATGTTGGCTTCTTCAATCGTTTCGCGTACCGCCGCATTTCGCGCGGCTTGCTCTAGGTCATCTGGCGCATCAAAGTCTTCGTCGTCAATACGACCGCCTGGGAATACCCAGAGACCACCGAACGCAATCTTTGAGTTCTTCTTCAACATCAGAACTTCAGCAACACCCTCACGATCGCGCAAGAGAGCAACAGTCGCCGCCGGTACAGCAGGAGTGCTAGTTTCACGCTTCTCGATATCACCGTAAATGTCGTTGCGATGTTTCGATGGTTCTGTCACACTCTCATCCTGTCCGCTACCTCACTCGACCGTCAGGCATTGTAGAGATCGATGTGTATTTCTTCATTCAGAACGAGTGCCACAAGTGCGTTGGCATAATTTTGATATGCGTCTCGGAGAAGCTCAATGAAATCCAGAGCCTGCGAATTACTCGGTATTGAATTCCCACTCTTTGCGTTTAGCCACTGTCGCGACGTGGTCGCAGAAGTGAGTGCTGCAGGTGGCTTCGGCGTCTTAGGTGCCGTCGGCCATTCGCCACAATCTCTTGACATCGAGCTAAGTTGGATCGACGAACACTGTGACGGCAAGCCGTATGGCGTTGATCTTCTCGTACCCACAAGCATGGACAGTAAAGAAGCGGCTCTAAATCAACAAGAATTAGAAGACCGGATTCCTTTCGATCACAAACGTTACGTCGAAGAACTGCTCGCCCGACACAACATCGATACGAGTGATCTTTGGGATGGCGTGATGCGAGATGGTGTCGGTGACAACATGCGCAAGCCAGGCGCTGACGCCGTACTGGAAGCAGCGTTTAGCCACCCAGTCAAGATGGTTGTCAACGCACTAGGTGTGCCACCGGATTACATGATCGAACGGGCTCGCGCGAACGGCGTAGTCGTCGGCGCATTGGCAGGCGCTAAAGAACATGCGATCAAGCATGTTGACGCGGGCATCGATTTGATCATTGTCGCCGGAACTGAAGCTGGCGGACATTGTGGCGAAGTTTCAACCATGGTGCTCGTACCAGAGGTTATCGAGGAGATCAAGGATTCTGGCATGGTCGTTTTGGCCGCGGGCGGCATCGTGACTGGTCGCCAAATGGCAGCTTGCATGGCGATGGGCGCTGACGGTGTATGGACTGGTTCAGTATGGCTCACAACGGCCGAGGCGGAGACGTTGCCGGTGGTCAAAGAAAAGATGCTGGTCGCAAACTCTCGCCAAACGGTACGTTCTCGCAGTCGTACCGGTAAATACACTCGGCAATTACGTAGCGCATGGACCGATGCTTGGCAAGCCGAAGAAAGTCCCGATCCACTACCGATGCCTTTACAGGGCGTCGTCGCGGAAGCGGCATTTCGAAAGATCAACCAGCTTGCACAAAGCGACCACGAAGGTGCTAAACAGTTAGCGAACTACTTCGTTGGACAAGGTGTCGGGCTCATGAATGAAGCGAAGAGTGTTCGCAGCGTCGTCTATGAATTCATGGAAGACTACGCAGAGGCAACCGAACGTCTCATTGGCATGACGGACGAGTGACTGCTCCCCTACCTGAAAGAAGGGGCTTCCTGCTTCGCAGGCTGCCGCCAACCAATCGTCGGTCTTACGCAAGCCTCCACGGGCAGAGACGGACAGCCCTGCCGTCTTTAAATTCAAAGCGCTTTCAGCGTGTCCTTCACTCGCTTAACATCTGCTTGGTTCTCGTCAGATGCATCACACGAAATGTGTTTAAAACACGTCTTAGAGCGTGGCGAATTTGACAAAGATATTGTGCTTTGCGCCTTATATCCCCGACATGAATGACGGGGTTTTACGGCGCTTCGGATAATCTCGTGAGCTGAAAGCGGAGCTTTCAACGATACACTTAAAGCACTATATTGTTACGGTACACCGACCATTTCGGTGTCACCGTACATGATGTCCATTCCCGCACCGTCGACGAATCTCTCCATGCCATCGGCTTTCATCAACGATTGACATTTATGCCAATCTTGCTCGCTGTGAAAATACAGCTCGGCCATTCCCGCGTATGGTGCGAGATCCGGGTAGATACTGTGACTAACCACGTAGCGAAAGCCACCCGCCTCATTCATCCAGCTGCGAATGTTGGGTACGTGAATGTCTAACCAGTGTTTGTAGAAAGCTTCGAAGTCCGTTCCCTCTTGAGCAGGAACCAGATAGTTCACACGGAAGAAGCCGGACCGGGTCGAAGGGAACGGATCGTTCAGCGTTAGCGCCTCGACACTTAAGTGCTCAGATCCATCAATCACCATGTACTCGCGAGTAGCCCACGAAAAATATGGTTCTGCTTTTTGCTGAAATGTATCCGTTGGTTCACGACCATGATCATTCGTCGTAGGTCTCTGTGGTTCGGCAAACCAGAGCTGAGCCATACCGTCCCAAACCATGCCAGATCTGTTTGACGTATTGAATAGTTGTGCGATATAGCGCGAAGCACCGTCTCTTCCCTGCTCGGTCGCACGGTCCTGTGCCGCGATCACCGCAGGCATGTGATTCTTGTACCACTGCATGATTAACTCGTCGCGAGAAGCGCCTTCTCGACGCTTAATCAAGAAGATCATCTTCGCTCGTTCGTTTGGTTCGACTGTCATGGGTGTCCCCTTAAATGGCTCAAAAGTCTCAGTGGATTGTTCGATCGCATCGACGACGTTATTCCCTCTTCTCCATCACGTGACGAATCCAGTATTTGTCTCGAGCTTTCTCATACGCCTTTCTAGTTATTTTGCCTTCATCGACTAGCTGCTCCAATCGGTCGAGACGGTCTGTGAGGGTTGCGTCCTGACCTTCATGAGTCGCGGTACCTTGGTGTCCTGACGCAAGCATTGACCGTTCTTGAAATCCATAACTTGCTTCACGATACGCCACCTTCCGATTAACCCGCCTAATTTCCTGATACAACAATTCGATCACGATCAAAGTTACTACGAGAACTACACTCCAAGGGATGCCGATCTTCATGTAGATATATACGACAAGTGTTACGTTCGGCAGCTGAACCAGAAAAGTGAGTAACGCAAATAGTCGCCGCTTCAGACTCGTTGTACCTTCTGCCTGCTGCTCCGCATCGTGTTGGTCGCGAATAACCCATCCGATACGATCTACTTCGCTAGCGATGTATCGAAACAGCTGCGACAACGCGAGCAAACCCAACGCTAGTAAACCCGCCGTCCACCCGATTAACAGCACGGTCGCTACTAAGATCGCGATGTATGACGCGACAATACCGATGTACAGCGTACCTTTCCAAAGTCTGCGTAACTTAGTAAGGTATTGACTCTCGCTTTCGTTATCGCTCACGTCATTCCTCTCCGTTCACCCGGAGTAAGCTCGTACACGTTAAGTGGCCGAGACGAAGTAAGTATGGTCAGGAACAATCATTGTCAGTATTTAGTGTCTTCGCTGCAAGCCTGAGAATCAAGATGAGAACGTTCTTCGAAACAAAACCACAAAACAACCGTTGGAAGCTCGCATGGAACAAATGAAACTTCGTTTCAATCGGTTCTCTGAAAACGACATGGAGGATCGTGCCCAGACCTTTCGAGAACACATGGTACAACGACGAACCGTACGGGAGTTCGAACCTCGTCCAGTACCCACGAGCGTACTTGAGGACGCACTTAAAGTTGCTGCTTCTGCACCGAGCGGCGCAAATCGACAGCCATGGCGTTTTGTCGTCGTAGAGAATCCAGAGACGAAAGCGCGCATACGCGTCGCTGCCGAAAAAGAAGAGCAAGAGTTTTATTCAACACGAGCGCCAGATGAATGGCTCGAAGCGCTTGAACCACTTGGTACTGATGCAAATAAGCCGTTTCTAACCGAAGCTCCTGTATTAATCGCCATCTTTCTTGAGCGCTACGGCGTCGATGTTTCTGGCAATCGAGTTAAGAACTACTACATGCCAGAGTCCGTTGGTATCGCAACGGGTTTTCTGATCTCGGCATTGCACAATGCTGGTCTAGCGACTCTGACGCACACACCTAGTCCGATGAGATTTCTAAATAAGATACTGCATCGACCAGCGCGAGAACGCCCTTATTTGCTACTTGTGGTTGGGTATCCAAAGGCTGATGCGATGGTTCCAGCCATTGAGCGACTGCCATTCGACACGGTCGTATCCAGAGTTTGACCGCTTCGATACTGCCAGATGCGAGTCGGTCTTAGACTATTCTCAATTAGATCCGCCAGTTTTCCCACATATTGGTCAATGTCGGCGCAGGATCCTCCCTAAAGTGTCGAGTATCCACCCACCACTGGTGGCGACTGCCAGGACCTAGATCGTCGTCATCGAAGAACGTGTAACCAGGTTTTTGAAAATCGCACGGAATCGCGTATCGAATGCAAGGCGAGTTTGTTTCGGCTGAATAGTTGACTCCAGCTGAATGAATCAATCTTGGGTGCCAAAACACCACATCACCGGCTTCACCGATGAACTCGACAGGCACGGTATCCTTCAAGATCGCCTTAAACTCCTCGTCGAATTCGCTCTTGATTCTGTCATTGAAGTGCGCGCCTTGACACGATGTCCAGAATCGATGTAGTCGCACGTGCGAACGAGGCCACACGGTAAATCCACCAGTGCGAGGCGGTATCGAGTCGATCAAAACCATCGCACTCAACTGTGCCGCCGAATGGTCTACGTGTGGTCCTAACCTACTTTTTACAGATGGCGGCTTCGGGAGGACCAGATATACCCCTCGAACACGCTTGGCTCGTTCTAATCTTGTACCTAGGAATTGCTTGACCAACGTTCGAACGTCGGGATGGTTAGCCGTGACATTGAGCAATGCATCCTCGCGACCAATCCGGTGCGGTGAGCGCATTTTCCATGCGGAGTGCTGTAGCACGCCGATCCTCGACGCTGCGCTGACCGGCCATCTTTTATGCGGTTCATCAAACCACGTCGAAGGATCATCGCGAGACAGCGTACCTTCGGGGACCGTTTCCCAAACGTAATCGACGATGTCCTTGAACGCGTCCGCAGCCTCAACGAGACCGCGTTTTACTATGAATCCTTCGCGTTTGAAATGTGAGATTTCCGATGCCGATAGTCGGAGGTTTGAGTTTGGTGCGAGATCGGTTTTATATGGCACCGGATCTCTGATTGTCGAATCTCTATCCACTTAGTTCTTACTTTCCACTACCGTTAAGTAGACGATACCGACACAAGCGTCAAGCTATCATATCGCGCTTCAGGAAAACTACGACGCGGCGAATCTCGATGCCTCGTTTTGACGACGTGATCGGTCTCGAGCATTCTGCCGAGGATCGTTTCTTGGGTGCCAAGAGCCCAGACCAAGCTGAACGAATGTTCGGTGGCTTTCTTATTGGTCAAGCATTAGTAGCGTGCCAATCGACAACGGAAACAGACCGGTCCGTTCATTCACTCCATTGTTATTTCCTCCGACCTGGCGATACGAGCGAGCATGTCGAATACACTGTATCGAGGATCCGTAATGGTCGAAGTTTCTCCCATCGTCAAGTCGTCGCGACACAACATGGAAAGGATGTGTTTCACATGACGTGTTCTTTCGCGATACCATCTGAAAGTCCGACATTTGTTGGTGGGATAGCGCCTTCCGTGCCTCCACCACATGAGATCGACTATACCTACGCGGACTTCTGCCGAGACCAGATGCCTGATCCAGATTACATTCGGGACGTCAAGAATCGACCATTCGAAATCAAGTACATTAATCCGCCTACCCGATTTGAGCCAAGTGATACCTTAGAAAACCAGCTAATGTGGATGCGGTTGAACTCCGAGGTATCAGAGAATCCCCATGTTCATGATGCCGGTGTCGCATATCTCTCTGACAGCACGTTGATTGATCACATCACGTTACCGCACGGTAAGCGATGGCAAGACTCAGATTTCGACGGTACAAGCTTGGATCATGCAATGTGGTTTCATCAAACGGTACGTGCAGACGAATGGCTGTTGTTCGATCAAAAGGTTGAATGGACGGGAGACGGGCGAGGCATGGCGTCCGGACGTATCTATACAGAAAGTGGAGCGCTTGCGGCGACATGTATGCAAGAAGGACTAATGCGATTCTAAAGCCGAGACACTATCCACTGTAGTCTCCAAAGAACCGCGACAAAAAACCAAACAAATCAAAACAATATGAGGAGATATTCATGAAGTTGAGTTTAGGCGTAGGACCGATGGGTCCACCTGGCGGAGACATGATTATCGAACACGCGAAGTTTGCAGAAAACCTCGGGTATGACACGATCTGGACCTCTGAGATTTATGGATCCGATTGCTTTACGCCACTTGCTTGGATCGGTGCAAATACCGAACGGATAAATCTCGGTACGTCGATCATGCAGATTTCGGCGCGTAGTCCTGCAAGCGCAACGATGCACGCTGTAACGTTGGACTATCTGTCGAACGGCCGAATGAAACTAGGGATCGGCGTGTCAGGACCACAAGTTGTCGAAGGATGGTATGGACAACCGTATCCGAAACCTCTTGCCCGAACGCGTGAGTGGATTTCGATTTTCCGCGATATCGTGTCGCGAGAAGGTCCCGTGTCGTTCGATGGTAAACACTATCAACTTCCTCTTGACGGCGGTACAGGATTAGGCAAGCCATTAAAACTCATTCTGCATCCGGTACGCGAAGAAATTCCGCTCTATCTCGGGGCAGAAGGACCGAAAAATGTCGCGCTTGGCGCTGAGCTATGCGATGGCTGGATCCCGATGTTCCTTTCGCCTTATCGAATGAACCGACTGTATGGTGAGTCGCTGAAAAAAAAGCGGTCGGACTTTGACATCTGTGCGCCAGTCACTGTCATCGTAACAGACGACATACAGAGCGGCATAGATTCCGTGAAACAGAACGTGGGTTTTTATGTCGGAGGCATGGGCGCTAAGTCATTCAACGTGCACAAAGACCACATCTCGCGAATGGGGTTTGAAGAGGAAGCGAACCACGTTCAGGCGCTCTTTATGAATGGTCGACGCGACGAAGCCATGGCTGCCGTACCCAATGAACTCTGCGACGAGATTTCACTCATCGGACCGAAAGAACGCATTCGCGAGAGATTAGCGGCGTGGCGCGAAAGCGAGGTGACTACGATAAACGTTTCAACGGGTAATCGAGATACCCTTGCGTTTATGGCAGAAGAACTGCTCTAACTATTGGATATGTGGCGCTGGCGCAGTCAGCGCCACATTGAATGATGACTCAAATCGGCGATTCTGAATATCATCCGATCAATCACTTCTTCGTTATCTTTTCTTATAAATCAATAAATTGACATAGATAGTTAGTTCAATTTAATCGAACTGCGCGGCTTCACCGGTCATCGGTACAAACCTAACCGGCAAAATCACACGGCGCTCTACCTCCGACTCGCCCGTTTTTTCAACTAGGACTAACTCTTGGTAGCCGTCATAGTCGCCAACCGGCAAGACCATCTTGCCACCGATATTCAGCTGCGAGAGCAATTCTGGAGGTAGTTTAGGTGCAACCGCCGTCACCATGATTTTGTCAAATGGTGCGTGTTCAGGCCAACCAAACCAACCGTCTCCAACCCGCACGAACACATTCTCGTATCCTAACCGCTCCAACCGACGTTCCGCTTCCCGAGCCAACGGTTCTACGATTTCGATCGTATACACGTTTTCTACGAGCTCTGCAAGAATCGCTGCTTGATAGCCTGAACCAGTTCCAATTTCTAACACGTTATCCGTTGATTCCAGTTCCAGTACATGTGTCATGAGCGCGACGATGAATGGCTGCGATATCGTCTGACCGTGACCGATTTCAAGAGGTTGGTTTGCGAAAGCGAAGCGACGCTGTTCGTCAGGAACAAACTCAGAACGATCAACACTGCGAAGTGCGTTGACCACGGACTGATCGATACTTGATACACCGGTGTAATCGACGCTGAATCGCGTCATTGACGCGATTTCCTGCAACATTGTTTCAGTTCTTTTCGGGTCAGCTTCGTGGCATGCACAAATCGCTATGGTCAAAAAAGCTGCGACAAACGGCGCTGGGCGCATCTGATCTACCAGCTATTGCGTAATTCACGTAATTTGAGGAATACTTCCTTCGGTGAAGGGGCATCGGAGAGATCACTGAAGGACTCTTTCAGGTTAGCGATCACCGTTGGACTGTGAAGCCGAAAGAACGT
Organism: Pseudomonadales bacterium; assembly: GCA_022822135.1. Classification (GTDB taxonomy): domain Bacteria; phylum Pseudomonadota; class Gammaproteobacteria; order Pseudomonadales; family Azotimanducaceae; genus Bin55. Next base: position 71,713 of record JAJECH010000052.1, read on the forward strand.
GTTGATCTTCTCTTCCTGTTCTAGGTCAGTAATCAGACAATCCGCTGGGTCATGCACGCCTTCCAGTTCACCTAGTAATGCACGTGCGTCTTCATTGTCAGGTTCGCGATTCAATGTGAATTTAAGGTTGTTCTCTAGATAGTCGTGACCAGGATAGATCTGCGTGTTCTTAGGTAACATCGCTAATTGTGAAACAAACGTGTCGTAAAGTTCCTCTGGATGCCCACCACCGTGGCAATTTCCGGCTCCCGCATTGAATAGCGTATCGCCAGAAAACAACGCTGGTTGATCCGTGTGAGAGAGCATGCATATATGACTCATCGTGTGTCCTGGTGTATCTAGTGCTTCAAGTACAACGGTTTGCCCGATCGTTACTGTGTCGCCTGCTTGAAGACCCACGTCCATGCCCGCGATCTTTGACGATGCCTGATGATGAGCGAGCAACTTCGCACCCGTCGCATCGATAACCGCCTGATTTCCGCCCGTGTGGTCACCATGTTCATGGGTATTTAAGACTTGCGTTATCTGCCACCCTCGATCTTTCGCGGCTTTAAGACATTTTTCGTGGTCCAACGGATCGATAGCTAGTGCTTCACCAGTTTCTGCACAAGCAATCAAGTAATTGAAATTACGTAGTGCATTCCCCGTCCAAATCTGTTCTACAAGCACGATTCACTCCCTCATACACACCTGCCATTGCCACATCTGCCACCACTCTCTGTTCGATCGCGTCGGGATCTCGTAGCAATAACCCATAGAAGAATATCAGAGCTTTAAGACCACTGCTCAATATTGCGCTTCCGGTGCTAACTCATGGTGCTCGCCACGAATCCTTCAAACGCCGTTGGTAGAATAAAAGTAGCTCTGCAACACGGTTTTTGTCTAGCTATTTGTCTTTGGCAAGTCTAGACACGACTGATCACATGGCGCACGAGCGAAACCCCGTGAGAGGCATTGGAATAAACCATGAGCAATCTACCTGAATCTGTATTAATCGTTGACGATACGATGCGGGAAGGCCTTCAGATAGAAAGCCCTGACATCCCTGTTTCAGAGAAACTTCGCTTGTTGGACGCGATAAGCGAGATGGGTTCAAAAACGATTTCAATCGGCTCGTTCGCTCATCCGAAGTGGACACCCTCGATGGCGTGCATCGATGAAATCGCCGAACAGTTTGAACCGAAGCCGGGTATCAAATACACCGCCGCGGTATTCAATAAGCGAGGTTTCGAACGTGCGGATGCCTACTATCCGAAGGTGGATGTACGCGGCCGGAGCTTCGGTTCTCATGTTGAGCTTTGTGACACCTTTGCTCGCCGAAACTACAACCGCACAAAGGGTGAACAGATGGCTGGCGTTGCAGGCGCTGCCGAAAATGCTCGAAAAGCCGGTGCAGAGCACGGGTCAGTTGCACTTGGAAATCCCTTCGGTTCAAACTTTGAGGGACCGTTCTCCCTTGCGCAACGTATGGAGCTTTTGGATTTCATGGTTGAGCAATGGCATAACAATGGACTGACGGTCAAACGCGTCTCATTCCTTGACGCGATGGGTTGGAATATGCCACACACTACCAGAGAGTTCATTCAAGCCATCCGCGACAAGTATCCAGAGATTGAAGACTTCCATATGCATTTGCATAACACGCGTGGAGCGACCATTGCGAGTTACTACGAAGCATTGACGTTAGGTGCGCGCGAATTTGACACCTCACTCGGCGGAATGGGCGGATGCCCCTATTGCGGAAACGGTCGGTCAGCCGGTCACGTTCCAACCGAAGATATGGTGCACATGTGTCATCAGATGGGAATCGAAACCGGATATGACCTTGATAAGGTCATTGAAGCCGCTTGCATCGCAGAAGAGGTCGTTGGTCACGCGCTCTGGGGACATGTTTCGAAGTCTGGACCACTACCATCGACCAAAGAGGTCTACCCAGCGGATATGCCGTTTGTGGAGACGCTCAACGAAGCCGCGCATTTCCGCAAAGGTTCGTCCGTCTATGAAGGTCAGATCTCACCTTGGCGAGAAGGCGACGCGCTAACACGACCTAGTGCAGCATAACTCGGCTTCATTTTGAAGCTCTATCACTGCAAGCGAGCGCGTTCCATGCGCCCGCTTTGGACATTGGAAGAAATGGGTCTTGAATATGAACTCGAGTCCCTACCCTTCCCGCCGCGATACCTCGCGCGCGAATATCTCGAGGTTAATCCGTTAGGTACGGTGCCTTGTCTCGTTGACGGCAACGTCAACATGACCGAGTCAGCAGGTATATGCCAATACCTTGTCGAAAAATACGGTCCCACCGATCTTGGATTAACCTCAGATCATCCCGATTACCCTCAGTATCTAAATTGGCTCCATCGAAGTGACGCAACACTTACGTTTCCGCAGACATTAGTACTGAGATACACACAGCTTGAACCGGAAGATAAACGAAATCCGCAAGTAGCGAGCGATTACCGGAAGTGGTTTGTCGGACGCATGCGAAGCGTCGAAAGTGCACTGTCCGATCGCGAATATCTTGTTGCCGATCAATTCACGATTGCCGACATTTGCATCGCATATGCACTGGTTCTAGCTAACTCACTTGAAATCAACGAAGCGTTTACGCCAAACGTTCAAGACTACTGGCAACGCATGAACGAGCGCCCCGCATTTCAACGCGCAAACGATCTATAACGAAGGAGACTACATGGCGGTCCTAACATCCTCGCTCGATACTCGGTCGAACGCATTCGCTGAGAATCGAGAGCAAATGCTTGAGAAACTCGCGTATCTTGACGAGCAATACGCCGAAGCCGCTAAAGGTGGCGGCAAGGAAGCCATGGATCGATTGGCATCTCGAGGCAAGATGCCTATCAGAGAGAGAATCGCATGGGTATTAGATCGTGATTCGCCATTCCTCGAAGTTAGTCCGCTCGCGGCGTGGCGTTCGCACTACGCTGTTGGTTCGGGATTTGTCGTCGGTATTGGTGTGATCGAAGATGTCGAGTGTGTAATCCTTGGACATGACCCTTCCGTGCGGGCGGGTGCATTTAACAGTTTCAATTCGAAGAAACTCATGCGTGGTCTAGAGATCGCGCGCGAAAACCGCATGCCTTACGTCCAATTCGTCGAATCCGCAGGTGCAGATCTGCGAGGCGGAGGTGGTGGAAGCGGCGGCAGTCGAGGCGGCGAGCCCGTGGATCCCAAACAAGCATTGATCAATAGCATGCTCGGGGAAACAGGTCACTTCGCCGAATCCGGTCGTCTTTTTTACGAGATCATCGAACTTTCAAAGATGCGCATTCCAACCGTTTCTGTCGTGTTTGGGGCATCAACGGCGGGTGGCGCGTATCAACCCGGCATGAGCGACTACAACATCTTCGTTAAGAACCAAGCTATGGTCGCGCTCGGTAGTCCGCCATTGGTCAAGATGGCAACCGGCGAGGACGCAGATCCAGAGAAGTTAGGTGGCGCGGATATGCACACCGCCATCTCAGGTCTAGGCGACTATATCGCCGCCGATGAGATGGATGGAATTCGTCTGTGTCGCGAAGTACTACGCCACTTGAATTGGCGGAAGCACGGACCAGGACCCTCCCTACCGAGTGATCCTCCCGTTCATGACGAAGAAGAGCTCCTAGGTATTGTTAACGAAGACCTGACCATCCCATTCGATATCCGCGAGGTTATCGCACGGGTTGTAGACGGTTCTCGATTCGAGGAGTTCAAACCACGCTATGGACCGACGTTGGTAACAGGTTGGGCTTCGGTTCACGGTTATCCAGTCGGGATTCTCGGAAACAACGGTCCACTCTTATCCCAGTCGTCAGAGAAGGCGTCGCAGTTTATCCAACTGTGTAATCAGATTGATGTACCTCTGCTGTTTCTACACAACATCACCGGGTTTATCGTGGGATCCGACTTCGAAGCCGACGGCATCACAAAGAACGGCTCAAAGATGATCAATGCGGTGACTAACTCGACCGTTCCACACATCACTGTCATCGTCGGAGCCTCGTACGGGGCAGGAAACTACGGCATGAGTGGAAGAGCGTACGGAACTCGATTCACTTACACATGGCCGACAGCAAAGATCGCCGTCATGGGTCCGAAACAACAGGCGGGGGTCATGACGATCGTTCAACGTGCCGCCGCTGAGCGACGAGGGCTAGAGTTCGATGAGACGGCTAACGACCAACGCGTCGCGTCTGTTGAAATGTCGCTCGAAGAGAGGTCGAAAGGTCTGTTCGCAAGTTCGCGCGTGACGGACGACGGCATGATTGACCCACGCGATACGCGAGATGTGATTGGCTTTTCACTATCGGCATGCCATAACAAAGAAGTGCAAGGCACAAAGGAGTTCGGCACATGGCGGATGTAGCCATCAAACCCATTTCACGTATCTTAGTCGCGAATCGCGGCGAGATCGCGTGCCGGGTATTTCGAACAGCCAAGGATATGGGAATATCAACCGTCGCGGTCTATGCAGATGGCGATGCGGACTCTCCATTTGTGCGTGATGCTGATCTTGCGATTGCACTTCACGGTACCACCTCTGCGCAAACCTACCTCGATATCGACAAGGTTCTTGCAGCGTGCAAAGCATCAAACGCGGACGCGGTCCATCCGGGATACGGATTTCTATCCGAGAACGCCCAGTTTGCTGAGGCAGTCGAAGCGATGGGACTCACATGGATTGGACCACCGGTCGCTGCGATTAAGCAGATGGGAGATAAGCTCGCAGCGAAAGCGCTGATGACGGGCGCGAAAGTCCCTACGCTGCCCGCTCAGGAAGTCACCGATAGCACGGATCTAGTAAAAGCCGCTGAGGAAATTGGATATCCAGTCTTGGTCAAGGCTTCTGCCGGTGGCGGTGGAAGAGGCATGCGAATCGTTGAAGATCCGTCCGGCCTAGATGACGCTGTTGCTGGTGCTCGCCGCGAAGCTGGTGCGTCGTTCGGTGACGATACCATATTTTTCGAGCGGTGGTTAACCTCGTCACGACACGTCGAAATGCAAATCATGGGAGATCTGCATGGGAATGCGGTCCACATGTTCGAACGCGAATGTTCCATCCAGCGTCGACATCAAAAGATCATTGAGGAAGCACCTTCGTCCGCCGTATCCGACGATCTACGCGAACGAATGGGTTCTGCGGCACTTGCAGCCGCTAAGCAACTAGGCTATACATCGGCAGGTACGGTTGAGTTTTTAGTTAGTGACGACGAGTTCTGGTTTCTTGAAGTGAACACTCGACTCCAGGTCGAGCATCCTGTGACTGAGGAAATCACGGGAATTGATTTGGTGCGAGAGCAAATCCGCATCGCAGAGGGAGAGCCTCTTGGGTACTCACAAGATGATCTTGAAATTAACGGTCATTCCATAGAAGCACGCGTTTACGCAGAGAATCCAGTCAACAATTTCCTGCCGTCGCCAGGCACGATCGACATATGGGAACCGTCCCCTCGCGTACGTGTCGACTCTGGCGTCGAGTCAGGTAGCGAGGTCAGTGTCTATTTTGATCCGTTGATTGCGAAAGTGATCAGCCATGCGCCAACGCGACGTGAAGCCGCTGCGAAGTTAGCGCGCGGTCTCGAAACGACGCAACTTCATGGTATCGCGAATAATCGGGATTTTCTCGTGGCTGTCTTACGCACGCCTGAGTTCTTGGCTGGTGATACGACAACGGATTTCATCGAGCGAGTCGATCCCGCACGCTCACGGGAAGCAACCGATGCGGAGTTAACTGACGTCGCCGTCGCGGTGTCGTTGTTCTCCCAGCATCAACGTCGCGAAGACGCCCGAGTATTGACCTACATTCAGTCTGGTTGGCGAAACTCGCTGATGCCACCAGAACGCGTTCGATATACGTACGGCGATGCTGAACTCAATGTTGAGTACCGTTCCAAACGCGATTCGAATTTCGCTGTTGAGGTTAACGGGCAGTCGATGAACGCTCTCGTCAGGGATACGGACGACGGCGCCATTGACCTCGTCATTGATGGGCGCAGAATGAAATTCCAGATGCGTGCAAACGGAGCCATCTGGCAAACTCATGGCCCCGCCGGTGATCTTCAAATTGAAGAGCTTCCGAGATTCGTTGTACCCGACGAGGCTGAGCTTTCGGGAGGATTAGTCGCTCCGATGCCAGGAAAGGTGCTCGCAACAGCAGTAGCTGAAGGCGATGCCGTGGAAGCTGGACAGTTGCTTGTCGTGCTCGAAGCGATGAAGATGGAACACCGCATCGTTGCGCCAGCAGCAGGAACCGTCACCAAGATTCATATCGAAGTAGGCGAGCAAGTCGAGAAAGATGTAGTGCTTGTCGATCTAGAAGAAACTGAGACATAACCAGGAGAAGTTCGATGGCAAGCACCGAAGCAACGCTATATGACGTGCAGAAAGGCGCTGCATGGATCACACTTAATCGACCAGAAAACCGCAATGCACTGTCCGCAGTCTTGGTGAGTGAGTTGTACGAGCATCTAGGAGTCGCGAATGACGATCCGAATGTACGATGTATCGTGATCACTGGTACAGACCCAGCATTTTGTGCTGGCGCGGATCTCAAAAGCCCACCCGGTGGTTCGATAGAAGGACGTCGCTCCGTTCCATACCCCGATGTCTTGACGCGAATACAAGATAGCGATAAACCGGTGATCGCCGCGGTTAACGGCGCAGCATTTGCAGGCGGTTTAGGCCTAGTCGGTGCTGCCGATATCGTGGTCGCTCGAGAGGATGTTCAGTTTAGCTTCAGCGAAGTGCGGATCGGCGTGATTCCAGCCGTCATCTCGGTGGTGTGTATCCCCAAACTAGGAACCCACCACGCGATGAAGCTCTTTCTGACGGGTGAACGATTCACCGGAGCGCAAGCGGTTGAAATGGGTTTTGCTCACCGCGCCGTACCGGGGGATCAGCTTCGTTCGGCAGTGGAGGAAGAGATTGATATGATCAATCAGGGCGGTCCAAATGCAGTCGTCCAATGTAAGAAGCTCGTTAGAGCGGTACCTAATTGGAATCGCGAAGAAGCGTTTGAGAAGACGGCTGAATGGAGCGGTCGCATGTTCCGTTCAGACGAAGGAGCGGAAGGCATGGCGGCTTTCCGAGAGAAACGCAAAGCGTCTTGGATTCCACAAGATTAGCCGGGCCACAACCAACCTCCTGAATACAGTTCAATAGAAAAAGGGAGCGATCTGAATCAGAGCGCTCCCTTTTTCGGCAATAACCTAATCAAACGCCGGGAAAATCTCCTCGTTGAGTTCCGCGTAGATATCAGGTCGTTGCAGAATCGATTGCAGCATAAATTCTTCCGAACCGGCATCGATGTAATCTGCACATCGATCGATCACGTATTGCGGAGATCCGATCATCAGGTGATCACGTCCACCACGAAGTTGCTTAGCCTTCTCTTCGTCGCGCTCGATTCGCATCGGCACATGTGCCGACATTTTTATCTCAGCTGGATCTCGTCCTACCGCCTCGCAATGCTTGTGAAGCACTTCTTTCTTATGTCGAATGTCATTAGGACTTACGCCGACTAAATTACAGATGTCGGCATATTTCGCGGCCGTACGCAAGGTACGTTTCTCACCATTGCCACCTACCATGATCGGGATCGGGTTCTGAACGCCTTTCGGTGCGAACGGTGCTGACTTCAACTGGTAGTACTTCCCGTTGTAATCGAACATCCCATCGTTCGTAAACAGTTTCTTGACGAGTTCGCACGCCTCCTCAAGACGGTCGGAACGTTCACGCATCGGTGGGAATTCCCAGCCATACGCTTCGTGCTCGCGGATATTCCATCCAGCGCCAATGCAATACTGTGCGCGTCCGTTCGAAATCATGTCCATCGTCGCTACCATCTTCGCCATCAATGCCGGATTGCGATAGGTATTTCCAGCGACTAAGACGCCTAACTTAAGTCGATTCGTTACAGCTGCAGCAGCTGCCATCAACGTGATGCCCTCTAACGTGTCAATCGTATCGGACTCTCTAACTTCGGCTGTATGGCTCCAAGGCGGTACGAAATGATCGTAGAAATAGACGCTCTCCCACCTGCCTTGTTCCATGGTATCAAGGACAGCGACGATCTCCTCCCAGGATGTTGCCTGGTTATACAATTGTGATGAAAACACGGTTTTCTCCTTACGAATAACAAACAAGAATAATCGATTAGCTTTGGGCGGAGTTTGAATGAAGTCGAAAATCTGCGATCTACTAGGAATTGAGTTTCCTCTAGTCGCGTTTACTCACTGTCGGGATGTCGTTGTAGAAGTTTCGAAAGCAGGTGGTATGGGCGTGCTGGGTGCTGCCGGACATGGCGCAGCTTCCCTCGATTTCCAACTGAATTGGATTGATGAGCGAATCGATGGAAAGCCGTACGGCGTTGACTTGATCGCACCAACGAGCATCGCGATTACAGACGATACTTCGCCGAAAGAAACACTCGGCATGGTGCCAGAAGAACACAGAGATTTCGCACGTGGAATTCTTGCGCAACACAACATAGACACGCGAGATGTCTATAAGGGTCAGACTGGGGGCGGCGGCGGATTCCTGACAAAAGGACGCGCGACGAACATCATTGATGTTGCCTTTTCGCACCCCATCAAATTGATCGCAAACGCACTTGGTGTTCCACCTCGCTACATGATCGAAATGAGTAAGGAACGGGGGGTAGTTCCAGCAGCGCTTGTCGGCGCGAAAGAACACGCCGTGAAGCAAGTCGAAGCAGGTGTTGAAGTACTGGTCGTTGCTGGCACTGAAGCGGGTGGCCATTGTGGTGAGGTTTCGACCTTGGTGCTTGTCCCGGAAGTAGCCGAAGCTGTGCAGGACTCTGACGTCGCTATCCTAGCTGCTGGTGGCATCGTCACAGGTCGCCAAATGGCCGCAGCGATGGCAATGGGCGCGGACGGCGCGTGGACCGGCTCGGTTTGGCTAACCACCATCGAAGCCGAAACGTCACCCGTGATCAAAGAAAAATATGTTCAAGCAAGCTCTCGTCAGACCGTACGCTCCAAGTATCGAACCGGCAAATACTCACGGCAACTTCGGTCCCCTTGGACGGACGCGTGGGAGTCAGAAGAAGCGCCTGAACCACTTCCAATGCCGCTCCAATCTCTGGTATCTGAAGCGCCACTTGCGCGCGTAACGAAACTGGCGGAAGGCGGTCATGAAGGCGCTCGCCACTTGGCAACGTCGTTTGTTGGCCAAGGCGTGGGACTCATGAACTCAATTCAATCTACGCGAGACGTTGTCTTCGAGTTCATGGAAGACTATCTCAACGCCACCGAGAGACTAAAGAGCACCGTCGAGGAGTAATACTTCTCTGCACACTTGTATGCGAACGGTGCTCGGCAACCAGCGAGTACCACCGATCATCTCAACCGGTGATTAACAGTCGCTAGTGACTATGTCCAGGTAAATTTATCGCAGGATTACGTTCAAAGAAACCAACTGGGTGGAGCGTAAATCCGGTATATTCAACCGGCATGACGGGCCAATCCTCTGGTCTCGGAATATGCGTTACGCCACAGGTGTGCCACACGACGACATCGGTATCTTCAATATTTCGATCGGCAGTGGTCCAATGTGAGATACCATCGCCGTGTCCTAGATGTGGATAGTCGCCCGCCGCACATAACTCAGATTCGCTATAAGGGGTAACCCAAAGATTGTGCTTGGCGAATCCGGCGCGCTTAACGACCGCCGATTCTTCCCGAGCAAACAAGGTTGGAATCGCGTGCGGACTAAGTCGATATGCGACAGGTTTTCCAAGTCGATTCGTTCGGTGGTGGTTCACTACCTTCCACGAACGCGCTTTCGAAGCATCGGCATCCCGCTTCGCCGCTAACTCACTCTTGAGCAATGTTTCATGAGCCGCGAATGCTGTCCCATCAGGGTTCGCCGCGCTCACCGGTTCGGATTCCGTATTAACTTCGTAAACACAGTTGTCCGACCCATCTAATTCAAAGTCCAATCTGAAGCAGAAAAGATGTTGATGGATCGGTGACGCGACGTTAGGTGCTACCAGAGGCGCGAATTGAGGCCGTTCCTGCCCTTCTTCTACCGCCGACACACCCACAATCCCCGTTAGCTTGACCTCCATTTGAATCGTTCCGTCAAGATATAGGTACCAGTAAAAACCGTACTCGTAATTCCCTACCGTATGGAATGTACTAACCACCAAGCGTCGGGAACGCCTAACTTCCGTGCTCTTAGTGTGACCGTTGTGGTGCTTCCAGAGCACTCCGTAGTCTTCTTCGTGAATGCAAATCGCTCGTTCAACAACTCGAGCAAGGCCATCTGGTTTGACGCAAACATGATCTAGGTAGTGGATTTCTCCAAGGCAGTCACAACCAAGTGTCAACGAATTTACACAGTTGCCGATGCTTGCTTCACCCGCATCTAAAACGTGCTTCCAACGATGCATCGGATCCGTGTCGCCATACGGTACCACCATATCTGATAACGCAGCTCGATGCAATATGGTCCGAACACGCTCGTCGTCCTCATAACTAAGTTCATGTAATACAAGGCCATTGACTGGATGGATGCTTACGCGAAAGCTCCAGCTCTGCCAGCGTACCTTGTGTCCTTCAACCGTGAACCCAGGACCGTTGGGTTGATTGATCTGTAGTTCATTCGGCGCTCTTTGAAGTGTCTCAAAGTCGCTGTTCTCGTACCTCCCGTGTTCTTTCGGGATGGGTACAACACCGTGGTCTTCAAGATGAGCCACTCGACCCTCTGTGAGATCGACATGGGCAATCAATCCTTGGATTGGGTGCGCATATCCGTTGTCGGCCGCATTTTCACGAAAAAACGCGATGACTCGATTCGCTCGGTGACCTTCAGGAATGGATGAGTGCTGATAACCACCAGCGGGCCAAGGGTCGAGCTGGACATGGGTAACGTCTTCAATCCCACGGTTTTGCATCGCCTTTAGCCAACCAGCGTCAGATTTAGTAATCGTCACAGCGCTTACATAGTCGGCGAACCCGATCGGAGCATGTCCATTCTCGATACGAGTGATGCTTACTTCATTTGTTGAGAGATTGACCGTTGCTATGAAACCGCCATCCAACCGATCGGGTTCCGGATAGTCGAAACCGTCGTAGCGCAAGATTCGATCAAATGATTGTCCCTGCTTGTAAATTCGAAGGAGATCTTTACTCGGCTCCTTCAGCCTAACGGAACAGAATGTCGCCTTCTCTCCGAGCTTCTTCTTCGCAAGCCGAGCACCTTTCTCGACCTCATCAAATGACGGTGGATCGAGCGGATGTCCGATTTCTACTGAAGTTGCAGATTCATCAAGCATTTAAGACGTCCTACTTTTTGTCAATTCTCAAGAAACGGACCGCCGATCTCACCAGTCCGTCGAGCCGCATATCGAAATTATGGAACCGTTGCATACTGTTCGGTCTCGTTCATTTGAGAGCTAGTTACTCGATTCAATTTTCGATCGCGATCGCGTCGAGAATGTGGTTTGAGCGGTCGACGACGTAATTTGCTAATGGCTTCAGCATTAAGCCAGCCAGTACCAAGAACACACTGAACTCAAGTAGGGAAACAAGAAAATAGACAGGAATTCCACTAGACGCGTCCGGTGCAGCGTCTATTTCCAATAAGTAGGAAGCTATCCAGATCACCAATCCCATCAAGATCAGTTCCACCAGAACCGCCAATGCCGTGGCCATACCACCATGTGCTTTCATTGATGTAAAAGACACAGCGTATGGGTAACGTGCGGACCATACGATTCCTACGACACAACATCCTATGAAGAGCAACATGGTTTGAAGCACTGTACCAAGGAGATGTGAAATGGATATCGAAGTCATCACGATCGCGAGCGTGAATACGATAAGAGCAATCACGCTAAACACAAGGAATAACGCCAAAAACTTACCTAAGAGTACGTATTTCAGGTTCATCGCAGCGAATAAATAGAGCCGAAACCCCAGTCTGTCAAACGCGAATAAATTGCAGACCAAACCTACCGGCGCGCCGATAAAAGCCACGGCACCTATCAGCAGCAGCGGAAGCGAAGTCGGCTCAAACAGCGCTGGAAAGCGCAACAAAAGAACTGGTAATAGCACTAAAAAGATGAACGGTGTTAACAAATTCATCTTCCCGTATGCCGATCGTACCCAGCTTTTCAAGGTGACATTGAAAACTGCGAAAATCGGTGATTTTGCAATCCTCAAATCTCTGCTACTTTGTTGGTCGCTCGGCGCTTTTGTAACTACTTTTTTATTTCCGTCTTGTCCGTCTCGATATCGTGCGAGAGTGCTACGGTAGCTCCGTCGAAGACTAAGGAAGGCCAAGCCAAGAAGAATGAGCGTCGATGCGCTGGTCCACCATGGTAGTGCTGATCTCGCAGTCGAAGCCGTGAGAATCCAACCGCTAGACCAATGGTCTGACGATATCTCATTCAAATCCATGTGACTCTCGTCGGAGCTCTTTTCGTCGTCGGCGATTGAATGCTCACGCACGATTTCAGCAACGATCAACTCGGTATCAGGCTGAGCCCTTTTTGTACTAGCTGGCTCCTGTGTCAACGCGAAATAGAAATTAGGTACCTGTGCTGCGAGAATGACGAAGAAAAAGAGCATGTAAGCCCATACCATCCGTTTTCGTTTATTAACCATTGATAGCAGCAGCCAGTTCTGAAACTGTTGCAATATCGCTCCGACGCATAGTGCAAACGCAAGAACCGCGAGTATAAGAACTGCATTGCCTGGAGCGAGAACGACTGCACAAGCGATCGCAAGCCCCAGAAACGCAGGTAAGAAAAAGAGGTTCGAGAAGGCGATCTGCGACAACCCGAAATTAATGTAAAACACCGTGTCGAAGCGAATCGGTAAGTGGAGCAATCTGTCAAAGGCAAGACCGTCGTCGTGCTGCAAACTGATCCATAACCCCATGATTCGCACGTAGATAAAGAACGAGAGCAGTACAACCCACGTGATCGCGATAAATGTTGGTGACGCCGTCGGGAGAATAAGGACGCCTAACCCAAGAGCGAGAAAGAAGGACAAGACGCTCACCGGGATCGCGATGATCGTCCCAAGGACTCCGATCGCCCGTAACAGTGGCCCCTGCCGATGCCAACGACGACGCCACAATTTCCAACGCAACCAAAAAACAGCGCCTATGTAGCCGCATTGGCTCATCGCTGCGTTCATCGTTATCGAGCGTCGCGTATTGAGATGAAATTCAGCGGTATGAGTAACACGTTAATTACGAACGTCTGTCCGTCAACCAACTCAACTCTGACCTCATTTCATCGGTGGAACCTACTAGCTCGAGGAAAACGTCCTCAAGACGTCGCTCATTCAGCGCATCCATGCGATCCTGAAATACCAGCTTGCCAGCATCGATGATGCCAACATGACTACAGATCCCTTCCACAATGTCAAGAACGTGCGACGTAAGAAATACTGTTGATCCACGCTCGACAAATCGATCCAGAATGTCGCGCATCACGCGCGAGCCGACAGCGTCGACCCCTTCGAAAGGTTCATCGAGAAATAAGAGATCCGGATCAGGCAGAAGTGCTGCGGCGAGCGCGAGTTTCTTCCGCATCCCGTGTGAATACTCCAATACCAACTGTTTGTCGTTGGAACCTATGTCCAGAACCGATAGGACTTCGTCGACTCGATCCGCTAGAGTTTTGTCGTCAAGTCGGTAAATCCGCGCCACAAACGTCAGGTATTCCGGACCAGTGAGCGTATCGAACAATGCCAGATCTTCAGGCACAACACCGATCCGTCGCCGCACCTTTAACGCAGCACCGTCATTCGCAACATCGGTTCCAAGTAGAACGATATTCCCCGAGTTCGGCTTGAGGATTCCCGTGAGCATCTTGATGGTCGTGGATTTTCCCGCACCGTTGCGACCGAGAAATCCGTACATCGTGCCATGAGCAACTCGCAGGTCTAAATCTTCTACAGCGTCGAGATCACCGAACGTCTTCGACAAGCTCGCTGTTTCGATCGCATATTGGTAATCAGTACTCATGCTTAATGCCTGTAAATTAGCTCGATGCGGACTACGCGGCGTTTTTCAGATCAGGAGCGCGGTCATAGGAGTCACCATTTGAAAAAGGCGCCGACATTCGTCGGAGATGGGACATCGCTATGCTCGTGTCCTACGCAGCTTGATCCTCCAGAATCATCTGACTGCCTTTTTCCGCGATCATGATGGTCGGCGCATTCGTGTTACCCGACACGAGCGTGGGCATGATTGAGGCATCGATGACTCTGAGTCCTTTCATGCCGTGTACTCGAAGCCGTTCATCGACGACTGCCTCAGGATCACTACCCATCTTGCACGTACCGATCGGATGGTAGACCGTACCACCTGCCTTTCGACAGAACGTGAGAAGGGCTTCATCCGAGTCAGCGCTTTCGCCTGGAAATAGTTCATGATCCACATATTTTGAAAGGGCGTGCGTCCTCCCTATTTCCTGCGCAATACGCATCCCACCAATCAGCGCGCGCCGGTCTACTTCCTCCGAAAGGAAGTTTGGTCTGATCGCGGGACCTGTGTCCGCGTTAGCGCTCTTTATATGGATTGAACCTCGACTTTCGGGTCTCAACTGACAAACCGAAAGTGTCATTCCAGGCGCGTCTTCAAGTTCTGTGCGGCGTACTCCGCGTCGATAGCTGCCGTGCGCGAAATGGAATTGAACATCGGGCGTTTCGAGATCCGCACGAGTTTTTACAAAACCGTGTGCGATGCCCGCCGTGTAAGTCATAGCGCCTCGTCTAGTAAGTACCCACTTTAGTCCTTCGACAAGCATCGGGAAACCACGCGTCTTTGCATTCAGCGAGTCACTGTCCTTTACACGCCAAGCAACACTGGATGCGTAGTGATCACGGTAGTTTTCACCAACACCGGGGAGCTCGTGAATTAGCTCAATACCATGTTCTTCCAATAACGTAGCCTGACCGACACCCGATAGTTCCAAAATCTGTGGAGATTGAACAGCACCTGCACACAAGATGACTTCCTTACGAGCACGCGCTTCCTGAACACTACCACTCTTATCCCGAAAATGCACACCAACTGCCGTTTTACCATCAAATATCACCGATTGGCAAAGCGCGTTGGTTTCTATTTCAAGATTGCCTCGACCGCGGATTGGATCTAGAAACGCACGTGCGGTGCTAAATCTTCGACCTCGTTTTTGAGTAACTTGGTAGATACCGAAACCATCCTGTTTCGATCCGTTATAGTCGGGGTTATGTTCATACCCTATCTCAACACCCGCTTCGATGTAAGCGTCCAATAGGCGGTGGTTCTCAATCATGTCCGCCACGTTTAGTTCACCGCCACCGCCGTGAAACTCATCCGAACCTCGTTCAAACGACTCAGATTTACGGAAAAAAGGCAGAATCTCGTCATACGACCAACCTTGGTTACCTAACTGTGACCATAGGTCGTAATCTTGTGCTTGCCCTCGAACGTACAACATACCGTTGATCGAACTCGACCCACCAAGAACTTTCCCGCGCGGAATCGGAATCTGCCGATTATTAGTTCCTTCTTCTGGTTCAGTCGAAAAGCACCAATTGACACTAGGCCGATCAATCAGGTGCCAAAAGCCAGCAGGTATATGGATCAATGGGTGCCAGTCGCGAGTGCCAGCTTCTAGCAAGAGTACACTGTTATGACTATCTCTAGTTAAACGATTGGCGACTACACAACCCGCCGATCCCGCACCAACCACAATGTAATCAAATTCCATATTTAGCTCCTTTACGTAGCAGACGCCGCTGCGATGCTACCGATCGCGTGATCTAACGCGCTTGTAAAGTCGGCGTCGCTCTGTGACACACGAAGATACTCGGTCAACGCGCGTGAGAAACTCGCGATCATCTTCTGATTAACGGTAAGACGGGTATTGGATTCCGCTTGCGAATAACCACCAGAAAGCGCAGCAACCCGCAGGACGCGTTGGTTATCACAGAACTCGCTGTAGAAACCCGCTTCCTCGGGTAATGTCAACTTAAACACTACGGCAGTTCCTTCCTTCAAGCTCGCCAAACCGTCGCGGAGACTTTCACGCAGGTTCACTTCGCAACCGGCTTTGTCTTCCGCTTCAATGTCGATTTCGGGTTCTACGATCGGTACCAGACCGTTTGCAAGGATTTGCCTTGCAAGATTGAATTGCTGCTCGACAACCGAACGTATACCTTGTTGGCTATTTGCTTTGATGACAGATCGCATTTTTGTCCCGAAGACGCCAAGACCAAGCGCTTCTTGGAGTCGATCATCTAAGTCGTCCGCGAACGGTTTCATGAGTTGAACCCCGTTTGTCTCGTCCGCCAATCCCTTATCTACCTTCAGAAACGGCAAAATACCCTTTCGCTCCCACAAGTAGCGACTGGATCGAATTCCGTCGGCGTCTCGATGCATCGTACCCTCAAACAATATCGCGCCAAGTACCCGAGGACGAGCAAACGAGCGATTCGTCATGATTCGAACCCGCATGGCGTGCACCAGATCAAACATCGCTTCTTCACTATCGTAGGCATCGTTTTGGATACCATATCGTTCTAGTGCTTTCGGCGTGCTGCCCCCGCTCTGATCAAGCGCAGCAATGAACCCCTCACCATTTTTCATGAGCTCAATCTGTTCGTTATTCACGTGTGGTTAGCCGGTTTTCGAGAATGTCCGCGATTTTACGAACGCTCTTCGCCGTGAAATTTACTGTAAATGAGTCATCTGTTTCTCAATGTTCTGTTTTCGGAACGCAAGATTCGTTGGCTATCAACTAGGAACCCTGGACCATGGCAACAACAGGAAATCGCGAGAGTAACATCGACAAACTGCTCGCTCGAGGTTTCGCTAGTCATCTCTCGCCCGAAGAATTGATTCGATCCGGTGATCCGAATCAGCGTGTCGTAGTGGTGACGTGCATGGACACCCGCATCAATCCGTATCGGATTCTCAATTTAGCAGAAGGAGAGGTGCACCTGCTTCGAAATGCGGGTGGAGTCATTACGAACGACATCATTCGCTCAATTCTGATCTCACAACGGCTCCTGAATACGCAAGAAGTGCTCGTCGTTCAACATACCAAATGTGGTATGGCTACATTTGAAGGCGAGCAATTTAAGGACGAAATCGAGCTCGAGACACACCAGCGGCCTAACTTCGACATGTGTACTTTCAAGAATGTGTACGACAACGTCGAAGCTTCGCTCCGGTCGCTTCGCGACAATCCGTTCTTGACGCGTACGACTCATATCCGCGGATATGTGTACGATGTTGATGAGGATCGACTTACTGAGGTAGTCGTGGATCCCTAGTCAGACCCATTGGTATCTTGCGATCGATCATGTAAAGTCAAGAACCTCTGGATGATCGAATAATAGTCTTTAAAAACAAATAGTTATCTAAATATTCTCCTTAGTACTTACTAGTATATTTCATCTCTTAGCTTGACTCTACGGCATAACTTCGCTGGACTTCCTGAGCGGCATCAGCGACGATCTCGTACGAACGTAATCGCTTCTGAAAGTCGTAGATCTGGCACACAATGATCAGTTCGTCAGCTTGAGTCTCGTCTACGAACATCTGCATGCCATCAAGAATGGCTTGGCGATCACCCACTACAGACGCCGCGCGCGCTGTCTTCAGCATGTTCCGTGAAGTTGGGTCTAAAGTGGACTCGAAATCTCTCACCGGTGGCGGTAAGCGACTCGGGCGTCCACTACGCATACGCAAAAATGACTGTAGACCCGATGTGCGTAGGTAATGCGCCTCGTCCACAGTGTCTGCAGCACACACGTTGTAACCCAGCATGACGTACGGTCTATCAAGTTGCTCCGATGGGCGAAACTTCTCCCTATACATCGTGATCGCTTCATGCATCATCGCGGGCGCAAAATGTGACGCAAATCCAAACGGTAAACCATACAGCGCCGCAACCTGCGCACCGTAAAGACTGGAGCCTAGGATCCAGATCGGAACGTTAGTGTTCATCCCAGGAATTGCATGGACTTTCTGGTTCTCTTGTCTCGGGCCTAGGAAAAACTGAAGTTCTCGAATGTCCTGCGGAAAGCTATCTACTTCGGAGTTCAGGGTTCGTCGGAGTGCGTAGGCAGTCTGTTGATCCGTGCCGGGCGCGCGTCCAAGTCCCAAATCAATCCGTCCAGGATAGATTGATGCCAGTGTGCCAAATTGCTCCGCGATCACTATCGGAGCATGATTAGGTAGCATGATGCCTCCCGAACCTACCCTGATGTGCTCGGTTGCAGCTGCGACATGCCCAATAACGACAGCCGTAGCGCTACTGGCGATGCCTTGCATGTTGTGGTGTTCGGCAACCCAATAGCGAATATACCCGAGACGTTCTGCCTCTTGCGCTAATGGAATCGTGTTTGCTAACGCCGTTTCAGCGTCACTACCTTGGACGATAGGCGCTAAATCCAGTACAGAAACATGAATATTCGGACTTGACTCAGTGGGTACCGATGGTCTCGTCCCGTTAATCTCTGTTTGCGACACTATTGAACAGTCTTTGAAGCGAGATCCAAGGGCACATCTTCCCGTAATTGAAGGTGTGGCAGAACAAAGAGCGGGTCCGCAAATCCATCACGAATCGAACGTGTCCGGAGTGTCTCAATCGTGCCGATTGGGACTTGATGGATCTCAGGCGCGTCCATGCGTTCCGCCATACGTTTCACAGCCCACTCTGAGTTACAGCTAGCTAGTGCACGGTCGAACCAGTTGGCAACCAACTCCGGTTCCCATGAGTTCTCACTCTCCACGTAGAGTTCATAGCGTTTACCGTCACGGTTGCTCAGCATCAAAAACTGACTAATCTCACAATCGTGTTCAGCATTGAGTTTCTCAATAGCGGTGATCACCTGAGACTCAGCGAGACGTTCGCCATTGATGTTGGTACTGCAAGATCCGTTTTGGACGAATTCGAACGTTGGGGTGTTGTGGATTTTTCCCGTGACCTTAACGATCTGGTCGGTTTGGAGCCGATACAACCCGGATCGAGTCGTCAGGATAACGTAATACTCCTGCCCAACTACGAGTTCATTTATTAACTTTAAGTGACTAAACCCGGCTTCCCACGGTGATCGCTCCGCGAATTCATAAAAATTCCGGTGGAACGGAAGTAAACATGCGTTCGTCTTGGTGTCGACATTAATCGTGCCAAACGTTGCGCTGGATTGGTAGCCAAGTTCGATAACTGGGGTTCCTTCGCGTAACTGCTTTCGCAAATACTGAAATGACGATCGGCAGCTGCCTGCAGACCAACAAATCACGCCTCGGATTCGTGGCCAAAAGTCCCTAAATGTTGCTAGCTCATCCGCTTCACCGAGGGATCGTAGTTGCGAAGCTCGTCGAGGATTCGCCCGAATGAGCCGTTTTCCTCGGATCTCACGCTGGATTCGATCTGGCATGCTTCCTTGTTCTATCGCGTCGCAAATCTCATCGTAGTACTCATTAATCACGTGTCGAATATGAACTAGGGTTGCGGGATTCGCGGTCAATAGGCAAGAGACATTCGGTTCAGCGAGTGCGACGATCGCATACGCTAAATAGCGATCCGCTGGATTCTTGATCAACGCGATTTCAGTATTCGATATACAACGACGACGCATGAAATTTGGCAGATTTCGAATGACAAAACCCGTGACAGTACCTTGTGGCAATCCAGTATTGGAAAACGACCTCGGTTCATCTTCCATTAAGGCGAAAACTCGGTTTCTCCATAGTCCGTAGTGTCGCAACCATGCACGGGCAGTCAATCTGACGTCTCGACGTGCTTCACGTAACGCTTCCGCTGTAAACGGAAAAGCTTTGAGGTTCTTGGGGTCAGCGTTGTGATTGAGATAGATGAACCGCCGTGCACACACGAGGTACTTGCCGGATGTTTCCTGTAGTCGCAAATCATTCTTGATATTGTCGTACGTACATAAGCCAACTTGCGTTCGAAAATCCTCCAAATCTCGGATGTAGTTAAAGCGATACGCACGACCGACTTGAGAGTCCTTGTTATCACGCACAATGCGCTTTAGCAGTGCGACCTGAGTGGCGCGAGGTTTTTTCGTTAGGAGGATAAAACGATGAAATGAAAATACGTCGATTAACCCACTGAGCAGCCAATAGACTGCGTATGCAATCCAGTTGATCACGAGTGGCTCACCCCGCAGTTATTGCCTTTGAGGCGCAGCTCGTCTTGCAGAAATGCTGTCCGCTTCGACTGAAACATTTCGTGGAAGGATGTCGTTTTCTTCAATTGACTTAACGGGGAATTATTGTGAAACAGCGAAGGAACGACAGGAATATGTTCGTTGAGCCGAATTGGCTGGCTACAACAGATTGAGCACGACTGTTCTTCCGGGACGAGAACACTGCATGTGTGAAACGGCGCTTGACTTAAGAACAATGCTGGTTGATCGCCTACCGCCACGTTCAAATTCCACTTGAGTTTGCACTAACCGCTAGAATAAATCCGTCGGATTATTCGGCGAATAAGTAAGTCACCAATCAGAAAACAGGATTGACGTAAATGCCCGATTGGTTTTCAATTCAAGACAAGATCGCACTCGTAACGGGCGGTTCCAGAGGAATCGGCGAAATGATTGCAGCAGGTTTTCTTCAGTACGGCGCTAAGGTCTACATTAGTTCTCGCAAGGCTGATGTGTGCGATGCGACGGCCGCCAAGCTAGAGGATCAATATGGCGGTAGTTGCATTTCGATTCCAGCGGACCTTTCAGAGCTTTCGGGTATTGAAGCACTTGTTGCATCGTTAAGTGAACGCGAATCAAGACTAGACATCCTGGTCAACAATGCCGGGTCTACTTGGGGAGCACCGATCGACGAGTTTCCAGAGGTCGGATGGGATAAAGTGATGGATACCAACGTGAAGGGTATCTTTTTCATGATTCAAAAGTGCCTCCCCCTGTTGCGTAATTCTGCTACTAGCGACGATCCTGCTCGCGTTATCAACATTGGGTCTGTAGACGGTATCAAGACGCCAGGCTTCGACAATTTCTCGTACGGACCATCGAAAGCGGCAGTTCACCACCTCACTCGACAGATGGCCGCGCACCTTGTCCGAGAGAACATCATTGTGAACGCGATCGCACCAGGTCCGTTTCCTTCCTGGATGCTCAGTGCAGGTGTTGGTTTTGGTGGCCAAGTGGAAGGAGCAGACTGGGAAACCGTCGGACGCGGTAATCCCAGAAAACGGGTAGGTACGATGGAGGACATCGCTGGACTTGCGATTTTTCTAAGTTCGCGGGCGGGAGCATACACGGTCGGAGAGACCATAACGTGCGATGGTGGCGCGGTTGCTGTTTCGTAACGAGACGTCTAATGCAAATGAACCGCCAATTCTGCGTCGTTACCGAGATTCGAGATAAGTCCAGAGTGTCTGGAATCAACGAATGAAGTGCTAGCTGTGTCAGACCAGAAGGTATACGGTAATTAGGTTCGACGACTACCCGCTCGATCCCAAGTTTTTCGACGAGTTTCTGCAGGCTGATCGCCAACCTCGCGAATACACACGATCGCTATACGAAGCATTCGCAGAGATGCCACCCGAGCGAATGGCAACGATTCAAGAACGTGTTACACGCTCGTTCACTAATGAAGGAATTTCGTTCACGCTTTACGACGAAGACGAAGCGACCGAGCGCATCATCCCGATAGATGCCATTCCTCGTGTCGTCCCACAATCAGAGTGGCTAACGATCGAGTCAGGGTTGAAACAGAGAGTTACTGCGCTCAACCGGTTCCTACACGATGTATATCACGACGCACGGATCATCAAAGATGGCGTCATTCCAGTCGACATCATCAAGAGCTGCCCGCAATATCGTTTAGAAATGCATCGTGTCGCAACACCGAATGACGTCTACGTAGGCATATGTGGTAGCGACATCATCCGTACGAACGATGGCTACCGCGTACTCGAGGATAACTTGCGCGTACCTTCCGGCGTTTCTTACATGATCGCGAATCGCCGTGCGGTGAAGTCCAATATGCCGCGAATCTTTCGGCAAAACGGTGTTATGGAGGTCGAACAATACGGTCGAAACCTATTCGAGACGCTGCGCGAATTGACGTGGACCCAAACGGGTGAACCTTCAATAGCGCTCCTCACCCCAGGTCTATTCAACGCAGCTTTTTACGAGCATGTTTTCCTCGCGCATGAAATCGGCGCCGCTCTCGTTGAAGGTCAGGACCTGGTTGTGAATGATGGTTTCGTCTACATGCGTACAACAGCCGGCCTTAAAAAGGTGGATGTCATCTACCGTCGAGTTGATGATGATTTCATCGATCCCCTAGCGTTCCGTAACGATTCTGTGTTAGGGGTACCGGGGCTCATGCATGCATTCAAACTCGGAAACGTATCACTCGTAAATGCACCTGGTACAGGTGTCGCGGACGACAAGAGCGTCTACGTGTATGTACCCGACATGATCCGCTATTACCTCAACGAGGAACCTATACTGCAAAACGTCGAAACATACCTGTGTCGTCGAACAGAGGACCTCGAATACACGCTCGATAATCTTGAAAAACTCGTCGTTAAGACAGTAGGTGGCTCTGGCGGCTACGGGATGTTGATTGGTCCTCAATCGACCAGAGAGGAAATTAACAAATACGCTCAAGGGATTCGAGACGATCCCGCAAATTTCATCGCTCAACCTTTGCTACAGCTTTCGAGGTCGCCTTGTTGGATTGATGGCGCCCTCAGACCTCGCTGCGTTGATTTGCGGCCATTCATCTTGCAAGGCGCGGAAACGCGAATCGTAAGCGGCGCTTTCTGTCGTGTGGCTTTACCAGAAGGAAGCTACGTCGTCAACTCAAGCCAAGGCGGTGGCGGAAAAGACGTGTGGGTTGTTCAGGACTGAGTAGTGTTAGCAAGAAGTGCTGAGTGCCTCTATTGGATGGGGCGTTACCTTGAGCGAACGGAACACCTTTGCCAGCTATTGGGCGTACAGATAGGTGCACTCATCGATCGACCTGTAAGAGAACTGACCTTCGGATGGCATCGAATCTACAAGCACCTTCAAGAAGCACCGCCTTCTGGGAATAGAGACGACGAATTCTCATTCTCCGAAGATGAAACCCTTGCCGATGCTTATACACTCACAGATGACCTGACGTTCGAACCGAGTAACCACTACTCCATCTGGAGTTGCTTCGCTCAAAGTCGAGAGAATGCTCGTCAAGTCCGACATTGCATTTCCGAAGACATGTGGAGTTCCTTGAACCTTAGCTATCTCCGCGTACGCGACGCTTCGCTATCCGACATTTGGCAGGACGAACCAGAACTGTTCTACATAGATCTTGTTCGTGACGTCAATACGTTTTTCGGCATGGCCTCTGTGTCAATGTATCGTGACGAAGGCTGGGACTTCCTACAGCTCGGCAAGACGATCGAACATCTGCAATTACGAGTGAATCTTCTCGCTATTCAATCTCAAGATAGCATCCCATTGCCGTCGGATGGTTCGCGAGATTTCGAATGGACGAGTCTTCTTAACGCGTATAGGGCGAGCGGCGCATATCAACAGAACTACGGTATCGACATTAATGCCGAGGATGCCTTGGACATGCTCGTTTCAAATTCAGATCTTCCGAATTCACTCATGTATTCCATTACGCGTACCGATGAGCGGATTCGAGACTTGGACGCTGCACCTGATGCCAGATCTGGTGACTCAGCTCTGAGGTTCTCCGGACGTCTTAAATCTCTAGTCGCACACGAGTGGCCTGACGCAGAAGACCGTGCACGTATGCTGATCATGATCGCGAATTTGGCAGAACGGCTTCACGACCAAATTGCAGTAGCGTGGTTCAACTATCGGAACGAAAACGCATCGAGGCAGTTCTAATGCCACAAATAATGCGATATGACATCCAGCATACTACTTCCTACCAATATGAAGAGAACATCAATTCATGTGTGATGTCGCTATGTATGCAGCCGCGAAATCATCGCAGACAGACAGTCTCTAGTTTTTTCATTCATACGGCGCCTGTTACGTCATTCAGTATCGAATTCGACGCGTTCGGCAATCGCCATCACTTCTTTGATATTCACCATCCTCACCAGCAACTCGACATTACTGTCTCCGCAGTCATTGAGCGCACGATCCAGGATCCGCTAAAGGATGAGTTTTCGCTTCCACATGATTCTTGGGACGAGCTCGAAGCATTAAAAAATGATTGGGATATGTGGGAGTACCTTCGTTCTACGGGGTTGACAACGATGTCGCGCGCATTGAGCGAATGGCTTATGACCATTCCGGATGCCAATGAAGACGACCCTTATTCGCGTTTAAAACGTTTGACCCGGCATATGTTCGAGACGTTTGACTACCAACCCGGATCGACGCACGTTGATTCAACCATTGATCATTTCCTTGACATGAAGGCGGGCGTATGCCAAGACTATGCGCATCTTATGATCGCGGTAGCAAGATCGTGGGGTATACCAGCGCGCTACGTATCTGGATATCTCTACGATGCGGAAGAGCAAACATTGCGCGCCGCAAATGCAACACATGCGTGGGTTGAGTGTTGGTTACCAAAACTCGGTTGGATGCCGTTTGATCCAACGAACGCGAAGGTTGACGATGAAAACCTGATTACAGTCGCAATCGGCCGAGACTACCGTGACGTGGCACCGTCTCGCGGCATAACTTTTGGCGGGGGTCGCAGTGAACTAACCGTCGGAGTTAACGTGAAACGTCAGCGGGCTGACATAGATTTACAAACGCCTGAAGGTCAAGCTTCACAGCAGTGAAGCTCGTCTATTGAGCTAACGGACCTCGTAACAGCTGACCGCTCTGAGAACCAGTGTGAACGTTTTTCTCTAGAAAAACTTCACCGTTCACGATCGTATTCTGGATGCCATGTGCCACTTGTTTGAGACGGCGTGCACCAGATGGCAAATCGTGCACGACTTCGGGCATATCAGGTCCAATCGTATCAGCATCAAAAATCGTGATATCCGCAGCATTGCCGACGTGCAGCAAACCTCGGTTATTTAGCCCCCATCGGCCAGCCGGAACGCTGGTCACGAGCCGAACGGCTTGTTCAAGCGTCAACGCGTTTTCTTTTCTGACCCAGTGTTTGAACAGGTGGGTTTGGAGGGAGCTGTCCATGATCTGCGATACATGTGCTCCCGAGTCTGAAAACGTGCAGACCGTATTGGGCGTTTTAATGAGGTCAATCACTTCAGAATCAATCTCGTTCGCAATCGGTTGGCGAAACATTGCTTTGAAATCACTTTCTACCGCCAGATCAATCATTAATTCGACCGGCGAAATCCCCTTCTCGGCCGCGAGTTCATCCATCCGTTTTGATCCGCCCGACGGCTCGTCGAGTAGGAAGGTCCAGTGCCAATCCGGCGGTCTTACCTCTGCGCCTATCGCTCGATGTCGCTCGCTTGGGTGGGAAGCGATTTCTACCAACTTGGCTTTTATTTCCGGGTTCTTTAATTTGGCGATCTGTTCGTTCTTAGGTAATCGTCGTATGTCGCGCCAGACTTCCCAGTTATCAAATGGCGTGCGGGTTTCGAAACTCAGAATCACATTCAATGCACGCGAATGCACTTGAGTGAACATTTCCCCTCCGGCTGCATTCACATCCTGTACGAAATCGAGATACCCACGCCAAAAATCCGGAGCACGTCGTGAACTGAACATTCCAAATGTCACAGGTACGCCGTAATCCACCGAAAGTTCTCGCAATCGATTTTGATAGTCTTGAAGGCGTTCGGGATGTCGACCTGTATCCTCCGACGCAATCTCGAAAATGCCTGCGCCAGTCTCTCGCATTTTTGTAACGATGTACTTGACTTCAGACCAGTCCGCGATGCGACTTGCGACGGGTTTTCGATCCGCAGTCTCATGATTGCGTGTACGCGAAGTCGAGAATCCGATTGCACCTGCCTTCACGGCGTCTTGAACGATCGACGCCATCGTCTTCAGCTCGTCTTCTGTCGCGGACTCTTCAAACGCACGCTGGCCCATGACGTAAGTACGAAGCGCACTATGCCCGACATATCCTGCATAGTTGATGCCCTTAGGAGTAGCGGCTACTGCATCCATGTACTCGGGATAGGTTTCCCAACGCCATTCAATTCCCTCAAGCATCGCTTCCCGAGAGATGTCTTCCGCGCGCTCCAGATTCCGAAACACTAGATCCGCTTCAGTTTCTCGGCATGGCGCTAGCGTGAATCCACAATTGCCCATCACGACGCTCGTGACGCCGTGATAGCAAGAACACGAACCGAGTTGATCCCAAAAGACTTGAGCATCCATATGAGTATGACCATCAATGAAGCCCGGCGAGACGACATGGCCTTCAGCGTCGATTGTCTGCTTTGCTTGCTCGCTTAATTTGCCGATCGCGGTTATCAGACCATCCTTCACTGCGACGTCTGCCTGTACTCCAGGAGCTCCAGAACCGTCAACCACGAGTCCGTTCTTTATCAGCAGATCCTGTGCCACGTGTTTCACTTCAAGTCGGAAGATGCCAAATGCTAACACGCATAGGAGTGAGCAATTTGTCATCGTGTAGTTCACGACTAAAGCCTGGAGACGGCTGCCTTCTATACTTGCGCGAAAATCTGTCAGGCGTCTCATGAAATTCGGCATCTTCTACGAACACCAACTTCCTCGAGATTGGCAACAAGACAGCGAACATCGATTACTCAAGAATTCGCTGAGCCAGATTGAACTCGCGGACCAGCTTGGGTTCGACTATGCATGGGAGGTCGAACACCATTTTCTTGAGGAATACTCGCACTCCTCTGCTCCCGAAGTATTTCTCGCGGCGGCTAGTCAACGAACTAAGAACATCCGATTAGGTCACGGTATCGTCCAGATGACCACGAATCATCCGGCTCGCGTTGCCGAAAAAATCGCGACGCTTGATCTGGTTTCAGATGGACGTGTCGAGCTCGGTCTAGGCGAAGGTGCTTCCGTCACGGAATTGCACCCTTTCAATTTAAGGTTCAGAGATAAGCGTGACGTATGGGAAGACGCGGTTAGATGCACCTTACCGATGTTCTGGAACCACGGATGGGAGTACGAAGGTGAGTTTTTTAAGTTCCCCCTTCGCGCGGTCGTACCGAAACCACTTCAAAAACCGCACCCACCGCTTTGGGTCGCATGCTCTCAGCTTGACACGATCAAGTACGCCGCCCACCGCGGTATGGGTTCGTTGTGCTTTAAGTTCGTGAGTTTGGATGCTGCGCGTGCTTGGGTCAACGCTTACTACAACACGTTCGTTCGTGACCTAGAAAAACTGGAGGACTACCAGACGAATCCCAATATTGCGGTTGTCAGCGGATTTATGTGCGCGGAAACCGATGAAGAAGCATGGGAGAAAGCTGACGGCTGGACATTCTTTCAGTTCGCGTTGCAGCTGTACAACAAGGAAGGTCCGTTTGAACCTGGCTCGATGAATTTCTGGGAGCGATATCAGGAATGGAAACAAACACCGGCCGGACAAAAACGATCCGGTAGCGAACTCATCGGTTCACCAGACACGATCAGAGCGCGACTACTCGAATTGGAAGAATCCAATGTTGATCAAGTCATTCTCCTAAACCAAGCAGGTAAGAACACACACGAGGACATCTGTTCCAGTCTGGAGCTATTCGCAAAGGCGGTGATGCCAGAATTTCAAGCACGTCATGCCGAGCAGGAGGCCTGGAAAGCTGCCGTATTGAATGGTGAGATCGAACTAGAAGAGCTCGACACTGATCCCTACAACTTTGCTGCACGCGGTAAACCAACACTACCGTCGTCGAGTGAAAAGAAAAACGCCATCTCTGGCGTCGTTGGCCGCCCTGAAGCGGAATCGGTGAGTTAAGACCTTACGGACCGCAAGTTCTAACTTGGTAGAAAAGTATCTTATCTACTTGATATTAAATACTTTAT
This sequence comes from Pseudomonadales bacterium, assembly GCA_022822135.1. Lineage (GTDB taxonomy): Bacteria > Pseudomonadota > Gammaproteobacteria > Pseudomonadales > Azotimanducaceae > Bin55. The sequence goes on from JAJECH010000052.1 coordinate 99,642, forward strand.
TCAGGTTCTTCAACTCGAAATAGATTCAGCAGTCCGTGAAGGGAAAAGGCTCCTTTCGCCGAAAGTTTGCTTACGATCCAGCCAGATAGAGCCGCAAAACCCACAAGTACGGTGATGACTAGCATGTAACCCATGACAAGAATAAAGACAGTCACAGCTTCGATAACACCAACACTCTCCCCCGAAGCCCGACGTGCTTCAACAAAGTAATCCAGGATTGGTACCAGAACACCCATCCCTAGCACCACGTCGCTGAAGACCATAGCGATCACGACCATCCCACAGCTAATGACTCCCGCGACGGCGGGATGGGACCAATTCATTTCGAGTCTACCGTGGAGGTCGCTTCAACCTCGGTGGGTGCTTCATCAACTATCGCTACCGTCTGCGGACAATCCTGTTTTTGTAAATCTAAGTAGATTCCCCAGGCGAAGAGTACGCACAAGAGTAGGCACGATACGATCACGCCCGTACCCACGAGCTTCATCGCATAGGGTTGGCGTGGTGGTTCAACTGTGTTTTGGAAGTTGTCCATCTAGTACGGTTCTCAAGCAGTTTGAAGTGAAACGAAGCGGGCGTAGATTCCGCCTTGATCTATGAGTGACTGGTGGTCCCCTGATTCGACGATCTCACCCTCATCCATAACGTAAATTCGATCCGCAGCACGAATCGTAGACAGACGATGCGCAATGACAATTACGATCCTGCCTTCCCGTGCCATCCTTAAATTTCTAACTAATTCGTTTTCGGTGCGCGGGTCTAGTGCGGCCGTCGGTTCATCGAGAATCAATACTGGTTTATCGGATACCAACGCCCGCGCAATCGCGATACGTTGCTTTTGACCGACAGAGAGCTTCGCACCTGCCTTTCCAAGGTTTGTTTCATAACCTTCTGGCAAATCTTCGATAAACTCGTGAGCGCCTGCGACACGGGCAGCTTCCTGAACATCCTCTAGTGAAGCATCCCGGCGACCCATTCGAATATTGTTCGTAATGGTGTCATTGAAGACCGAGGTCTCCTGAAATACGAACGAGACTTGCTCCCGAAGCCTGACCAAATCGTCTTGATTTGGTTCAACGCCATCAACCAGCAAGCGCCCCTTCGTCGGCGAGATCAGTGCCGGAATTAGATATGCAAGCGTGGTCTTACCCGCACCAGTCGGACCTGAAATCGCGATCATCTCACCAACATTTGCGTGAAGATTGATGTCACTGAGAACCTCTCGTCCACCAGGATAGCTGTAGGACACATCCTCGAGTTGGATCGACTGACTCAAGGTAAGCGTTGATTCGGAATCTTGCTGCTCGCTAATCGGATCTACGTTTTCTAACTCACTGTCCAGGATCATGAACACGCGATGCATGCCGGCTATTCCTTCCTGCAGGGTCAGCCACAACCTACCCAACCAACCGGCGGAAGCAGAAATTGCGCCGTAGTAACCCCAAATGACAAACCAGTCTCCCGGCGAATACTGCTGGTTTATGAACGGAACGGCTAGGTAGTAGAACACGATGTACACCATGTTCGCACCAATGATGAATCCGATGAAATTTCCACTAATGCCAACTAGCACAACTTGCCGAAAACGTGAAAACGAAAACCAGCTGGCTTTTCGAAACTTCTCAACGTAAACATCGGTACTACCAATGCCTTGAACTGCCATCATGTTGGCTAGCCCTTCTTCGATGACGGCCGTCGCCTTAGAACCAGCCTCTCGCGCCAGCGTCCCGTATTTGCGGGACAGCTTGGCGATATAGAGCATCAAGAAGAAATTCAGTGGTCCAACCGCGATAGCGCCCCAAACGACCACCGGTTCGTTACGGAATATGACGAACATCACCAGAATCGTCGTTACAAGATTTACGAACGACGTGACGGGACCCACCCACAAGTTGAAAATGATGTTGGAAACACCCGGCGTGTCGTACATCGCACGGTATACGACGTCGCCATTGGCTCGATTCGACAGTTCTGTAATACTGTGCGACTTAAACCGATGGAATATGTCACTTCGAAGGGTGTGATTCAATCGTTGGGCAACTCGAATGTGCCACAGTGATTCGAACAGGCCGTACAAACCACTAACGAGCGAGTGCATGTTGTTCGCGGCATTCTCTGACCGAGTTGCGATGTCCTCGCCTTCAGCCAGCCAAGCAACGGCACTTGAACGTTGCGCGCCATCTGTGCCATAGGCACCAACCAAGACGAGCATCGTAATGAATAGAGCGCCAAGAAAAAACGCAGTCTCATACACTGATAGTGTCAGCATATAGTCGATAATCGGCAGGAAGAAGAAAGGTACGTTCGCGTCACTTGGAGGACTAATATCGCGGACCACGATAAAGTCAACGATCGCTTTACCCGTCAGAGGAAGAAGCAGAATCCAGAAGATACTCGTCGCTTGAGTCATCCCTTTGACGGCGAGCTCAAAGTCGTACCGTAGTGAATACTTCAGTGCTCGACCAACCGTTTGGATGGCGACACGTCCGCTGATCATCGTGTCACTCATGCTGTTTCGTCGAGTTGCTCTGCGGTAGCGAGTTCGGCGTCTACAAAACGCTGATATTCGCCGTCGGGTTTAGCGATCAACTCGTTGTGAGTTCCGTAATCGGCAATTGCGCCGTCTCGAATGAAAGCGATTCGATCCGCTTGCCGTATCGTCGAAAGTCGGTGTGTCACCAAAAATACCGTGCGAGCTTTAGCCCACTCCTTTAGATTAGCCATGATGCGGCGCTCTGTCTCAGCGTCGAGTGACGCGGTTGGCTCGTCTAATATCAGGATCGGCGTGTTTTTAAGAATCGCACGCGCAATCACGAGGCGCTGCCTCTGACCAGTTGATAGTTTGCTCGCACGCTCACCTAAAAAAGTCTCGTATCCATCCGATAGTTGCTCGATAAATTCGTCCGCGCAAGCGATCCGAGCGGCTTCTTTGATTTCGTCTAATGTCGCATCTTGTCGAGCGTATGCAATGTTCTCTCGCACACTGAGCGAGAAAAGGATGTTCTCCTGGGTTGCAAGCGTGATCTTTTCGCGTACCGATTCGAAAGTGAATTCACGAATATCCTGATCGTTGATCTGAATTGATCCGCCTTGATATTCAAAGAGACGGAGTAGCAGCAACATCAACGTGGACTTACCCGACCCCGTTGGACCCATGATGGCCGTCACTTCCCCGAGTTTCGCGTCGAACGTCACGTTCTCAAGGACTCTTCGTTCAGGATAAGCGAACTGTAGATCAACAAACCTTATGTCAGACTCGATCGCTTCAAGCGGTACGGCTCCTGCCCGATTCTGAATCTCGGGTGCTAAGTCGAGAATCTGATATACACGATTCAAACCCATCGCCATATCCTGAGCTCGACCCCAAAGCAGAAAGAGAAACTGAATGTTCGACACCCCTTCGCGCGCTCGAGAACGGGCCGCGTCCTGTGCACCCAAACTCCAAACGGCAAATCCAAACAAAGCGAGTAGGTCCGTAGCAAAGGTCGGTATTTGCTCGAACGCTAGAACAGCCGCGTACAGTTCGATAAATGTCAACGGTAGCGCCGCGAGCATGAATGCGATAAAACCGTAGAGCAAGAGCCGTACGCGCGCGTTATGCGACGCTACAAACGCGTCGACCGAAGCATTTTCGAAGATGAGCTGCCTCTCTCGTTCGAGTCCGTTCACCTTTATCGTTCGAATGCCCTCAATCGATTCCTGAATGGTCGAGGTGAGCGTCGAATTACGCATACGCGCTTCAAGGAACAGATGCCTGAGCTTCGCCGACATGAAGTTTGCGAGCACGACCAGTGGCACCCATGTGAACAGAATCGCGACCGCCAACAGTGGACTGAAGAACATCACGACAAAGATCCCAATGAAGAAGCGCACGCTCATCAAGAACGGATCGATAACCAATGACTGGATGATCTGAGTCACCATGGCACTATCCTGAAACAGTCGATAGATCCCATCCCCAGTCTTGGAGTCTGCATGGAACTTCAACGACAAGTGATGCAGTTGCGACATGAGGTGCATACGCAGGTTCTGATTGATGTTCTGCATCACCCAGACGCGGTAATAGTCGCCACCGTTATCAATCATGGCTCCCAACGTACTAAACATGACCGCGAGCATGACGATGAGAGGTACTAGCTGGAAACGCTGGTCAGCCGTTAACGCCTCGACGTGTACCCATAGATCGTGATCCAAGAAGAGTATCGACGCGGATACAAACGCGACAGGTTGATCGAGGATCACGTTTTGGTAGATCATCGTCAGGATTGTGATACCCCAGAACGTGTTCCACGCGGTCGCAATGACGCTAATGCCGACGAAACCCAATACATGCCACGCCATCGGTCGAATGTATGGCCATCCGCGCAGAAAGATGCCGACGATGTCCGTGAAATGCACCTTATCCGGCTCAATTCGGCGCATACGTTCACTGTCGACACGCATGCCTTCAATCGAGCGACGAATAAACCCGCGTCGGTCTCGTCTAGCGTTAGGAGTTGAAGTTTCCTGAATGATTAACTATTCCGTACGAAGATCTATCTCGACAGATCACTAGCCTCGATCACGATTCAGTGCACGAGGACAATGATTCATGTCATCGTCTGGTTCGCCTAAGACCGACCCGTGGGGGAAATACGTACGTCTCGGTATTAACCGATAGGGACGTTCAACATTAGACGATTTAAACATCGTGTTTATATCCGCTGACAGCGAAACAGAATCGACGTAACCTTCACTCACGAATCCCCAAGCCACCATTAGTAAACTAGCAACCATCTTTGGTATGCGGAAGAAACCCGACCTCCGCGCCATAACGAAACACAGTCGTTCGACTTTCACATAAGGAAACGTAATGCAGTTCGGTGTACAGGTTAATTGCTATCAAACAGATTGGAACGCCATTAAGACTTCAATCAACACGATGGAGGCAGGAGCGTGGGACAGCATATGGTTCGCTGATCACTTTCTTCCACCGAGTCGACCAAACGCCGAGCAAGGTACGGCGTTTGAAGGCTACACACTCATTGCGGTTGCCGCAGGCATGACGAAGAAGCTCCGCATGGGTCATTTGGTCCTTGGCAACCCATATCGCGAGCCTGGACTCCTCGCAAAAATGGCGACAACTTTGGATCAGGCTTCGGAAGGGCGGTTCACGTTAGCCCTCGGAGCTGGTTGGTTCAAGCGGGAGCATGAAGCTTACGGTTGGGAGTTCAAGTCCATGAAAGAACGCCAAGACCGATTTCAAGAAGCTTGTGAACTTATCCGGCTTCTTTTCACTTCCGAAGAACCGGTGACATACAACGGAAAGTACTACCAGCTCGATAACGCACCAATGAGTCCCGGTTGCTACCAACAACCTCATACCCCAATCATGGTGGGAGGAACCGGAGAACGGCGCACGTTGCGGACACTCGCTATGTTCGGTGACGTGATGAATATGGATGGCTGGGCTGGTCAAGGTATGTCGATGGAAATCTTTCAACATAAGGTAGGCGTTCTTGAAAAGCACTGTGCCGATGTTGGTCGAGATCCGGCAGAAATTCAAAAGACGCTCTTGATGCCTCTGCTCATCACGGATAACAAAGAACACATTGAAGGATTCCAACGTCGATTAGGACGTGGCTCGATGGCTGGACCGAAAAATGAGGTCATCGATCGTATCGGTGCGTTCGAAAAAGCCGGTGTATCTGAGATCATGTTTGGTGGCGTGCAGACGGGTGATGTTGAAGCGTATGAACGCATCGAGAACGAAATTGTTGCAGCATTTCGCTAGGATATCACCCGACTAACATGTCATGTATGAGGCGAATAACACCTTGACACGTGTATAGGTGTTCAAGTAGTATTTCGCCTCCGCATTTTGGTTCTTGGAGACATTTATGTCACACGACATAGTAATCCGTGGCGGCGATATCGTCGACGGTACGGGTAGCGCATCATTTCACGGCGATCTCGCCATCGACGACGGCTTGATCTCTGCTGTTGGCAAAGTAGACGGCAAAGGCGATCGTGAAATTGACGCGACCGACCACGTCGTTAGTCCCGGATTCGTCGATCTTCATACACACCTTGATGCACAGATTGGATGGGATCCGTTGCTGACTCCGGTTAGTTGGCATGGCGTGACAACTGCTCTTATGGGTAACTGCGGCGTGACCTTCGCGCCTTGTAGACCAAGCGACCAAGAGTTGCTCGCGGGCATGATGGAAACCGTGGAAGACATTCCAAAGCATGCGATCCTTACAGGTCTGCCTTGGGATTGGGAAGACTACGGCGGCTATCTGGATGCGCTCGAACGGCTGAATCCGGCTGTCAATGTAGCAGGTATGGTTGGGCATTGTGCCGTACGTTTCTACGTGATGGGTGAACGTGCCGTTGAGGAACAAGCATCGGATGACGAACTGAAGCAGATGGCGGAGGTTGTCGGCAATTCATTGGATAACGGTGCAATTGGTTTCTCGACCAATCGGTACCCACCTCACAAATTGCCTGATGGTCGCTCAATCCCAGGCACGTTCGCGGATCCCAAAGAGCTGGTCGCAATCGCCGGTGCTGTAGGACCACGAAACGGTCTAATGCAAGCCGTTGGCGCGGACTTTGATGTAATAAGAAAGATCAGCGACACGACGAATGGTCGCGTCCTGTTCAGCTACGGCACTGGACCACAAGAAGGGTCTGGCGAAACTCAAGCTAAGCACCTCGCGAAGTTGTGTGAAGGTCGTGACATCACTGCGATTACCCAGGTTCGCGGCTCTGGGTTCATGTTCGGCTTACAGTCCAACCTACCCGTTCAAGGTGAAACTTGGGCTAAGGTACGCGAAATGGATCTTCAAGGTCGTCTTAACGCGATCAACGATTCAGACACGCGTGCAAAGCTAATTGAAGAAGGTAAAGCCGGTAGTTCTTCGCGGTTCCCGCTTAATAACGTGTACTACCTCGGACACGGCGACGTACCAAACTACGCTGCTGGTCCGGAGGCGAGTTTGCAAAACATGAGCGAGCAAGCAGGTGAGCATTGGGTCGAGACCTTTGTCCGGCTGTCACGCGAGAGTGATGGTCGCGGTCTGTTCAACCTGCGAATGTTCAATCAAAGCTTGAAGGAGCTTGGTGACTTGTTCAAGAGCGAGCATTGCTTCCCAAGTCTTGGTGATGCTGGCGCGCATGTCTCGCAGATCATGGATGCTGGATGGGCTAGCTTCACCGTCGGCCACTGGATTCGTGACACGGGTCTGTACACCCTTGAGGAAGGAATTCGAAGACTGACAGCAGGTCCTGCTCGAGTGCTCGGTTTAAATGATCGCGGCACGTTGAAGGAAGGCATGCGAGCAGACGTAAACGTTTTCGACCTTTCGAAAGTTGCCGAGCGGCAACCTGAACTGGTCCACGACTTCCCTGGCGGTGCACCTCGGTACATTCAGAAGTCGTTCGGTTACAAGACGACCATCGTCAATGGTCAAGTGAGTCTCGAAGACGGAGAGCATACTGGTGTAAGAGCCGGCACCGTTCTCCGACATCAAGCTTAAACGCCACTCAATCTATAAGGCACCATGCATCGCATGGTGCCTTTCTTTATGACGTAGCTACACTCCCATGTTCGTAATGCGCGCAGCTAAGGCAGTCTTTTGACCGATTTCCTTACGCCTCGACAGCTCGGTGGTTCCTCCTTGGATGTCACTCCATTGGGATTTGGTGCGGCGTGGATATCGCCCCCTGACGTTCCACTCATCGATGCCGTAGAAACTGTCCGTACAGCTTGGAAAAATGGTGTGCGCCTCTTTGACACGGCACCCTGGTACGGCATTGGACGATCCGAAAGACGGCTCGGTATCGCCCTCTCAGAGATTCAAGCACCTCGAAACGAATATACCGTAAACACCAAGGTCGGTCGTACGCTCGAACCCGAGTACGTCGAAGATTCTGCAAACGACAGTGACGCAGCTGACGGGACGCCGCGTACACCGAGGGATGCCCAGACTGGCTATCGTGTTCACTTCGACTATTCGCATGACGCGATTCACCAACAACATCGCGATTCGCTACAACGCCTTGGGTTGTCACGAATAAACACCTTGACCTTGCACGATATCGATCTCGGATACCACCCAACGCAGCTTGAGACAGTTTTACACCAACTCTCATCCGACGGGATGGGCGGATCAACTGCTTTAGCTGAACTCAAGTCAAGTGGGAAAATCGACGCAATTGGTATGGGATGTAATCTTGAAACAAAGAATGCCTACAGTTGGGAGGATGCTTCCCATGAGGACCTAGTCGAAAGAGTGATGTCACTCGTTGACCTTGACTTTCTCATCGTCGCAGGTGGATATACGTTACTCGAAACGCGTGCACTACGACGCATTTTTCCCGCTTGCGCAGAACGAAATATCAGCGTCATCATTGCAAGTCCGTTCGCCGGCGGTTGGTTGGTGAATCCCGACAAAATGGGTTATATGTATAGCAGAATGTCTGGACTTAAGGCACCAGAACACATCCAAGAACTGACCACGGGGATGCAAGAGATTTGCGCGGAATTTGGCGCGCCTATCGGCGCGGTGGCACTGCAGTTCGTCCTCTCGCACCCAGTCGTGGCTGCGGCAATTCCAGGTTCTGCCAATCCTACTGAAGCGACCAGTAGTCGCGAATTTATCGAATTTGACATCCCACGTAAACTATGGGAACGCATGCGCGAAAGAAATCTCTTACCTCACGATGCGCCGTGCCCAGACAATATCTAATCGGAACTCATGCCCAAAGAAACTAGAGATATTGACAGTATTTCGGATCTATATCGTTCGTTGCTATCGGAAGTTGGTGAAGATAACGAACGGGAAGGATTGGTTGGAACTCCGTCCCGAGCGGCGCGTGCCATCGACTTTCTTACCCAAGGTTACCATCAAACGTTAGATGAAGTCGTAAATGGTGCATTGTTTTCGTCAGACATCAGTGAGATCGTCATCGTAAAGGACATCGAGCTGTATTCGCTGTGTGAACACCACATACTCCCATTCCTAGGGAATTGCCACGTTGGATATCTCCCGAGTGGCAAAGTTCTCGGCCTTAGTAAAGTCGCTCGTATTGTGGATATGTTTGCGAGGCGACTGCAAATCCAAGAGCAACTCACTCAGCAGATTGCGAAAGCTATCGAGAGTGCGACTGGCGCGATGGGCGTTGGTGTCATCATCGAAGCCCAGCATCTTTGCATGTCCATGCGCGGCGTCGAAAAGCAGCACTCCGTTATGAAGACGTCTGTGCTGCTCGGAAGTTTTCGTGACGACCATGCGACGCGTAGCGAGTTTCTTCAGTTAATCAAGTAGCAGAACGTGCCTTACAAACCTCTCCGCTTCATTCATACTTCGGACGTTCATCTCGACAGTACGGGATCAAAAGGTGAAGTTGAAGGATTTCGTAATCCAGCGGAATACGCCTTTGCTCAAGTCGTGGATGCGGTAACGCAATCTGATTGTGATCTTTTTTTAATCGTCGGCGACCTCTTCGATAGTGCGCGAATAAAAGATCACGACTTTGACTTCGTACGAACTCAAATCAGTAAAGTAAATTGTCCGGTCATCCTGATACCCGGTAACCATGATGTCCACGACGACACATCCTTATGGCGTAAATTCGATCCCACCGAACTTGGTCCTCACGTATATCCGATCATGTCGCACGAAGGTGACCTGCTCGATTTCCCAGAATTAGGAGCCACTGTCTGGGGTCGTGCGATGGATGAGCACTCGCCTACCTACGAACCACTCTTTGGGATTCCTGAACACGAGCATGAGACATGGTTCATAGGCCTAGCACACGGGCAAGTCGTTCAGAAACGAGTGAGTAGTAGCTCGTCGCAGATTACGCATCGTGAAATCGAACACTCTGGATTTGACTATCTAGCGCTTGGACACATACACGTTTGGGATACGTTCGAGTTCGGCGACGTGACGGCCTGTTATTCCGGCTCGCCTGTCGAAGCATTTGCGTCTAGTCACGGTGGTTATTACGCCCATGTTGAACTGGATCCAGAGCGTGGCGTCAACATTAGCAAAAACAAACTTAACGCCAAAGTTGAACATCCACAAGTGACGCATGGTGTGTTCTTCTAGTTACAAATTAAGCGCCGAAGAGCGTATGACAGCCACGTAGATTGCCGACGATTTTTCGAATCCGAAATTTCGTAGTAAATACTCTTCCAACTAAAGCCGCTCCCATTCGTTCTCTATCCTGTTCTTTCGCCATCTGGGTGTGAAGCGATTCGAGACTATCACCATATAATCAACTGTAAACATATTCAGGGAAAGCCCGTACGTGACGAGGTCTCACATCTATCAATCTATACCAAATTTCTTAAAGGTCGCTTTCGTGTGCATTGTCGCGATCGGTCTCTCCGTTTCCGCGCAAGATGACGAACAAAGTGAGTCAGATAATGCAGATTCCGATGATCGACCGATTGAAGAGATCGTCGTCACAGCATCCAAACGGGAAGTCACGCTACAAGATAGTAGTTTGGCGATCACAGCTTTGAGTGCGGAACAATTAGTAAACCGTGGCATTCGTGATTTCACAGATATCGCTTCCGCAATACCAGGTGTCGACGCGGACGAATCGCGTTGGTCTTTAGAGGCGTGAACTTCGGTAGACGTGCCATCGGTCGAGGCTCGGCAGATGAATATCAAGTTAACGTCAGCTACTTAGACGACATCGTGCTTTTCGCCGGAATCACGCCACTCAAGCTAGTGGATGTTGAGCGGGTTGAGGTACTAAAGGGTCCGCAGGGTACACTGTTCGGCAAGAGCGCAATGTCTGGCGTCGTCCGCTACGTCAGTAACGCGCCCGATCCCTCCGGTTTTTCTGCGGGTGCAACACTCGGCGGCGAAACGAGCGCAAGTAGCGAGGACTTCGGTACATCGTTCGAAGGATTCGTCAATGTTCCCGTAAATGACTCAATGGCCATTCGTGCGGCAGCGTACCGATTTGATCTTCCGGGTTTCATCGACGTCGTAGGACCGTTCAATCAACCTGATGCCAATACGGAAGGAACGACTGGTATTCGCGTACGAGCGCTTTGGGTACTGAATGATGAATGGTCCACTGAGCTGATGATCGCGCGTCAGGAAAGCGATCTTGGCGACAGCGGCCAGCCTACGCCGACCTGGCGACCGCAATACCAACCTGATGCCCATGCAATAAATCTGGCAAGAATGGATTTGGACGACCCCAAACGGATGTATGCAGAGCCAGGGAGAACGGAAGAAAACGTCAATTCGCTTAAGGTCAATTGGGCACTAGAACCATTCACCATCTCTGCCATTGGTGCGACGACTGAATCGTTCTCGCTCTTTGACAATGAAATGACGGACAGCTGTGACCACGTGTGGGATTGGGCGTGGTGTTTTGGCACCGTACCCGGTGGACTATCGCCTAACGGACTGCCTCTCTCTTTCTCTGAGACAAGAGGTCCGAACTATCGCGACATCGACACGTTCGAATTGCGTTTGGTGTCAAACGTTGACATGAACGATCGATTCGAATACGTGGCAGGTATTTGGATGGAGACTAACGAACACCAACGTTCCCATCATTGGTTTTGGAATACCACCGACCGAGCATATCTCGAACAAAAACAGGCTGAGGCATTCCAATTCGCAATCGATAACGGATTCGTTGACGCTAATGGAGATCCCATCCTAAAGGAAACTGATGCGCACTGGACGATGGGATGCACCATAGGCGAACGCGGCGAGAGAGTCGATATCGCCTCAGGCGAATATTTCCACCATCGTTTCACTGTGAACAACGCTGATGAAAACGCGTTCTATGCCGAACTGGGATTTCATGCAACCGATCAGATGAAACTCACCACCGGATACCGTCTTGCACGCATTCGTACAGAATTCCGTCGAAATAACGGTCGACACGGGCCGTGCTGGTACGACTTCAACGAAGCTGAGATCGTAACTGACTACCCGTGGCAAAACACAAGTACATATCGCGTGAACCTTGACTATCACGTAACAGAAGAAATGATGCTCTTTGCCTTCGCCGCTTCGGGGTACCGACCTTCGGGTACCGACGTGTTCAGCGGTAAGTTCTCTGTGCCTTATGCCGATGGCGACGGCAATACCGATGCCGCATTCACGCGAGAGCCGTTTGACTACTACCCTCAGCGATTTGATTCCGACTCGTTGTGGAACTACGAGACGGGCATCCGTAGCGCTTGGTCCGATGGGAAGGTCATCTTGAACGGTAGTCTATATCGAATCGATTGGAAGGACATTCAGGTCTGGGGATCGTCCGATGATCAAGAAGACGAAATCCTGGCAGCAACCGGATGGGCGTGGTTTTATCCGGAGACGCGGACCATTAACAACCTCGGGGAAGCAAGAATCGTTGGCATGGAAGGCATGGCGATATTCGCGTTAGGACGCGGGTTTGAACTGACCACGAACCTTGGTTACAAGACGACCGAAATTCTGTCGAATCCACGAAATCCTGATTTGGTTGGAAGGGAACTAGCAGGATCCAGTAGCGGCAAGTTGCAGTACTCGTTACTAGGCGATTGGGGCGGTCGCATGGGTAATTTCGACGTACGCGCAAACGCCACCTACCGGCATGTCCCCGAGCGAGTCGCTGGCTACGGTGCGAGAGAGATTCAAACCCCAACACCTGGTTATCAAACATTCGATCTATCGTTCGGCGCTAGTCGAGATCAGTGGTCTTTCGCCCTAAACATCGACAACCTGTTTGATGAACGAGGTTATACGTCGCAACCGCTAGGCGGGAACGATTGGCCGAATCCGCTCTGCGTTGGCGTCGTCAATTGCTGGGAAGAAAACCCCAACGACTGGCGCGATACGTACGCGATTTACGACATTACACGACCTCGTACGATGACGTTCTCGTTCTCGTACCGCATGGAGAACTAAGTAGGAAGGAGTGCGCTGTCGCGCTTGATCAGCGCGACGGTGCCACATCGACCCGACCAAGATTCGGGTTCCCACTGAGACTCGAGTACCGCAAGATTGCTGATCTGCGCAACAGTCTTTAAAACCAAAGTCCTCTATGTGAGCGACTTCGTTGTCGCACTACGACGAATTTGAAAACGTTCGCACGCACACAACGGACGTACGTCAAGTATTCCACTACTCTAGGCATCGCGTTCGCATTCCTGCTACTTGCTAGCTGTGGAGGTGGAGATTCCGAACCGCGGTTAACCCCACTCCCACCCGTAGTTAATGAGCCACAACCGCAACCTAATGAAGGACTCTGGTTTGAAAGGGACGATTCCACGTCGTGGTATCGAGCAATCGAGGAATCCGCCGCTGGGCTAGTCGGTGGGGGTTTGGCTGCCGCCGATTACGACGGTGATGGCGATATCGATTTTTTTGTCGTAGGCGGCGAAATCGATCCGAGTCATCTCTACGAAAACCAAGGCGACGGCTCGTTTATTGAGCGAGCCGCATTGGTAGGGCTTTCTTTCGAAGGATGGCATAGCGGTCCTGCATTTGGTGATTTCGATTCAGATGGTGACTTAGATCTCTTTATTAGTGGGATCGACCACACCAAACCGCGCGTCCTCGAGAATCGATTGAATGACTCGATCGGTCGGTTTGTTGACATTACAAACGAGTCTGGCATCGACCTTACTACGCGCAACACCGTCTCCGCCACGTTTTACGACTACGACAATGACGGATGGCTCGATCTTGCTACGACCCATTGGACGAACCTCAAACCCGGTGCCGATACGCAAACGTTGTGGCGAAATACTGGCGATGGTAAATTCGAGCCGGCAACCCTATCGAGCGGACTAAGCGGCGTCTTACTTGAAGGCGATATTGATTTCACCTTCACTGCAAACTTCACAGACTTCGATGCTGATGGAGATGGCGATCTCCTGATGGTAGCCGACTATCACGAAAGTCAGGTACTCCGCAACAATGGCGACGGGACGTTTACAAACATAACGGACAAGCAAGTCATCATTGATCAAGCGGGCATGGGCGCAGCGGTAGGCGACTATGACAACGACGGTGACATGGATTGGTTTGTTACATCCATTTACAACATCGACGAAAACGGGAATTACTTCGGCAATCGGATGTACCGCAACGAGGGAGATGGCGAGTTCAGCGATGCAACTTTGGGTCTTGCAGACGGAGGTTGGGGATGGGGCGCATGCGCTGCCGACTTCGACAACGACGGCGCCTTAGACATAGCGCACACCAACGGTTGGATTACTGAGGGAAGATGGGACTATAGCGCGGATAACGTTCGATTCTTCCACAACGTCGACCCTGCGAATCTTCGGTTTGAAGAGCGCGCGATGGACATTGGATTCATCAATGTCTCGCAAGGTCGAGGCATCGCGTGTTTTGACATGGATCGAGACGGAAAGCAAGACATCGTGGTATCGAATAACGCCGCAGACAACGTGGTTGTTTTTCGCAATAGAACAAGAAACAGTAATCACTATGTTTCGATTCGCCTTAATGGCCGGTATCCAAATCACTTCGGGGTAGGTTCTAGGATCATTGCCTCTACTTCAGAACTCTCGCAGACTAGAGAGTTAGGTGGATCAAACAATTACGTTTCACATAACCCATATGAGGTCCATTTCGGGTTAGGTGGTGAAACTCACGTAGATATTCGGGTGATCTGGCCGGATGGCGCAGAAAGTGAATTGCTTCAAACACCGGTCGACGGTTTAATCACAATCGAGCAGCCCCCGCCAGTCAATCGCTTATCCGTATCTCGCGGTGTTGGCGACGGGACTTTCGGAGTCGGTGAATCAGTCAGAATCGAAGCAGCAGCTCCTGAGGAGGACTACCACTTTTCGCATTGGCGTAGTGACAACGGTGGTTCATTTGCGGACCCCTTTTCTCCTTCGACCTATTTCACTATGCCGCAAGGAAGCACAACCGTTGTCGCAAACTACTTACCCGGTGTAGCTGCAGACGCTTCGGTATCTGTCGCACGACGATGGAACGAAGTTCTGCTTGCGGCGATCAGAAACGACTATGCGCGACCAACGGTACATGCGCGCAACCTATTTCATTTTGCCGCTGCGATTTACGATGCGTGGGCACTTTATGACACCGTCTCAACACCATGGCTATACGGTAAAGAACGATCTGGGTACTTTTGCCGAACGGACACAGCAGAACCCGTTGCGGACCTGAAGGCAGCGCGGGAAGAGGCGATCAGTCACGCCGCCTGGAGTCTTATTCAGCACCGATTTCAGCAGTCGCCAGGCACTGCACAGACGCTTCGTGATGCCAACACCCTGATCGAATTCCTAGGTTTCGATACCGAAAAAGATGACATTGAAGAAGGTTCTCCGGCAGCCTTAGGCCGGCTGATCGGCAATTGCTACATCGAGTTTGGATTTGTGGACGGAGCCAATGAAGCAGAAGACTACGGCAATGAACACTATGCACCGGTAAATCAGCCACTAGCGCCTCACAATCCAGGCAATCCCACAATCACCGACCTAAATCGATGGCAACCTCTGTCCCTGCGCGAATTTATCGATCAAGCAGGAAATCCAAGCGGTACGACACCCGACTTCTTAAGTCCTGAATGGGGTCGCGTCGCACCGTTCGCGCTTTCACGTGACGACCTCTCTATCCATCAACGCGATGGTAACGACTACTGGGTATATCACGACCCAGGCGCACCGCCAATGATCGATGATGAAGGAAGTACTAACTACAAATGGTCCCACTCACTCGTTGCGATTTGGTCCTCTCATTTAGATCCCGCAGATGGCGTACTTTGGGATATCTCACCTGCGTCGCTTGGAAATATCGACGAATATCCAACGAGCTTTGACGACCACGCGAGATTCTTCAAAACGGAAGGTGGCGACAGTAGCAGAGGTTATGTCGAAAATCCAATCACAAGAGAAGCGTATAGTCCACAACTCGTACCGCGTGGCGACTATACGCGCGCACTCGCGGAATTCTGGGCTGATGGTCCCGATTCAGAGACACCTCCAGGGCACTGGTTTGTGATTCTCAACGAGGTCAACGACCACCCGTTGTTAACGAGGAAGTTTCAAGGTACAGGCGAGCCGCTCAGCGTCCTCGAGTGGGATGTGAAGGCATACTTTACATTGGGTGGTGCGATGCATGACGCTGCAATCACTGCTTGGGGAATCAAAGGTTGGTACGACTACGTGAGACCTATTTCCGCAATACGTGCAATGGCTGATCGAGGTCAAAGTAGCGACTCGAGCCTAGGTTCTTATCACGAACTCGGTATCCCACTAAGCAAAGACTACATCGAGCTCGTCACTGCTGATGACCCACTAGCCGGTGAAAACGATGAACATGTCGGAAAGATCAAACTACAAGCATGGCGAAACCCAGAGAGCATCGATGATCCTGAAACCGAAATCGCCGGCGTCGGATGGATCCTCGCTGAGAATTGGTGGCCTTACCAGCGACCAACGTTCGTTACGCCGCCTTTTGCAGGCTATGTCTCTGGGCATTCAACCTATTCACGAGCCGCTGCCGAAGTGCTGACCGCGCTTACGGGCGACGCGTTCTTCCCTGGCGGAATGAGTGACTTCCACATTAAGGCGGACGAGTTCCTCGTGTTTGAAGACGGACCATCCGTCGATCTAATCCTACAGTGGGCGACGTATCAAGATGCCGCTGACCAATGCAGCCTTTCCCGCATCTGGGGCGGGATTCATCCTCCAGCCGATGATATTCCCGGTCGCCTCATAGGTTCCGAGGTTGGCACCGATGCGTTTGCCACCGCGGTAGGCTACTTCACCGGCGAACTGGATTAGAAGCCGACCGGCTCACCTCCGCGCTGGTGCGCATCGACTGGCATCCCGGCGTACAACCGATTTCGGAATTAGATACCCCTTCTAGGATCAAACGCGTCGCGAACCGCTTCGCCGATAAACACTAACAGTGTAAGCATGAGCACCATCGTGAAAAATGCGGACAACCCTAGCCACGGTGCCTGGATATTTGCCTTACCCTGAGCTAGTAACTCACCGAGTGATGGATAACCGACCGGTAGGCCGAACCCTAAGAAATCGAGTGAAGTTAGCGTGATGATCGAGCCACTGAGCAAAAAGGGCAAGAACGTCAATGTGGCAACCATTGCATTCGGCAGAACATAACGCAATATCACGATCCCGTCTCGCTGACCGAGCGCTCTCGCCGCCTTCACATAATCGAAATTACGCGTACGCAGGACCTCTGCTCGAACAACTGGAACGAGCATCATCCAATTGAATAGCAGCAACAAAAACAGCAACGCAAGCGCACCGGGTTCGATGAGACTCGTCAAGATCATGATGATGAAGAGCATGGGTAAACCCGACCATATTTCAACAACTCGTTGTCCTACCAAATCGAGCAGACCACCAAAAAATCCCTGTGTCGCGCCGACGGTAACTCCGATAGCCGCGCTCAAAAAGGTAAGTGCAGCCGCAAACCAAACAGATAAGCGAAAGCCATAGAGGATGCGCGCGGCAACGTCCCTCCCAACGTCATCGGTACCCAACCAATGCCTACGGCTTGGAGCTTCAGGCAATGAACCCTGGGTGTCTAAATCGATCGTATCGAACGCAAACGGAAACGGCGCCGATATGATCTTTCCACCTGCATCGATGATTAGACGCCGCACGACCGGATCAGCGAAATCTGCTTCCGTGTGGAATTCGCCACCGAATGTCGTTTCTGGATATGACCCTAATATCGGGAAGTACACACTACCCTGGTAAACAACAACGAGCGGTTTCGAGTTAGCTAGAAACTCGGAGAACAGCGTTACGACGACCATTACAGTGATGATCCAAAGACTTAGATAGCCTCGGCGATTCGCCTTGAAATTCGCCCATCTTCGCTTTGTGAGCGGTGAGAAGGTACTACTACCTAGAACAGCTTCAGCCACTACATCTCCCGCCTCTCAAAATCAATACGCGGGTCGACGAACGTGTACGTGATATCTCCCACAAGCGTCATGACGAGACCGATGAATGTGAAGAAGAACAAGGTACCGAAAATAACCGGATAGTCACGCTTAACGATCGCCTCGAACCCCAGTAAACCTAACCCTTCGAGGGAGAAGATCACTTCTATTAGTAATGCGCCCGTGAACAACATACCTACCAATGCACCTGGAAAACCTGCGATCACGATCAGCATCGCGTTGCGAAAAACATGACCGAGTAAGACGCGTTTTTCAGCTAGTCCTTTCGCGCGCGCCGTTAATACGTACTGCTTGGTTATTTCATCGAGAAACGAGTTCTTGGTGAGCATCGTGAGCGTCGCGAAACCACCAATCGTTAGCGCAGCGATAGGTAGCGCCAAGTGCCAAAAGTAGTCCAAGACCTTTCCGATCGTTGACAACGATTCGAAGTCGCTCGACGTAAGTCCTTTCAGTGGGAACCACGAAAAATACGAACCACCGGCAAATAACACGATGAGAAAAATCGCGAAGAGAAAACTCGGCATCGCGTAGCCAACCAAGATTGCTCCGCTCGTCCAAGTATCGAACCGCGTACCGTCGCGCACAGCTTTTGCAACGCCTAGCGGAATAGAAATCAGGTAGATCAAGAGCGTCGACCAAACGCCTAATGAGATCGATACTGGCAAGGCTTCCTTGATCAACGTGAGCACGGGACGTTTCTCGAAGAAACTCATGCCTAGATCAAAGGTGGCATAGTCACCGAGCATCTTGAAAAATCGCACGTAAATCGGTTCATCGAATCCAAACTGCTTTTCGATCGCTTCGATGAGTGCCGGGTCCAACGCTTGTGCTCCTGCAAACTGGGACTTCGCTCCAGGATCAAGTACTACCGCGCCCGGCATGGCTGTCTGCGCACCGGCGATTCGCGTCATCGATTGGCCAGCCGTTTCCCCCATGATCCGAGAGATCATCTGATCGACTGGTCCGCCGGGTGCAAGTTGCACGATGACGAAGTTAATGGCGACGATGCCAATCAACGTAGGGATGATCAGCAGAAATCGCTTAGTTACATACCAACCCATCGCTCTTCCCTTCGGCCGTCTAGCGAGCCGCTGACGAGGGTGCTACTTTGCCTTGTGGGTTCTCTGTGTTGCTCCACCATCCGTCAACAAACGGCCACCCATATCCCGCCGTGTGTTCGAGCTTCGGCCTCCCGAATTTATCCCAATAAAAAAATCGTGACTCATCAATCCCGTTCAACGGGATGTTGTAGAAGTTCCACAGGAGAACTCGATCGAGCGCTCGAGTCGCGGTAACTAGCTTTTCAAACGATGTTGCACTTTCAGCGTGTTCGACCAGCGCGTCGACGACTGGGTGTCGGATGTTGGTGATGTTGTATGTCATCATGCCAGGATTCGCAGCCCACGAATGAAAATAAGTACGTAAGTGGGTGGTAGGCGGCGCTACCAAATCATGCGGCCAGATAAGGGCTTCAAAATCGCGCGCACGACGTCGTCGAATGAACTGCGCGCTGTCCATCATGCGGACATGTGCCGTGATACCTAATTTCTTGAGTGCTTCGGTAAACGGCAATAACACCCTTTGAAATCCACCACTGTAATTCAATATCTCAAACTCGAACGGTTCGCCTTCAGGATTTAGGAGCACAGAATCCCTTAGCTCCCAACCAGCTTCGTCTAGCAATATCGCGGCTCGCGATAACGATTCACGATCAACGTTGCGTCCCGAGCTCACAGGCAATTCGAATCGTCGTGTGAATATCCGCTCCTGTAACTGATTTCGATACGGCGCAAGTAGCTCAAGTTCTGCTTCTGTGGGCAGTCCTGTTGCAGCGAACTCAGAACCGTCGAAATAGCTAGTCGCTCGTTTTGCTAGACCGTGATACAGCGCCCGGTTTTGCCACTCGAAGTCGAGTGCCAAGGTAAGCGCTTCGCGTACACGAACATCGGAAAACAGTTCGCTATCTGCATTGAAGACGATGACGAATTGCGAGCCTATCCTGTTCGCACTTCGAAATGTATCTCGTTTTATTTGTCCGTCTATTACGGCTGGAATCTCCATCGACGAGGCCCAGTATCGAACATCGCCTTCGAAATGCACATCCATTAAGCCTTTGAAGAATGCTTCGCGCCCGACTGTACCGTCTCTATACACCTCAAGACGGATGCGATCAAAGTTGTATCGACCGCGTTGGGCTGGTATGTCGCGACCCCAATAGTCAGGTACCCGCTCGTACTCAACAAACGAGCGACCAAAATCTGCAACCTTATACGGACCACTACCTACTGACGGCGTCGGATGCGTCATTGTTGGATCCTTATCGTGCCAATAGTGGACAGGCAATATCAGTTGCCCAGCTACGATGAGCAAGTTCGCGTTCGTATAGGTTTCACGATGGTGCAAAGCGACTTCCCGCTCACCGAGAAGCTCGACTGACTCTAACCACTGCATGAACACGCGGCCATCCAGAGTTTGTGCCGCTCGCTCAAAACTATATTTCACGTCATGTGCGGTTAACGGTACACCGTCATGCCATTGCGCCTCTGGATGCAGTTTCAGATAGAGCGTTCGTTTGTCATCTGAGAGCGCAATCCCCTGCGCCAATGCACCATAGAAACCCGATAGTTCGTCTGCAGACCGTATCAATAAGCGGTCATAGTTTCGCCAGAACCCCTCGACCGGTTCGATGACTGCATCCAGTACCCATGTGAAGTTCTTAATCGACCCGGAGGCGGACAGTACAAGCTCGCCGCCTTTAGGCGCATTCGGATTAAGGTATTCGAAATGGGTGAAGTCTGGACCGTACTTGAGATCGTGTATGAGTGAAATCCCATGCGCATACTCGATCGCTTCGGTCGATTCCGATTCACTCGCATAAAGGCACAACGAACTGACGAACACCAAGCCGCACCCAGCCTTCAGAACATGTCGACGCATGCTTCGTATTAATAAGGGTACCAGCGTCTCGCCATCCTACACCGCGACGGAAATATCTTCGACCATAGCGACTGCCGAGACGTGAAATTTCACCTTGGAAACGAGGTGCTATTATGAAGGGATGAGTACTCATAACATCAGTTATCGTGTCCAAAAAGGGCATATTCGCGAGGAACCGATGAAACGCGAAGTGTCCGTGCACGCCACTCCCGAAGAACTCCTCAAACTGGACCAAGACGGTTTTCTAGTTCGTGAAAACGCGATCCAAGGACAATGGTTGGATTCGCTTCGATCTGCGTTGGATCGACTAACGGAAGCAGAGTGGCACGAGCACCGACCATCTGATTCGGACGAGGAACTACCCGACCGTTCCTGGGGCATCGTTCTTCGTCATTTACTGGATAAAGATACTGCGTTTCACGATTTACTAACTTGGCCAACCGCACTCTCCGTTGCGCGCGGCATGATGGGACCACTCGTGCGATTGCGCGGTCTGTCGGCGCGTGTCTCATTTGGCGGCGCTGAACCCCAAGATACACCATGGCACCAGCACCTTCGGGTTATTTCGAAGCCCTTACCGCGGTGGTTTTCGCGTCCTCACGCGATCGACTGTTTGATTTACCTCGACGAGGTGAACGAGGAAACGGGAACTTTGTCCGTCATACCGGGTTCTCACCATTGGTTGGACCGCGAGCCGCCGCACCTCAAGCATGAGTCAATGCCTGGAGAACAGACACTAAACCTACCTGCGGGCAGCATGGTCATCATTCATTCAAATCTCTGGCACAGAGCGTTAGATACACAAGCCGGTAAACGTCGCATGTTGATTTTGGCGTATACGCCATGTTGGTTACGCGAGTCACCCCACGGTGGACCACCCCCGGAAGATGGTCTTACGAGCGAGCTTCTCGCGACTGGTGACCAAGAAATTCGTGAGTTGCTTGGAGTAACTGGCTTCACTTGATTTCCAATTGAAGCTCGCGAATCGCGACGGGTTCAAATCACGCTAGCATCTTGGGTAGGAACGTATCGGCGGTATGCAGATCGCATAATGTTCTGGCTACTGAATTTCTACGCCAGTGAATACCCATTGAGGAAGCAGAATGGCACATGATCTAGTGATCCGGCAAGGTCTCATCGTCGACGGATTAGGAAATCCCCCGTATCTCGGCGACATAGCAATTGACGGCGACAAAATAGTCGAAGTCGGCGTCGTGACTTCAGCAGGAACCAAGGAGATACACGCCGACGGGAACTTGATTACACCCGGGTTCGTGGACATTCACACACATCTTGATGCTCAATTCGGATGGGACCCGCTCGGTACATCTTCGTGCTATCACGGTATTACCTCCGTTGTGCTTGGCAACTGTGGCGTCACTTTTGCACCTTGTAAACCCAAAGACCGTGAATACCTTGCAGAACTGATGGAATCCGTAGAGGACATTCCACGAGAATCGATTCTTGAAGGATTACCTTGGGATTGGGAGACCTACGGAGAGTATCTACAAGCATTAGATGCCCTACCCAAAGGCATCAACGTCGGCGGTATGGTCGGTCATTGCGCAGTGCGCTATGCAGCGATGGGCGAACGGAGTTTGGACGAAACACCCGCTACGTCTAGTGATATCGAGCGAATGTGTGGTTTGGTCGATGAAGCGATTGGCGCAGGTGCACTCGGTTTCTCAACTTCACGCACGTTCCTTCATCGGGTTCCCGATGGTCGTCCTGTTCCGGGTACTTATGCACAACCCGATGAATTGCTCGCTATTGGTCGTGTCCTCGGCAAACATCAACGTGGCGTATTCGAAGCCGCGGCTCGTCTCGGCGAACGCGACGCTCCAGACTTGCCTAACACCCGAAAAGAAGTAGCTTGGATGGGCGAGCTCTCGCGAGAAAATGGCGTAAACGTCACGTTCGGTCTCGCACACAGTGAACGACGTGAAACCTTGTATCAATCCGTCGTCGAGTTCGCTACCGAAGAGAACGCGAATGGCGCGCGACTACGTCCACAAACGACGTCTCGCCCGATTGGTAGCTTGTACAGCCTCCACAACCGTACGATGTTTGATCGTTTTGATGGATGGCAAGAGCTGAAGGCACTGGCTTTCGGTGAGCGTCTAGAACAGATGCGCGAACCTTCAATACGCACACAGCTGATTCAGAGCGTAGATCTCGAACAAATCGAACTCGATTTTGACCGACTGTATGTGCTTACGCCGGATCGCGTTCGATACGACATGCAATTGAAGGATTCATTGGGGTACATCGCGCGCGAGCGGGGAGCGACCGTCGTCGAAGCATTCATAGACCTCAATCTGGAGACCAACGGACGCGTGGTGTTCTACTACGCATTT
Source organism: Pseudomonadales bacterium (assembly GCA_022822135.1). GTDB lineage: Bacteria > Pseudomonadota > Gammaproteobacteria > Pseudomonadales > Azotimanducaceae > Bin55. The sequence continues at coordinate 122,888 of JAJECH010000052.1, forward strand.
CTCAATCAACGATTAGATCCGATTGAGTACATGATGAATAAACCAGTCGTGGCGATGGGATTAGCTGATTCCGGCGCACATGTTGGTCAGATCATGGACGCCAGCCAACCCACATGGCTATTGGCGTACTGGGTGCGAGAACGTCAAATGCTCACGATTGAAGACGCAATTCGGCGCTGGACCTCAGACACCGCAGATCTATTTGGCATCAAGAACCGCGGACGTCTTGAGATTGGAGCATTTGCCGACGTAAACGTCATCGATTTAGACGGTTTAGGGATGGACGTACCCTCTTACGAATACGACTTTCCAGGCGGTGCAGGAAGGTATGTCCAACGCGCACGCGGATACAAACATACGATCGTTAACGGGAGGCATTTTCTGACGGATGGCATTCACACTGGCGAGCTTGCTGGTGTCACGCTTCGCAGCTAGAGGAAGGTTCGTAGGACATGAATCGAGAGCTCACGACCGAACAGAAACAGTCCCTTTACGACGATGGTTATGTGATCGTGAAAGGTGCGGTCGAAGATAGCCTGGTTGACGCCGCGCTTGACTGTATCAATAGTTCGGAACGACCCAACATTATGGGAACGAATCCCGCATTTACAGATCTGGTCAATGCGTCTTCGATTACGCCTATCATGCATGAAGCAATGGGTTACTTCGATCCACCAAAGGTCTGCCAAGTTGGTATTCGACCCATAGGAAAACCCAGTGATCGATTCAACAATCTCGGCTATCACGAGCGTGACATGCCTTACTTCGCCTCTGAATCCCATGTGGATGGCAGCATGACCATCGCCGTACCGCAGGAAGTTCAAGAAGGTACAGACGAAGAGATCTAAGGTCGTTACATCGCATCTGGCCCGAACGGGAATCTAGGGCGTAGTCCAGACGTAATCGGTCACAACATGGTCCCGATGTTTCAAGATCCTGAGATGACCTTAGGACTTGGAAGTTTTACGGCCTTCGTATTCGTGTGTTTGAATGATCAAACCGTTGAAGGCCGAGGACAAACATCGCTGCTAAAAGGCTCGCACCACGAAGTTGAGAGGTTCTTTCGATGGCAGCGTGACACCAACAATCGCATAGGTGTTGAGGGTCCCGGTTGGCCACGGTTAAACCACGATGCGCCAAACAGGTGCGGCTTAGTGTACCTTCCTGAAGCCGTTCGAGATAAGTTTCTGGATGCGGATTCTGAGAGCACTCCCGATGGGAAGAAATGGCCGAGGCCTACACAAATCCTTATGGAACCTGGCGACGCATGCATCGCGATGTATCAAATTCCCCATTCCGGGACACGCAATGAACTCGGAACTGAATCTCGCAAGAGCATCATTTTCCGATTACGTAATAAAAGTCGTCAACCTGACAAAATGGTGAATGGCATCACCGATCACCCAGATCGAGGCCAACGAGGCGAATGGTTAGAGTATGAACCAGGCAACAACCCTTGGGAACGATCGAAATACGCGATGTGCAATATGTGGCACGAGTGGCATGGCATGCGCGAGACGGTCATGAAGATGGAGTCTTAGGTTTAGCCTTCCAACCTTCGACATCGGTACTAAATAACAGTATGCCGAGCAGCGGACTCTAAAGCTCGTAGGGAGTTTCTCTCCATCGCGAATTCTGTCAGTGACCACTGAAGTGGTGGGATCCGCTTTTCTGCACTATATTTCTCGTGAGCCACATTGAATCACGGATCTCGCTACAAGAATGAGAACAAATATCGAGATTGACGACCAGCTGTTGGATGAAGCTCGCAAATTAACTGGTCTGAAAACTAAGAAAGACACCGTAGAACTAGGCTTAAAGACCTTGGTCAGATTTCAAAAACAAGAAAGTATTAGGCGTCTTCGTGGTCAATTGACGTGGGACGGGAATCTTGATGAAATGAGATCAACTTCATGATCTTGCTTGACTTCATGGTCTAGGTCGACTATTTCAGAAAAGCAGACAGTCAACAAACTGACGTACTTGACAAGACCCTCAGTGTGGCGTCTTTCACGGTAGGTGATCTGAGCATCGCTACCGACTGTATCAATCAAGGAATCCCACTCCTCGTTTCGGATCGGGACCTCACAAGGGTTTATCGAGCACCTAGGATTGGTCGATGCAAACGCTACTGCATCGAACTAGCAATAAACGTCCAAAACCTCTTCGACCTATTTCAAGAAAACGCTAGCGCGTTTCACCTCGAGCGAACGCCGCAATGCTGACAGCTGTTTGACGCGCTATATCTGGACATGCGGACGGAAAAATCTCCGCGCCATGGGTTGTACCCATCACTTGTCGACAATACGCTTGAACACCCGCGCTGAGAAGCAATCTATAGAAATTGATACCCTCGTCGCGGAGCGGGTCACACTCGTTCACACTGATCATCGTCGGCGGTAATCCGGCCACGTCTTCGGCTTTCGCAAAACCAGGCCACGCTAACGGATTCTCGTTATTCAGCTCATCGATGCCGTAGGCCATCGCACCCCGATTGTTGTGAAGATCAAGCAAAATTCCATTGTTCTCGATCGACGACGGGTTCTCGTCGAGTGGCCATCGACCAGCGATGTAAGGGCATAACGCATACAGCCCCTTTATGCGGTCGACGTCGCCATCCTTCAAGAGTTGCATACCGGTCGCTAACGTCAAATTTCCACCTCCACTCTCCCCGGCAACAATGATGTTGTCCGGATCGAAGTTCAACTCGCCAGCTAGTTCCGGTAGTTGCCGAAGAACGGAAACACAATCGTTCAGACCCGCCGGATATGGCGCAATCTCTGGCACAGACGACGGTGTCAGACAGTTGCGGAAGTCGACCATGACGACGACAACATCGTTCGACGCGATGATCTTTCCCCATGCGCGGTAGTTGCCGTAGAAACATGACATCGTCTGCATTCCACCACCGTGAATGTAGTAAATGCAAGGGAGTACGTCAGCCGATTCAGGTCGAATGACCTGCAGATTAACCGTGTTACCGTCAGGTTGTGAAACAGCAGTTCGTTTGCTGACAGTGAGCCCACTTTGCGGTGCAACTGGCTCTGCATCCACCCCCTCGAATATTGCTTCTAACTGAGCGACCTGCGCTAGACCCGCAGGTGAATTTGCTGCTTCCACTAATTGCTCACGACTGCTCGCATCGCCTGGATTCCGCATGGGAGGCATCGCAGCCAACATTTGTTTTAAACGCGGATCAATACGTGGGTCGTCAGCAGTACTCGGCATGTAGATTCCTCTCGATGAGTGCGAAGTCGAAGAAAGTCCGCAATCATATTGGGCGACAAAATGCATCCTTCAAGAGACGGAAGCCAAAAAGGTATAAAGCTAGTTCTACCAGCGTTAAAGCACGATACTCGGGAGATATTCGGTTACAGTGAAGGCGATCAGAACCGAACCACTATCACCCGCAATGGGTGTGCGCGTAGATGGTCTCGATCTTAAGAGCGCAAACAACACCGTTGTAGGTGAACTTCGAAGTTTGCTGAATGAACACCACCTTGTGTGTGTCAGCCAGCAGGACCTTCACGAGGAGGAACAACAAGCGTTTGGAATGCTCTGGGGTGAATTGCTAACTCATCCGGCAGCGATGAAGCGTAGCAATCCATATGTACAAATACTCTCCGGCGACGGTCGCGCGAAGAATCGCGCTTTCGGTTCCTGGCACTCTGATATGACGTGGCACCCCACGCCACCTTGGATTACGATGCTACACGCGCGAACCATTCCTGGCTTTGGAGGTGACACTGGATATGCCAATCAACACCTCGCATGGGAATATCTTGATCAAGCGCGCAAAGATCAACGTCGATCCCATCGTCGCTACCTTCCTACCGCTGAACAGCTCCTAAATCTGCGCGCAAACCATACCGGCAAAGGTTTCGGAGCGGAGGTGCCCGACTCGATCCATCCAGTCGTCCGCACACACAACGAGAACGGCAAACAAGCACTCTACGTAAATCCGGAATTTACAACTCACATCGTTGATATGCCTGAAGAGGAATCGCTCAGCACGTTGTTTCCGCTATGGATTCACGCGATTACCGAAGAGTTCTGCTATCGACATCGGTGGCGTCAAGGGGATATCGTGATCTGGGACAATCGTTCCGTCATGCACACGGCAATTCTTGATTATGACAAACCACGTGCAATGCAACGCGTGGTAGTCAAAGGCGACACGCCAACTTAATTTGCCTCGACTCCACTACCTAGTCACACTATGCTGCTTGAGCGTGACTCTCGTGTCCTGTAGCGAGAGCGACACGATCGGCGATCTTGAATCGAAATATCCGATTGAGATTGAAAGCTGTGTTTGCCGATTTCTAGCCTTCGAAGCAGACAGTTATTCCGGTATTCTGTATGACGAAATGCTGTCGCAGTGTAATACGACTACAAAAAGTGGACACCCTAGCCTACCACCGGACATCGAGAGTCATCCAACAATCGAATCACTGCGTTGCGCGGAAGCCGTCGAGGATTGGCAGGAAACAGTCGCAGAAGAACGCGCACAACAGGCATCAAATCGCCGAAACTACGAAGAACTAACTCAAACCAATGACGAAGTACCACCATGATTGATCACGAGTTTTCCGTTACAGAATTCACAGTTGAAGACCATGTCGCTCGCATCACATTGAATCGGCCAGAAGCCATGAATTCGCTAAACCCGGAGATTAGATGGGAACTCTCAAAGCGATGGGACACGATTGAAGAAGACCCCGAGATATGGGTCGCGATCGTAACCGGAGCTGGCGAACGGGCGTTTTGTGCGGGTGCGGATCTCAAGCATCGTTCACGCGAACGCGAGGCAACACCCGAGTTACGGGAAAAATGGCAGCGTATGAACGCTGAGACGAAGTCGCTCCATGAACGATGGTATTACCCGAAACCAATCATCGCCGCCGTAAACGGCTTTGCTCTAGGAGGCGGATTGGAGCTAGCTATGTCGTGCGACATCATCGTGGCAGCAGAGCACGCGGAACTAGGTCTACCTGAACCGAGACGTGGCTTAATTGCGGGCGCGGCGGGCGTCCATCGACTACCACGACAAATCGGATTAAAGGTCGCGATGGGTTATATGCTGACAGGGCGACACATGTCAGCGCAGCGGGCGTACGAGCTCGGTCTCGTAAATGAAGTGGTGCCAGCAGCTAAACTTCACGAGACGGTAGACGCGTACGTTGAGGATATCCTAAAGTGTGCACCCCTATCGGTTCGCGCAACGAAAGAGGCTACGATGCGAGGATTAGATATGCCATTGGCTCAAGCGTACTACACACCGTATGAATCGGAAAGCCGCCGTGCAAAATCACAGGATGCGATCGAAGGACCGCGCGCATTTGCAGAGAAACGCATACCAGATTGGAAAGGAGAGTGATGACAACCGAAGCAGTGACTGCGGCAGCAGACATCGAGACTTACTGCGACGAAGGTACGGAACGGGCACTCGCTCTCGGTAACCGTGGTCCGCTGTTGTTCGACCAGCGCGGTAATGTCGACGAAGAAATTCTCAGAGCCTACCATGAAATCGGTTTCTATGTGTTTGAGCAAGCGGTCTCGACAGAAGAAATCAGTGAGATCCGAGCAGAACTCAACAACGTGCTCTCAAGAGCACCGATTGACTCTAAATCGACCGTAGATGCGAACGGAAACGTGGCATTCGGCAGCGAGTTTAAGTATCGGTCATTCAGCTTCGCGAAACCTCTTTCCGATCCGTATGGCGGCACCGACGCCGCAAACGGTCGCTACGAAGCCAAGATGAGTGAACCAGCGCCTGCGAAAGATGCACCCGGAGAAACGATCTTTTTTATTTCCGGTATGTGTCAGCTCATGGATTCGTGTTTGCGCCACTACGGCAATCCACGGCTTCTAAAGGTCGCCGAAACCATCAACGGTCCAGACTTCACACCTTTCACCGACGGAATTTGGATCAAAGAACCAGAACTCGGTACGTCCGTAGCATGGCACCAAGACGGTACGACGCTTTGGCAGAGCCCCGATTGGCACGAAGACATACATGGCTTCAACTTCATGACGCAGCTCTACGACACGACCGCCGAGAATGCGCTATGGGTCGTACCTGGGTCGCACAAACTTGGCAAAATCGATATCCGAAAACGCGTAACGGAAGCGGGTACCGATAGACTTTCCGAAGCAGTACCGATGTTGTGCAAGGCTGGGGATGTCGCCATTTGCAATCGTCAAGTGCTTCATGGTAGCTTCGCAAATACATCATCGCAAAGGCGAGTCACAGTTGTCCATGGCTTTCACATGCGTACCTCGGTCCTTGGGGCAAAAACGTCGTTTCCAGCCGGAAACTCTGTTCGCTACGATGAAGAACGCGTCCGTCGTAGTTCACGGATGATCCCATTAGCGATTGACGCACGTCACCAGCATTTCGCAGACGAAGAACCCTATGTTTATCAACCTCTAGTGGACGAAATCGAACAAAATCGGTTAAACGAAGAGACTCGCGAGACGTTACTAAAGAACTACAACATGTATTCGTTGGGACTTTGAAACGGGCGGCCTACAAGCTAGAGACTTAGTCAACGTACACTCTATTTGATAAGTAAATGACGGCATACGCATTCACTGACGAGCAGTTACAGCTCAGAGAGTCAGTACGACGATACCTGAATGACCACGGGACGGTACTTCGAACACGCGAGCTCATGGACGATCCAGAAGGCTTCGATCAACCGTCTTTCCAAGGACTCTTTAACGAACTTGGCGTTGGTGGTGTGCACGTACCCGAGGAGTTCGGCGGAGCTGGTCTCGGTTATGTCGAGTTATGTATCGTGCTTGAAGAGATGGGACGCTCGCTCTTTCCTTCACCGTATCTTTCGTCGAGCGTACTCGCCGCAAACGCGGTGTTGTTAGCAGGGACACTCGAACAAAAAGCAGATCTGTTGCCTCCGATTGCATCCGGGGGTCAAGTCGCTACCGTCGCGCTTTATGAAGAAAGCAACCTCACAGATATCGGTAACGTCACTCAATGCGTTGTCGATAACTCGTTTACGGGGGTCAAGTCGTTCGTTACGGATGGTCACGTCGCAGACCAGATCATTCTCGTAGCGAAACATGCTGCAAATCCCAACGGTAAACCTAAATTCTGGCTTTCAAGATCGGACGATCCTGGCATCACCTGCACCAGTATGACATCCATCGATACCACTCGACGGATCTCACGTGTTTCATTTGAAAACGTGAAAGTCGAACCGCTGGGCGATGTCGAAGCTGACTTCAGTGTTTTCGACCAATTCATCGATTTCGCGTTAGTAGCACTCGCGAACGAAATGGTCGGCGGCGCACAGTGGCTTCTCGAAAGCTGCGTCGATTACGCGAATAATCGTGTGCAATTCGGTCGTCCGATCAGTTCGATGCAAGCCATCAAACATAAATGTGCCGATCTTCTGCTCGAAATAGAGCTCGCTAAATCTGGCGCTTACCGTGCGGCTCAAGCGATTGCCGACGACGATCCGGCTTTACCTGTATACGCTAGCATCGCCAAAGCTGCCGCAAACGACGCTTATATGCTAGCCGCAGCTGACGCGATTCAGATTCACGGCGGTATCGGGTTTACATGGGATAACGACACGCACCTTTGGTTTAAGCGTGCGAAGAGTTCACAGGTCCTGTTAGGTACATCCGAGATTCACCGTGACCAGATGCTCGAGCGCGTCGATTTATTAGAGGTAGGTTAGTTAGGCAATGGAATGGAGTGAAACGGCGGTCAGGAACGAACTTCGATCGTTTCTAGAGTCCAGCTGGGACCCTAATGCGGATTTGCTCGACTGGCGCAACAAACTGATTGACGCGGGTTGGGGCATGCCGAGCTGGCCAGAACGCTGGTACGGTCGAAACATGCCGTTGAGCTTGCAAAGTGTCGTTGCCGACGAGTTTGCCCGCGTCGGTGCGGTGTCCGTCGCTCGTACCGGCATTCGACTGCTGGCGGCCGAGACGTTGCTTGCCCATGGTAATGACGCACAACGGGAACGCTATCTCCGCAAGATCTTGACGGGAGAAGAAATTTGGTGCCAGTTATTCAGTGAACCAGGAAGTGGTTCCGACCTTGCTGGTTCAACGACACGAGCGGAATTAGTAGGCGATAACTGGGTTATCAACGGCCAGAAGGTATGGACAACCTCAGCCCATCACGCTGATTTTGGCTTGTTATTGGCGCGACATGATTGGGACGTTCCGAAGCATCAAGGACTGTCTTATTTCATTCTCGATTTTCACCAACCAGGCGTCGATGTCCATCCCCTCAAGCAAATGAACGGACACGCATCGTTCAATCAGGTGTTCTTTAACGACGCGAAGGTACCGCGTAGTGATCAAGTCGGTGAAGATGGCGATGGCTGGCAGATTGCTATGACGACCCTGATGCATGAACGACGCAACGCGGGCAACATTTTCGTTGAAACTCGGCGCCGCGGCGTCTTCAATGGCACGATCTACGAGCAGGAGGCCGAGGAAAACAAAATCTTGCTTGAGCCGTACACTTGGTATCCCCAACGTGCCGGTCGTGTAGATCTCGTTCTACCCCGTGCTCGGACTACCGGCGCGATCAGCGACTCCGCCGCCCGTCAAGAAATCGCCAAGCTGCTCATCATGGCTCGTTGCGCTGAGTGGACCGCGTTGCGCGCTCGTGCTGCACAACAACAAGGTCAACCACAAGGTCCCGAGGGATCACTCGGAAAGTTGGCTGGAAGCAACATTGCTCGTCAGGCAGCTAAGGTCCATACCTTAATGACCGGTATTGACGCAATGACATCAGGAGAGGACAGCCCAGAATCCGGAATCATCGCAGAAATATTGCTTTCGGTTCCCGCTATCTCGATTGCCGGCGGGACTGATGAGATTCAGCGCAACATCATCAGCGAAAGGGTTCTAGGTATGCAAAAGGAACCGCGCACGGATACCGGACCCTTTAAGGATGTGCGAAAGAACTAGCTGATTGGCTAGATGTAGGTTAACTAACCGGTGGTTCGAAGAACATTGACGTGCGACCACCATCGACGACGAGATCATGACAGTTCACGTAGCTACCGGCATCGCTCGCCAAAAACAACGCCGCTTCTGCAATATCCATAGCAAGTCCACTTCGAGGCATCGGCGTGGCTCGTGCTAGATTTCCTTGCAACTTTTTCATCTTGCGCTCGTTTTCTTCGTCAGGCAGTGTATTCGCACGAGCCGACCCACCCCAGAATATTGGGGTTGCGATCGCGCCAGGTGATATCGCGTTAACACGTATCTTGTGCGGACCGAGTTCCACACCCGCCATTCTCGTATAGTGAGTGACCGCGGCTTTCAATACGGAATACAGGATGTTGCCTTGGCGGTACCGCAAACCCGCAACGCTTGAGTTGTTGATGACAGACCCGCCACCGCTCGCAATCATCGGTTCAACGGCGTGACGCGTGGTGAGCATGACACTGCTGAGTAGGAGTTTGACGCCGTAGTCGATTTGCTCACTCGTGATGTTATCGACATCCCCAACCGTTGGTCCGCCCGCGTTGTTGAACAACACGTCGAGCCGTCCGAATTGATCGGTGGTGAAATCGATCGTGCGTTTGATGTCTGCTTCAACACTTACATCGGCGTGTTGATAAACGACGTGATCACCAAGCGCGTCCGCAAGTTTTGAACCTTTCTCCTCTGAACGCCCTGTGATGACGACCTGTGCGCCTTCACTCGCAAACAGTTCCGCGGTTGCAGCGCCAATGCCACTCGTGCCACCTGAGATATAGGCGACCTTCCCTTCAAGCTTTCCTGTCACGAATCGATCAAGCAGGCAGTTCGATAGTGGCGGTACCTTGAACCCGCGTCTCGTTCGCTTCGTTGGTTATCGTAATGTCGATCTCAACTTGCTTAAGGTCTTCTTCAATATTGGTCACAACGCCTGTGATCGTATGAGGTTGATCAACCAGTACCGGTGCACGAAAGATCGTGTCGATGATCTTAATCTGCGCCGTAGGTGCCCAGCGGTGGATCATCGCACCTAGAAATCCCTGACTCATAACGCCCGGAATAATCGCGCCCGGAAAACCTTCTTTGCGCGCCGCGTCATGGTCCGTGAATCGACCCCCACCCCATCCGACGTACTTGCCGAATCGTCGAACGTTCTCCAGGCTTGTATCCGGATCGAATGCGGGTAACTCCACCCCAAATTCGACCTCATCGATCTTTTCAATCTGATCAGCCACTAGGACGCTCCCTTATAACCGTTCGTGTGTCGGCATTCGCAACGTGAGTGCCATCTTCAGAGTACAACTCCATACGCGTGACGAGGAACACCATGCGCCCTGAGCGTCCTGTCTTTGTATAGATGTCGTGAAGATGGGATTTGCCGGTAAGCGTCATGTTGTCTCTGATCGGAGCCAACCATTCAACGGCTTTGCCTGCATCCATCCCAACGCCATTCAACTGTGGAAAATCCTGTGGTAGATTTCGGCGACCCACTAGAGTCGCAACGAATGTCGGTGGCGCTTGAAAGTCCTCGTGATTTGGGTCAGTGAATTTTTGATCTAGCTCGCCACATGCTTTCGCATATTCGGCGAAACGAGTGCCATCAATTTCAAGTTTCACCTCATCAAATTCTTGATTGAGGAATTGATCGCGCATGACTTGGATGTCGTCGTCCAAGAAAAACCCCTGCGTTTGACGTTTAAGTGGAGCGCGACATTATCTAAAACGGACGAAACAGAAATTCAAGCGCATCGCGGAGAGCTACTGTTGGTAGATCGTTGGAAGCTCGGCTTCGTTGTCCAACACGTCCCCAATTTCGAGTTGCCCCATGTACTCGTCCGTCAGTATGTTCTTCTTGCCGTTGAACCTAACGCCATGCGGCATGTACGCACATGTCATGGCACGCCGGTACGACAATGTCATGTTGCATCCTGCGCCGTGGGCAACCATGCCGTCAATGTAAATTGCGTCGCCTGCTCTTGCTGGAACAGCAACCGGTTCAATCGTTGCCAACTCCGGGTATCGACTCGGCAGTTCACCCATATTTACGCCGATCGGAGTGTGCTCGTAATCCGTCAGGTGTTGGGAACCGGGTAGTAAATACAAGCAACCGTTTTCAGGTGTCGCGTCGTCCAGTGCAACCCAGATACTGATGGCTTGCGAGGAGTCAAAACTCCAAAAAGGGACGTCTCGATGAAAAGCTGTTGCGTTCGCCAATGGTTCCTTGATCAACGCTTGATCGTGCCAAATGTGAATGTGATCAAGACCTGCTAAGGTCGCTGCTAACTCACCTAATTTGGGATTGTGCATGAGTTCGCGCACGTCCTCATGCGTTCGCGACAACAACATCAGTTGGAGGAACACGTTTGAATATGGGTTCTCCCGATGGCCGGCGGGTTGTCCACGCAGTGGATGACCGATGCGATCTTCGACTGCAGAGGTAACGATCTTTTGCCACCGCCGAAGTTCGGTGTCGTCAAGAAACGCTGTGACGTGGAGATGACCGAGAGTCCGGTAGCTATCAATCTCCTCAGGAGTGAAACCTGTGCGCATTGCTTAACGCGGTTTAGGTCCCGCCACGGTCACACGCTCCATCAGTCGTTCTTGATCGCCGTAGTCCGGTACGCCGCAGTGCTGTACAGAACGGTTATCCCAAAAAGCAATCGAGTTCGGTTCCCAACGGAAGCGACATTGGTAAGCAGGCGTATCTGCGAGTCGGTAAATCTGACGCAGCAAAGCCGAGGATTCATCTTCGTCCACACCGTCGATCCGCGACGTAAAGTCAACGTTTACGTAGAGAGACTTCCGTCCACTCACAGGATGAGTACGAACCACAGGATGCTTTACCTCAGGCCACTCTCTTCGCCAGTATTCGATTTTTTCTTGTGGGACACCCCGTCGAATCATGCCTCGTCGATGGACGACGTGGTCATGAATGGCATATAGATCGTCCAGCTTCGTCTTCATTTCGGTTGATAAATTGATATACGCTGTCTCCATGTCAGCGAATACCGTATCACCGCCATATCTGGGTGCAACGCGACAATATAAGATCGACCCTAATGGGGTCTCATCTCGCCAACTTTCATCGGAGTGCCATCGCGGCGCGGCACCGCGAAGGACCATTACTTTGCGATAACCGTCCTTGCTCGGCGACCATGGATGAACATCCAACACTTTGCCGAAATGTTCACCAAACGCGATGTGTTGGTCGCTCGTGAGATTCTGGTTTCGAAAAAAGAGCACCTTGTGCTCAACCAATTGTGCACTGATCCACTCATAAATGGTGTCATCTGAGACCGATGCGAGATCAACGTTGTGGACTTGCGCACCGAGCGTACCCGTGATGCGTTCTACAGTCGGTGCTTCGGACATTCGATCTTCCTTTGAACGTACCCACGTTATCTAAGACGTGTCAATTGTGCAGAAAGCGATCAGCTTCATGTAAAAGCAACTTGAAGTTCCTATATCGAGAAACCCGGTTTCGTTACGAAGGATGCTTTTCGCTTAGGAAGTTCGGCTTTCGACCATCAACGCATCAATCGAAGCGAACCCTACGCGCGTAAACGTTGCCGGTTTCGCCGTAATGCGCAATGAAATAAACACCACCTTCGGGTCCTTCCTGAGTGTGGTACAGAAGACCACCTTCCGAACAACCGTTTGCACGGTCATCACACTCGAATACCCACCGCGAAATAGGTTCGTCAGAGTCTGAATCGGAGTCGTCATCTGAATCGTCATGCGCTTGCACGTTAAAGATAAAGAACCCCAGAATCAGAGCCGCGATAAATAAAAGAAGAATCTGTGGCAGCCATGCACTCTTCAACACCATTGGAACACCTCGGTTTCCGTCTAAGTGACACGAACGACAGCAACAATGAAATGTGCCAAGCCATTCACTTTGATGTTAGACCTATCAGAGCGCCGCTAATCTCACGTGCATACAGCACGCACGAGTCGGATATGCACATTGCAGCATGCGGCGCGATAGCCTAAATCTATCTGACTATTAGATCAGCGACGCAATCGCGACTCTCTCTACAATTCCGCAAAGATTTGAACTCAACAACCTAGAACATCGCAAATTGGACAACGTAGATGGATTAGTGCTTGTCGGCACCGTGGTAGGTGTTCTCGTATTTGTACTTGGGTGTGTTCGATTCATAGAGTATTTACTCGAAAAAGCACGTCAGAAAGGGAAATGGGAAGGAGAAGTTGACTCAGACCGAAAGAAGTTTGATCAGTTTATGAACCAAATTAGTCAGAGAATAGACGAGATTTGGAAGCACCTTGGCGGCAAACCTGTAAGTGAATCAACCTCGCCGATTAGCCTAACAGATTTCGGCAGATCTATCTCGGAGCGAGTAGGTGCGAAGAAATGGTCTCATGAAGAATCTATCGCCTTAATTGAGGAGTTGAGAGGATTCAGTGAATATCAAGTCCAAGAATTTTGTAATGGTCATGTTTGGAAGAAAATCCTCGGAGATGATGAGTTGAAGGCAAGAGTCGAGAATTGCGCATATCAAGAAGGAATCGACACGGAAAAGGTAGCGGAAGTGATTAGTATTGAACTTCGTGACGCGGTTTTATCACATAGAGAGTGAAGAGGCTCATGGAAGAAAACGACATTGAGAGTGAAATCGCCCAGTTGCGAGGACAATTGAAGGCAGCGAATATTTTGATTGGTTCGCTGATTGCGAATCTTGAAAAAAACGCCTCATACAAACTCACTGCAACGTTAAGCGTCGAAGTTAATTCGGATCATGAAAAGAGACTCAATCAAGTAGAGGTCTCCGAGTCGGGGGTCCTTGAATATAAGGCGGAGCGGGAGTTTATCGAAGAAGCACTCGCGTTCGCGGAAACGTTAAGGTATCGCCCGTTTAGAATCACGTAGACGGAAACCCTACACGCCTTCCGCGGGTCATTGACCATACAGTCGAAGTAAATTTCGCTTCTAATTCATTTATAGGAAGATTCCTGAAATTCGTTTTCCTAAGTGCCGTAGGTGACATTGGTCAACGAGGTCCGTAAAGAAGGAAACCGACCTAACACCCAATAGACCGCGATCGCCATATCTGATCGTCAATCGCACAAATTCGCTAGTTCTCGATCGATGAATTTCGATTTTGGGAAAGTCCCTTTTCTTACGTGCTAAGAACACGCTTGTTTAGCACCTGTTTCTAATACTGCGATTCCATCGGGCGAAACGCACAGAGACAGACGATAAGCCCATCCTGTGAAGCGGCTATGCCATACGCGTTATGCGTCGCTTTGAAGGTCAGATCGCAAATACGTTTGGACCATGGCGGCGCATGATCTCACGACGTGATCTAAGTCGTAGCCTGAGCAAAACCAGCGGAACGCTTCGATTTTTCGTAGAAGCTTAGTACGAGATCGCCGACGCCAGGAAACAATCCCGTTAATGATTCCTCGCGATATTTAAATGAACGACTCTCAGGCGATCAGTAGAAACCTACATCAAAAACATAAACCTAAAATGAGAATTCGCTCAGCGCGGGGGATAGAGTCTTGACGAAGCAAGAAGAACGAGTCGACGTGGTCATCATTGGCTCAGGCGCTTCGGGCGCGGCTGCCGCTTGGAGTCTTGCCGAAACTCGAATGAAGATTCTGTGCCTTGAGCAAGGCGAATGGACGAAGCCTCATGAATATCCCAGTACGACGCGAGATTGGGAGGCCCGACACTTTACTGAGTTTAGTATCAGTCCCAATCGACGTGCTCGAAAGACCGACTACCCTATCAACGAGCGAAATTCACCCATTGCTATCGCAAACTTCAATGGTGTTGGCGGCGGAACGATTCTCTACAACGCTCATTTCCCGCGCTTCCATCCATCGGATTTTCGAGTTCGATCACTGGATGGCGTCGCCGATGACTGGCCGATTGACTACGAAACGCTAGAACCATACTACGACGAAAACGATCGCATGATGGGGGTCAGCGGACTCGCAGGGGATCCTGCATACCCACCAAAACTCGAACTCATGAAACCGGTCCCGCTCGGTAAAACCGGACAAGCGCTCGGAGAAGGCTTCAACGAGTTAGGATGGCATTGGTGGCCGTCTGATGCCGCCGTTGCTACAGAACCATACGATGGTCGAGCTCAATGCATCAACTTGAGCGCATGTACTAGTGGATGTGCGCAAGGTGCTAAAGCAAGCACGGATATCACCTATTGGCCTCACGCGATTCGTGCAGGTGTGGAACTGCGAACACGCGCACGTGTGAGTCAGATCTTGGTGGACGATAACGATATGGCAACTGGGGTCGTGTACTTTGACGAGGACGGGATTGAACGATTCCAACCCGCAGAGGTCGTCATGCTTGCGTGCAACGGTGTCGGTACTCCACGCGTCCTACTCAACTCAACGTCTAGTCGATTTCCGGACGGGCTTGCGAATCGCAGTGGTCTCGTCGGTAAGAACCTGATGTTTCACCCTTACGCTTCGATTCAAGGCATCTTTGACCGTCCGCTTGATGGTTCGCATGGACCAGGCGTGTGCATCTGGAGTCAGGAGTTCTATGAGACTGACTTAAGTCGAGGGTATGTCCGCGGCTTCACGTACGAAATCAATCGAGGACGGGGTCCGGTTGCTACGGCCTACACGGGCGTGTTTTCAGGTCGTATTCCGTGGGGCGAAGACCATCATCAGCACTATCGACGCATGGTTCAACGCATGACCGGTATGGTCGCAATCTGTGAGGACTTACCAGAGGAGTCCAACACCGTCACGATCGATGACGAATTAGTCGACTCAGACGGCGTTCCTTGCCCCAAGATCGACTATACGCTCAGTGAGAACTCTCGTAAGATGCTCGATTTTTCTGTCGAACGCGCAACCGAAGTGCTCAAGGCTGCAGGAGCGTACGACATCCTCACTGAAGCACCGATTGCTGGTGGCGGCTGGCACCTTATGGGTACCGCGCGGATGGGCAATGATCCCGATAAATCAGTCGTCAATGAGTGGGGACGTAGTCACGACGTTAAGAACCTATTTGTGATCGATGGCAGCCTGTTTGTGACCAGCGCAGGTGTTAATCCGACACGAACCATCGGTGCCTTAGCTCTGTATGTTGCTGACTCGATGAAACAACGTCTTGCGAATTTATTCGACTAGGAGCTCAACGATGAACGACAAGATCATTGCAACTGAGAAACTTGATGCTCAACTCCGTTCAACGTTGAGCGCACTAATGGACACGATGATCCCAGCGAACGAGGGATTCAACGCGCCGAGTGCGGGTACAGACGATATTGTCAATGATGTCGAACAAAGCATGCAGGGAAACGCACTTGCTCTCCTGAGTGAAATGCTTACGCGGTTGAACGACCAGTCAGCCGCGCGTTTTGAAGACCTTGATGCGACAGCACGTTGGCAAGCGTTTAGCGAACTACAGCGCACCGACGCTCACGCGTTGCGCACACTTGGGAGCGTTGTGTTGCAGTGCTACTACCGTAACGATCAGGTACTCGAATCGTTGGGAATGGAAGCTAGGTCGCCATTTCCACTTGGCAACGAAGTCGAGCAAGGTGACTGGTCCCTACTCGACCCTGTGAAAGCTCGCGGTAGCTTTTATCGCGAGGTGTAACCCCCGTCAACGGGCAAGACGATACCCGTGATGAAACTTGCGTCGTCGCTCGCTAGAAATGTTGCGGCCGACGCGATCTCTTCAGGCTGTCCCATACGTCCGACAGGGTGAAGACTCACGATATAGTCGTTGAACTCCTGCGATTCGCGAACGTTCGCAGTCATATCAGTTTCGATGTAACCGGGAGCGATCGCATTGACGCGCACACCTCGACTAGCGTATGCGAGAGCGAACTGCTTCGTTAATCCTGCGACACCATGCTTCGAGGCTATATATCCTGCCGCTCCGGAGAACGCACCAGGCTCGATCGCGACATCTCCTACGCGAGGACCCACTAAACCCACCAATCCTGCAATCGACGCAGTATTGACGATCGCACCACCTGAATCGCTTTCACTCATGAGGTACGCGCCGTACGCAAGACCGTTGTACACCCCAGTTAGGTTCACCGCGAGTGTATTAGTCCAATCGCCACCCGCGATTCCGGCGTTGTTGAACAATACATCGAATCCGCCAAACTCATCCGCGGTATGGTTCATTGCAGCACTAAATGCTTCTTGATCGGTGACATCCAACTGCATCGCAATCGCTTTACCGGTGCGTTGTTGAATTGTGTTTGCCGTTTCCTGTGCACCTTCCTCGTTGATGTCCGCACACGCGACCCACGCACCTTCTTCCGCGAATCGCTCCGCGGTCGCGCGTCCAATACCGCGAGCCGCACCCGTGACGAGGGCTTTCCGATCTAATAGGGCTTTCTCCCTCATTACGACTTTTTCGTTCCGGCTACTTCACGGTTGGCGTGTTTATCTGAATACGCCCCACGAAAGTCTCGGAATGGTCCGTCACGCCACTCAAGCGCAGCTTTCAAGCCTTCGTCTCTGACCCTTCGACCCCACTCGGCAGAAGCAGCTCGTTGAGCACTGAGCGCTTGTATTTCAGTTCCGGAATGTAACGCTTCGCGGATACCCATCGTCTCGTATTGACGATTCACGGCACGTTTTGAATACATCAACATTTCGTTGTCAACATGCGCCATGCGAAATGCGAAGTCTTTAATAAAGTCATCAAGTTCATCCGCTGGCATGGCGTAGTTTGCCCACCCGAGACGCTCCATCTCTGTTCCGGAAAAGGAGTTACCGATATAAGCGAACTCACGCGCTTTAGCTGGTGGCAAGAACCACGGTGCCCACATCATGTCCATCGTCGTCATCGCTCGGACGGGTGGATACCCAATTTGTGCATCGTCCGCCACGATTCGAAAGTCACAAACAGAGGCGAGTTCGGTTCCACCAGCGAGACAGTAGCCATGGATCTTGCACACGACCGGCTTCGCGAGTTCCCAAATCGTCCAGTTTGTCATCACAACGTGTCGTGCCCACTGGGTTGCACCTGGGTGGGTTGTACCTGTCGCAGGTAATTTCGAACGTCGGTCAACATATTCATCAGATTCTGCCGACCGATTCGGGGTCAGGTCATATCCTGCGCTGAACGCTCGACCTTCGCCTCGCAAAATGATGACGCCGATTTCATCGTCGGCTTCCGCATCTCGCATCGCCTCCATGAGCTCGCCACGGAGGTTGTTGCTAAGCGCATTTAATGCTTGCGGGCGATTAAGTGAAATCGTTGCTACGCGACCTTCAGTCTCGTAGAGAACGTCTTGATAAGCCATTGGTTTTCCTCTTTAAGGTCTTATGCCATCTAACGACGGATGGCGATCAATCGTGGGTCTTACTATGACACGAACGTGTTTGCGTTGATTATGCACCCGGGATTTGACGTGCAATTTGCTCACTCTGTCAGGATCAGCTAGACCAAACCGATACGTTCTGCCATGCCGATTCGTTGAACTTTTCCGGTTGGTCCCTTCGGGATATCCTGTAAAAACACGATTTCCCTAGGTACCTTAAACGCTGCGAGCCGCTCACGCGCGAATCGCTGAACCTCGTCTTTTGCCACAGATTCTCCTTCGCGCACGACCACGATCGAGCCCACGTCTTCACCGAGCTTGTCATGAGGTATTGCAAACGTGCACGCCTGGTCGATGGCAGGATGATCAAGCAATACATCATCTACTTCTAGCGGCGCAATTTTCTCGCCACCGCGATTGATGATTTCCTTCAATCGACCTGTGACCTTCACGTAGCCTTCTTCATCCATGATCCCTAAGTCACCGGTGCGAAACCATCCGTCGACAAAGTCCTTTGCGTTCGCTTCTGGATTGTTGATATAGCCTTTTGTCACGTTTTCTCCGTTGATGACGATCTCGCCTTCCTGTCCTGGTTGACGAAACTCGAGGACACTTGTATCCGATATCTGTACCTTCGGTCCGGCTGCTGGTCCGACGGTACCAGGCTTGCGTTCCTGTGGAGGTAGCGGATTCGAACACATCTGATGTGCTGCTTCTGTCATCGCGTACGCTTCGACGACACGTGTACCGAATGTCTCTTCTAGTCCGTTTAAAACGGGTACTGGTAGTGAAGCGGACGACGAGCGAATAAATCGCAATCGATTTCGAGCAGCACTCTCTTGATTCCGCTTCGCCCTTGCAAGGATCGCCTGATGCATCGTAGGCACCGCACTATACCAAGTCGGCGAAGTCTCGTCTAACCAGCCGTAGAACCTGAGCGCGTCGAAACCAGGCGTACATGTGACGCAAGCACCCGCATACAGCGTGGCCATGATGGGAGCCATTAAACCGTGGATATGAAACAACGGCATCACATTCAAACAGTGATCATTCGCAGTCAGCTCAAGCGTGGACGCGATGTTCTGTGCTGACGCCAGTAGGTTTTTCTGCGACAGCGGCACCATCTTGGGTTTCGAAGTCGTGCCGGACGTATGCAGAATCAGTGCGATGTTGTCCAATGTGCGTCGCTGACGGCTTTCACCGTCTGGACCGAATGTCAATCCCTCTGAACCTAGCGCCGCATCTATTTCAATCGTTCTGATTCCAAGGTTATTCGCTACATCGAGCACCGGCGAATGGAACCCCGCCTCAACGAGGAGTAGGTCCGCCTCAAGATCTTTCAAGTAATAGTCGAATTCGTCTGCGGTGTATGCAGGATTCAAAGGCGCAACAGCGCACCATGGCACAGCACTCGCAAAGGTCATTGCCATCAATGACCCATTACGCATCACGATCGCGACGCGATCGTCGCCCGAGATCCCACTTCGCGCTAACGAATCTCCACAGCGTTCGGCACATTCAACGAGAGTTCCGTAGTTGACTGCATCGCCTTCGACACTCGCGATTGCTGTCGCTTCCTTTGATGCTCCTTCGTACAAGTGCAGAATGTCGTTCATGTTGCGCGATGGTTTGTCTCGAAGATCGGAATTAGACTCAAGCGGTATTGGACGGCAGGTATTCACTTGATATTGAAGTGATGGTCTGTCGTGCAACAACGTACATGGACAATTAGCGCCGCCTCGTAAAAGCTTGTGAGGCAACATACGAAGGTGAACAGTTCAAAAAGGAGATTTGCCATGCGAATCGGAATATACGGCGGAAACGTGCGTCGAGGTAAGCCACTGACGAGCCTTGTCGACGAAATCGTCGAGAAAGAATCAGAAGGTTTCGTCAGTTACTGGATGCCGCAAGTGCACATGTTCGACGCGTTAACCATGATCGCGCTGGCAGGCCAACAAACATCAACGATCGAGATGGGAACAGCTGTCGTCCCCAGCTATCCGCGCCATCCGAACGCTCTTGCTCAGCAAGCGGCAACTGTAAATTCCTTAACGGGTGGACGCTTGGTCCTCGGCGTGGGTCCGTCTCATGCACCGGGCATCGAAGCGCTAGGTCTTAAATACGATCGACCGGCACAGCACATGCGCGAGTATGTATCGGTGCTCAAGGCTCTGACAACCGAAGGGCAAGTTGATCATCAAGGTGACGTGTATCAGATCAAAACCAGTATTGCAGTACCTGACGCAAGTCCGTTTCCAATTGTCATGTCCGCGCTCGCGCCGTTGATGTTGAAAGCGGCGGCGGAAGTTGCTGATGGCACGGTTACTTGGATGGTAGGTCGCAAAACGATTGCCGAAAACACTGTGCCACGCATCACCAAAGCAGCCGCTGCGGCTGGTCGAGAAGCACCACGAGTCATCGTCGGTCTTCCAGTATGCGTGCATGACGACAAAGAGCAAGCTATCGCGCGAGCGAATCAAGTGTTTGGGCACTACTACGGGCTGCCGAACTATCGACGCCAGTTGGACAATGAAGGTCTGTCGAGCGCCGGTGAGATTGCCGTCGTCGGAAACGAAAGCGACGTTGAATCACAACTGCAGGCGTTCTTTGATGCAGGCGCGACCGAAGTGCTCGCTAGCGTGTTCCCTGCTGGTGACGATAGTCGAGGTTCGTTCGCTCGAACGAATGAACTCTTAAAGGGATTAGTCGCCGCTTAATTCCCGAAGTCTCACGCGCATGTCGCGTGGTTAGTTACCTTCGAAGAACCTACGGGGGTTATTCACGAAGAGGTCGTCGATCTTCTCTCGACTAACCCCCATTTCCTCTAAATCGGGGATCACGTGCCGGTGGATGTACAGATATTGATCTACGTTACTCCGCGTGAATTCATGCTCAAGTGGAATGGAACCGTCTGGTAATTCCTTATGAATATGCAAGCAGATACAGTCGTGAGCCGGACAAAGCCGATCACCATATCCGTCATCGATTAACGATTTCATCGTCGTCGTACGCATATGGGGGCTAACTAGCCTCCCGGGGTACCGGTCGAGACCGAGAAAACAACCTTGATCTAGGATCCACTTCAAGTATTCGGTATCTGTCGTATCGTTCGAATGATCGATTTTTACTCTGGTGAGATCGACGCCTTCTTCAGTAAAAATCTCGATTTGGCGCCGCGCAACCTGGCCGGTGGGATACGAATGGACCATGATCGGGAGTCCAGTTTCTAGATGAGCTCGAGAGACCGCTCGAGCCATCAATTCGAGATCCTCTGTGACGCCCTGAAAATCTGCCGCACACTTCAATATGCCTGCTTTGATATCGGTTCCTCGAAATCCCGACTCAACGTCCTTGATAAATTCACGTGCCATCTGATTTGGCGAGACACCTCGAAGAAAACGCGGCACGTCAAGCCACCATCCGGTCGTATTGATTATGTTGACACCGGATCCTTCTGATACTTCACGAAGCAAATCGGGGTCTTTTCCCAGGTCGTAGGTTGTCGCATCAACGATGCTGTCGATGCCAGCCGCTTTAGCACGTTTAAATGTATCAATCGCGCGTTGTACGCGATCTTCCGGGCCGAATAAATCTGGAAACTGCCGAAACATGCCTGGCGCACTCACCATGACATGCTCATGCATAAGCGTGAAGCCGAGCTCGGAACTATCTATGGGTCCAGTGACTGTTTGAATCTGAGTCAAGCTATTTCTTGCTAGGCTGTCGGATGCTTACTGGCTTATTCTCGTTTGCTGATTTGTACGCCGCTTCTGTCAATTGAGCTACTTGAAACGCGTAATCAGGCGGTTCGATGCTGTCCACACCTTTACGCATGGCAGCGAAAAAGGCTGCATCCGGTGTCGATGCTCTGATACGCCTTGGTACGTCCACCACATTGTCATTTAACAATAACGATTGAAATCGCCATTGGTGCATATGCAATACGAGGCTGCCTTCGGTCCCAGAGATCATCAAGCGTTCGTCGTGACGCGCCGCATTTCCAATCGTTGTGAGCGTGCCCACTGCCCCACCGTCAAACGAGACATGGCACGCCATATTGACATCGACCTTCTGTCCTTGTCGATCCTGCGTTGCCCATACCCGTTTTGGTCGCAAGCCGGTCACCCACAACAACGACGCGACAAGGTGGCTACCTGTATCCATGAACATACCCCCGCCCGACAGTTCCAGGTCAACCCGCCAACCACCGAACGCCTCCCAGTTCTGCGTGACATAGCCAGACACGCCGCAAATTTCACCAATCTCACCTCGCGCAATGAGTTCGCGTGCGTAGACATACTCTGGCATCCAATGGCGTTGATATGCGACCATCAATATGCACTCAACTCGAGAAGCTAATTGGATCAATGAGTTAGCGTGCTTAGACTGTATCACTAACGGCTTTTCAACGAGTACGTGCCGCCCGTCTTCAAGGCTGCGTTTAACTTGGAGGTTATGGTGTTTATGCGGCGTGCTAATGATTACCCCGTGAGATTCGATATTTTTGAGCATCGCTTGCCAATTGGCGAAATACGGGATCTCATACCCGGCACGCTCTTGCAGCTGCTCAGCGTGACTTTCCTCCGGGTCGGCAACGCCTACGATTTTCGTGCGTTTGTCATCCAATATGCGCGGTACATGCGCGCCACGCATGTTGCCACCCGCCCCGACAAGAACGACGTTTAGTCTTGGCTTAGCCATCAGGAATTACAATCAAGTGACAAAAGCGATTTTACACCCGAAGTGTGTCGGCGCCACTACGACGCGTACCGTATATCACTCCGTTCTTCAAGAGTAACTACGAGTAACGATGCACACCAGTTCAATTAGCTAGATTAAACTTCAAATGGCAACTCGAAACTCTACATCTGAGCTAAATTTGAAAGACATCACTGATATAAACTGATAATCGCTAAGTAATGTCTCTTTAAGACCTAAAACTAGGACTATTTTGCGTTTTAGATCTATGTGGAATGTTTGCGGTCAACGCACAAAAAACCTTGCTGAATCTCTACTCTGCACAAAGTAAATCAATTCGACTTGCTAGTTCTATACCTGCAGCGCGGTGGAGAAGTCCGGAAATCCAGTCCATCTACCAGGATCAGTGTGTCGCATCACTGCTACGGTCTTGATCGCTTCAGGATTCGCCAATCCATGCGGTTTTTGCCCCGTAAGAACACGGATGACGTTCTCGGCTTGCATGACAGCGGTTTCCCGCACAAATACTTCGGACATAGCCGCAACGTGAGGGGTTACGTAACAATTCGGCAATTCGAGTAGTCG
Organism: Pseudomonadales bacterium; assembly: GCA_022822135.1. Classification (GTDB taxonomy): domain Bacteria; phylum Pseudomonadota; class Gammaproteobacteria; order Pseudomonadales; family Azotimanducaceae; genus Bin55. The sequence goes on from JAJECH010000052.1 coordinate 146,440, forward strand.
ACTGCTTGACGGCAGCGGCTCTACCTTCGTTACATCGACTGCAGCGGCTTCAATTTCACCGCTCCCCAACGCATCGGCTAGTGCTTCTTCGTCAACGATCGGTCCACGAGCAGTGTTTACGAGTAGTGCCGTCGATTTCATGCGTCGGAAAGCGTCTGCATTGAATAAATTGTTGGTTTCATTCGTTGCTGAACAGTGGATTGTGATAAAGTCTGATTCAGCAAGCAATGTGTCAAAGTCAACCAAGGAGACACCGTATAGATCCCCTGCGAGCTGGTTTACGTAGGGGTCGTGCGCGAGGATTCGACTTACACCGAAGCCACGAATTCGCGTTGCAAACGCTCGTCCGATGTTTCCAAATCCAACAATGCCCATGGTGTGACCGGACAGTCGACGCATCGTAGGGGTGTAACCACCCATTGCGCGCGGATTGTCCGCCCAATCCCCCGCACGTGTTGAACTAATTGCATCGTATAGTCGCCGTGTCAGCGACAACAACAACGAGACTGCATGGTCTGCCACTTCAGTCGTATTTGAACCAGGAACATTGCAGACCATAACACCAAGTTGCGTAGCCGCGTCTATATCGATCGAATCAACTCCAACACCAAAGCGACTTACCACTTTTAGCTTCGGGCAGGATTCCATCACGTGTCGCGAGGTCAGTGGCATGATGCCGACCTGCGCGCCGTCTGCGTCGCCAATGAGTTCGATCAGCTCATCTTCGTTACTACATCGACCTTCCTTGATCTCGATCCCGGCTTCTTCGTACAGGGATTGTTGCGCACCTTGCGCACGTCCTTGTAGAGCTACTTTCATGCTTGTTTCCTCATTGGGGCGCGACGAATTCTGCACGATAGGTTTGTGCAGATTGTCTGTTTTGATACGACCGAATAATCAAGTATGCGGTTGTCAACGTAATTCGAGATGAGCGTCTACTTAAGCTCCAAATTGACTCAGCTCGCGCGGATTGGTCCGGTGGCAGATTCAGCTACGACATACCTGTATAGCGTTAACGCCAGTTGGTGGTCTTCTTCGTCTAGCCTCTCCAGTTCTGCCGGTGAAACCAACAGTGTGCGACAAGGACCGTCAGCCGAGACTGATACAGTCGTCTCCGTCTCTTCAATTGCGCTGGCAGGTTCAATCACTGACCCTGCACTACACTGATAAAGAACTGAACCATCGTCAGCTAATACGGAAGCTTTTCCTGACATCAATAACTGCATCCCCTTATGCGGCTCTCCGGGCGCAGTAATAACTGTTTCGTCGTCATATTCAATGCTCTCGAACCGCCCGCTCAATTTATCAGTCAGATCTTCGAATTGAGCCTGTCGATCTAAGAACTGAGTTAGTTCCGGGTTAGTACTCAGACGCACTAAGTCGCGTAAATCAGGATCCGCTGCTACGTCAGCTTCATAGTTCTCGAGCAGAACACCCTCGGCTTCCGCTAACGCGAGTTCCTCAGAATCGACCCAAGAGACGTCATCTGACAGAGACGCCGGAACGTCTCGTTTGATCTCCTGCGCGAGTTTATCGGTCGTCGAGCTAAGAATCGTTTTTACACTCTGCGTACTAGCACGCTGGATGAACACACGCAAACCATCAAGCGCAGATAGATCAAAACCAGTTACCTCTTTAAAGTCAATCACAACGCAGGATAAGTTCAACTCACCAGAGAGCGATTCCTTAAGCTGGTTCACGAGCGAGTGTGCGCTACCGAAAAACACGTACCCCTGTAGTTGATAGATTTGAGCACGCGAACCGTAGACTTTTATGATCGACTGTTCGGGTATCGATCTAACTGTTCTGCTCGTACGATCTCGAATCGTGTACTGTGATTTGATCAACGGAACGTGACTTAGCCGAACAACGAAAAACACCAAGCTGAGCACTAACCCTAAGGCTATCGCTTCAAGAAAACCGACAATCACAATCGTGAAGCAAATCAACACGAGCATGCTGTATTCAGTCGCTTGCAGACGTTTTCGACTCTTGATCAGCCAATCTGAAATTAGCGGTACCGATATCGCGATTAAAAAGCCGCTGGTTGCAGGTAAAGGCAGAAGTTGCAATACCTCCGATCCCAAGAAAACGAACGCGATAAACGTAATCGCTATGACGATGCTCGTGATTGGCGTATTCGCATGTAATGCAATATGAGGCAGCGTTGAGGACGCTACGGTCGCACCGGGGATACCCCCACCGACGCCAGATAGTAGATTAGCAACACCGTGAAGCTTGAATTCCCTATTCCAGTCGAATTCCAAATTCGCGCCTAGCTCTAATTGGGCGAAACTCACGACCGTTAGGATCAACAACACTAAAAAAAGGACGGTCGCGCTTACGACCTGGGTGAAGACGACTCCCCATTGAATCGCGTCAAGGTCGGCTAACCCAAACGCCGGCCAGAGCGACACTGACCATTCAGCATCCAAGAACATTCCTGCAGAACGTGCATCGTCGACCGAAATACCGAGTAATAGCAATCCAACATGAAACAACACACAGAAAGTGATGAACAAGAAAGGTACTACCCAAAAAGCACGCCAGATTCTCGTCGCAACGACCAAGGACACACCAAGAAATACGCTAAGGATCGCCTTCCAAAACACCATCGGTTCGAGTAATGAATCCCAAGTGCTAGGTCGCCAATCCAGACCCGCCAAACGCAGACCGAAGAGAAGGATGAGAATGCCTGACCCTGCTAATGCACCTGCCGATACGGTAAACGGGACGAATCGAAAAAAATCCGCGACCTTAAAGGATCCCAGAATTAGAAAAAGTAGCCCGGTCAGAAACGCCGTCCCGATGATCGTCGTTACATACGTCATATAGAGTTCTTCGCCTTGCAAATCGAGTGACTGCGCAATCGCGATCATCACTAAGGCGACAGGTATCGGTACCGTTGCGACAGGTGCAGGGAACTTACCAAATATCGCAACAAAAAGCGTGAGGATCGCGGTTCCGACGAAGAAAACACCCGCTCCTTTCAATGCGAACGGTTCGAGTGCGTCTGTGAACACAATGCTCACTAGAGCGAATATTGAAATTGCCAGCGCGAATCCTCGGACAAGACCGACGGAAATTCCCGACGAGAAGTCAAGTTCCTTGCCGAGAAGCTGCTTCTTCTCTTTAGTGCTCAACGTCTCAACCTTATTACTTTCTCCAGAAATGCGTCTAACTCAGTCGGTTCACTCGCAACGGCTATCTTACTTTTAGGAATCGAGACCATCCCTTCTGGACGCCCGTCAAATTCATATTTCAAACCTGTGACTTCTTTGAATCGCAGTTTGTATAGACGACCGGTGCCGCCATCGATAAAAGGTACTGACTCAACCCCTTCACGCGGTTCTCGGAGTCGACTATTTTCAACCGCTTACTAAACATATGGATTACGTCTATTACCTTCAATATTCCGATCACTCATATACAATCATTCGAAGGTAGCTCTCGTTGATTTAAAAAGGCGCACGAATGTCGGAAAGTGGCTCTAACCAGATAGACAAAACGAAATCTGATGACAACGCCGAAGAGAACACGCACGAGTATTCGCAAGAGAAAATCGCGATCGTGGGGATGGCATGTCGCTTCCCAGGCGCACCGGACTTAACGACCTTCTGGCGTCAATTACTTGACGGTGCGAATTGCGCAATCGAGTGTCCCCCAGGGTCAAACGAAGGACGAGTTGGCGAGCTGTATAGCGACACATCATCGATTCCCAGTGCATGTCGCCATGGTGCCTTCTTAACCGACATCGACCAATTCGACGCAGAGTTCTTCAGGATTTCGCCGTCCGAAGCCGAGTTCCTCGACCCACAACAGCGCATGATGTTGGAAACCAGCTGGCAAGCGCTCGAAAACGCAAACATTGATCCAGACTCGTTACGTGGCTCCAGCGCGTCGGTGTTTGCCGGGATGAGTAACAACGACTACCGATACTTGATTCTGAACGGCGCCGAAACATCACAGCCGGCTGCAAGTCTGTACACGATCACGGGAACCTCTTTAAATACGGCGATCGGTCGCGTGTCCTACGCGCTCGGGTTTGAAGGACCTGCCATGACCGTAGACACCGCGTGTTCTTCGTCCCTGGTCGCGATGCATCAAGCAGCCGTCGCCTTGCGTTCCGGCGAGACAGATGTTGCTCTTGCGGGTGGCGTTCAACTCATTTTGTCAGGCAAATTGACGGAACTTCGAGCCAACGCCGGCATGCTTTCACCAGATGGAACGTGTAAGACCTTCGACGAAAACGCTAACGGATACGTTCGGGGCGAAGGCTGCGGCATCGTTGTGCTCAAGCGCTTGAGTGACGCGGAACGAGATGGCGACCACATTTGGGCAATTGTGTCAGCAACTGCGATTAATCAAGACGGCACTAGCGACGGCTTAACCGTGCCACGCGGCACTTCACAGAAAGCCGTTATCGAAGCGGCCGCAAAACAGGCACAGATATCACCAACCAGCGTCGACTATCTTGAGGCTCATGGGACCGGCACGCCCGTCGGCGACCCTATTGAAATCAATGCCGCTGCAGAGGTTTATGGAAAAGATCGCGGTTCGAACACGCCGCTGTTGATCGGTTCGGTAAAAACGAATATTGGTCATCTTGAACCCGCTGCAGGTGTTGCGGGTGTCATCAAAGCCGCATTAGCGATGAAGTTTGGTGTTATTCCGCAACACCTGAACTTCGAGACCCCAAGTTCCGCGATTGATTGGGATCGCCTGCCGGTCGAAGTCGTGACGGAAGCTCGGCCATGGCCTGAAAAAGAACCTTCTGATCGACATGCAGGAATCAATTCCTTTGGATTCTCGGGGACCAACGCTCACGTCATTCTTGGCGGTCACACCGACCCAGAACCAATTGGCGATGTTGCGAACGCCATGGACGGCATCGTCGGCGATGCTAAACGTGTCGAACCCGGTATAGATACCCGCGCAGAACTGAGTGCGGACGAAATCACTAAGAACTTGCGCAAAAAACGCATCCTTCCAGTATCAGGGAAATCGCTAGAGGCATTGAAAGCCGTTGCTAGCGAATACCTACGTTGGACAGCTACTACCTCAGACCTGCTACAAGATTCAACCGAAGCTCTTAACTCAAAGCTACTTGATTTTGCTTGGACTACATCCATCGGAAGGAGTCATTTCAACCACCGTAAAGCACTTGTGTTTGACGGGCACGATTCTCTCGTCGAAAAGCTGACGGACGTTACGACTCTGGACTCAGTCGATTCGTGCGGGACGCCTCAGCACGTTGCGTTCGCATATACCGGACAAGGTAGTCAATGGGTTGGCATGGGCAAAACGCTTTACGACACCGAGCCTGTATTCAAGAGCGTAATCGATCGATGCGAAGAGGTAATTCAGTCCGAGCGCAATAGTTCGCTCATAGCACGAATGTTCGGATCCGGCGGTGCCGCTGACGACCTTGAAGATCCGCAATGGGTACAACCGTGCATTTATGCAGTCGAGTGTGCGTTAACGGATCTTTGGGCGAGCCTTGGCATCAAGCCTTCCGTGGTACTTGGGCATAGTCTCGGAGAAATCGCCGCGGCTCGAACAGCTGGCGTTTTCTCGCTCGAAGATGGGTGTCGATTTGCCTCCGGTCGCGGGAGACTCATGAGTCAACTACCCGGTCCGGGACTGATGGCAGCGGTGTTTCTCACAGAAGTAGAAATCGATCTAGCCGTCGCTGAATACAACAACGAACTGAATGGTACGGGAGTAAGTGTCGCGGCACAAAACGGTGCGCACCAAGTCGTTAGTGGTTATGTTGATGAACTAGAACCTTTGTTAGAGCGTTTCGAAGGCGAGGACATCCGCGTTCGACGATTAAAGAAGAGCCCGGCTTATCACAGTGCATTAGTGGAACCGATCTTGGACGAGCTGGCAGAGGTTGTCGCTGGTCTAAATGTCGCGACGCCAAGAATCCCCTTGATAAGCAACCTAAGCGGCGAATTGGTTGCGCCCGATCGCCTACTCGACAGCGAGTATTGGCAGCGACACGCCCGCGGCACGGTCGCGTATCGAAAAGGTATCGAGTCCGTTGCTAAACAAGGGATTGATGCTGTACTAGAAATCGGACCAAATCCAATCCTAGGTCCGATGACAGAAATGGCGTGGCCGGAAAATAACGAAGACTTCCCGGTCGTGCTCGCTAGCCTTCACGCACCGCGCGAAGATCGACCTGAAATCCCAACCGACGGCGGGTTTCACGAATCTGTTTGCGAAGCCTACGAACAGGGATTGGATATTCGTTTTCAAGGTCTTTATGTCGGTGAAAAGCGACGCAAGATCAATATCCCAGGCTACGCATTTCAACGTCGGCGGCACTGGGTCCAAGCTCGTTCACGACGCGTCACAGACACCGATCACGCGTTACTAGGAACGAGACACGAGACCCCGTATGGCGAGCTCAATTTCGAGACACAGCTGGCGTCCTCTGATCCAATTTGGTTACAAGAGCATCTCGTCTTCGGTCAAGTCTTAGTACCGGGTGCATTCTTTGGAGCAATGGGTTTCGAGTGTCTAGGCTCACCACTCGTAGGTACGTGCGTAGAAGATCTTCAACTTCACAATCCCATGATGCTTAGGAACTCTTCGGAAGAAGAAGAAGCGTCGCGCCGACTTCAGCTCGCCCTTCGGTCAGCAGATACGGAAGGTGCACGCAAATTCGAGATTTTCAGCAAAGGAACTCAAGAGGAGAGTTGGTTACTTCACGCGACCGGAGTTATTTCGAACCGATCCAATGAAACCGAACCAAGCGAATCTGTTGTCCTTGAGGAACTAACCGAGTCACTCGAGAGCGAGGACCTCACCGAGTACTACAAACAAAAGTCAGAAGCAAATATTCAACTCGGCAAACCCTTCCAGAATCTTCGCAGCCTATGGTCTGCATCCGGCAACGCCGCTGCAGAAATAAGGTTGAGAGACGAAGACGTCATGCCGAACGTGGCAATTCAGCCTTTGTTACTCGACGCTTGCTTTCAAGTCTTAGCTGCGGCGCGTGACTCCTTGGACCTAGGAGGAGGCGCGACGTACATCCCGTTCGGATGGGACCGTCTAACGCTTCACGCGACGATGACGTCCAGTGTCATCTGCCGCGCACAGATGCATGGCATATCCGAGGAAACCGAGGACACAGGTACTACGGACAACACGAATCTCGAAGCGCTGAGCGGTGATCTTTGGATTTACGACGAGCGCGGACGCCTTTGTGGCGAATTGCTCGGATTGACGGTGAAGAAAGCAACTCGATCCTCTCTTCTATCGGCTATCGAAGATCCCACCGATCTGATATACGAAGTGGAATGGCAAAACCGCGATCATCTCACAGCAACTCGCGAGAAATACCCGCTCGCCGAGCTCAAAGACATTGAAGCTAGCGTTGAGCCATTCTTCAACTACCTGCTCGCACAAGGCGTCACGCCCGAAGAACGATACGACCTACTTCAAGATCTTGAGCGACTTGCGCATTCATGGGTTCTAGCCGCGTTCGACAACGCCGGATTCGAAAGGACCAAAGGTGCGCAAGTTCTTGTCGAAGAATTAATAGCGCAATTTGGTGTTCTACCCATCCACAAGAAGCTCGTCGTGAGAATGCTTCGAATGCTGGTTGACGCCGGTGTTCTAGAGAAGTCATCAAGCGACGAATACACGGTCGTTCTCGATCAAAGCGGAGCTTTGCCGGATGGCATCGAACCACCCGAAGCTCTATTCGAGAAGTTAAAAGAAAAACACCCTCATGGACTTTACGAACTTACACTCCTAAGTCGATTTGGTGTTCGATTCCTCGAACTGTTGACGGGCGGTGCAGATCCGCTCGCGCTCCTATTTGATGACGATTCGTCTGGAGCAGCAGACTTTTACCGTACTGCGCCTGTTTCTGCGGCAGGTAATCGACTGCTCGGAGACGCGATTTCAAGCATCGTAAACGATCTGCCTGACGATAGGACGCTCCGCGTCATCGAAGTAGGTGCGGGGACTGGTGCAACGACAGAGATCGTTTTTGCTGAACTCGAAGCGAAAAAACTTGAATACACCTATACGGATATTTCCGCTGGTTTTTTCGCGGAGGCCGAACGAAATTTCGCAGGGAACGGGATCAACATCGAATATCGCGCATTAGATATCGAGAACGATCCTCAGACCCAAGGATATGAAGACGGTTCTTATGACATTGTCGTGGCTGCAAACGTTTTGCATGCGACACAAGACCTTCTCGAAACACTATCTAACTGTCGGAAACTGCTAGCTCCGGGCGGTGTCCTTATCGCACTGGAATCGCTACGCGGTCGTGCTTGGCAGGATCTGACGTTCGGTTTTCTTGATGGATGGTGGCGATACAACGACGCGTATCGAAAAGACCATGCGTTAGCAAGCCCGGACATTTGGCGAAGTGCGCTATCAGACGCCGGATATGTCGACGCAGTGGTATTTGGGAGTGAAACCGTCTCCGACACTTCTGGTCCACTCGGTTCCGGAACCGTCGTCGCGCAAAACCCACTCGATAGGCAACTACGACCTGGTACTTGGGTAATCGAACGAGATCAAGGGGATATCGGAACGCGATTAACGAGTTGGCTTGAGTCACGGGATCAAAACGTCATCGTAACAAGCCTGAATGACGAACACGATTCCGATTCTCTGAAAATCGTCAGTCACGTCGACCTGGCAGAGCTGCTCGAGCAACTCCCAAGTGATCAACCGTTGCGAGGTGTCGTTCATCTTAAAGGCCTCGACGGACACGGTGCGAATTCCACCGCAGAAGATCTCGCATCGGACATCAAAGCTGTAACGACAAGTGCATTAAGCCTGACGCAAGTGCTGATCGAATCGGGCATACGACCAACATCCGGGATCTCCTACGTCACATGTGGTTCGCAGGTGATCGAATGTGAACAAATCGGACAGATTGCAAGCGCGGCACTTTGGGGATTCGGCAAAGTTGCTGAACTGGAGTCTTCGCTGCTCAACCCACGAATGATTGATCTAGATCCGCAAGAAGACACATTCGACTTGCTGATTCAAGACCTGATGACACCCGACGACGATAACCATGTCGCATACCGCAGAGGTACGAGGTACAGCGCACGCTTGGTGCAGAGTAAGGAGAATGAATCTCGGCTCACTTTGCCGAACGAAAACGAGTGGATCATGCGGTCCGACAAAGATGGTTCGTTGTCGAACGTGCGTACGGGACCGATTGAAGCTGCCGCTCTGGAAACACGGCAAGTGCGAGTTCGAGTCGAAGCCGCTGGATTGAACTTCTCAGATGTCCTTGTCGCATTGGGAGCGCAGGTTCCGAACGCTTCGCTCGGACTTGAGTTTGCAGGATATATCACCGCGACCGCATCCGATGTCGATGAGTTTTCAATCGGCGATCGAGTCGTTGGTATGGGATTTGGTACGTTTGGAACCGAGATAACGACACACGCCAGTCTTGTTGCCGCGGCACCAGAAAACCTGCTGTTCGGCGAGCTGGCGACCATCCCAATTGCGTTTAGTACGGTAGCGATTGGATTTGAACTCGCAAATCTCAAACCAGGTGATCGAGTGCTGGTTCATTCCGCCGCTGGCGGAGTCGGTCTTGCGGCCATCCAATTGGCGCACGCAGCCGGTGCGCAAGTGATCGCGACTGCGAGTACATCGAAACAAGACTTTCTCAAGTCGTGTGGTATTGAGCACGTCTTCGACAGCCGGACATTAGCGTTCGGTGAGCAAGTCCTTGAAGTAACCGATGGCGAAGGCGTAGATGTCGTTCTAAATAGCCTCACTAGCGAAGGATTCATCGACACAAGCCTGAGTTGCCTCAATCAGCACGGTCGATTTATCGAAATCGGACGACTGAATATCTTCTCGGATGAAGAAATGAAGCGTAAGCGACCGGACGTCGATTACCACGTGATTTCACTTGATGAACTCAAACGAGAAGAGCCTGATCAAGTCGGACACACGTTCAGCGATCTTATGACTCGGTTCGCTGATGGTGAACTGCAGCCGCTACGACATACGAAGTGGCCGATCGCGGAGATTGGCGATGCGCTGCAATACATGGGTTCTGCGCGTCACGTCGGCAAACTCGTACTCACCGTACCTGCCTTCGCACACGGCATGCTCAAAGACGATCGTACGTACCTAATCACCGGTGGACTCGGCGGCATCGGTTGTGAAGTTGCGACCTGGCTCGTCGAACGTGGTGCAAAACACATCGTTCTCAATGGACGGCGAGCGCCTGAAGAACCTGCGCTCATGACGATTGAGGAATTGAGTGAACGCGGCTGCAAGATTGAGGTCAAGATTGCGGACATGACGCAGACTTCGGAAATTGACACGATGCTTCGCGAAATCGAGCTCGAAATGCCGCCTCTCGGCGGGATTGTCCACAGCGTCGGCGTGCTATCGGACGGTGCAATCCCAAATCAAACGTGGGAGCGATTTGAGCAAGTTCTCGCCCCTAAGGTTGTCGGTGCATGGCGCTTACATGAAGCGACAAAACGTCTCGACCTCGACTTTTTTGTTTTGTTTTCGAGTGCGACTGGCGTGCTCGGTAATGCAGGACAAGCTAATCACGCGGCCGCAAATGCATTCCTGGATCAATTAGCCGCCCATCGTCGCGCATTAGGGCTACCCGGACAATCGATTGCATGGGGAGCATGGTCCGATATTGGCGAAGCTGCAGAACAACGGGACAGGATTGCGTCGCAATTGGAGACTACCGGTACGGGTTGGATTTCACCTGAGTTGGGCATTCGAACGCTCGACTATCTTGCGTGCCACGACATCACTAATCCGGCGGCTATGTCCATCGATTGGCGCGTGCTTGAACAGAGTCTGAACTCACGACCGAGTTTCTTGGGTGAATTACTATCAAGTGATGAAGACGATGATGCGGCAGGACTAGACGCACTGACGATTGACGTTGTCGAGCTGCGGTCAGCTGACTCCGAGTCACGCGTCGAAGTCTTGATGTCATACGTCCAGAATCAGCTGCAATCCATCCTACGACTACCGTCATTACCGACTCGAAACGTCGGATTTTTCGACCTTGGTATGGACTCGTTGATGGCTGTTGAACTTCGAAATCGGCTCATTCGAGCATTCGAAGGTGAACTTACGATTTCAAGAACCATTGTGTTCGATCATCCTGACGTCGAAGCCTTAGCGACCTTCCTTTCAAACGAACTCGAAGATGGCGCAGGCGCCGATCCACGTGAAAACGCGACACAGAACCTGCCATTACTTACGAGCAACGCCAAGGTCGCCGTCATTGGTCTCGCCTGTCGATTTCCAGGATCCTCAGATTACGTAGCGTTTTGGCACAATCTCATTCGCGAGACTCCGGCTATTCGAGAAAACCGACGCGACGACAAAGCGTGGGAAGGCGTCGTGGGTGACGCTAATGCGACCGATGCGTATTTGCGTTGCGGCGGATTTGTTGACGATATCGACGAGTTCGACGCCAATTTCTTCGGGATCCGGCCGATCGAAGCACGATCAATGGACCCGCGACAGCGTATGCTCCTCGAAACCAGCTGGGAAGCGATCGAGAACGCAGGGATTGATCCTAATTCACTCCGTGGCGCTCGAGTGGGTCTTTACATCGGTTTAGGAGGTAGTGAATATAGAGACCTTTTAAGTGCGGGCGGGGTCGAGGACAGCTACGTTGGTACATCCTCTGGAATGACGGCGGGTCGCATCTCGTATGTGTTCGGTCTAACAGGTCCAGCCATTTCGTTCGATTTGGCGTGTGCGTCGTCACTGGTTTCCATTCACGAAGGTATCAAAGCACTGCAGCACGGTGAAATTGACCTAGCACTTGTGGGTGGTGCGAATGCGATCCTTTCTCCAGCCATCATGCGATTTCACCGTGAGTTGGGACTTCTGGCGTCCAACGGCAACTGTCTTCCATTCGATGAAAACGCAGAGGGATACGTTCGAGGCGAAGGATGTGGCATACTCGTACTCAAGCGTTTAGATGAGGCTGAACGCGACGGCGACCCGGTCTGGTCGACACTACTCGGTTCCGCAGTAAACCAGAACGGTGCAAGTGCAGGCTTAACCGTGCCAAACGGGACGGCTCAAGAGCAAGTCATGCAAGACGCGGTCTTGAGAGCAGGAATCAACCCTAATGAAGTTGACTACCTTGAAACTCACACGACAGGACTTGCATTAAGTGATCCCATCGAGATAAGAGCAGCGTCGTCCGTCTACACGTCATCTTCCGAACGCGAGCGGTCACTGTTAATCGGTTCGCTTAAGAGTCGTCTCGGGCACCTTGAGTGGGCCGCAGGTGTTGCGGGTGTCATCAAGCTCATTCTGTCGATGTCACAACGGACCGTTCCTGCCCAGTTGCATTTCTCTGAACCCAATCAGCAAGTAGATTGGGATACGAACCGAATGGAAGTTAACCGTTCATCCGTTGAATGGCCTGAAACTAATGGACGTTCGCCGATCGGCGCGGTGAGCGCATTTGGCATGTCAGGAACGAATTCTCATGTGCTGCTTGAAGGCAACGCTAAGACCGACTGGAACGAGACGTCCTGCCCGAATGTTCCTCTGATTCGTGGCACGGCTTTTGAAGTACCGTTGCTGCAACCAACGCTACCGAACGAACTTGATCTCTCATCTATCGCGAACACTGAAGCAACGCGTCAATTCCGATTTCTGCCACTATCTGGAAAATCCCCAGAAGCCGTTCTCGGTTTAGCTCGGAAATATCTCGCTTGGCTTGAAGACCTACGGCTTGACGAGCTTGATCCTGAAGCGTTGGATTGCTTCTTAGCAGACTTCGCATGGACAGCGTGTACGGGGCGTAGTCATTTTGATGCTCGCATCGGCGTGGCATTCAACGATGCAACGACGCTCGTTGATTCACTTTCAGCGATCAAGGCAACGGATATCACAGAACATGCCGGTGACATTCCGCGGCCGATCGGAGTTACGTACGTCTTTAGTGATGACGAAGAAGCTTGGTTGAGATTTGGCCGCGATCTATATGAAAAGGAACCTGTCATTCGAGCGGTCATTGATTTGTTTAACGAGCGCTTACTCCAGACTAACCAGGATGACCTTCTCGAAGCACTGTCGTTGGATCAATCAGCATCGGATGAACAAATAGACCCAGCGCGACTTCAAGTCGCCTTGCATGCCATTTACATTGCGGCATCCGTGTATTGGCGATTATTGGGACTACAACCAATTGCCATGGTTGGTTCTCCCGCACAACGAATCTCTGCGTGTCTCCTTGATGGAACGATTGATCTTGAGGAGGGAATTGTGAGAATCTCAGAATTTGCATCCAATGGGTCGGACCCTCAAGCAATGAGCGACATTCAGACAACGAACATACAGTGGTTTGACACGACAGATCATCAGGGTCTGAAACAACAAGATTCTGACTTTCACTTACCGATCGGTCCTGTAGCGGATATTGAATCCGCTAATGACTCGATGGGCGTTGGACTAATCCAAACCGTAGCGAAAACGTACGAAACTGGTTTACCGATCGATCTTCGAGCATTGTTCGTTGGTGAAAAACGATCAAGGATGACGCTACCGAGCTACTCGTTTGAAAGACGCAGATTCTGGTTCAATGACTGAACCCGAATAGCAAATCGGGACCTACGCAAAACCCGTACTTGACACGAACTCGCGAACGAATTTCGCGCACTCTTTCGGTTGTTCGATCTGCATATAGTGTGTCGCGTCCGGGAGGAAGTCGAAATCGACATGAAGCATATGAGATAGATCGACTGTTGGTAGATACGAAGACGGTAACAAGGGATCTGATCCAATAACGCGGACCGGGCACGGTAGTTTGTCTAAATCCACTTGATCCGCGAACGCGCGGAAGAACCCCACGATTTTCGCTTCATAATCAGGTGGACATCGCAATTCGTAACCAGGCTGATCGTCGGATTTCTTGAGAATCGTGTGTGCCATCAACTCCTTCGCCCCTGTCACTAGGCGTGAATACGCAGGTGAAAAGTCAAGCAATTCAATCAATTGTTCGCGAGACTTAAATCGAAATGTCCGTTTTCGTGTCTGCGTCGCTCTAAGTTCGACTGCCTCGTCAAACTCAGCGTGACTCTGTCCAGGTCGGTACATTGGTGGGTCAAAAAGAACCAATGCGTTGAACCCGTGCCAACGGCGCTCTAGTGTTTCCGCTATCAAACCTGAGGAATAAAGCAAGGCGACTAGCGCGGAGACCGAATGCAACACCCCTAAGCTTGGTTTCTTGCCATATTGCTTTTCAACCTCAAACATAACATGATCAAGGTCAGAGACAAGCGAAATGACATTGTGATCGTCTTTGCTTGTCCGTTCATTCCAACCGTGGTTACGCAGATCAAAGATGATCAATTCGAAATCGTTCGCAAGCTCGGACCAAAACGGGTAATAAAGATCAATCGCTAACCCATTGCCGTGTCCCAAAACCAATCGCGGACCAAGTGGATTGCCGTGTCTTCGGACTGTGATACGAGTTTCCTGGTCAACAACAACTTCGATTGTTGAGAGCGGTTTAGGTAATTGCCAATCGGTCGCCATGATGCGGGTTGTGCCTGAGCGTGTGTAACCTCGCCTCAATCGAGCTCATGGGCAAATGCGGCTACAAACCTATTATCGTGCAGACTATGCAGCTCCCAAGTTGCTTCCGACAGAGACGTGAATCGGACGACAGCGTGGTCATCCTCACCTGTCATAATCGAGTCGGGGATCGTGAACGCGGTCGTGTCCGCTCGAAAACCCTCGCCTATCGCCTTGATGAATGCCTCCTTTAACGTCCAGAACTTCACAAACAAATCTGCTCGATCCTGTGGCTTAGTATGCATTAGCAGCTCTCGCTCGTGGTCCGAAAGCACCTTGTGTAATTCGTCGTTGGTTCCGTAACGCTCGTTTCGAAGCTCAATATCCACACCGATTCTTCCGCGCGGAGCGAATGCAAGTAAACCATGACCTGCGGTGTGACTCACATTAAAGTTCCAAGGAACTTCGTGTCCTCTGACTAACGCCTTTGGTTTTTCGTTACGCTCCATCGTGAAACTTAGATCGGAATTGAGAATCCCCATCATTTCGCTCAAGTAGACCCGCAGTGCCGCACGGCATAGTATGAATCGCCCGCGCGCTGGAAACGAATCGAATCGTTTCGCACGCTCCTGTTCGTTCATATCTAGTAAGTCGTGCGCGTGCGACTCGTTCGCTAGACTCGCAGAAAGGTCAACATAAACAACCGTCACGTCGCCGATCTTCACGTAATCGCATGCCCAATTTGCTTTCACTCTGCGAACCCTGTCTCAAGTAGAGGTTAAAAATCTGATTCGAATCGTTCGATGTCGTACTGAGCAGATACCTGTCCTCATACGAACAGATTAAACTCCGACAAATTAAAATGTGGTCTTCATTCGTCAACACAAGGCTTATCGATGTCATCAACCGAAGAGAGAATTACCGCGCTTAGCAGAAAATTACTCGTCCCAGATCGAGACCCTGACTTCGACAAGGACTTTAGCGAATCCGATATTTCGTCTATCGTTGTTGTGGAATTCGCGAAAGCAGTCGCTAGCGAATTTGGTCTCGAAATTCCTGCTGAGGAATTTGCTGGATTCAAGAATCTCCGGGAACTCGTCTCCTATATTGATTCCAAGTAGGACTAAACCCTAATTCGTTCAAAAATAAGCCTTAGCCCGCGTCTCCGACACGGGCTAAGGCTTTTGTCTTTCTCGACCGCTTCGCTACGTAGACGAACGTTCTTTAGTTAACGAACCGAGTCGGGGAGCTGAAGCTCTCAACACCAGTCGTCACAAGATAGTTGATTCTTACAAGACTAATTCGGGCCAGTTCCGTAGGTGCCTTGTGCACAAGTGCCTTTAACTAGCGCAAAATTCCTCAAAAACGGTATCAACCGACGTTAGATTGAGGCGGACTCTATCTTCCTCGCGCTTAAGAATCGTTTTACACTCAAGCGACAATGGACATCTAATTCCTAATCGTCGCTGTTCATTTAAGAGACTTACGAATTCCAAGTCGTTTAAAGAGTTACATTAGAGCGATGTTGCGTAGAATAAAACGATATTTAGACCATTAGAGGAACGGTTGTGTCGTCAACTGAACAACGAATCACTGTGCTCAGCAAAAAACTCCTTGCAGAAGATCGAGACCCTGATTTCGATAAGCAGTTTAGTGAATCTGATCTCCCATCCATCGTGGTAGTGGAATTCGCAAAAGCGGTGGCGAGTGAATTTGGCTTAGAGATTCCCGCAGAGGATTTCGCAGAATTGAAAAATCTGCGTGAACTGGTTTCCTACATCGACGCTAAGTTAGGCTAGACACTCAATCCGTTCATTGGATTGTCAAAGCTCATGTCGACAGCGAGGGCTAAGCTTCTAAATTCACGACGCTGATAAATTCAGCGCTAATCGTTGATTCGCAGGCTTCCTTGCGTCCTGCGCATGAGGTGGCTCAAAGCACCTCCCGTTGGACTGTAGATAACTCTTTCGCAACCAATTCAGGTCGTTCCATCGGGATATAGTGGCTTAACTCCTCTAGCTGCACATCGGACCCGTTTCGGAAGCTCTGTGCGAGTTTTGGCCAAGTAACTGAATGGATGGTGTCTAAGGGATGCCTGATGCCTCGCGCGCTTTTGCCGCGAAATACCTTTACTGGAACATCCACAGACGATAGCAAAGGGTGTACGTCCGTACCCGCACACTCAAGAGACGTCTCGGCTTCAACTAGTGGTGAGCATCGAAGTTCGTATTGCCCGTGTTCAGTCTGCTCAAGCCCATGTTGACAATGATCCCGAAGTACTTCCTCAGACCAAAGATCGAATGGACTACGGTCTCTTATCGACTCGAACCATTGCTTTGGTGAGTCCCAGGTCGTTCTGCGCCTCGCATACGGGTGTTCTTCCGGTGAATCGAACATCTTGAATTGGCCTGCAGACGCATACGCACGAGGTGCGAATATCGCCGGTTCGAATAAGAGCAACGCTTTAATTCGCTTGTTCACCGTCGCTGCAGCCTGTAGCAGAGGATGAGTACCCAAACAATGTCCAACGCCAATGATTGAGTTTAAGTTCAAACTGAGAATCAAGGAACATAGATCGCTTCCAAGTTGACCCCAGCTATATGGTCCTGTCTTCTCTGACTGTCCATGTCCTCGAAAGTCAATCGATACTACAGACTGCGATGAATCAAGTCGTCGCACGACTGCATCCCAAACGCGCGCATGGCAACCTAAACCGTGTACAAATAGGACGGTCGAAGCGTCTTGGGTATTGCCGACTCGCTCGACGAATGCCATCCGCATGCCGTTGATACTCAGATATTTCTGTTCAAGGTTTAATGGTGCCACGATTATCAGGTAGGTCTCGTGTAGTTGGGAACAAACCAATTGCGCTTGATTTTAGATGCGTGTGTCAGTAGTAGACATCCTCATTCAAGGCTGAAATTTCGACGACGTGGCCGAGTCGCGATGTTGAACTGGCGCCTTGAGTGCTCCATACCTTGCTAGCGCATGTGTTTGAAATTTCGTTCTCACGTTGTTAGTTTGACCACCTTGATGACGGCGGATACCAAAATCCAACAACCGATCAAAAAAACAAGCGAAAAAATAGCACGGCGAAATTGTCGATCCGTGACATTAGGTTGGAATCGCTTCGCAACGTAAGTTGAAATAAACACAACGGGGACAGCTGCAATGATGATCCAGAGAAGTGACTGCGAATAGATACCATCCATCCAGACAAGCACCGTACGAGTACAGGTCGTGACCCCTAACATCGCAAGCAACGATGCACGAATTGAGGCGATCACGATTGGCTGTCGATAGGCGAACCAGCCAACTACGGGTCCTGAAGCTGCAAACATCCCGCCGAAAATTCCACCAGCGAAGCCAACACCCGTCGCAGCGAGGGCACCAGAACGGCGAGCTTGCGGGGTCGGGTTGAGAGCGAGCGACAAACTACCGGTAATCAAAAAGAGCGCGAATACGATCTCAAGAATCGCGGTTGCTTCCCTTGTTAAATAGTTCAAGATGGCAATGCCAAGAGCGATCGCAGGTACCTGACCTAGCGTCAGGAACAGAAAAAGGCGTCCGTCAATGCTTCGATACGTATCTGCAAGCGAGACTGCGATATTTAGGAATGCGAGTACGCTAATCGCTGCTGCCGTCTCCGCAATCGTCATGACACCCGTTACCTGTACGATCGCCATCACGATAAGACCAAGTGCGAACCCAGACGTGGCTTGGAGCCATGCGCCCACGGCAATCGCGACTAGAAAGACGCAATATACGTTGATATCTACCACGAAGGACTCGGGGACTCTGCCTTATGTCAGTCAAACATTTTCGTGATGATTCACATTACGGCTTAGTCCCGCGCTCAAATTCAAGCATTGATATGTCGATGGAGACCGTTGACCTCAGTCGGGCGACTTGGTCTCTTCTTCTGTGTCGTTTTTTTCAGATTCTTGTTCATCAACTGGGTCAGCCTCGACGACTGTCTCTTCGTCAGTGACTTGTAGCGCCTTTGTGCCCCAAAACGAAGGTGCACTCAAAGCGGTAAACGTCGCACGAACCCACTTGATCAGTGCGAATACAAGCCAGAGGGACCACGCCAACATAGTGAGCTGGTATACCCAAAACGGTAACGAGAACACCCAAGCCGTCGGGAGATTCACACTACTCTCGTCAGCGAACCACCGTAACACGTGTGCATCAAGTGATGACAAAGACCGCAGATGCGCAAGCATCGATGACGATGTGATATACATGTCAGGCGGCGTTTGGAGCGCACTTAGAACCGTTAAGAACAACGCCAAGAGACCGACGAACGCTAAAAAGCCTAAAGCGATCTGAATGATTCGATACGCATAAACCGGCAGGCCATCTAGATTCGTTCGTGCGCGCCACCATACGCTGAGCGTCCACAATGCGACAAAAAGAAGCGCCCAAATATTCGCCAGCGTCGCACCAATCGCGACAAGAACTGCGTCTAGTTTCGTTAACGGGAATTTCGGCAGATAAGTCAACGTCAATCCGACTAATACCGTAACGATGACAACACCCCAGAAGAGCACCGCGGACCCGATGGCCGGACCCCCTAGAAAGAGAATCCATCGACTCTTTGCAAGCTGAACGGTGTGGGACACGTTTCGCGCATCGCCACTAATCGCTAGATTCGGCGTCCGGTATAGCCACCCAAGCGGATCATCCATCCGCCAGCTCACTCCGTACACATGCTCGCCGTGCGTGACCGCGAAATTGACCAGAGTACCCGTACTTAGAGGCTGATCCTCGCCGTCGATCGTCACGCCTTCGAGAACCGAATCCGCGGGGAGTTCTACCGAAAAGCTATCTGCAACACTGGATTCAATACGGAAGTACGCAGCGTTCGTGGATGCGCGAGACCCAACCGTTGACGTCAATTCCACACTCTTTACAGTGAGCGTGTTTCCTGGTATCGGTGTCGGTTTCGATAGTTTCAGTGAAAGTGTTTCACCCTGACGTGGTTTGTACACGGTTGCATTGCGTTCACTCTGCGATGGCGTGACACCTTCAGCTTTAAATTGCCAAAAATCACTTCCCCTTACAAACCATCGCTCAGTGCGCTCCGCGTACGATGGTGCAGTGATTACAAGCTCGTCATCAAGCAATAGCGAACTACGCCAACTAACCGCGCTCACATCAGGCCCGAAAATTACGACTGCACTCCCATCCTTTACTGTCACGTGATCGTCCAGGACCGTCTCGCCTTTCAGTAGAGGAATTTCCACTGTTACAATCTCTGAACGCTGCTTGCTGATAGAAACGATGGTTTCGACGAATGGTTCGTATCGCAATTCCAACTCACGCTCGACCATGACCGGGCGCTGAAATTCGTATGTGCTCGAGGAGAGCGACACATCATCTGAATCGTCGTGACGACGATTCAGCACAATCCGCTGGCGTTGCGACTCGACTCCTTCTGAAACTCGCCAACAGCACACATTCTTCGAGATCTGCGCGGCTTGGAGCGGGAAATCGATGATGAGATCGTCAATGCCACGAACGTTAAATCGCATCAATAGGTTGTTCTGGCCTGCGTCAACTTCAACGTAGGTATTGCCATTTGAACCATGCAACAACGGTAAACGTCGTTCATCTTGCGACACTTCCTTCAATGACATCTGCGGCGTACTTCGCGGCAAAGGTACTGCAACCTTCGCACCAGCGAGAATCGTGAGATCGACACGCAGTTCGTTTTCGTCACGCATCGTGAGATTGACCTGCTCGAGGCTAGCGCAGCCTGGCACGCAATCAGGAATGGCAGTCAACCTTTCTTCCAGTTCACTTAGCAGCTCGGAATCTGGAAACGATGCATTGGTTGAGGTAGTGGCAACACCGAGCAGTAGAAGCGACGCAAATTTCCGAAACCGCGGCGGAATATCGATATGGTCTCCTACTTTTGCCATAACGAGGATCAACAATATCAGAAGATGCAGAACCGCGATTAACGCGAAAACGATACGCGTTGCAGGTGGTGGCAGAAAAGCGAGTCCAATACGCTGATCTTTACTGACGGGACCCGCCCAATTAAGTGAAACGCGATCCCAATTCCAAACGGGTTTGCCTGGTCCGGTTTGCACCGCGACGACAGGTAACTGAGTTGGTGCATCACTCCTAACAAAATTGCCGCTTACAACGAGCTCCTCTTCAACATCCGCACTTTGAGTCTTCATTCTCGCTCGATCAGACTCTGCCATTGGACTGGGCATGTCAAAGTTCTGTCTTCGGATAATCGATCCCTCTTGGAACTCTGGTCGATCATCAGCCATTCGGGTAACGGCGGGTGGCATTAACGTGGGTCCAATCGCGGAATCGAGCTGTGGATAAACGGCTTGACGGAGGTTATTCGCGGCCACGTAGACCGATAAGACCGCCACCGGTACCAATAGAACCCAATACGCGATCTGTGTTATCCGTTTTGCGTTATCGGAAGTGAACTGTCGGTCAAGTAAAAGAATTACCCCAATGAGCAGCCAGCCGATTGCGGGGGCTGTATGTTCTTGATAGCCTAATAAGATCGCGACTGTGACCACAGCAGCGACCGGAATCCCGCCTACTCGATAGAGAACGACAACAATAAGAACACAAATAAAAATGTCCCATAGATTCCACCACGACGACAACCATGACTCGTTGACACGGTCCACACCCGATGTCCAAAGCAGCTTCCATCCTGGCGGTACGTTCAGATTTATGTTGAGCGAGTTCGCATCTACGAGCCAGCCGTTCGCAGAGATATCGTGCCGCGAGCTTAGTAAACTCACCGCTTCGACCCTTCGCTCCGACGGATGGAGCGTAATCCCCGCTTCGGTGCTAGTTTCCGTATCTACGTATGTAACGAGACGATTTGACCCGTCCACGCGAACCGCGCCTAGTTCGTAGTCCGCACCAATGCGGGTTTCAGATTGAACATCCGCGAACATTTGATCTGAAGTAACCATTGACGAACCGTCAAATCCAAGCCAAATTTCCCGTGCGATCCGGAAAAGCGATGGTTTTGGATTCGGGTCGCCACGCTGTTCATTGGTTAATTTGAGGGTCGAGCCTATAGGCGCAGCGTAAGTAGGTGCACTGCCAAAAGGCGAATCCACTAACGTAGGATCTATTGGTTCAACACCTTCAACATCTACGGTTCGATGTTGGGTCCTTGCAAGAAATACCCATGTCTCGGACGCTGGCCAATAGGATCCAGTTGATTTAGGCGTGAATTCATCCATCACTTGATCGCTAACAGCACTCACTGACAACCAAGAAACACCACGGGAGACCTGGACGAGAAAAGCGCCATCTTGCGTAACTTGCACTGGAACGTCTGCGTTAACCGAAGTCGCGTCAAAGCCATTGAGAATGAGTTTTCCAAGTGACTCAACACGGTCCTCGCCATCAACGGTTAGTCGGATCCGTGTATCTAACATCTGAGGAATGTCGTCGCGCAATCTGCGGTAGACGTCGAGTCGTAGCGAGTTCTCCGATGCTCGCATTAACGTTTGGGCTTGTAACCACAGTTTGCCGTCCTCGACTTTTGGTACCGAAACCTCCTGACCGTCGATTCTCAACTTGACAATCGCGGCGCTTCGAGGAATCGAGAGCGATCGGGGAGCAGAATCAACGTCAATATGACCCGTGACGGTGAATGCACCGCGGTCGACAAATACACGCGGGGAATCGTTTACGACGCCAACACGAGCCGCTGAACCGTTTAACTGAACCCCGACTGGACGTTTTTCACTCGAAGGCAGTTCGACATGGCTATCGGCGTTCGCCTGTCCGACGATTCGAAACGCAATACGGTCTTTCACACCAGACGTCAGCTCGACGGAGAGTTCGGAAATCCAAACGCACGGTAATCGCCGCTTTGACGTATCGTCGACAGGACAATAAATATTCGGATGGTCGGCAAGGACCCAATCTTTCCAATCATCAAGTTCGGGTGGAACGTAAACGTCTTGTGCAACAACACTCAGACCTGCTAACGCACACACTAAATAAACCGATGCGCGGAACACGCAGGCAAAGAGGTTTCGAATAATCGTAGATCGCATGAATTTACTCCATTGCCCGACCTCGGTTGAGGCGTTCTCGGGATTCCTCTAACGGAATTAGACTAGGTTCTCTTTCGTTTGTTGCCGAGTTCAGAATACGGACGTAATGCCATGAGATACCAAACGTTCGAATCCAGTCTGCTTCAGCCGACATCCGATCACTTTAAAAGCGGACGCGCCGTCAGTGGTCTATCAATTCAGTGCCCCGCACGCTTAGAAAACCTCTCGCTTGCGATAATTCGATTTCACTAACTACACGCGTGAACGGAACGAGCTCCAACGCGGCTCATTTCTTGAGTCTGGTATGACATTCATGAACGTAACAATCGAAAGTGACTTTGTTGGCTCGCTGCCAGCAGACCCGATTCAAGAAAACTATCTGCGTCAAGTTCGAGGCGCGTGCTATTCCTTCGTAGAACCATCGAGAGCAGGTAAGCCGCAGCTGCTCACGTACTCTTCCGAACTCGCAAAAAGTCTCGGATTTTCTCTCACCGACTGCGAGTCAACCGAATTTCTCGAAGTTTTCTCAGGAAATTCCATTCTCGAAGGTATGAAGCCATTCGCGATGTGCTATGGCGGGCATCAATTTGGCAACTGGGCGGGTCAGTTGGGCGATGGACGTGCAATCACGCTAGGCGAACTCATCGACGAGGACGGGAACCGACAAGCTCTGCAATTGAAAGGCGCGGGAAAGACGCCCTACTCTCGTTCCGCGGATGGACTGGCTGTATTGCGATCTTCGTTGCGTGAATACGTGTGCAGCGAAGCAATGTACCATCTGGGAGTACCCACGACTCGAGCGTTAACGCTTGTCGGCACGGGGGACGCGGTGATTCGCGACATGCTGTATGACGGTCATCCCGC
The DNA here is from genome assembly GCA_022822135.1 of Pseudomonadales bacterium. GTDB lineage: Bacteria > Pseudomonadota > Gammaproteobacteria > Pseudomonadales > Azotimanducaceae > Bin55. Next base: position 169,896 of record JAJECH010000052.1, read on the forward strand.
ACCTGAACCGGGCGCAATTGTGTGTCGGGTCGCACCGTCATTCGTCCGGTTTGGCAACTTTGAAATCTGCGCCGCCCAACGTGACCTGAAATTACTGAAACAACTCGCAGATTACACGATTAACGCTGACTTTCCAGCACTGAAGGACGCGGAAGAACCACAAAAGTACGTCGCTTGGTTCGAGGAAGTTGTGGATCGGACCGTCAACATGATCGTGCATTGGATGCGGGTCGGCTTCGTCCATGGGGTCATGAACACGGACAACATGTCCATACTCGGGCTGACGATTGACTATGGGCCCTACGGGTGGCTTGAAGATTACGATCCTGACTGGACGCCGAATACCACCGACGCCGCGACACGTAGATATCGTTACGGCCAACAACCATGGGTTGCGCAGTGGAATTTACTGCAACTCGCAAATGCAATCGTTCCCTTGATCGGCGAAACCAAACCGCTCGAGGATGCGCTAAATCGGTTTCCCCCGACCTATCAGGAGCGGTGGGAACGAACTGTACGAAACAAGCTTGGACTTACCGAACTCGGTAGCAAAGAAACACCATTGATTACCGAACTTGAGAACGTCCTAAAACTCACAGAAACGGACATGACGCTGTTCTTTCGTGAATTGGCAAATCTTGACGTCGACGCGACCATTTCGGCGGAAGACCCGGTGCACGAAATGGAATCCGTCTTCTACGAACCAACTTCAATCTCCGCGAAACAACGTGAGCAGTTGAATCAGTGGCTTCGCAGCTACGCCACCTTGATTAAACACCAGGATCAAGATCCAGAGCAACGCATCGCTCGTATGAACGCGACAAATCCACTTTACGTACCGCGTAATTACCTTGCCCAACTCGCGATCGATGAGATTGAAAACGGGAACCTCAAGTATCTCGAGGACTGGATGTCAGTGCTGAAGAATCCCTATTCAGAACAACCCGGCAAAGAGTCGTTTGCTACTAAACGCCCCGACTGGGCGAGAACACGAGTGGGTTGTTCTATGCTTTCGTGTAGTTCTTAACAACCACTTCCCATAAAGTGAAGAGTTTCTTACCGCGTTTGCTGACGGTAACAAGGCACCACTTGATCTCGTGTAGGGAATCAATCGAATAACGAGTTAGGCATGCGGATTTTTGCCCTGACACGGTTCGTCATCTGCGCAATAGTCGCCGGTGGTCTATACGCGCAGGACCCAGTCATCAACGATCCCGATCTAGAGATCGATACTGACTTCGGCGATAACATTCTGGAGTTTGACTTCCCCTCATTCGAAGTTGGAATCGCGGAATATCCCGATGGTCCAACAGGTGTCACGGTCCTCCGCTTCCAAAACGCAGTAAATACTGCGGTGGATATTCGTGGCGGATCGCCAGGATTCCTCGGTAACTACGGTCTCGTACACGCGATCAGTTTGGCTGGTGGTTCTCTACTTGGTTTAGAAGCAGCGTCCGGTGTTAGAGCCGGACTCTTTGCCGAGGGCGAATATAGCACCAATTGGTTGGACATCCCGCTAGTCAGTGCCGGGGTCATTTTTGATTTTCGCCAACGCGACGACAGTATCTATCCAGACAAGCGATTGGGTCGCGCTGCGTTTGACAATATGGAATCAGATCAATTTCCGATGGGAGCGCGCGGCGCAGGCATTTCCGCGACTGTCGGTAAGCTCGTTGATTTCGAGGCAGGTGAGTTTGCTGGGCAAGGAGCGGCGTTTCAAGACACAGACGGGGTCAAGATATTCGCGTGTGTCGTACTGAACGCCGTCGGCGTCATTTATGATCGCGAAGGCAATATCGTGCTCGGAGAACTTGATGCAGAATCCCGAGCGCGGGCCAATTCGGGTTCGAATCTAAGCGTTCGGATCGGTTCCGGGTATGGTGTACAACACCAAAACCGTCCAACCGCTAACACGACACTCACCGTCGTCGTTACGAATCAAACAATTTGGGGTTTCGACCTCGTTCAGCAAGCACGTCAGGTGCACAGCTCAATGGCTCGAGCGATACAACCATTTCATACGCCTACCGACGGCGATGTGCTCTGGCTCGTATCGACAAGCGAAGCCGAAATGACTGACATCACATTAACCGATTTCGGAATAATGGCTTCAGATGTGGTGTGGGACGCAGTTTTGGCGGCTCAGCCCTAGATCGACGACCTGCCTACAAGGTTGCTATGGTCAGTCGATCAGCTTGTTGATTGGGTACTCGACAATACCTCTTGCGCCTGCTTCAATTAATTGTGGCACAATCGCCCGTACGGTGCTTTCGTCGACGATCGCATTAAGATCAACCCAGTCCTCATCAGTCAGCGCAGATATTGTTGGTTTTTGAAGCGCGGGTAATATCGATTCAACGGCTTTAACTGCATCCTTGTGCACATTCATCATCAAGCCAACCTTGCCTTCTGCATGCAGACAAGCTTTGAGCATCATGGCAATGTTCTCGACTTTGTCGCGTTTCCATTGCTCTTCATACGCGTCGTGATTTGCGATCAGTCGCGGCGTGCTCTGCATGACTTCATCAACGATCCGAAGGTTGTTGGCTCGTAATGAACTGCCTGTTTCCGTTATCTCAACAATCGCGTCAACCAGCATCGGTGGTTTCACTTCGGTAGCCCCCCAAGAAAACTCAACATCAGCCGTTACTCCGTGCTTTGCAAGCCAGCTTTGCGTCAGGTTGACAGCTTCCGTCGCGATGCGCTTTCCTTCTAGGTCACGAACACTCTGAATCTCCGACTCATTAGGGACTGCGAGCACCCAGCGGATCGGACGCCGACTAACTTTGGAGAACACAAGTTCGCAGATTTCCTGTACGTCCGCGCCCGTTTCCTGAATCCAGTCCAGTCCGGTAATCCCCGCATCCAATACGCCTAGCTCGACATAACGAGCCATTTCCTGCGCTCTGACCAACAAACATTCGATGTCGGGATCATCGATTGTTGGGTAGTACGATCGACTTGAGAATGAAATCACATATCCCGCGCGCCCGAATAACTCGCCAGTAGCTTCCTGCAGGCTACCTGAAGGCAGACCTAGTTTGAGTGTACTTCCCATCATTTCGACCCGTACACGGCTTTCGGGTCGAAAACTTTCTCTGCAATGATCGAATCCTCGCCGGAAGAGGGGTCAATTTCTCGGAAAAAGCAGCTCTCGTAACCTTCATGACAGGCGGCGCCACCAATCTGCTCAACCTTAACCAACACAGCGTCCGCGTCGCAGTCGTAGTAAATGTGTTTTAGTTTCTGCACGTGACCGCTCGTCTCACCTTTGCGCCAGAGCGACTGACGGCTCCGCGAGTAGTAACAGACTCTACGTGTTTTCAGGGTCTCTTCGTAAGCCGCTTGATTCATGTACGCAAGCATGAGTACTTTTCCGTCGTGATGATTTTGCGCGATCACTGGGATGAGTTCACTTTTTTGAAAGTCAGGTCCAATCATGTCGCAACGAAGTCAGTTAAAACGGTTTAAGTTGAGTTAGATGTCAGGAACATTCGTAGGTTACACGTGACAACACGCTAGGCTACGGATGAAAACGGGTGCGTAATTATCAAAATACGGTGTCGCATTGGCGGCAATTGATGTTTCGTCAAGCAGCACGCGCCAATCAACTGAATACAGTATCCAATCATTCACCATCGCGTTTCGGTCCTTACGGAGCCGCGCAAATATCATGCCCTCCTTCACGTCTGACCTAACCGAGCAAATTCAATGATCTTGTCAGAAAAAATGAGTCGACTAGGCACGGAAACTGCCTTCGAGGTACTTGCACGTGCTGAAGCGCTGAAGGCATCCGGCCGTGACATCATCAACCTCGGAATAGGTCAACCGGACTTCAAGACACCGTCACATATTGTTGAAGCGGCGGTCAAAGCACTGCATGACGGTCACCATGGTTATACGCCAGCACCCGGCATTCCGCCCCTTAGAGAAGCGGTTGCACAAGACATCCTGCATTGGCGCGGCGTTGACGTCAATCCCGATAACGTGCTAATCGTGCCGGGAGGCAAGGTCACGATGTTCTTCGCGATCCTTATGTTCGGTGAAGAAGGATCTGAAATCCTCTACCCGAATCCGGGGTTTCCAATTTATGAGTCTGTCATTAATTTCTCTGGAGCGAAAGCAGTCCCGATCCCGCTCGTCGAATCGCTCGGGTTCTCATTCAGCGCGGAAACGGTGCTTGATCTTATGACACCCAATACGCGGTTGGTCATCATCAATTCGCCCGCGAACCCAACTGGCGGAGCAGTCCCTAAAGCAGAGATCGACAAGCTTGTAGATGGCCTCGAGGCTTTCCCAAATGCGGTCATCATGAGCGATGAAATCTATGCGCGTATCTGTTACGGCGAGGAAGATCACGTATCGCTGCTTAGTTATCCACAGATCCGCGATCGTCTGATCCTGCTGGACGGTTGGAGCAAGACCTACGCGATGACGGGATGGCGTATGGGTTATTCAGTTTGGCCAGAGTCACTAATCGATCATGCGACTCGATTGGCGATTAATTGCCATTCATGTGTGAACGCGTCCGCGCAATACGCCGGAATCGCAGCTTTGCAGGGACCGCAAGACTCGGTCGACGAAATGGTCACGGCATTCGAAGAACGACGCACAGTAATCGTCGACGGGTTGAATGGTCTTGCAGGGATAACGTGTACCGAACCCCTAGGTGCTTTCTACACGTTTCCCAATATCACAGGTACCGGTTTAACTGCGTCTCAATTACAAAACCAGATGCTTGAGGAAGCCGGCGTTGCTACCGTTGCGGGAACATCATTTGGTGCATACGGTGAAGGCTATATTCGATTCTCCTATGCCGCATCCTTGGATGAGATCACCGCAGCAATTCAGCGTATCGATGATTTTTTGGGAACGATCGGCGTAAATGAAGTCGCTTCTTAAAACGTCAGTTGCGAATCCCACTGTGGCGAAGTAGCGCGTCGTTCTGCGGCGCCCTACCACGGAAATTCGAGAACATCTCGCTGGCTTTCACCGAACTCCCGACCTCCAGTATTTCCTGAAGGAATCTGCTGCTCGTTTCACGATTGTTCAGACCTTCTTCCTCGAATGCCGCAAACGCGTCGGATGAGAGCACTTCCGCCCAAAGGTAGCTGTAGTAACCTGCGGCATAACCGCCAGCGAATATATGCGCAAATCCCCATGGAAAACGGTCGTAGTCTTTGTTTGGCAGCATCCCGGTACGTTCGCGGATTGTGCGCATCGTACCTAGTGGATTGAATCCTTCTGTTTGCATGTGAAGCGTTAGGTCAAGTAGTCCAAACTCAAGCTGACGAACCATCGCGATACCTGAATTGAAGTTTTTGGCTTCGATCAGTCGATTGAGTAGCTCTGTTGGTAGTGTTTCACCCGTCTCGAAGTGCTTCGAGATTCGTCGTAGCGAATCTGCTTGCCAACACCAGTTCTCCATAAACTGACTTGGGAGCTCGATCGCATCCCACTCAACGCCGTTGATACCAGACACGGTCGCATAAGGTTGTTGCGTGAGCATGTGGTGGAGACCGTGTCCGAATTCGTGGAACAAAGTAACGACTTCCGAATGCGTCAATAACGAAGGATTACCCTCGGTCGGTGGTGTGAAGTTACACGTCAAATACGCAACCGGTAACGTAAGTTCATTCCCTACCGCGCGTCGACTTCTGCAGTCCGCCATCCACGCTCCACCACGTTTTTTCTCTCGAGCAAAGGCGTCGAGGTAGAAACGCGCGATGACCTCGTTCGAGCGAGCGATCTCATAGTAACGGACATCTTTGTGCCAGGAGGAAGGTGCTTCCTTCCGCTCAATTCGCACGTCAAACAAGTCCTGAACAACCGCGAACATACCATCTACGACGTGGTCTAGTGGGAAATAGGGTTTCAGCTGGGTATCAGCGACGTCGTACAGCGATTCACGCATGCGTTCAGCGACGAAATTCAGGTCCCAAGGTTCAAGTAGTGAAATCTCAAGTTCTTCCTTGGCAAAGACACGCATTCGCTCAAGCTCCTCTCGAGCCTGAGGTTGTGCCTTAGCGAGCATATCCTCAAGAAAGGACTTCACCTCATTCGCAGAGCTCGCCATTTTCGGATCGATCGAGTATTCAGCGAAGCAATCGAAACCAACCAAACGTGCTAATTCCGTGCGGTTGACGAGAATTTCCTCGATTACATCCGTATTGTCGAACTCACCGCCTTTTGGTCCACGATCTGACGCTCGAGTCGTGTTTGCGTAGTACATTTCTTCCCGTAACGTACGGTTCTCACAATGCATCATGGTGCTCGCGTAGCACGCCATGTCGAGTGTCAACAGGTATCCCTCAAGCTCCTTCCGTTCCGCTGCAGCTCTCGCAACTGCTAGGTTTGGTTCCGGTATCCCTTTAAGTTCGTCAGGATCGACAACGTGTTTCGTCCAGGCATCGGTGGCGTCTAATAGGTTGTTGGCGAACGTACTGCTTAAGCGTGTGAGTGTTTGACGAAGTTTCTTAAAACGCTCTCGCTCATCTTCGTCTAACGCAACCCCATTTCGTCTGAACGTTCGTAGCGAGTCATCGATCATTTTCCGTTGTGCTGCGCTGAACGACTGAGATTTCTCACTGCCTGCGAGCGAACTCATGGACTCGTAAAGAGGTCTGGACTGGCTGAGGCGAGTTGAATGTTCAGTTAATTTCTGAACAGCATCGTCATGTGCCTTTCGAAGTTCATCGTTACTCACGACGGCGTTCAAGTGTGAAATCGGAGCCCACGCATCATTTAGTTCAACCTCCAACGATTCCATTGCCATCATGAGGTTATCCCACGAGGGGTCAGACTTCGCCGTCTCAATGATCAGTTCAATCTCCGCCTCATGACGATCAATCATTTCGTCAATGAGAGGTACCACTTCATTCGCGTCGATCGCTTGATGATCTGGTAAATCGTGTGTTGTTGTATACATGTGCGGACGCTCTCGCAGGCTGTTATTCGCTTCGTTGATCTCTAACGTGAAGGTGAACGAAGCCGAATTAGGTGAACCGTACTGATTTTCAAATGTTATCCTGCCTGAATTCCGATTTCGGGCTTCTCGTCGATGTCGATCGAACCGAACCGTCCGTTTGCCTTCGTATAGATTCTGAGACATCTAGCCGAGCTAGAAGTGTGCGATGTTCTAAAAGTTTGACCGATCAGACCGCGTAGGAAGTGCGCGAATCGAATACTCAGCGAAAATATACTTTGAATATATTTGGGTACTTATTACTTCTAGTCGTTTTGGGAATTCTGTATATTTAGTCATGCGGATCATCGCGAAGCGGACACTGCGGCAATTCTGGGAGGAGCACCCAGATGCTGAGGAACCGTTGCTCGCCTGGTATCGCGAGGTTGAACAGGAAGACTGGGACATGCCGGCGAACGTAAAGGAGAAGTACCGTAACGCTAGCATCGTTGGAGGCAACCGGGTGGTCTTCAACATTAAAGGCAGCCACTATCGGCTTGTCGTGATGATCAACTACCCGGCACGGATCGTCTACGTGCGTTTCATCGGGACGCACGCAGAGTATGACGCGATAAACGCTCGGGAGGTGTGATATGACGGGCAATCAAATCAAACCCGTTCGAACTGAAAAGGACTACGAGTCAGCACTCGGTCGAATCGAAGAGTTGATGGAAGCAGTTCCCGGCACAAACGAATTCGATGAGCTCGACGTCCTAACCGACCTCGTTGAACTCTATGAAAGCAAGCACTATCCGATTGGCTACCCAAGTGCCGTCGCTGCAATCGAGTTCCGCATGGAACAAGCGATGTTGAGTCCCCGAGATCTAATCCCTTTCATCGGAAGCCGTGCTAAGGTATCCGAGGTTCTCTCGGGAAAGCGATCGATAACCATGCCAATGGCTCGTGCGCTCCACGAGCATCTTGGTATTCCTGCCGCAGTACTGCTACAGAAACCTGAAATCTCCATCGACGATAAGCTCGCCAATTTGGAATGGGACCTGTTTCCTACGAAGGCGATGGCAAAGAAGGGTTGGATTCCTGATGTGGCGAATCTCGCGGATCAAGCCGAGGAAATCATGCGAGACCTTATCAAGCGTGCAGGTGGGAAGGATGTCGCTAGTGATGCACTCCACAGCATCGCACGTGTTAACGCAAAGATGGATCCCTTCGCACTAAAGGCATGGTGCTGGCAAGTCTTAGCCGAAGTGAACGAGAATCTACCGAAGGCAAACTACGAGAACGGAACCGTAACTTTGGAATTTTTGAAAACAGTTGCACGGTTAAGCAGGACTGAAAATGGTCCGTTGCAAGCGAAGGCATTTCTCAGCAAGCACGGGATTGCGTTCGTGATCGTACCGCATTTGCCTAAGGCTCACCTTGATGGCGCTGCATTACGTCTTGGTGATGGTAGACCTGTCATCGGGTTGACGTTGCGTCATGACCGTATCGACGACTTCTGGTTTTGCTTGTTGCACGAACTAGCCCATGTTGGGCGTCACATGGACACTGATAATGGCAGTGCTTTCGTTGATGACATGTCTCTACGTAAGGTGGAAGCGGAGCGAGAAGATCCGCGCGAAAAAGAAGCCGACGAGTGGACCGAAGAAGCTCTAATACCTCAAGCGGCTTGGGATTCGAGTGACGTGAAGGATCATCCGACATCAATGTCGGTCTTAAATTTGGCGAATGCGCTTGAGATTCATCCAGCGATTGTCGCTGCACGTGTAAGGTACGAAACTCAGAACTACCGCCTACTGTCGCATTTCGTCGGTACAGGGGAAGTCAGTCGTCTGATTTCTTCAACTTAACCCAGTATTGGTTGAAGGTAGGAACCATTGATCAGCAGATGTACAAAATCGCTTCGGTGAATGACTAATTCCGATTCTATTGCGCCAATGTACTTTCCGCTACAACCAACTAGCAGAATTGCCGGACACGAATGAAAGTTCGCGCAACGCTATAGTTCAACCACCTACGTCAAAGAAAGAAAAATGACAATCAAAAACGTCTTTGGAATGGTCGAAGAAGTCAAAAAAGATCTTGAGAACCTTTCACTCGATGATCTTGACCGTGAACTTAAAGAGCGAGACAATCTCTTGCTTCTTGACATTCGCGAAATTCAGGAATACGTAGACCTAGGTACGATCCCGTCCGCAATCAACGCCCCTCGAGGCATGCTTGAATTCTGGGCCGATCCGGCGAGTCCCTATTACCGCGATTACTTTCAGGAAGATAAACGCGTTGTGCTGTTCTGTGCCGGAGGCGGTCGTTCAGCGTTCGCAGCTAAGGCACTGAAGGACATGGGTTATTCGGATGTCGCCCACGTCGAAGCTGGATTCAACGGGTGGGCTGAGTCTGGACGAGACGTCGAAGCTACGGCAGACAAAGCCCGTTGGATGCGTAAGCCGCGCGACTGACAACTAAGGTCTAAGCGTACTCGAAGAAGGCGTTCGACTCAACATCCCGATCGCCAACAGCAACTTAAGAAACGCGAGACTAGCCGCGATATCTGTTTGATCATGTTCAGTTAGCGCAAATCGCGTTGTCCCGTATACTCTTCGAAGTTACGGTCAAGACGCTCCCCGGGAAAGGGCAACGATCGCCGAGATAACCCCGATCCCTAATCGACCAGAATAACTCCGCGCCATTGTTGTAGACTTAGTCGCGGACTCAACACTACAGGATTGTTTGTGATTAAGACGACTCCTCTCGACGCTCGTGGTGATCCGAGTACACAATCAAAGCAGACTTCACGTGAACTTCCAGCTCGTCCGCCAATTCAGCCTTGTTATCGTTGTCGACTACTTTCGCACAGAGCTACCTGCAGTGTTGATCCAGTCTACCATCCAGCGCCTGCTTGCCGTCCACGCCTCGCGTTCCGTCCCACTGTGAGGCGTAAATACGCCTCTCTTTGACGTAGGTCTCGTCAATCTCATCCGGTACCAGCATTAGACACGTCTTTACGATCACCCAGGTTCCCAGTTGCGATGGACGAGACGAGATACGAATATTTGACTAATCCAGATGTCGCGCGACAGTTTCAATTGGAGCCACACAACTCAATCTGGTAGGCATCAGATAGACTGTCGCCGCCCAGATCCTGTATCTCAATGCGAATCATCGCGTGATCTAGCTAGTCTTCAACGAACCGTACCATCAGGAGGTGCATAAATATATCAACCGGGATGAATCTCTACGATGATGTGATCCTTCACTGTGAGCGAATCAAAATTCGCGAATTTTGACCTTCCCTCACAAAAAATGCACGGTACTAGCACGAGTGTATTTGCGTTTAGACGGCGAAGGTATTTGTGTAGTAGAAATTCATCAATCAACGAATTTCCGCGAATCATGCCGAACTAGATACCCCCCCCCCGTCTTTTTATTGGATTCAAATTTTTATATGATCGGATGAGATTCTCGTCTCGACTGGAACATGCTAACTCCTCGACAAATTAACGAATTCAAATCACTCGGTTTGCTCAAAATCACAAGGTGTATCGATACAGATACAGCATCGCGGCTTGCACAGAAGATTTGGGATTTCCTAGACGAAGAGAGCGGAGTATCGAAAGGCGATCCGAATTCGTGGTCTCCAGGTCATAGACCGACCGGATTTCAAAAACTGTCCCGAAAAGGCACCTTCCAAAGCATGGCATCTTCTAGGCTATGCGAAGCAGTGGATCAATTACTAGGAGAGGGAACGAGCCATTCTCCTACGAACTGGGGTATACCGTTGTTGGTATTTCCTTCAAAACTTGATCATGAGTGGTCAATTCCGGTCGGCAAAGACACTTGGCACGTCGACGCGCCACCCAATGGTTCATTGTGTCACTCAATTCGAGCATTTGTACTGCTCGAGGATGTAGGCGAGTCTCAAGGTCCTACCTCCGCTGTCGCTGGATCGTCAAATCTCCTTCGTGAATTACGGTCAAAAGGAGAGCTGCGACGTTGGTCATCGAAAACGATACTGAGTGAGTTAAGTAAATCTGATCCTTGGATTGAGCATCTCTTATTGGAAACCAATCCGAAAAAGAGAAAGCGGCTCCTATACTGGGGAGAGTCTCGGAGCGGATTACCTCTCAAGGTCAAGAACCTCACCGGAAAAACCGGAGACGCTTACTTAATGGATATATCGACCATCCACTCAAAGTCGGATAACAACTCCCCAATTCCGCGCGTAGTCATAAGTCAAACGTTCTAGTGCGGAATTACTTAGTGTACTGTATCTATAGGTGGCTGAAACAGGATAGAAAAACCTAGAAAACCTGTCGATGGATAATCGAGCCTGAGAACTCTAAGACCGGGACGCCCCATTGCTTCTCGTCATTCGCGAACTTCGAAAGTAAGTAGCTCTAACAAATTAACAGTAGATTCAGGGTTTTTGACTCAGTCAAAGACAGTACATTCAATTCTGTTGAGATGTTCGATCGGCACTCTGATCGTTGCGCACGTTGAACTCTGTTCGGATACTGGACTGGTCTGTAGGAATCCTATGGAACGGTCTCTTACTGGCTCTAGTCGCGTTCCTCGTATATCTGACTATCGACTGTTGGCAGGAAGGTCACTTCATACACGCCTTAATCATAGGTCTGTTCTCTACGATTGGAATCCTTAAATACGTCAGCAATCTTCGTCGTCTTCTTGTCGCATCATGAACGAAGCGTTGAAGGGATGTGATATCCAGACGTTGTCCACCTAGAAGCTGGATTCAATTTGTGAGCGGAATCAGATTAGCGGCGGAAAATACGGCAGCTGAAGCGCTCTAGCTGCACTACCACCCGACGCACGATTCGGATTTAAGCGAATTCGAAATAGGCGTTTGACACGACCACTCGATCGCCGACTACACCCTCGAAAATCACGCGACCTTCGCTTTCATTCCAACCACGAATGATCAAGTCGTCGCCTGGAAAAACGGGTGACGAAAAGCGCACTTTGATCTTCTTAAATCGAGACTGATCGTTATCGCAAAGCGCTTCCAATAACTGCTGTGCACAATGACCGAAAGTGCATAAACCATGCAAGATCGGTGTGTCAAAACCGCCAAATCTGGCAGCATCCGGGTCGATATGCAGCGAGTTGTAGTCACCTGACAAACGATATATGTGTGCTTGATTGTCGCCGATACGCACGGCTAAGTTCACATCCGGCGCCGAGTCAGGTACAGCGATTTTCTGCGAGAATGTCTGCCCTACTCCCTCAAACGGCTCGATGTCCCCAAGCTGTTCAACGCCTCGTCGAAACGACCCGTTCACCATGCGAACGCAGTCTTCTCCATCAGCGTTCGCCACGATGCTCTCGTATTCACAGAAACCGTTGCCTTTGCCACGGGGGTGAACGCCAATCAAGCGTGACCGAACCGTGACGGTACCGCGAGTCGGCAATGGCTTCAACACTTCCAGATATCGTTCAGCGTCAATGTTGAGCGGCCCCGGAGAATTCGGTATGTGTCCACTATCAACGGGAGCGCCAGCGCCGCCCCACCGAATCGAAAACGTTGGAAAGACAGCGAAATCCGAATTGGCTTCATAGATGTAACGTAGATCGTTGATGCCAATGCCAACCGCGTACAGCAACACGTCCCGTTGGTCGTAGGAAATGGAGACAGGTTCGCCCCACGGACCAGGATTCCCGTCGGGTAAAGCTGCTTGAGCGTTGTAGGTCGCCACGGATTTAATCCTCTAGTCGCGTTCCAGAATCAAAGTTCCCGTCGTCGACAGTGTGCCGCCCGTGCCATTGACGATACAGTTTGACGCTTCTGTTTGCTTGCCGGGATCACCATTCACACCGTCTTCCGCGGTGCCAGACATTTGGCGATATGCCTCAACCAACAACTGCATTCCGTACATACCGGAGTGATTGAACGACAGACCACCACCATTCGTGTTAATTGGGAGGCGCCCGCCAGGTGCAGCGTGCCCTTCTTTCCAAAGGGTGTATCCGCGCCCGCGCGGCGCCAAACCAAGCATTTCTGCGGTAATACCAGCCGTGATCGTGAACGAGTCATAGATCATCGCCATCTCAATGTCATTCGGACTTAACCCCGCCATTTCGTAAGCCATCTTTGCCGAACGATGCGCCGATGTTGCCGTGAAGTCCTCCATCTCAACCATGTTCGAGTGACCCATCGACTCGCCTGCGCCGACGACCCATACGGGTTTCGACTTCAGCGTACGTGCGATCTCCGGTCGCGCCAGGATCACCGCGCCACCGTGATCGGTTACCAAACAACAGTGGTAGAGCGTCATCGGCCACGCGATCAGACGAGCATTGAGGACATCCTCGATGGTGATCTCCCCGCCGAATGGGTTGGTTTCCTTTGAATACATGAGTGCACGCGGGTTTTTCATAGCCCACTGTCGGGTAACCACGCTGATGTGCGCGAAGTCTTCAGGCGTTGTACCGTACACATGGTTATGTCGAACCATTGCGTGAGCGTACTGAGCAGGCGCGCCCGCGATCCCATACGCTGCAGTCGCTTCTTCAGCAGGAGACACTTCACCACGTCCGCCTCCACCACGTCCGCCCATGCCGCGATACGACCAACCTGCCTCACCGTGGCTGATAAGCGCCGTGTCGATCATGCCAGCTGCGATGGCTGCTAAGGCATGCCTAACGTGCAGTTGGAAGGAGCAACCTCCGACTGAAGTCGTATCAATATACGATGGATGAATACCCAAGTGTTCCGCCAGTTCGGAAGACCAGCCGGCCGAAAACACGCCATCAATATCACTGATTGGAATACCGGTATATTCGGAGACGTTTTTAATCGCTTCAAGATGCAGCTGCAGTGATGTGCAACGAATGGTTCGTTCTTCGCCGCCGGGATAGCCGATCAGGTTGGATTCACATGCACCAACGAGTGCCGCACGATATGACAAGTCAGGCATCTTCATGACTCGACGACCCTCCAGAATGGAATGAACGTATCGTCGTTTGCCTGTTCAAATTCGACTTTGACTTTAGAACCGATCTTGATGTCTTCTGGTTTGTTTGGATCCACGCCGCGTAATACGGTCTGCATGCGGTCACCTTCTTTCAGATCAATGAATGCAGTGACGAAAGGCAGTTCCTTTGCCCAGGCACCAGCTGCCAGGCGATGTTGAACCGCGAAGGTATACAAGGTTCCCTCGCCGCTCACTTCGATCCAGTCCAGCTTATCGGAATGACAAAACGGACAGATCAACCGAGGGTACCAATGAACACTATTGCACTCGGTGCAATGCGGAAGTACGAGTTTCCCTTGTTTCGCGCCTTCCCAGAAAGGCTTGTTATGTTGTCCCTGTCGAGGGATCGGTTTGTCGTATGCCACTTAGCTATCCAGACATGAAGTAAAAACGAGATTCTTCGAAATTATCTATAAGGGTTATTCCATCACCGATTGCCCTGAATACACTTGACCGCTTCGCATTTCGCAACGAATCCTTATGAAACTCCTGGTTGTCAACCGCGGTGAGATTGCGAAGCGAATTCGAATGAACAGAAAAGAGTAAACAGAGGAAAAATGAAAGTTGACGCAATCCTAAACCAGATCGACGTCGGAAGCATTGCGCTGCCAGAATTCCAAAGAGGGTACGTTTGGAATCGGGATCAGGTTCGCGGACTCATGCAATCACTCTATCGCGGTCATCCCGTCGGCAGTTTGCTCGTCTGGGAAACGCCGACAGAAGGGGCTAACGCTCGCGGCGACCAGGACCTGCATCCGGGTTTTGTTAGACTCCTACTCGACGGACAGCAACGCGTGACCTCGCTCTATGGTTTAGTTCGCGGTGAAGCGCCCCCTTTCTTCGAAGGGAATGATCGTGCTTTTTCAGACTTGCGATTCCACCTCAGTGAGGAGGTATTCTCGTTTTATCAACCATTGAAAATGAAAGACGATCCTCTGTGGATTGACGTGACGGAATTACTACAAAAAGGCGCGGGGGTTGTTCTTCACCGATTCCTCGGCAAACCCGAATACAGCGAACGAATAGACGAGTTCCTTACACGTTTAAACCAAATCGATCAGATTAAGAATGTCGAGCTACATATTGAAGAGGTCACTGGGAAAGACAAGTCGATCGACGTGGTCGTTGATATCTTCAATCGAGTAAACAGCGGAGGAACCAAGCTATCTAAGGGTGACCTAGCATTGGCGAAAATATGTGCTGAATGGTCCGAAGCAAGACAGAGTCTGAACAAGGAACTTCATAGATGGTCAAGCGCTGGCTATGAGTTTAAGCTCGAATTGTTGCTACGTAGCGTAACTACAACACTGACAGGCGAAGCGATGTTTAGTGTATTGGACGGCGTGGAGAGTAAGGACTTTCAAGAAGGTCTAAAAACTACAGTCAAACATATCGACAAACTGCTCAATCTGATCGGCTCGCGTCTCGGACTTGACCATGATCGCGTACTCGGTGGACGCTACGCACTCCCTCTCATGTCGCGATACCTAGAGAACCGCGGAGGATCTATTACTGATCCAAACGAACGCGATAAACTGCTATATTGGTATGTGCATAGCTTTCTATGGGGACGTTACGCAGGTTCGACAGAGACGGTTCTTAATCAAGACCTCGATGCGATAGAGGACATCGAGCACGGCATCGATAAGCTGATAGCGAACCTTCGACAGGACCGAGGCGAGTTATTTTTAGGCCCGCAGGATTTTCTTGGCTGGAGTCGAAGTGCACGGTTCTACCCGTTACTTTACATGCTAACTAGGGCGTGGGGCGCATTGGACTGGGAATCAGGCGTAGAGCTTAAGGGGCACCTTCTCGGTAATTTCAGTAACCTCGAACTTCATCATATTTTCCCGAAGGCAAGGTTGTACGAAGCTGGATTCGAGCGGCCTCAAGTTAATGCACTTGCAAACTTCACATTTCTTACAAAAGAGACTAACCTGAAGGTACTAGATAAGGAGCCAATCACCTACCTCACTGCCTACGCGAATAAGGATCCGGAACTAATCACATCACATTGGATACCGCTAGAACCTGAACTATGGCGCATTGACCGCTACGAGGACTTCCTGACTGCGCGACGTGAGCTCCTCGCGAATGCTGCAAACGACTTTCTCGAAACACTAAGCCACGGAAATGTTCCAGAAGAAGTTCAGGATGTCCGCGTGGTGGACCGGGAAGTAGGATCGACACCAATCGGTTTCGATGGCGAAGAAGAACGACTGCTCATTGAATTGAACGACTGGGTATCAGCTCAGGGATTGCCAAAAGGAGAGTTGATGTTAGAACTATCCGACTCAATCACTGGAGCGACGTGTGCGGTTCTCGATCTTGCATGGCCTGATGGAATTCAAGTAGGTTTAAGTGCCCCAGTCGCAGTTCTTTTGGACGAACCTGTGAGAACGGAGGTAGAGGCAAATCGAGCCGGATACCGCTTTTTCACTGACGTCGAATCGTTCCGTAATTACGTGGAAAGGGAAGTGCTAGCAATTGAAGACGCCGCATGATGTGTTGCTTCAATCGTCGATCGAGGCGCGTTTTTGTCGAATTCGATGATGATTCTCGTAATCACTCGTAGTGTTACATACCGGATAGCGGCTCGGCAATCAAGAAGGTCGACGCCAGATGGCGTTTGAATTGGTACAAGTGGAATGAATCAAGAAGGTTTTGCAAGAACTGGTCCAGCTGACGCCAATTGAGGAATCTTTGTACGTGAGGTCAACCGGCAGACGTAGGGTCGATATGTGGTTTCATCTTGAATAAACTCGTACGAGTTATCACGACATATAAACGAAATTCAATCAGCACATAGATTATTGATATCGAAGAGTGTAAATTGACAGACTGGGCTTATCCGCAGCTGCGTTGCCAATGAGTAAATTCGACAGAGAATTTGAGTCGCTTCTCCGATTACGCTTTAAAGAACACGATAAGCAACTACTAGAAAGCCTTGTTCGGGTAAAGCAAGAACACAATGGTCGAGGTCTTCTGTATAGCTCGTTAACCGTCGTGGCGATGCATAAAGAAATCGAGAACGAACTTTTAAAAAGTACCTCCAAATGCGTTCTGACGCTAACGGAGTTAATGCAAAACAGATCGAGCATCAAGTTGTGTCCATTTAGGAGAAAGGCCGAAAAGTTATGTATTACAGCACTCTCCAAGAGAAAGGCGGAGTTGGATTCTGTCTGCAAATTCAATACGGACAGTATCGTGAATTCGCTGGAAAACAAGGGTATGGTGTCTGAGTATCGCGCACTGAATAACGAATTTGTACAGCTTCAGTTCGAAAACGCACGCGTAGAGCTTCGCTCGAAACATCGTGAAATTTTCTGGGCTAAATTGAAGCGAATGAGATTAGGCATCGTATTGGTCGTCACCTTAGCGACGACGCTCGCGTATTTAGGAATCAATGGCTTGCCGAAAGCGTGGGATCTTTTTCAAGACTTCATTGATTACACGACCGACGCTACCCTACAAAGTGAGGAGAGCCAAAATCACGATGGGGCTAAGCGTCAACAGACTTCCATTACTCGGTACGCAAATCAAGAATTGCGTCTGCGTTAGTGTCGTCATATTGTCATTGTCGATTAACCGGTCTTCGCTCAAAATCTCAAGAAAATCGTGTTTCCTGGAAAAACCGAGGATTCGAGGATTCATAGTCGGCGAAAGGAAATGATCTAGCTGAATACACTTGACCGCTTTGCATTTCGCAACGAATCCTTATGAAACTCCTGGTCGCCAACCGTGGTGAAATTGCGATTCGAATCGCTGACGCGGCACAAGATTTAGGCATTCCAACCGTCGCCATCTATTCCACGGACGACGAACAGTCTCGCCATGTGTCTGCGCTTGATGAGTCCGCGCTGCTTAACGGTTCTGGCGTCAAGGCTTACCTCAACACCGAAGACATCGTCGACATTGCATCACGATACGAGTGTGATGCAGTTCACCCGGGTTACGGTTTCCTAAGTGAGAACGCGACTTTCGCAACTTCATGTGAAGAAGCAGGTATCGCGTTTATCGGTCCGACGCCTGAAACTCTGACATTGTTTGGGGACAAGAGCAGCGCACGAAACTTCGCGATCGAACAAAACGTGCCCGTTGTAAGAGGTTCGGATGGCGCCGTCTCGATCGATGAAGCAAGTTCGTTACTTGAGAGCTTGCCGCAAGGTCAAGGCATATTGCTGAAAGCGATTAACGGCGGCGGCGGTCGTGGCATGCGTCAGGTCGTTGATCACTCGACGCTTGCTGACGCCTTCGCACGCGCCTCGTCAGAAGCAAGAGCAGCATTCGGCGATGAGTCACTCTATGCGGAACAACTGCTTGGTGACGTGCGGCACATAGAGCTGCAGATCATGGGTGACGGCACTGGTAATGTGAAGGTCATTGGCGATCGTGACTGCAGTTTACAGCGACGCCATCAAAAAATCCTCGAGATTGCGCCAGCGCCGAACCTCACTGAGAAGCTTCGTAACGAGCTGTGGGATGCGGCTTCGCGTCTCGCCGCAGCGGCGAAATACCGTAGTCTTGGAACCTTTGAGTTCCTTGTCACGGAGGACACTTTCTACTTCATCGAAGCAAATGCCCGTATCCAAGTCGAACACACGATCACCGAAGAAGCTACGGGCGTGGATCTCGTCCAAGCGCAATTACGCCTTGCACTTGGTGAGAATCTCGAAACACTTGCAGTTCCTTCGCGATCACGCTACTCCATTCAATCACGCGTCAACATGGAAGTAATGAATGAGGATGGCTCAACTAAACCATCCGGCGGCACGCTCCAACGCTTTGACGCGCCTACGGGTCCAAACGTGCGCGTCGATACCTAAGGTTATCAAGGGTATACCACCAACCCTAATTTCGATTCGCTGCTCGCCAAAGTCATCTGTTCGGGTGAATCGTTCGGTGCCGCGCTAAATCGAAGTCGGCGAGCGCTGGACCAGTTTGATATCGAAGGGGTACCCACGAACAAGGACTTTTTAATCGCGTTGCTCAACGACGCTCATGTTCACGAAATGACGATTCATACGCGTTACGTTGACGAACAAATCCCTGCGTTACTTAAATCGATTGCCGACTCGTCGTCTGAGCAACTCCGTTCAACTCAATCGACGCTCGCTGGTACGAGACTTCAATCAACCGATCCTCTTGCTGTGCTAGAGCACGGTAAGACCGGTGAATTCACTCGTCAAGAACAAGCCGAAAACCTGATCGAAGACACTACGCCCGTACCGCTTGGTACGCATCCCGTTCGTGCGCCGATGCAAGGCACGGTGGTCGAAATCGCGGTCGAGGCCGGCGACGAATTAGGCTCGGACGCCATCGTTGTCATCATGGAAGCGATGAAGATGGAACACGAAATCCGCGCAGGAACGGTGGGAGTTGTGCATTCTCTCAACGTGAATGCTGGTGATGCAGTCTATGAGAATCACGCGCTACTGTACATAGAAGAACGCGACGTAAATGTCGATGAGGCGCAAAGTCGTAGCGAACTCGACCTCGACACGCTGCGAGACGATGTCGCGGAAGTGATTGAACGCCACGAGATCACGCTCGACGAGAATCGACCGGATGCAATCGAGAAACGTCGCAGGACGCATCAACGAACGGCGCGTGAGAACATCGACGATCTATGCGACGAAGGATCCTTTGTTGAACACGGGCAATTGGCGCTCACACCAGGAACCGGCTTACCGATTGAACAAGTCATTCGAAAGTTCCCGACCGACGGCATGATCACAGGTGTTGGCGGCATCAACGGAACTGAGTTCGGAAAAGAGAAATCCCGAACGGTGGTTATGGCGTATGACTACACCGTATTGGCTGGCACACAAGGTGCCATCAACCACCCCAAAACCGACCGAATGCTCGAACTCGCCGAGAAGTGGGAGATCCCGCTCGTACTGTTCGCTGAAGGCGGTGGCGGACGGGCTGGTACCGGAGGAAAACGCGACGGCGGGAAAGCGACCACGAATGCAGGGCAAGGTCGAGAAGATGCCGTCTATCGACCTCTCGACACACCAACGTTTGCGTCCATGGGTCGACTCAGCGGATTGGTTCCGATGATCGGCATCACATCGCGCTATTGCTTCGCCGGAAATGCGTCGTTATTAGGTTGCTGTGACGTGATCATCGCGACCGAAGACTCCAATATCGGCATGGGCGGTCCTGCTTTGATCGAAGGCGGCAACCTTGGTGTATTCAGACCCGAAGAAGTTGGTCCACTTGAGGTCCAACGAAAAAACGGCGTCATTGACATCGTGGTCAAGGACGAAGCTGAGGCAGTCGCCGCCACGAAGCAATACCTCTCCTACTTTCAGGGCTCGCTTGATACTTGGGAGTGCGAAGATCAGAGGTTGTTGCGACATATCGTGCCAGAGAACCGCTTACGCGTCTACAACGTACGGGACGTAATCCATACGCTCGCTGACACGGGCTCAGTACTCGAGCTACGACCTGACTTCGGACTCGGGATGGTCACAGCGTTCGTTCGAATTGAAGGTCGTCCCATCGGTGTGGTCGCAAACAATCCGACCCATCTATCCGGTGCAATCGACAGCGACGGATCGGACAACGCCGCACGCTTCCTGCAATTGTGCGATGCGTTCGACATACCTCTTCTCGTACTCTGCGACACACCCGGCATGATGGTCGGTCCCGAGGTCGAAAAGACGGCGTTGGTGCGCCACTGTAGTCGTCTCTTTGTCACCGGTGCGAATCTCACTGTGCCACATGTGACAATGGTGCTTCGCAAGGCTTACGGCTTAGGCGCACAAGCGATGGCTGGCGGTAGTTTCAAAGAACCATTCGCAACGGTTGCTTGGCCAACCGCCGAATTCGGCGGTATGGGTCTTGAAGGTCAGGTCAAGTTGGGTTTTCGCAACGAACTGGCAGCGATCGAAGATCCTGACGAGCGAAAAGCACGATACGACCAACTCGTCGATGCTGCATATCAACGCGGGAAGGCGCTCGTCGCCGGAACCTCGTTCGCCGTCGATGATGTGATCGATCCAGCAGACTCACGTCGCTGGATAAGTGCGGCATTCGATTCAGCGCCGCCACCACCACACCGCACCGGTAAAAAACGCCGCAACATAGACACCTGGTAGAAGGAATTTCCATGTCAACCGATGAAACGATGTCACTCTTTGATGTCATGTACAACTGTCGCGCGATGCGTCGCTTGAAGAGCGATCCAGTTCCCGACAAACTCATCCTGAAACTAATCGATGCAGGAAATCAAGCACCGAGTGGGTCAAATCAGCAAGGTGCACGTTGGATCGCCGTCAAAGACCAGGGGCAGAAGGACAAGCTTGCCGCGCTCAACAAGACTGCAGTGCAAGGCTATACGGGGGTGGAGTCGACTCGCCTCGATAGCCTGCCTCATCAACCGGCGGACAAACGTCAACGCATGCTAAATGCGGTACTCTGGCAAGCAGAACATATGCAGGACATTCCTGTATTGCTGATTGCTTGTTTCGAATTTCCCGGTCCCGTTACGAACGCATCACAAGCAGGTGGATCCGTTTGGCCGGGAATTCAGAATGTACTACTTGCTGCTCGCGCACTAGGGCTCGGCGCTGCACCAACAACGCTTGGTTTGATGAATCCTGCTGCTGTTAAGGAAGTACTAAGTTTGCCCGACAACATGGCGGCGTTTTGCATTATTCCGATCGGCTACCCATCGGGTAATTTCGGACCGGTGACCCGTCTCCCCGTCGAGGAAACCATGCGTTGGGATCGCTGGGACGCGTAACGCACGATGGATTACGTCACATGGTCGTGGATATTCCTTGTCTTCTATATGGGGGCGATGCTGGGTATCGGCGTTTGGGGAACGCTACGAGTTAAACGCGCCGATGACTATGCGACGGCTCGTGGTTCGTACGGTCCGGTATTCCTGGCATTTGCGTTTGCCGCTACCACAGCAAGTGGCGCAACCTTCCTAGGCGGTCCAGGGCTCGCGTACACGTATGGCGTTTCGATGCTCTGGGGTAGTTTCCTCTATCCCATGGGAGTCTACTTCGGTGTACTGATCGCGATGCGACTGATCGCAACAGCGGGTCACAGATTCGGTAATCGTTCGATTCCTGAGTATCTCGGTGATCGATTTCAGTCCGATGCACTGCGCATCGTAGTGTCAATCATTTCGCTCGTTTTGTTTTTCTACATCGCCGGTCAGCTCGTATCCGGTCTTGTGATGTTTGAAACCATGCTCGGATTCGATCGTATGTGGGCACTGGTCATCACTACCTTGGTCTTACTCGTCTATGTTTCGATGGGCGGTGCGCACGCAGATATCCTCACCGACGGTGTGCAAGGGTTGATGATGCTGGGTCTCGCCATCCTCGTCATCGTTCTGTTCGTGTTTGCCGTCGGTTTTGATGACGGTCTACCCGGATTGATGAGCAATCTGTCCGAACAAGATGAACACCTGACCAAACCGCTCAACACGACGACTGCCTTAGCTCACTCATGGTGGTCGATCGTCTCGGTCTTTTTTGCTCACATTCCGCTCGGATTGTTACCTCATCTAGGCAACAAACTCTGGGCGCTGAAGCGCACCGACCAACAACGCTCGTTTGTCAAACTCGCGTTCGCGTGCGGATTGACACTTGGCATGATGTCCCTCGCCGGTCTACTCACACGAGGACTCGTAGGAGAAGATTTGTTCATGACGGGCACCTCTCCAAACGCAGCGTTGCCTGTCCTGTTTATCGAGATTTTCCCAACTTGGCTCGCAGCCTTGATCGGAGTTGGCGTACTCGCTGCGATCATGTCGACCGCCGATGGTCTTGTCGTATCTTCGTCCCAAATCATCGCTAACGATCTCTACCGTCGTTCGATTCTGCCGCGAACCCGATTCGCAAAGACTCACTCGGAAGAACAGATTGACAAACAGGTCTTGACGATTAGTCGAGTCTCAACTGTGATCGTGTTGATTTTGTGCGCCGCGATGGCATGGGCACTTCAGAATACGAACATTGCGCTGATCGTCATGATCGGTACTGGCGGCATGATGGCAGCCTTTTCTGGACCGCTGGTTGTGAGTGCGCTTTGGCGAGGTGTTACCAAAAATGGCGCGTTCGCGGGTCTACTCGGCGGATTTTTCGCATTCATCATCCTGCATGCGCAGCTACTGAATCCTGCGTGGTTTGGTGAAAGTGGCGTCGTATTCGATGTCGTTACGTGGCTATATAACGAGGGACCGAACCCATTCTCTTGCGCGGCTTTGGGTGAAGCGGTGTCGGTATCGCTCACTTTTATCGTGTCGAAACTATCTAAACCGTTGCCGAAGGAGTTCATTAGACAACTGTTTGAATCCGACGAAGATCAAATTGAGATTTCCAACAATCCAGCTGCGAAGTAGCATCGCTGCTTATCGCAGAATCTCTTTAGTAGGGTACTAAGTTAGTCAAGTCGTGGAGGCGCAACCTGCTTAATCGGTTACCCTCGGTCAGCGTCCAGGAGTAAATTCAGATTTTTTTATGCCACCTCGGTAGTAAGTGAGTCTTATCCGTTGAGTAT
>JAJECH010000007.1 GCA_022822135.1 Pseudomonadales bacterium
GCGATGGTATCGGGTGGTTTCAAGGTCGTCATATCCAAACTCCGTGATGGTGACAAACAGCGGCGCAACCGCTTACGATCGCGCCTGAATCACCGGCAGTTTCGATGTCGTTTTTCCGGCAGTTTGCATGTCGCCTAACAATTGGCGTTGATCAGCGCGGTCGCAAGGCGTTGCTGGTGGTCGAAGAAGGGGTGCGGGAATCCACGCAAAGTTGGCGCGAGCTCCTGCTGAACCTGAAAAAGCGGCACATGAATGCACCCCAGTTGGCGATCGGGGATGGTGCGTTGGGCTTCTGGAATGCCCTCAACGAGCTCTGGCCTGAGACGCGCTGCCAGCGGTGTTGGATGCACAAGATGGGCAATGTCCTGAATCGCTTGCCGAAATCCTCGCAGGCAAGCGCCAAACGGGATTTACAGGATATCTGGCAAGCCGCAACGAAAGCCCAGGCGGCACACGCCTATGACGCGTTCAAAGCGACCTACGAGGCTAAATTTCCGGATGCCGTCGAATGCTTGGTCAAGGATCGCGAGACGTTATTCACGTTCTACGACTTTCCCGCCGAGCACTGGCGCAGCATTCGGACCACCAACCCCATCGAGTCGACGTTCGGCACGATTCGACATCGCACCCGGCAGGCGAAGGGTTGCGTGTCGCGTCAAAGTGCATTACATATGATGTTCAAATTAGGTTGCGCCGCGGAGACACACTGGCGACGTCTACGTGGCTTCAAGCAGCTGGCGGAAGTCGTCGAGGGCATCAAATTCATCGATGGGATTAAATTCGCACCCAAGGAAGAAACTCACCCACCATCAACACAGAAAGCAGCGTAACGAATGCTGCTCAAACACCACTTTCGGTTATACCTCTCGACCTAGCGTGAACGGTCGCGCCCACCGAAATTGTACTGGAGCATCTACAATTGAAACTGTAAATAAGACTTACCTGAACTAGGGACCTAGAGCCGTGTTCAATTCAATCAGATTCACCTTGATTGCATCTTTAACGCTGCTCCTCACACTGCCGACCAACGCAGATGAACCCAACTACAGCTTCGCTGGCGCAGAAATAGTAACCCGTACATTCGACAATGAATTTGATCTCGACTATAGAGGCTTTAGCACCGGATTCAGTGCTAAGGTAAGCGATATATTCCACGCATTCGGGGTCTTTGATTACGGCAAACTTGATTCATTCGACGCTGAAGTATCAACGAACTCCTACTTAGTTGGTGCAGGAACCCACATCGGTTTTGGCAACAATTCAGCCATCCACGTCAGGTTAGGGTATGAATACGCAACTGCAACATTCGATATACCTGACTTAGGCTCAGTAGACGAATCGCTAGATGCCTTCGTTGGTCAGGTTGGAGTTAGGTCAATGTTTACCGACAGATTTGAGCTAGGCGCTTCATTACAGTGGGGAGACTTAGGCGATAGCTTAGACGTTGATTCACTGACGGTTCACCTAGAGTACTCTATCTCAGACGGCTTCGCTATCAACCTTAACGGTACAACCTTTTTCGACGACAGCGATACAAGGTCATTCGGTATTGGTCTGAGATACTACTGGGACAGGTAAGCTACGAGTTAGTAGAAGCGAACACGACAGGGTGCGATGTGACCGGTAGAACCAAGAGGAACCCTAGAACCGTGTCCGCTCTGCGTAGATTAACACAGCTCCTTAACGATTTCGTCGAACTCGTCTCCATCTTCAGGTCGGTAAATCCGAACGTCAATGAACTGAATACCGCCATATTTCCTGAAAGTCGCAAAGACCTCAAGATTTAAGTCTTTGAGTTCAAGCACTCTACGGGCTATTTCGTGAAACTTGGGGTCTGGCTTGTCCATGTTTGTCCCCTAGTTAGTGGGTTACGTAGATATTACTGAGCTGGGATGTGGTTTCGTTCCTTGTCGTGTTTGTGCGAGTAGTAAAGCGACTCGACACGTTCCACTGTCTTCTCGATTATCTCCTGCTGGAACGGCATTAAGGAGCCGTGAGACGATTCCAGCTCCTTAGCGTGACTACGCAATGACTCCACAGCTTTACCATTTTGAGGGGTTGACTGGTCGTCACCATTCTCAAGCGAATCAAGAGTCAACGCGACGGCTTCAAGGAACAGGTCGAAGGCCTTAATTTCGACAGATAGGTCCAAGTCCATGTACGCAGAATTGAAAGGCTCTGCGTCCTTATTTGGTCGAAAGCGGCTATTCTACGGGCAGATACTGTTCTGTAAATAGTAGGAGACAGTTACATAGCAACATCAGGATTATCCAGAATTGAATCAAAATGAACCTTCAGATTCCGCAAAGCGCTTTTGGCAGTTTCATCCAATGAATGAAATGGGTGATCTTCGCCTTCCAAAAATTGCCTGAATCATTGCGTCTAGACCAGATCGAACTGTCGGTGCGTCGTCTAAATACTGAGCGTGACCGACTTTTATCATAGCTCTCGCAAGACAGAGAAAGAA
The DNA here is from genome assembly GCA_022822135.1 of Pseudomonadales bacterium. Taxonomy (GTDB): domain Bacteria; phylum Pseudomonadota; class Gammaproteobacteria; order Pseudomonadales; family Azotimanducaceae; genus Bin55. Next base: position 2,468 of record JAJECH010000007.1, read on the forward strand.
CATCTCTTGAGCAGTCAGTTTGGTAGAGTCGTCAGACATGGTCGCTATCAATCATCGAACCTAGTTCTAACTCGTAGTATCGGTTTGAACGTTCGATAGTGCGACAAATAGTCTCATGGTTGCGCCTTTCATTTTGCAGGCTCACGATCAATCCTATTTCACGTCCACGAGTGTAACTGAACTCGGCAATAGCGATAGCTTACTGCATGCTCATTTAGTGACTACCAACGGCGGTGTAACCCATCCCTACACAATGCTCCTGCGATGAAGCCGCATATCGTTCGTTTCATGACGTACCTGGTTCGTTTGTGCGCTGGTAGATTCGTTCTAGCTCCCATCGGTAGCACCCACCAATGCCATCGTATATAGACGAGTCGACACACTTCTTACGGATCCCTTCAAACGCTTTGACGTTTTCATAACCTAGCGTTCGGCATCGCCTCTGTGCCGTTTTCAAGGTCTTCTCCCAATTTGCCGTGTCGTTATATTCGACGTGCGCTATGAAGGTGATTTGCCCGTGTATCTCGTTTGCTTCCGCCTCGTACGGCGTAACGACGACACCGCAACCCGCTAACACGTATATCGCGACGGACGCAGAAAGCAAGCGAAACATAATGAGTCGTTGGATTCGAGATTCTTCCTCTTGAAGAAAACGCTTCTTTTTAACGAATTTACTCGACAGTCGGACATCGATCGATCTGGATCTCGAGTCGCGTAGCGTACTCACGCCGACTTCTCCTGTCCTGTAACAACGTCAATCACACATTCGAGCGGCGCGCCGTATATGGTGTGTTGCTGAAGGTCACGGATGTATTTGTCCTTCTGTTGAATGATTGCGAGGTACTCACGCTTCATGGGGGTGATCGCAGTTAGATTGCCCACGATGATGAGTGCTGTCAAGTTGCGGGAGCTCGTTTCGATTTAGTAAGTTCTTTCCCACCGAAATATATACGATCAGGGAATAAGGATCGATCGTTTCGATGGGTTCCTGGCGTGTTCGAGCGTGACTGGGATACACCGGATCAACCGTAAATTGCGAGTACACTCCTTGGGCAGATGCTTCGCCTGAACGCAACCCATGCTTATAGTCAAGCTATGATGTTGATTTAAACCCCGCTTAGTCTCGGAGTAGTACTCTATTTACCGAAATAAAAATATGGGATCCGACGTTCAGTGTTGACCCCTAGCGTCATCTCCGAATTGACTCTCTGGGATTATCCATTGGACGCTCGGCATGTTTGATTTCACTCACGAGCGCTCGGATAATGTCAAGAAATTCAATTAAATCCTCGCCGCTAATGACGCGTGAATTCCATTTCCAGCGCTCGAGCATTGATCCTGCAAGAAGGAATTGACATTCGTCGAGCTTGTCGCGGTTTGAACGTACGCGTAAAAAGTTAATGAGTTGTACCGCTTCAGCGTGCAATGCTTCTTGAGAGCTCGTGATACGACGCTTATCGCTTGATTGCTCTCGTCGTAAACTCAAGGGAGAGCCTCCAAAAAACTACTGTCGCCTAGTATGCGAATGACCAGCTCATTCGGGATACGGAACATGGACTGATCAGTGCGAAAGAGCAGGTTTACGGTCTCGTTATAGTGATTCTTCAACCCATTATCCACCGCGGATTACGTAATTACTTGCTAAAATGACGAAACGGACGCGACGTAAACAAAGTTGATGTCTGTCACTTCGAATCCTTAGCGCCGCGCACAGAGATTGGAGACAGCGGAAGTAGTTTGTTAGAGTTCACGGGAATGCGAGAAGCAAGCGGAGTCTTAGCATATTTTAACTGTCAGGATTGATGTCCCTGAAATCCCCTGATAAGTGTCTCAATCAACGCAGCAATGGCAAATGATGAGGTCTCGGTCAGCCAAGTCGTCGGTTGAGGACATGATTGGAGATGTTCACAAACGGTCAGGTGCGTTTTGCCGTTTGATTGAGTAGTGATCGTGCACTGTATGGCCGGTCGACGTGAACGGTTCGCGTGGGTGCGGACGCACTTATGCTAAAGTGCTCAGAAGCGTGTGTCCGGGATACGGAATAGAATTTTTTTTGGGGTATACAGTCAATCTACTTAAGGTCTCTAGGCACAGAAATTGCTACGCGAAAGTAGACCAAATCGACCTATTCCATGTGAATCGAAGTATCGAGTGCTCTATGGAGCAATCACCGTGATGCTAACCGCTTCTGAGCAATTGTTTGCAGTACTTTCCTCATCCGTTACCTCTTCTACGCATGCACCGTAATAGTACGTTTCAGGTTCAAGGGGGACACGCAAACGAATTGAATGATGGGCTTGCTGTGCAATACTAAGGCTACTCATTGCATATATTCCGATTGAGGTGTCATCAGGAGTAATTTCCGAGTCTGTCGATTGATAGAAGTACAGAGTAGACAAACCTGATTGAGATTGCTCTCGGTTTCTAACAGTTGCTTGCAAGCCGAAACTGTTCCCTGTTTGGTAAACCTCTTTTTTCTCTATCACAGATGCAAAGATGAAAAGATCGGGTTCATTCTCAACCGACGGAGTCAGATCGCGATCTAAGATGATCACGCCAGATATTCCTGAACTTACGTATAGGAATCGGGCATCAGGACTGACCGCTAATCCACCCACGGTACCTAGGTCGGGTAGAAGGGAATTAAAAAGATCTGGCTTGTTGGAGAATACCGAACTGATATGTTCAAGTAAACCCGCTTCTCGGTCAATGCGTAAAGTAGCGAACTCATTATTACAGATCACATCAATTAGATTTTGTGACTTGCGAACATCCGCATACTCGCATGCTTGCCAAAACCCCGAAGGCGCTAAGAACGAGTCAAGACGCGTTATTAGAGCAGGTCTTTCGGGGTCTTCGATAGAAAGCAGGTTTGCTCGCAAACCAAGACGATCATCAAAAACGACTATAAACGCGTCATCGTTCGTGACGACTACAGGTGCAACTACCGTTAAATCTTTGAAAGCGAAGGTACCGTCTTGATATTCGCTTAGTACAAGCGCACCAGAACTCGAATCAACTGCGTATGTTCGCAACCCGTCCGATGCAGTCACGTAAAAATGTTCGCCATCGTTAGTGAGGGCACCCCCTCTTATGGTCGTGTTGATCTCATAGCTCCCAAGACGAGACACATCACCTGTCGTGTGGCTAGAGTAATGATGTATCGCAGATAGGTTGCCGCCACTCCAAAACCCGTATATATTCGAACCCGTCCTGTCGATTAGCCATAAGATATGAGGACAAGCCCCGGAATGACCAGGCGGGTCACTGACTTGCCTCAAATGAGCACTATCTTCAGCATACGCAAATGCGCGCCATCGACCGAATATGCAATCCGACAAGAGCAACCTATTGTTTACTTCGTCCCAGAGAATCGAAGCAAAGTCTGCACTCCTCCCAATATCGAGTCGCTGGACGTGACTGAGCTCGCCGGTCGTGGAACTCCTATCGAAAACATGCAGGGTTCCATCAGACAAGAGATACAGCGAATTGCCACTAGGATGAATTAAGAGGTCGGAGGGTTGGCTAATCGACACTGGCGCGCCTTGGATGTCCGCATCACCATCGGCGAATCGGCCGACATAACGCAACCCTGTCGGATTAGTTATTGGTTCCCACCGAAGTGTGAATTCACCACCTTTGTAAGCTCCCCTAGCCCCGACACCTAGCGTGTAAACAATACCCTTGCTGAGATATGCGACCACTGTGTTTGGGTCTGAGTTGATCATCGTTCGATCGTTTATCCCATCCTCAACGTTGTTATGTAACGATAAAATCCATTCCCCACCGTTATCTTCATCGATCGAGAATCGAAAAAAACCTGATTCCTGTACTTCGAATGACCACCAAAGCGTTGACCGACCGATTCGATCTATTCGTTCATGCCCAGTACTTGTTGCGAACTCATTTGATGCTTTTAACGAACCACGAGTGCTCTCGAGTCGAACCGCACGAGATAAGTCATCATTGGCAGGTGTCTCTCCCATAACAAGTGTCGCAGAAAGCTCGTCGAATACAAATGCCCAGTAATAATCAGTGGGTAGTCCGCTTGCGAACCAATACCGTTGACCTTGTGATGCGGTAAATTTGAATTTACTTGCCATATGGGAACCGTTGGTCGCCACAGTCTCTAGATCTTCAAATCTGCTACCTGAAAACACAGACAGCATTAGCTTGTTAGTAGCCCCTCGAGTTTCTCTAGTTAACTCATCAAGGTACCAGGTGTACTCAGTTGTCGCAGGAGCTGTCCAGACCCACCATTTGGTCCGAATGCCGCTCTCAGCAGGTTCCCTAGGTTGGACGGTGGCTAACGAGTCAACGTCAACTTCATAGGACCGTTCACCGTTAAGCATCGCTATCGCGGATTCAAAGTCGTCATTGCTCACTGTGCGTGGATTAGCTCGCCAATTCAAATTGAAGTAACTACCACCGTTCCTCGGATTCTTTGCGGCCACAGCTAGATAATAGACTTCGCCACTACGAACGCGAAAGCTGCTTCGCGATGACGGGACTGTTGACACTAGTCGAAGGTCATTCAAGCGTTCCCCCGTAAATGCGATTACCACAAGTCTTGAGGAATCGACCTCAATCAGAATGTCGCCATCTATGGGACTCTCCCACCGGTACCAAACCGAGCCTGCAAGGTCACCGAACGATTCGCCTGTTTCAGTCGTTGCACCTACATTAGAACCTTGTACGCTGCCTGCCTCTCCAGCGAGCGGCAAAGCGTTCGCAAACCTATCGTTAATCGGTGGGGGACCCGTTGACCAAACCAAGGTATGAGGAATTGAGTTCTCAAGGTGACTGACCCGCACCCAGTAGTTTTCCCCGGATTGAGTAAAAAATTGAGTACTACCGAGACCACGCGCAACTAGCTTTAGCGAGGTTAAATCGCTACCTTGAAAAATGCTGATATCTACTGTCTCAGACGATGAGCTGTCCATTTCAACTGGCAGTGCGACGAACGAACTCTTGTCGTTTGTTGGTGCGACCCATTTAAACCAAATTGAGCCCATCGGGTGTTGGCCATCGCTCGCTATCTGCAACTCGCCTGATTCAGCCGTCGATCTAATCAAATCGAACATAAACTCACCATCGCCGCCTTCGAGCAATTCCGCGTCCACGAAGTCATCGTTAGCAGGTTCAGTTACAGGACTAACATTCAATTCCGGTGAACCGATCCTGCGCACCAGGATGGATTCTGAATCCGAATTCCCGTTCCATGCATTCGCTTTGAAATAGAGGCGATATGCGTCGATGTTCGCGTTTGCAATGTTGCTAAACGTGATCTGCGCTGACCAGGTCTCCCCTTCCGCTAATTCACCAAGCTCGACTGTGTCGCCTAGCTTCAATTCCAGTTGCTGGTCGATACTGTCTTCACGGTTAGACGTAACTCGTATGTTGGGGTTGTTCCCGCAGTCCTTATCAGCAATCGTGCGACAGTCTATCTGAATTCTTGTCCCTGCAGCAACATACCCGTCAGTCGTCAATTCGATTGAAAAGTGAATCTCTTCTGTAATGTTCGAAACTTCGATGATGTCATTTCCCACATCGAACGTTAATGTCGGTGTTGAAACATCTCGAAGTGCAGTCCACGCCAATGCCGCTCGCGGAGAGTCCGTATAAATACGCGAACCGGCGACTTTCGCTCGATACATGCCAGGTTCGGGATTCGAAAGTATGATCCACTCAACATTGTCAATTCGAGACTTGGACGCATACTCGCCACATGGTTCTGATTGACAATCAGCACCTTGATCGAACCAAAGATCAAGATCATTTATTACCGTGCTAGCGAATGCATCCGCTGGCGGCTCGTCCCAAGTTAGCACTAAATCAAGCCTGGCTGTATTCTCTACGACTTCTATATCGACATATCCGTATTCGCCACTGTGAAGCTCGACAATCGCGCTTCCGCTTTGCCACCCATTCGGGCGGTCGCGCTGAAACACGCTAGTTCTAGCAGACACTAAACCCAATCCGTAGCGCGCTTGCAATTCTCCCGGACCCTCATTGTTGTTCGGACGATAGTGATCTTGTCCTTCAATCCACGCGTCGGCTTTGATGGCACTGGCAAGCAATCGAGCTCGTGTCAATGCAGGTTGTTCTCTATATTCGGGCAACGCATCCATGAGCAACGTGGCCGCACCTGCTACTGCTGGGGACGACATGCTCGTCCCGCTAAGAGATTGATATTCAGTTCGACTGTTATTACCTGCTGTAGAGTTGACATCAACACCTGTGCCGACAATGAGAGGTGATAAACGCCCATCGGCAGTCGGACCTAGACTACTGAAACTCGCCAACGCACCATTGTCCAGAGTAGCACCCACTCCTAATGAGTTTTTAGCGGCGGCATAATTCGAGAAGCCATGAATATCTGAATTCGCGTGAGCAACAACATAGAGCTGCTTGTCTTCCCAAACGACCGCGTCCAGCTTTCGAGATGTCGCTTCACGCCCGTCGAAACTGAGGCTGCGTGCTGAAAGACTCATGTTAACAACCAGAGGTTTTATTGCTTTAGTTCCAGTCTCGTTACCTGCTAATGTGCATTCAATTGGATTCTGCAGATATTCCATTCCGCGAAGGATGAAGACATTGTTCCCAATTCCCGTGTGATTCAGTACCTTTGCGAAACGAATGTGTTGAACCAGTGGCGCAAAACCCGCGTATTGAGGAAGGGCTGTGCCGTTGCCGACTATCGTCCCAGTTACATGAGACCCGTGCCCATCTTCGTCAACCCAGAGATCGGCGTCATCGTATAAGGGATCAAAATACACGAAGTTCGCACCGCAAATACTTGCGCGGTTTGTTGCAATGTCGACATGCTGTCGGTTGAGACCTGTGTCCATGACAGCGATCGGAACGGATTCCCCGCCAATTCCAGTAAAGAGGTCAGATGCGTAGTCATACATCCGTAGCGCATCTGCGCCCATACTCGGAATCACAGTATCGTGGGCTTTTCGGCTAATTCCCACGGGCTCGACTGCCACAACAAAGTCCGCCTGTGCAATCGCTACGACACTGTCATAACTAGCGACCGCAGCATAAACTCGAATCGAGGGGTCGAAATATCCAACAGTAATGCCAAGAGTCTCAAGGATCCGTCGCCAGCGACCGCTTACATCTGACTCCATTAATGTGATAAACACAGGCAATCGTTCGAGCGAGGAATGCATGAAAACTTGGTGGCTCTCCTCGGAGATTTTTCTATCGGCTGGAATCGGCGCGATAGCCGCGACTGCAGGTAACGCTAGGATTTCGTTTAGTAGCCGTTCGTCGCTCGGTAACTTTGCACGCACGAGTCTTCCGCTTGCGCCGACTGGCTCAACGTCATGGTTCAATAGAGTCGCAACAAGCGTCTCATAATTCGCATCTTCTTCGAGTAACAAGACGCCAAATGACCAATCACGACCCGCGTCCTTTGCTTGTGCTACGATTGAATGAATCGCATGCGGTTCTGATAGCCAATCAGACTTTGGATTCCAGGATCTCGTTTTATTTCGTTTACCGGAATCGAGAACTCCCTTTGCCATCTTGCCACGGAATTTGGTTAACGAGTAACCGTCGTGTAAGTTTCGAATCGACTCACCTTTGCTCGTCGACGTATTTACATCGCGAATCGCACTGGGAGAAGTTTCGATCGAGGGATTGCTACGAGGGTAGGTGCTCTCGTACTCGATTCGTGCCACCGCGCTCAATAGTGCCTCTTGGTTCGGGTCTAGTTTTGAAGAGGACGGATTCACTGGTGTGGGGTTATCCCAAAATATTCCGAACATGGTCGATAGCGCAAGGGCGATGACCAGGACCCAACTAAGTGCGCTTCGTCTTCGATAATCTCTCAAAATCGCCGCTCCAATTAGTGCGTTTCCCCGGGGTCTTCAGCTATAAGGTTGGTTAGTGCGTTTCAAAATTTGGTTAATCAGACCAAACTAAAGACGTTATTTTGGTTGACGTCGTCATAGGTTCAACCAAGTATGCCTAGTCGGTGACTTTGAGCAGCGCTACACAATGACCATGAGTTGCTCAATCTATCTCGTAACACTGCTTGATATCCTAATTGTCCGGTTCAGGTTCAACGTCTGTGATGGTCCAGCTATTGTCCGTATTTGAATTGGCCTGAAGTAAGTTGCTACCAGAGCGGAGGTTCAATCTTTGAGAACTACAAACTGAACCGCCGAATAGGTTCGTGCATCCTCTTCCGTTGTCAGTTACTTCAAAATAAAAGGTCGTGTTGAAGATCTCGCACCCGTTACCTCGTTGAACACGATCATTGTCCCTACAGTAGCTGTCTGGAGTAGTGTCTTCGGGGTCTACGTTAACGACCACACGACCGGATTCTGACCAGGGTTCCGGCGAGCCAGTAGTGCAAGATTCACCACCACGATATCGGTAGCGGGATTCAAGAACCGTGCCGTTCGGAATATCAACCGTATTTGTAAACGTCACTCCGATCGTTTTCACTCCTTCTGTGGTAAAGCTCACTGTATCACATGCATCCACCCATTCGCGTCCTGCTACGCGAATGCCGTGATCAAAGGCATATCGTTCGTTCGCTTCCACAGTCCACTCCCAGATATATTCAATCGTTCGAGCATCCACCACTTTCATAGAAGGTGCCGGAGGTGGAGATGCAGTCCCTCCGCTCTCGGTGACTTCCACCTTCGTACTCTCAGAACAGTTATTTGAAGTATTTTCACCTGTCACTACATCCACGCAAGCACCGTAGTAATAGGTGTCAGCGGTTGACGGGACAGTGATCACTGTGGACTCATCGCTAGTCGCACCGGCCTCAAGCTCACCAATCAAGTCGGATCCAACTTCTGTATCTCTCCTGGATATCACAGAATTCGAAGACAGGTAATAGCGCACCGTGGTTGAGTCGCTACTCACATCGCCACGATTGAGAACAGTCACACTCAGCGTGATCTGATTGCTGACGGTTGGTGTCGCATTGTCTATTGCAACAGACTCGACCACCAGATCAGGCACCCCGTCTGTGTCCATTTCATCTGACTCACCACCTAGTTCATGAACACTAGGATCGGTCGACAAATTTGTTAGATGGCCTGTTGGAGTGCTTAACAGACTCATTACCAATAGTTGGCTCTTTGATTCGATGTTCAAACGCCATCTACCGGTGCCGTTCCCAAGTGAACCGTTTAAATCAGCACTACCGTTCTCCAAATCGCCCGATGAAATTGTCCGTGCGGCGTGAGCTGGAATGTTCATTTCTACCTTATCAGATGTCACGCCGCGATCATCAACACCGATCACTGAGACTTCCGCTCCCGCTGAGCTGGTATTGACGATTCTTAAAAAACTCTCGTTCTCGGTATCGCTCGCAGGGTTAAATGTTGCGACTGTATATACGGATTCATTTTGGGGTACAACATCGTGCATGGCAGATAGAAAGTCGTCAGGTGTCCTGATATACGCATACACCTTAATCTCTGGTGTGCTCGATATATGGAATCGCCAATCACCAAGCGACGGTGCACCAACGCCTGTAGCTAAGCCTTTATCCTCGTCACCCGCTTCAAGATCGATGGAATTCAGATGCACGGTCTGCATCGCATCGACATTAAGTGTGACTGGACCAAACTGCGTGCCGCTGTCATCGAACGCGGTAATTTCAATTGAACCGTCGCGCTCTGAGTGATTCACAATGCGGAGGAACCCCTGTCTATTCAATCTGTCGGCAGCGGCGGGGAAATACGCAATGAGATACTCCCTAACCTCATGCCTGTGACTCTCGATTTCGTATGTGCCAATGAGTTCAATGTCAGCTGCTAGGACTGCGCAAGTCAGTACGCCAGTCATGGTGATTAGCGATCTCTTAAGCAACAACGGTCTTCCAAAGTACGCGAAGTCTCATTAGTTTACCCCCCCCCGCGGGTGTCAAGACCCTCAAAAGCCGTTGGCGAACCACCACGCATCTCTCATTGACACATCGACATACGCCATTCCTTGAGAAGGACAATGTACCGAATAAGGCATATCATCGACCAGGCGCAATCGGCGAAGCCTAAATTAACTGAGTATCTCCGAGTGCGTTGTCAAGAATGGGTCCGATTGACGCATTCGCTGCCTTTGGAGCCCCTTTTCTGGATCGTGGTTATGTCACATAACACGACCGCATTCAGAAACCGCACGTAAGACGTTTATCGATCAAATGTCACCATCGGTTCGTGAATATTGCCGATGGAAAAGGGGGTGAGTCCACTTAATGTTCTTCAGCAATTTCCCTTGGGTCAAAGTCTTATAGTGCGTTTGGCGACCCGGAGTGCCTTAGAGGATACGTCGGGTCGTCAGCGAATCTTGGTCGGGTTTCATGTGGCTTCTTTCCACGTTTGAGAGCGCATATCACTGGGTTCGATGAGTCCGACTCGATCGGTCAGTTAGCGTTTCCCTGAGATCCCGTGCTCATGGGTTTCAACTGCGAGCGCTCGAATCAACCGCAGACAGGAGACAGTGCGCGGGAACATTCGCACCACCCTGGATCAGCGCCAGATTTTTTCGTTGAACCGTTTCAGCATGTTCGTCGATTTCATGCGGAGTCGATGCCCACGGTGCAACCGCCACACCGAGTCCGTCGGCAGTGTCAGAAATTACGTGTAGGAATGAATAAACAAACAAGCCGGAAGACTTGTTGGATGCACCTTCAAGCCTACCGACCGCATAGGAGCGATGACATGAGTTCTTCAGAAGAACCCTCACGCATCTCCGACGAGATGCTCGACCAATTGATCGGCGATCGCGACCCGCAGGAATTATTCCATACCGGCGAATTATTTGACGAGCTCAAGCACCGCTCGGACGCTTCACGCTGGATTTAACCTCACACGAAGACGGACTTTTCGAACCCGTGCGGAAAAACCCTTGATTAGTTTTGGTTGACGCGACGCACTGCATGCGTCGCTGATCCAGGTCCTTAGATGGAGGCAGTCCCGTGACGAAGAGCGGGCATACGGTATCCAACCCACGTATAACAATTTGGACGAAGGTCATGCATCAAATTCGCACCGTCCATTCCGTTTTTGAGCGTTTCCATGACGCGTAGCAAGAATCTAATCAATACACTATTAGCAGACGGGTCAAAATATCGCAGACTAACGACTGCTTGTCCGCGGACGATATTCGATTTCGATTAGATATTAGGCGGAACTCGACCGATTCATCTTTCTACGGTCCTAGATAGGTATGGTTAATGGCTTTCGAGCTGGATGGCATACTAATCAGAATGCCATCCTCCGCGATTGTCACTTTTCCATCGAAATATTCGTCTACGCCATCAAGGAACATTGGGTTAAGTAAGTTGATTGGGAGTGGAGGAGCGATGTGATAGAGAAGCAGCTCTCGTGCGTCGGCTCGAGCCGCGATCTGAGCTGCCTCGGTCGGCGACGTGTGGTAATCTAACGTATCGTGCATCAGTGCGGCGTTATTTGCTAAACCACGATCGATAAAGAGTTCCTCAAGTTGCTTAACCATATCTCGATTCAGCGCTTCGTGGATCAGAAGATCAGTCTCTCTAGCAACCGTAATAACTCGCTCGTCGTACGCTGTATCGCCGGAAATAACCACTGACCGTGAACCGTAATCAACGCGATAACCTACAGCAGGTATTACAGGGCGATGATCAACACGGAAAGCCGTGATTAGTACGCCGTTTACTTCGTAGACCCTATCATAGTCGTCGGTAAGGTCGAATGTTGACGCGACGCCTCCGAAGCCGCCTTCGTTCACGATCTCAGATTTGTGGTGCTTGATACGGTAATCGCGATCCAGCGAATACGCCTGAAGAAATCCGTTTAGAACTGTTTCGACGCCAACTGGTCCTACAACCGTAATTGGTTTCGTTCTGTGACCAGAGATCCATGCTTGCATCAAGAGCTCTCCCAACCCGTCGATGTGGTCCGAGTGGTAGTGCGTGATGAATATACGTCGGAGTTTATCGAATGGAAACCCCATCGTTGTCAGAGTTCGAGAACCGCCACTACCCGCATCGAAAATGAAAGCATCAGCGCCGGCTAATATGCCGAGACACGAACCGCCTCGCTTAGGGTCAGGTAGCGGTGATCCTGCGCCACAAACGTAGACATGTATCCCGTCGGCCAGCTTTTCCGTCAAGTTCGTATCTATTTGGCTTAGCGCGAATTGATAAGTAACTTTTGCGATCTCAACCCGAAACGCCCAAAACCCGGTGATGATTAATGCGAGTACTAGTGCGCTACCAAGCGTCAACTTCCAAGCTCGTTTCAAAATTCTGTACTTAATGATCGGAAGATAGTTATTATGATCGGACGTTCGTAAAGCCATCCTTAATCACCGGCTAATTTCGTCAACTGGTGGTTGTGGTGTAGCGTTTAGTAAGCGTTCGCCAATAAAAACGGGCACTTTGGGCGGCTTACGGATTTACCCCCGTTTGCTTAGCAAGTTACCCCGAAGTGCGCGAATGGAAAGCATAAACCAAGCTCGTCGACGACTCGAACTGGACTTCACCGATGAGAACGCGAAGCCGCTGGCGGGACACGAGTTCGTGCCACATGCGCCGCATCGTCTCGGGTTGCCGGCTGCACTAGACAGTATTGAATCCTGCAAGCGGCGTGTTCGCGGCTGAAGTCGACGCCCGTGGTTACGTGCCGCTTTTTTTGGGACGGCACTTGCATCAAGGACTATGGGAAGCGGTTCGAGGGCGCAGCCAAGACGCACGGCGACAGCGAGCAGTATTGGATATGGGGTGCGTTTCTCGGTCAGTTGCAGATCGGCGGTCGCTTAGCGTCGGACCGTGAAGATCCGGTCGACGACTGGAAGACCCAACTGACGCGACCGCGGACCCGGATGCCTTGCACCGCAAGATCGGGGAACTGACGATGGAGCGGGACTTTCTGCAGGAAAAGCTGTCGCCCTGGATCGATCCGAACGACAAGCGATGATCGATGCGACGGCACCGTTGTCGATCACGCACTAGTGTA
>JAJECH010000009.1 GCA_022822135.1 Pseudomonadales bacterium
GCGATGGTATCGGGTGGTTTCAAGGTCGTCATATCCAAACTCCGTGATGGTGACAAACAGCGGCGCAACCGCTTACGATCGCGCCTGAATCACCGGCAGTTTCGATGTCGTTTTTCCGGCAGTTTGCATGTCGCCTAACAACGTGAAAGCGTACGCCGAACGTCGCAACCTGCGTGATCTCGACACGGTCGCGCAGATGTCCCAGATTGCCATGCGCTTTTCGAAGGTGCAGTTGTCCTGGACAGATTTGGTACAGAACGCCGCCGCGGCGTGACCTTCGCCATGCCGGTTCGCGGACATGGCTTATCCACATGGGAGATCGAGCTTCAATCACTTGTCACGTCGAGTGGCTACGTATCACCAATACCCGATGCCAGGAGAACGTGTTCGTAATGCAATCTAACGGTGAGCGGTTGTTAGATCAAAATCGAACCATCTGGACCTAACGAATATATCCTATTGAACGATCAATACTTGCAGTTTCATCCCCGTGTGTAGTTAAGTGAGTAATCCCCAATGTAAAAGCACGAAATAAAGCGCGCAATATTAATCTAACTACACATTGCGACGAAGCTGCATTACTCGAGCGTTATCTAGGATACACTCGTATTTAATCGATCAACTTCGCTCTAACTACCATTCACCGAACGGCCGCTGGATCACACAGATCAGCGAGCTGGTGTGGCTACCTGACGCTCACGGTACTCTTATTTGTAGGGGACGTTACTCCCCGAGCATCGCTTCCGCTCTCCGCGGACCATCGACTCAAAGACCTTGGTCGAAAAGTCATGGTGTTCACCCCGACCCCACACACCGGCGTGAACGGTCGTGACCAACCCTAAGCCCCAGGGTCGGGACAGCCACAATTTCAATTGTACCTGCGTCTAATCGGGAGGACGCGCGACCTTCATTCGACAGGATACAGGTCATGATAGCCCCGGAGTTCGTACTCCCGTTCTCGACGATTCTCCATGCGATCCGTGTAGGCGATGGCGAATCTGATGGGGTATTCCAATGCTTCACTCGACCCCGTCTCAAGTAGTATAGTGCCAGTCTGTTCTGACAGCAACGGGTCGGGACAACTAAGTACCAACTTATATTTTCCCTCGTAGAGAAGCTCTAGAGCGCGAACCTCAGGACCAATATTCATGAATCTCGTTTGATACTCGCGACCCTTCCTGTCTGAGCCTACAACCCTAGCTGAACCTCCATGCCGAATGATGTCGAGCTGGGCTTCTCTGCGTGCTCGTACCTCTTCACGCTGTGCCTCGGATCTGGTGACTTCGGCAAGATCCTCCGCCGCCCTGGCCTGTCTGCCAGCATTCTTCGCGAGGTATGCGGTCTGTGCGACCTGCTGACGGAGCTCCTCTTGCTGCGAAGCAAGCGCCGCAGTGTTCAGTCTAAGCTCTCGACCATGCTGGAAGTATCCAATCACGAGCCAAAGAAGGGCAAGCGGAGCAGATCCGCCAGCGAGGTAGTCGCCCCATTCGTTCAGCGTCATGCTACCTGCTTCGTCTGTTCGAAGAAGAACCAGCAAAACAAAGGCTCCGAGCCATAAGAAGGTCACCACAAGTCCCACGACAGTAAGGCCGCGAATTCCCGACTTCAAGGTGGTCGTAGTCACTTGCGCGTTCTCAGAATCATCCAAGGTGCTTTCTCCGCCACCGACCATCTTAAGCGTACACGCCTGACTCGTTAAAGTCCAAAACGTTAGCGCAACATTCGATTTATGTTTGGCATAGATTACTTAAACCTCCATCAAGCATGATTTCTAAATGGTGCTTGATAGCCATACGTTTCATCATCTCTAATGATCTCGCCTGTTGTTGATTGTGTAATTGCCGATACTGTTCACACGAACTCGTATCGTTCGGCTTGAGTGTCCGGAGCGAACGTACTAATTTACTCAACGCCTCAAGCGTTTTGCCGGGCCTTTGAGCGCTCGATTGGGTATGATCAGAAATGAAGTGCGACACATACAACGCAGATGACGACTCGTCATAATGCATATGATGTAAGGCTACTGCATGAGCAGCACCGCCAGTTGGTGAGAAATGGTCTCCGACAATTGAAAAATCACCGAAATGGATTTTGTTCGGATTTCCGGCAAGAGTATTCATATCAGTAAAAAAGTCCATTGACGGGTAATCGGCGTTTCGGTACGCTTTAACGAATTCGTCTCGTACTCTCACCAATTTAGATTGATCAACAGCATTCATATACTGGCGTGGTGCATTTGTTCCGATGAAAACATGCCACGAGAAATTGTTGCTACTAATCAAATCTAGGACAGACTGCTGTCTTGGTACACCGTAGTAGATCAACGCCGGTCGTTGGTCCCCGTAAACCTTTAAAAAACCTCTGAGTTCATTTATCCTTGTCTCAGTATCCAAATAAAGTGCGGGTGTCCAATTGTCGTAATTCCGCAAGTTCGGTGTTATAAGGTCTCTGCGAAGTCCGACACGATCATTGTAATAGTCCCCGTGAATAGGATTACATATGAATAGAAATGGCATAGAGGCCCCCACCAAGGTAGTAAGTGACTTGGTTGTGGACTCTGTACTATTGACCGGTTCGATAATAGGGATTATGGACTTGCTTCGAGCGATATCTTCAGCTAGTTCCCTAACTGCGGTTAATTCAGTGCGTCTTCCTCGCAAGAACGGAAAGTACTTGGGCATGTCAGTGGCTCCTTGAGTTTTTTCTTAATACGAGTAGCCATATATTGAGGCTTTGAATATTCCAAACAAGCGTGTTTCAAACATTCAGGGGCACTCTCAATTAGATCGATATGAGCTTTCCTCTTACCGCGAATTCT
The DNA here is from genome assembly GCA_022822135.1 of Pseudomonadales bacterium. Taxonomy (GTDB): domain Bacteria; phylum Pseudomonadota; class Gammaproteobacteria; order Pseudomonadales; family Azotimanducaceae; genus Bin55. The sequence goes on from JAJECH010000009.1 coordinate 2,819, forward strand.
AAGACACGCAACCATCAAGTCATGTGCATATTCCGGATCGAGAGTTTTGAATAACTCAATGCACTCACTGTAGAGAAAAGCAGTAGGAACGTTTGGGACGTCATCGAATGCCATTTTAATAGCTTGGCAAAATTCTGATTGTCTCATGCAGTTGAACATCGTGGCCGGGTCCGTATTCGGCTTATTAGAAACAGGTTCTTGTACATAAACTATCTCACCTTCATCACTAAGATATGCGACTCCAATAATTTCCTCTACCCGCTTTAAGACAAGCTCAGCTTTTCTGCTTGTTGTTAGTACGTTGATCTTGTCAAATACCTTTCTGTAATTCTCAAGTTGCCGATCTAGTCGATCAAGTGTATCGTACTCCGTCTTTATCTCATAGACCGAGGATGTGCCATTGAGAATGACTGCATCAGCTCTACACCATCCGGTTTGCATTTCGCTTATGAACAGAGAGTCTGTAAATGATTCATGTTCAAGGTAAACCTGATTTGCGATGACGTTCTTATATATATACTCACCTCTATAGTGTTCAAACAATAAATCATAGAAAAACTGAAACCACTCTCTCAGTGGTTTCTCTGACTTTGGCGGTGCGAATGCTAAATGATAATCTGCCAACTCCTCAAACATAGGAACGTGATCGTTGTAAGCTACTCGCGTTAAAAACGGACCTCGAAAAATAGGAGATATTGCGCCGAACTCGCCTTGGAGCGTAGACATATAATAAGAAAATTTGCTTCAATCGAAGCAATTTTACACCGCTTTCTATGAGGGAGTTTATAACAAGTAGGATGATTTTCTGATTATAGGGGTACTTTCAAAACCTAATAGACTAAACAATTACTAGGTTCTAGCGATGGCCGGAGGGAGGGCTCGAGACATTGCGCCTCATTGTTGACATGTCGGTTGATCTCAGCTAATCCACCCACGATTTGTTAGTGAAGTCTTGAGATGATTGCCAACCTGCATGGAGAGTGGGACACTGGAAGATTGCTGGTGTCCGGCGGATGCCGAAGCGCGCCAAGCTCGTCTCCCTTTTGAACGGGATGCACAACTTAATCTCACGAGACTACCAACGAGTTGTCTCTCATGATCTTGAAATCGAGATGAACAATGGTCCCTGCTCTTCGGTAACACGCGTCAACGACCATCATGGATCAGAGGATTTTGATACTTAGGTCGCCTATTAACCACCTCGTGCACTTAAACGCGAGAACCACCTCACAATCGCCGCTTATAGCCTCGTCACACGTTGTGCGAACAGAGCATAGATACCTCGCATAGGACGTTCCACCCTTCTAAGAAGTGGATGCTGCGCATTGCGCCTCCTAACGCAATGTATCATGGCGACGTTCACAAACAGATATCGGATGGTATCAGCATGATTGCACTAATCGCTAAACTTAACGTAGCCGAGGGTAAAGAAGCCGAATTCGAGGAAGTCATGCTCGGACTGGCAGAACAGGTGCGCGCCAATGAGGACGCTAACCATCTATACACTCTCGTAAAAGACGATGACGGCTATTCAGTTCTCGAGCTATATGACGACGACGCAGCTTTGCAGACACATATGCAGAGCCAACATTTCCGCGACGCTGGCGCTAAATTCGCCGGATTAATGGCTGGACCGCCTACGATGAGTCGCTATGAGGTAGTGGGTTAGTCCCACTCACGTAGAGCTTGTCTACAGCGGAGCTGCGGTTTTACTGCATCGTTACAAATGTAGTACGAATCGCAACGTCCCGCTGTCTGAAGAGTCAACGGACCTCGCCTTAAAACCGAGCGATTTCTAGGGACCGGATTTGGGCTGAAATTGGATTTGACAGTTACGTGATCGCTGGTTGAGATTTCGTCACGTTGTGTTCTCAGACGAGAGTTTCGTGACAGGACGAAAACTGACGCTTCATCCCTACCGGCACATATTGGCAGTCGGTGGAAAGGTCGAAATCCTCAAAGGAATCTCTCGATACCCTCCTTCTAAGGCTATTCACATCATGTAAATGATTGATCTATTGAGTTTTAAGTCAATCGGACCAGGTTTTGAGAGACTCCCTTAAATAGATCAATCGAGCGTGCGACAAATTCTTACGCCGCGATGGCAACTTCCTCACATCGTGCGGAACGCCACCACCTTGAATCGAGCGTCAGTTTCGGTGTCGTATCTCCATCATTGTGCCTTCATCAGATGAACATTTAGTCCGTCGCTTGCAACAGTTACTCAAAAATTGACTAAAATATATGGTTTGACAAATCAATCAAGTACGTTAATTACAGCAATCTAACATGCATATTACCGAACAAGAGCTCGTCGCACAGGCATCTACCCGTGTCGCCGACCTGACCGAACTTCCGTGCCACCACATACATTTTGACCGCCCTCGGTCGACCAAGTATGCGCCGGATGCACTCCTTCAAGCTGGAGACATCGTCTTCGTGGTTGAATGCCAGGTCGCAACCTCCACTGCAGCCCTCTTGCACGCCATCCGAGCGCTGAAGGTCTGCGTTAAGCAAACCCCTACGTCAGACCCTCAATTCCGACGCGTTCCGCTACTCGTTGTCCCGTTTATGGGTCCCACGGGGAGAAAAATATGCGATGAGGAAAAGTGCAGTTGGCTCGATCTCTCCGGCAATGCTCACATCCGTGCACCCGGCCTTCACATACGGATAGAAGGAAAGGCTAACCAATTCAAACGCCGCGGCCGTCCGGCATCCGCTTTCTCGCCAATGGCTTCTCGGATCACGCGCTACCTGCTAACCCACCCCGTCAGTGAATTCTCTCAGCGTCTAGTAGCGCACGCGACCGGGGTCGATGAAGGCTATGTCAGCCGAATCGTGCGCAATCTCGCCGACCAAGGACTTATCGAGAAACGCGACGGTCTCATTCACGTCCCTCAACCCGACCTTTTACTCCGTGCCTGGCTTGATGACTACGATTTCAACAAGCACCGAAAAATCACCGGCCACATCCCGGCTAGAGACGGCGTCGAACTCACACACATGATTGCGGACGCGCTGGTCAATCGGCTCCACAATCCGCCTTACGCCGCAACTGGGCTCGCGGCCGCGTGGTGCCTTGGTCGGTATGCCTCCTTTCGCACCGCGAGCTTTTATGTCCATAGCGAGGATGCCATCAATGATCTGCGCGACCTGTCGTTCCGCCGAACCGAAAGAGGCGCGAACGTGTGGTTGCTCGTACCGGCAGACCTAGGCGTATTGGAACAAGGGGTCGTCACGCGCGACGGCGTTCACTGTGTCGCCACGGTCCAGATCTATCTCGACCTACACGCTCACCCGGAACGAGCCCACGAAGTCGTCCGCGAAGTCCAGGAGCGACACCTCGAATGGACGAGAACACATGACGACTAAACCTTCTACTTCGGATGGCTACGATCGCACCACAACACGCTACGCTGAAGCCACTTGCCTCTACGTCGCTACCAAACTCGGCGACCTCATGGACCGCATCGTCGTCGTCGGCGGTCTCGTGCCTTCCCTTCTCATCCGACACGATCAGAACGCCTACATGGCAGATCCCCATGTCGGCACCATGGATGTAGATCTAGGGCTGAACGTCGAACTTCTGACCACCGGTCTCTACCAACCCCTTGCCGACCGTCTCCGCGACGCCGGGTTCGAGCCTGAAACCAACGAACGCGGCAATCGCACACGTCAACGATGGCGACCTCCCTCCTCGCATCACGGTGTCGGTATCGACTTCCTCATCCAACCCACCTTGCGAGAAGACCAAGGAGGGCGCTTACGCAACCTGCAACCCGACTTCGCTGCCATCATCGCCCCTGGCCTCCACTTAGCGTTCCGTGATTACGTTAAGATCCGTCTAACCGGAACCACGATCGCCGACGAGCAGGCGACCCGCAACGTCACAGTGTGTGGTCCAGGCGCATATATCGTCCTCAAAGCGCTGGCTTTCCAGAACCGTGGAGAGAACAAGGATGCGTATGACCTCTACTACGTTCTTCGTCATTTCGGGACCGGCGTTGACGATGTAGCAGACCGGCTACAGCCTCTGATCGACGAAAAAGATACCCTTCTCGCATTGGATATCCTTCGCCAGGACTTCACCAGTCACGATGGCTTGGGGCCAAGACGTGCGGCAGCTTTCCTCAACGCAGGACAACCTGACGACGATACACAAGCTGATGTTGTCGGCTTTACCAACTTACTACTGGACCGGCTCGACCTTGCCTGACGCTGGGCGGTCGCATCCAACTTACCGCGCCATTGCCAACACCGACAGGGAGCGATTTGAACCTGCCGTCTACTCGTAAGTCCTGACAACCTATCAGAAGCGATTAGAAAACTCGATTTGACGCCGCTACTGGTGGGTGAGCGCAGGACGATGTCTGCCCAAACACCAGCATTGTTTCCCCAAGCTCAAAACTGAACACCCAAATTTGGCGACTGCTCATCAAGCGGTTTATTGCTGTGTATACGCAAATGTAACGGGAAGACACGTCCGATACAAATCCTCAATTCTGTGAATACTTGACAGATTCTTTGACTCTCTCGGTTGAACTTAGACTGTAAATCTCGCGGTGCACGTCTTGCGCTACCTCCTGGATTTCTTTCGGGTCCCGAACGTCCTCACCGACTGCCATTCGCAGAGCCAGGACCAGAGGTCGTAGCACGATGTCATCTCGTTTGTTCCCTCTCAGCGCTTCGATTAGATCGGTTTCTTTGGTACCTGAGCGCAACAGCATCCTGGTCAGCGCCAACGTAAGATTCATCATTCTTGAACTCCCATGTTCAACGATGATGCCTAGTTCCCTGAATGCCGACAACGCTTTCTTCTTCTCTTTCTCATACGGGACATTCAAGAGCAATGTGCGCAAAAATGACGCGTCAAATCGAGTCTCATTAAAAAATGGCACAGTCGGCAAGTTTCCAGAGAGTCTATCCAATCTCCTACTGAAGCGACTCGCCTGATCCCATCGCTCCTTTCGAAACGCTGACTCACAGAGATAAGACAGAGCATTGCACACGACCAAACGGACCCAAGCTTCATTTGAGCCGTGGAACCGATCATATATGTGATTCCACGTTGCTACCGCCGCTTCCTCATTTTCCTGAGCTAATTCCATAGTCGCCTTTCGCTCCATTAGACGAACCAACTCCAAGTCGGATTCGTCGTCGTTAGTCTCGGCGACGCTTTGAATCAGCCAATCAAGCGTCTTGAGTGCGGTTGACAAATCACTCTCTGTTTGAGTTAGCGCCAACTCTTTATATGCTCGTATTAAGGTACTGGTCCACTTCGGCGGTTGATTCGGCAGTTCGGCTTCGATGACCTCAGCAAGAGCCTTCACTGAATCCTCATTTCGACCGAACGCTCTGAGCGCGATCCCCTTTTCGATTTGCACTATTTCACGAAACGACTCGTACTGAGGATCGGACTTGATTCGATCAGCTTCAAGCATGTCATCTAGAAGGTCTAGACACTCCTCTAACTGTCCGTCATTTCGTAATAGGATGCTCTGCTGCACCCGAATATCCACGATGTCTTCGTACGATAGGTATTCGTCTTGAGCAAGTGTTCCTAGCCGCTTAAGGTTTTCCAAGCATGCAATCGCGGTGTCAAGTTTCCTTAGTGCTTCTTCAAACTGACTGTCGTCACCCAACGCCGAGGCTTGAAATCTGAGCGTGTAGACATACAGCTTTCGGATGAACGGTTCATTTAGTTCGTGAAAGTGATCGACAAAGTAGTCGAATGCATCTGCCGAATCACGTTGTCTCCTCATGAGTGAACTCAGTTCGCCGATTTGATACACCAATACCGCTTGAAACACCTTGTCCGTTTCATCCGGTGCACTCGCAAGATCTTGAAAGACATCACTTAGTACCTCAAGTGCTTTGTCATACTCGAACTGCTTGGTTAGTTCCGTTACGCGCTGTATCGTCGACTTGATCATGGACAAAGACGTTAATTCGTCATCAGAATCTTGAATGCTGTTGTTGCCTCGCGTCTGAACGAATGACTCGTCATCATCAACACGTTCGCCGATTCCCTCTACGCTACGCTCAATCATCTCGTTCACCCACAAGACACGAGCGATCGACTTGTGCGCCTGTTCGGCGAATTTCTCATAGCGCTCTTGCATTTCACCAGCAGGTTTGAAACGGAAATTCGCTTTGGCGTGTGACAAACTGTCCAAGAGGAACGGCGCGGATTTAGCCTCTTCACTGATCGCCTGACGTAGCTGTCTCGATTCCGTGCCACCATAAAACGACGCCATGAAGTTCACAAGGTGTTCAACTACAGCCACCCCGTCGTTGTGATATCTCAGCTTGTAGTAAAAGCAGAAAAGTCTCTCGTTTACAGCGTAGACGTGTTTTCTCCCTGATCCTAATTTCGTGATCGCGCCTCTGTCGGTCAGCCGGTTCAACAGACCTGAAACACTGCCACTGCTCATCCGAGCGCGTGTCGCGATTTCGTTGAGTGTCGAATCGTGCCACAGGTCCAGCATGGACAGGAAAACAATGCGTTCTTTGGTCGGGATCTCTTCAAGGCGACTCTTGAAGTACTCGGTGTAATGATCGATCAGTCGAATCAGTTCCTCCATCAATCGCGTCAATGAGTCGTGAGAGGCGAAATTTGAAGCAATCACCAATAACCTAGGATTTCCGCCCGTCAATATCTCCAACGGTCGGGCTTGTCTTGAAGGAAAGCGACCCCGCGTGAGCTTGTTCCAAAGTTCTTGACACGCATCCACTTTGAGGGGTCCTAAATTGACGACGCGAAAAAACTCGAAGAATGGCATGTCGACGCGTTCCATACTCTCAAAACGCAACGTCGCAGTACCTATCAGCATCAGGCTTGAAGAAGATTGAAGCGCTTCGCGCAATTTCCACCCGAAGCTCGCGTCTGCACTACTGAATAGCGATTGGAGATTCTCCACCATGAGGACCACTCGTTTACCGAGTCGGTGTACCAATCTCAGTGCAGCAGATTGAGCCTGATCTTCGGCGTTCGAATCCCGCCACCGATCCGACAAGTCCTGTAGGGTCGCATGTGCAGCCTCAGCTAATTGAGGCTCGCTTGTCCTAATCTCTTGCGCTATCTGTCGTAATAACTCAAGCCAAAAGCGTGTCGCGTCAATTACCTCGTCGCTTTCTTCGGAAAACCGCACAGGAATCACACCTTGATATTCGGCATGTGTGCGCAACTCCGCCGTGACGCGTGTTAGCAACATCGTCTTGCCCGACCCACGTTGGCCAATAATCAATAGACTCTGGCAACTATCGCTTGCCATGTTCTCCTTGATCGTATCGACTACGACGCTCAGCTCCTCGTGTCGAACCACAAACTGGTCCACAATCTCAGCATCAGATTGCGCCAATCCGGGATTGAATGTTCGATAGCGTTGTCCGTCAGATCTCATCAAAGTACGGTCGTCTCCTTGTTACTGACCCGATGCGTCAATCGGTTCATACGAACGCTCAAATCGAATCTTCCACCAATCGGTGAGAAATCTCGACTTGAAGAAATAACCTGAATCATCGCGTTGCAGGTACTCGTCGTGGAGGAGCGTGTCTAACGCCCATTCGACCTTCTGTGCACTGTCATCCGTGACTCTGCCATACCTGGCGATCAGTGCATTCTTCGATTCGGTTGAAAACGTGCCTCTCACGGCAGCTTCGGTGAGAATCCTCATCGCGATTTCGTACGTTTCGTCGTCCAGCCCATCCCTCAAACGAGATTCGAAGTGGTAAAGATCCATCGAGCAAGGTGGCCCGAGCAAGTCGCTAAAGTACACCGTATCAACCTCCGATTCGGTGATACGAGCCAAACCTTCCATGCGCACGTGGAGGCGAATCCTGTCGAAAAACAGTTGCACATGAGACGGAATACACACGCCCAATTTGTCCACTATTGCCTGCGGGACGTTTTCGTCCATCGGTATTTCGTAGCTCTCGCTCAGACGTTTCAGGCACTCAATGCTCGTCGCTTCACTCCACGGTCCAAGGCGATATTGGTACAAATGGTTGATTCGATCGGTAATACCCAAGCGACTGACCAATGGCACCAAGCCGATACTTCCGGAATACAGCACAACCATTTCCGCGTCGTGCACCATCTGAAGTTCAGCCCGAAACCAGCTCAGCAATATTTCAATCTGATCTGCACCGTCGTCTTGCTGATAGAGTCTCGACAAGAATATTGGTAATTCGTCGATGACGAGAAACACTTTCTTGTCGTGATTCCTGCATATCTCGAAGAGTTGCGACCCCAAATCCCGCCAGTTTCCACTGTCGAGCATCTCACCAAATTCAAGACCGAACTCGAATGCCTCCACTTTCTCGATTCGATCTAGCTGTTCGCCAACTTTTCGAAAGATTCGCGTAGCGATAGGTGCAATTTGGAATACCGCGTGACCGATCTTCCTGATCAGGTCCTTGATCGATGACGCGCCTTCAACATCGACATAAATTGAGATCCAACCTTCCGCTTCCAAGCGAAGACCGATCTCGCGAGCAATGCTGGTCTTCCCCATGCGTCTCTGCCCTGTCAACAGGATATGATCGCCTTCAACGATCTTCTGCATTAGGATCTCCAAGTCTGCTTCTCGACCGAAGAAATCCTCTCCTGTTACAGCAGGACCCGTACTGCCTCTCATTTGCGCATCGTTCAATTTGCTTGCTAATATTCTATCAATATTTAGTCTACGGATATTTAGACTAAATTTAACTTTACGAGTTCTTATGCTTGCCAGGGGCAAGATTTGGCCGGTCTCACAAGCACTCCGAATCAGTTGCAAGCGTATCTAGGCAACCTGATACTGTGTCCTTTAGCTAGCAGAAAGTCAGTGAATCAAAGGGCGACCCTGAACCTGCTGATTTCGTTAATCGTTACATTGCACTCCTACAAGTAGTCGGACCATTCCGTATGGCGGTGCCTCAACACAAGATGACATCTGTCACGCGACAGAGGGCACTACTCGTGGCATCACCGCAGGGCGGCAATCGCGTCAACCTTTCTGGCTTCTTGTACTGGACAGACCATTGCGTTGCACCTTACGGAAAACGGTCGGCCGAAGGCGCTAGGACACAACGCAATCAATCATTCGGAAGAGGTGTCCACTTGACGAAAAGAAACTTTAATCGTGAACCGCCAACCCAGTGTCAGGTGTGAAATACTCAAATCGGCTGTGACGCAAGCTCTAATTGGTGTCGAAGACACGCGCAATTCTGTCACAACGCTCCATCGCGCTTCAGTGATGTAAAAAGACGGCTTACACGCCGTCCCACTTTAAACAGGTCGATCAGCGCGAGTGTTGCGTTTCGGACATATACTGATAACTCAACTCACATTTTGGTCATCTTCAACCATCAGCAACATTGACCGTGTCCATACTTGGAGCAGTCGAGCCAGAATCTGAACCTCTGCCATTCCGGTCACGCACCTGAAACAACAGTTCATTAGCTTTTCTAATCTTGCCACGTGGAGCTTGAATCAGTCCTGCGTTCTTCAATTGATATCTCACTCTATCGAACATTTCACGTGACTCGTGATACTCAGGGAAAATTCTCGAATAGAGTTCATGTTTTGAATCATTGAGCTCTCTGATCATCCGTTTTGCTAGATTTTGTTCTTCTGTAGTGAACATCAGGTACTCCGTATCCTCTTCACATGCCGGTGGAACAACATGATCAGGCTGTTGGAGCCAATCCTGAAGCTTCCTGCCAAATCCCTCACGACCTGCTTGTTGTCGAAGGAAATCGTTAAGTGCTTGCGGATCAGGTTCATGTCGAATCGGTTCTAATAACTCCTCCCATTGAGAATAATCGTCATACTGCCTGAGCAGCATTATTCCAATCCCTTGGTTCGCAGCTTCTTTTACCAATGTCGAAATCGCCTTCGGCTCTATCGGGTCCCATTCTTCTCGCCAAATGAATAACACGCTCGAGTAATGTGAGCATCGGCGATGTGCAAGTGCTTCATAAATGCCGATCAGTGGCACCCACTCTTTAACCTCAAAGGTATGGACATCTACAAATTTACCCGGGAGATATGGCAGAATCTTGCCGCCAACAACGGTGATATCGGGTCGAGCCCACGCCCCAGTTTTCGCACGCCCTCCATGGTGAGTATCAAGGACTTCTAAGAATCGATGCCGGAGATGGTATTCTCGTCCTTCCTGCACCGCCCAGTGACGCTTAATTTCCTGTCGAAGTGCTGGATAGAAACCAACTTCCTTTTTCGGCAAACCGCGTCGGCCCTTGCTTCGTGCGTAACCGTTATCGAGTTCACTAACAAATCCGTTCGACACTAGCAATCGAAGCGCTCGCTCAATGCGATGCCTGAACGTGACTCGTCCTTCAGGTTCGACTTGCTCGCCAACAAGCTCGGCGTAAACTAGCTCGCTGATAACTTTCTGAGGCATCACGTCCTGACTAGAACCGTGCCTTGTCGATTCCCCGCGTAACGGAGGTAGTGCTCGATATGCTGCTTTAACTAGTAGCTCATCCCGTCGGCCAAGGGTTGAACCGTCGAGTTTCATATCACCTAGAAAGGACATGGTTACGATTTACCTGTATCGGAGTCGACTCGATTGTAACTCGGCCATTTATCCGCGGTTAATCCTGCGATTAGTCGATTGATTCGGCGTAGTGCACGTTCATGTAACAAAAACCAATACACTAAGTTGAGCTTTCGGTGCACAGATTTAAACTATGCAGAGATCGTTCGGTCTCCGATTCGAAACACTTCCTAAGCAGTAGATACGCTAGTTTCAAGTTCCATGTGCGTGCGTGTATTCATAACTGGACGACTTTTCAGAGCTGTCAAACTCCTCTCGCCATTGGAATCAGTACGTTTTCCGGCTACACGGAAATTCAAAGAAGAGCCTTAATAGACAGCATCTCGAATTCGAAATACCTCCTTCCTATGCCAATCTAAGAATTTCAAGTCGGGTTTTTGAGGATGCAGCAAGGATAGTCCTTTTAGGGGCTTGCCGCCAAAGCGTTGTAATGCGTCCACGACCCCGTTGCCTCGCACTGAGTTGGCTACGATTACGTTTAACTCAGGAGAGAGGGTAAACGCTCCCTTATCGAAGAGTCGATGATGTAAGGAGCATAGGACAAGACCGTTTTCGACGATGGCCGGTCCCTTGGCTTCATGCCACTTTATATGTGCTGCTTCCAGCGCTAACGGTCGACCATGTAATTCTCCCGCAAACTCGCAGACCGCGCAGCGCGGGCCATAGGCCGCTAAGACCTTTTCTCTGAAGTATGGATTGCGACGACGTTGCTTCGTAATAACCCAGTCATCTTCGATCGTGATCTCCGTATCAATTGATCCGTGCGATTCGCCTAGAGTCGCCTCAAAGATCTCATCATGGAGAGTTATCGGAAAGTGACTAGCCACCAGTGAACTTGCAATTCGAAAAATTAGATTGGGATCAGTCCTAAACGCGAGGTAGTCCATTTCTCTAAAACCACCATGAATCGAGTGCTTTCTTAAGTCGCTCTTAATTGCCCCACTACCATCCGGCGTTCTTCCAACATGATCGGGTCTATCAATTTCCCACACTCCATCCTTTTGCAAACGCCAAAAAGGATCCTCGGTATGAACGGTTTTGCGATGCGGACCAAACCGATAGAGCAATTTCCTCAATTCAGTGTCAACTTGGTCGAATGGCGATAGTCGTGGATAACCGTGTAAACAGCGGCCTAACGCCCATAACAGCAATAGTGGTTTGTGAGGAGCTCTCGTACCACCACTTCGCCAGATTTGTAGTGATTCAAACCGGCGAACTAAGTCGTCAGTCACTGATCTTACCTGTGAATGCAGTTTGTTGCCATATCAGATACAGCGTCATGCTTCATTCGTCCGAGATTGCATTCGTGATATATCACGTAAGGTCGACAACGTCCTCTAACTTGCGAATATGTCCCATCTTATGCAGTCCGTTCTCAATATGGTTGGCGATTATCGCACCGGGTTCCGATTCATCTCGGGCTTGTTCGACGTACCGGACAAGGGCGAATTCGTAAACCTCCTGGTACTCGCCGAAGAGAGTCGGCGCGTTGAATTCCATACCACCTTTTGATTCGTCGCTCATGTGTCCTACTTGACGCATATCGCGAATCGACAACAAAAAAGCAAATCTACTCAGAATATTAGGCGTAAGACCAGTTCTAGATTTCAAGAACTGTAGTCTTGCCGTTGCGCGTTCGGAAACTCTGATTCGATGGGGTATCAACTCGATTTCCTCTGGCTTGCTCGCCAAAAATACCCTTCCTTGAGACTAGCCGATCGATCTACCTCGTCGAATTGGATCTCAAAAGCGTGACTCACATTCGGGGACAGCTCACGAAAGAACGGTTCATCGACCTCGGTGTCCGTTGAAAGAAGAATCACCTGATGACTAGCAAATGGAAAGTACTGACAAACAAGACTATTGCGGTGGTGTGAATCGAGTCTCCCTAACGGCGTATCAATCACTACCGGGAGCTGCTGACCGGATGTTCGGGCGAGAGCTTCAAGAATCGCGATGGCATATATCTGCTTTTCACCCGCAGAAAGCTGAGATTTGTTAACTTCGCGACCATCGCGATCAAATAAAGTCACGGTAAATCTGACCGGATCTATTTGAACACGATCAACAATGTCGTTTTTTCTAGAAAGCCGACGAAATGAGGCCGTAAATTCCAGTTCTAACTGCTCAATTTTTTGGATTGATTTCAGACGGTGAAACTCAACCAATAGGTTTGTAATTACCTTCGCGTACTTAAGCGGCTGCTCGGTTCTTTTATATTCTGAAATCCGCTTGTATTTGTCGCGCAACGCTCGAGCTAGTGCTATGGATTTGACGTAAGTGCGTCGTAATTCTCGTTGTTGAACTGCGATCGCCGCGCCTAAATCTTGAGTATCTCGATCCACAGCGTTTAAGCTCCCAAGCGTATCCGTCAGAACAGCCTGGTCGGGAGTTCGATCTATCTCGGAATTTGTGAATTCGAGATTCTCCCTCAACTGCGTGATTCGCTCCACTAGATTTAGTACACTGCTTTTCGCGTCTGGTATTCTGTGATGAACCGTATGCTCCAGCCGCGCTAACCCTCGATGGCTAATGTCAAATTGAGACACAGACTCGTCAACGGTTATTCGTGAGTCCTGTAGAGTTCGTTCAACAACAGCCTTAGCTTCATCATCGAGGGAACTTTTTAGCTTTGCTGCGAAGTTCGTCAGCAATTCGTTTGCCTCCACTTGATTGAACGTCATCAATTCTGACGTAGCGGTGCTATAAATGTCCTCCAATAATTTTGGTACGAGTGATAAAGGGTAACATCCTGCCAGTTCCTCCCGCAGCTGCCGTTCACATAGGCTGATTTCATCCGCTAATGTCTGTGCTTTCTCTTGCCTTACCTTCTGCGATACGACCCAGTCACCGCCTCTTTCAGATAGTTGGAGTTGAAGCTTGTCGCGTTCCTTCAAGAGTGCATCGAGTGCATCGTGTGAACATTGCTGTTCCTTAAGCGTGGTTTCAATTCCAGCTCTTAGTCCAGAGTACTCATGTTGAAGTTCAGTAATTTCGGTTTTGGTTTCTTTCTCAGCAAACTCCTTCGTACGCCGTCGTATGTAGACCTGAAGATCATTACGGAGCCTTTCAACGATGTCCAGTCCCAATAACCTACGAATCGCGTCCCCTAGCACATCACCGGATTCGTCCTCCGCGAGCATCGCGATCTTTTCGCCATCGAAGAAGAAGAGCTCTGACACGCCTAGCGGCACTAACTGGTTTAGGAACCCTTGACACGCTTCTTGAGTGAGATCAGTGCGCGGTTGTCCGTCTTCGATTAATTCGATGGCCTCCTGAACAGAGCCACCTTTTTTTATCCAGTTTCTGCGTACTACGTATCTCGATTGACGCCCTAATTTCCCGTATGAGAAATCAAGTTCTACAGAAGCGTTATTTCGAGGCTCTACGTCGTCAGACGGCGAATGAATGCAGTCACGAATGAACTTCTCGTAGCTCGCCTGAGAGGCACCTAGACCTATTGCTTGACGACCGTACAATGCGAGCTTAATTGCCACGAACAGTGTAGTTTTCCCGGACCCGTTCAATCCACCGATCAACACCATCGGCTTTTGTACACCGTACCTCTTTCGAAGAGTAAACGGAATCTGATGAGTACCACGAAATGCCCGGAAGTCAGAAACCGTTAGGCTGTGCAATATCACCGATTAAATTCGTCTTTCAACTGAGTTAATGCCTCGTACAAAGAATCGATTTCTTCTTGATATCCTCCATCTTGCGGCACGTCCTCGGACTCTAATATGGACGCTAGACTCCCCCAATCTTGACTTAACGTAGAGTGGATCTGATCCGACATTCCTCGCCGCTTAGCCAAACCATCCATTGATACAGTTAAATCGAGTAATTTTTGAACAAGCGCGGTCGGAACACCATACGTATGCCCAAGTTCCTCGAGTATTTCAGTATCCATCTGAGAAAAAGCGCCTGCATCTCTCTCAATCCAATCCAAATCTCGATCATAGACTCTTCGATAGATAGCTGGAAGACAATCTTCCCAATCAGGCTCATTGGGGTCGTTTAACCATTCCCGTCGGATTGCATGAATTTCCTCTTCAGCAATCAGCTCGAACTCAGGATCTCTTTCTGATAGGTCTCGTTGTAGAGTCAGTATCCTCTCTAACCAATCTCGACGATAACGCATCCAATAGGGACCAGGTACGTGTTTTTTAATTAGATTACCTTGCTCATCCTCCTGTAAGCCTCTACGTGCAATTGTGACCCTACCGGTTCTTCGTCGAAAATTGCGAAATTCGTTCTTTCTCTCCGGTATCGTCGTTTCAGCGAGCAGGTTCCTAAACTCTAACAGTGGCTTCATCCACTCCTCACCTTGTTCAACCAAGCTCTCCATCGCCTTATCTTCGGTTACTACTGTGCAGGTCCAACAACCAAATCGAGAATTTCCGCAAGACGGCGTGCTCGTATCAATGACAATTGGGCATTCACCAGCGTTAGATCCTTTGTACAGTTCGAGAAGTGGTCTATTCGTACCTCCCCATGGTCTCGGAGCAGACATAAGGTATTCCCACACTTCGTCCGCGCTCCAATCATCAATAGGCGTGTATACATAAGCGTTCGGAAGCGATGTGTGCTTTGCGAGACGACTCCCATCAATGCGATGTTTAGCGAGCACCTGAGCCCGAGTCGAACTTTCAGCTTTCCGTGCGCCCAGAATGACTACGACTTCACCGTATTTCGCTACCTTATCCGTGATGAAAGCGTTGATGGGGTTGATTTTCATTCGTTCAGTGCACCAACGAAACGACTTCGTAGGTGCAGCGTACCCTTTCCCCAGTAAATTAACCCAAAACGATTCATCCACCTCCGGTTGAACCGTATGCGCAGTTAGAGGAATGCGGTTCAATTCTGCGCTTTCATTTAACTCACCTAAGGTTTGAGAAAGAAGGTCCACTACAACAGGTGTTTCGACGCGCGTATCTGACGAAACTACGAATACTGGCTTCTGTCTTTGATCACTAGATAACGAGGTTAAAACAGTGTAGACCAACTGGAGGACTGCCGTCGAGTCCTTACCGCCGCTAAATCCAATTACCCAAGGACGATCGTCTTCGAAATAGAGGTTCTTGATTTCTGCCAATAAGTCGGTTAAAGGGCGTCCAGCCGGCGAAAGCTCTACCGCTTGTTCCTCAGCAGATTCGTAGAGAAACTCATCATTCATGGCTGAAGCGACTTCTCGCATGTTCTCATTCCTTTGCGTCACCCTCTCCTAACTGTTTTATTAGCAACAGGTATGAACCTTAATTTCTGGGTCACGATATTACACTCGCGCCAGTGTGCAATTGAGATCCCTTGATGAACAGTTGAGGAACTCGCAATTCGTCGCTTCATTCAGCCTTTCCGCCCGTCATTGACTGTAATCCAATGTGCAAGTTTTACGTAAAGAATCACTACTTCGCAGGTTGGAGTTCGTTAACACTGTCAGTGGCATATCGGTGAGCCGATTCTCAACAAAAATGCATTTTTGTTCAGCTCGCCCGAATCGTCTAAGCTACGTTTCATAATCCTAACCTACACGACGGTGTCGTGCACGGTTGATATCGTCAAATTCAGTGTGACACATAACGAACCAAGTAAGTACTTTAGAGCCTGAATTTACGCGTGGGCCGGTTGGATTCTTGGTAAACGAAATACGCCGATGGAGGATGATAGCGATACTACTAATCTGCATCGAATTCGGTTGTACCATCAAAACTCACCTGTCGATGTACTTCCGTCCCCTTCAACGCTACTCAATACGCAAAATCCATCACCGCTGCAGAATCGTAAGCCACTCTCTTGAGAACCCCTAAGATCGGTCAACCACCAAAATTCGTCGTTCGTAAGTTGAACCGCATTTCTCAATGCTCAAGATTGACACGCGGGGATTACTGTGCCCACCAGTCTTAGTCAACGGCAATCGTACAACGAACTACGGTCAACTTTATCCGTTCCAATAAGAGGTTGAGAGAAAACTTCACGGGTCATCAGTAAAATCCCACCTTCAGAAATTCGAGATCGCTTCCGAGTCAGACCGGATACAATACAGACGCGATCTGTAAATAGGTCATTTTTCAACTTAGAGCTACCAATCATCACACACATATGGAAAACAAAGAGCCAATCGAGCTAGAGTCGTTTCTACTCAAACTCATGACGATAGAAAGGAGATACGCACACATTCTTCGAGGTGCTACTCGAGAGCGACGCGGGAAAGTAAGTGAACAAATCGAATCCTTCATAAAATCGCAAAAAACAGAACAATCGGGTGAAGATCAATGAAAATTCGTGAAATTGTACTGAACAACTTTAGGCAATTCTACGGATCACAATCTATTAAAGTAAGTACTGATCCAAAAAAAAACGTCACTCTCATACATGCGGAAAACGGGTTTGGGAAAACCACGCTGTTAAACGCTCTACTTTGGTGTTTCTACGATAAAACCACACCTAAATTCGAAAATAAAAAAGATATAGTGAATCACCAAGCACACCAAGAAGGAAAAACCAATGCGTACGTCGAAGTTGTATTTGAACAAAATGATGAAGTATTTTTGGCACGGCGAGATGTAACAAAAGGGCGCGAAAGCAAGTCGGTTCTTACGGTATTCCAGGCTACTAAAGGTAACAATAAAGTAATCGACGCGAATTCTGAATCATTTATAAATTCCGTGGTGCCTAGTGAAATGGCTCAGTATTTCTTCCTAGACGGTGAACAAGCAGAATCATTTTCATCAGAAAATAATTCAAAAGAAGTCGGAGGGGCAATTCGTAACATACTTGGCTGTAACTCAGCGGTTACAGCGTTAGAAGATTTAAGGTACTTTTCTAAGGAATATGATAAGCAAATAGCCGAATTGCCTGGTCAAGGAGACCTCAAGGATCGAGAAATTGAGAAACGCGCTCTCGTCGAAGAGCTTGAATCTCTCGAACAAATATTAGATCGAATAGATGAGAAGAAGACGTTGATTAACGAAAATCTCGAACGTATTGACGACGAATTAGAGAATGTAAAGAATGTCGAAGGGATCGCTCAACGTCGAAGAGATCTAGAAATCCATAAAGATGATGCTTTGAAAAGGCAGGACCTACTAGTTAAACGACGAGAGGAGTGGTTTTCGGACTACGCTCATATCATCGTAAGTAGTAAACTCTCAGCAGCAGTGTCATCGGCCCTCTCTGACAAAAACCATGCCCCCCGGATACCCAGTCCTTATAACAAAGATTTTATTGATGCAATACTTAGAAACGGGATCTGTATTTGCGGTAGAAAGATTGTCGAAGGTTCAAGCGAGTTTGGTTGTGTAACCCAATTACTTAGTAATGCTCCGACGAACGAGGTTCAAAATAGAGCGTTCCAATCGAAAGCACACGTAAATGAAGTTACAACCAGGAGAACTGAGTGTTTTAGAACTTTCAGGAGTATTGAAGCCGAACGAGCATCAAATGAAGAAGCTATTCGAGATATTGAAATAGAAATAGACGGTATAGAAGAACGGTTAGCTGGATTTGATGTAGAGGAAGTAAGGAAAAAAGAAGCGCTTCGTCAGAAACTCAAAGCAGAACTGGAAGAAAATCAGAAGAGTCATAATGAGAATTTGATACGGCAAGGTGTCTTGAAAAACGAAATCGTACGGAAGAGCGACGACATAGATAAGTTGGCAGAAAGCGTAAAACGAGCACAACCGCTGATAATACGCAGAAAAATATGCGACTCATCTAGAGAGCTATTAGCGAACGTATTGAGTAGCTACGAGAGAGAGGCCAAACAAGAAATACAGAATAAGATAAATAAGATACTTGAGCGTACTGCTCATAAAGACTATCAAATGACCATCGAGGATAAATTCGCTCTGAAAATGAGATACAGAGGAGGACAGGAGTCTCCAAAATCAGGAGGTGAAAACCAATTATTGAGTTTGGCATTCATCGCCGCCTTGGTTGAATTCGCCGAAGACCGTATTCATGACCAGTCCGAGATACTAATACCGGGAACCGTAGCACCTTTGGTGTTAGATTCACCCTTTGGACAGTTAGATAGAGAATATAAATCAGCTACTGCGGCGTTCCTGCCAGAAATGGCTTCTCAAGTTGTCCTGCTTGTCTCGAGTTCGCAGGGAAGTAAGGACGTCATGGACGTCGTGAGAAACTACACAGGCAAGGAATATGTACTAATTTCGGAGAACAAAGGACCAAGAGGGAGGCGAAAGAAACACTCTATACGGATTGACGGTACCCCAATCCAAGTTTCAAATTTTAACTCGCCTAAGACATTCACGCGTATTGAAGAGATAGACGTATGAGATCTATCAGATGTTCAAAACGACACGAAGAACTGGTACGAAGACTAGGAAATCGACCATTCCAATCTATGCGCGAGTTTATGTGTTTCGCGGCAAAATTAGGTTTCGAACGTGGTGATCCCATAGAAATGGATTCTGAGATTACCGACATTGTAGACGGACGTATATTCAGCAATTCTGCTATCGCCATGGACGTCCTTTATAGCATCGGATTAGCTAGTTCACCTAGTATCAGCATTCTAGATGATGACAAAGAAGAAGATCTTATATCGTCGTTCGAAGGTTATGCTGAGACCGGTCTCTCGTATATACAGGAAATCTTGCTAGATAATCCAAGTGAAACAGATTCAATCAATGTATTGATTAAAGAGATTACAAAACAATATCTAACTGATAAACATATACAAATAGAAGTCGATCCTCATACCGTAAAGTTTTAAATTTTGTTACGCGATCTCAAGCTAAAAACTGTTTACTCTTCAGACATTGATGATCTTTTAATAGACTTTTATATTCCAGCGATGCGAGAGTCTGTGCGGTATGATAGAGCCGTTGGTTTTTTTTCAATAAGAATGTTGTCTCTCGCCGCAGAAGGCGTTGCAGCGTTAATACATAGAAATGGTTCAATGAGACTCATAATTGGAGATGCTCTATCCGAAGAAGAATCTCTAGCAATTAAGAACGGCTATTCACTGCGAGATGATGCACACTATCTTAAATCTCTCGGCGAAAAACTCAATTCAACATTAGACACTATCTCCGACGACTTAGTATTCAATAGACTTGAAACTCTCTCGTGGCTTATCGCCGCAGACCGTTTAGACATCAAATTAGCTCTTCGTCGAGTCGGTATGTTTCACGACAAAATGGGCGTGTTGTACGACGAAGACGGCGACTCCATTGTGTTCCACGGTTCTGCAAACGAAACACCCTACGCATTATTACCCGAGTATAATTTTGAGTCTATCGACGTATTTAGCAACTGGTCAAAAGAACAAAATCTCTACTACACTCCACATAGATCTAAATTCGAAAGAATGTGGAAGAACGCTTGGCCTAATACCTACCTAATTGATTTTCCGGACGTAACCATCAATAAAATTCTAAACATTAGAAGAGAAAATAAGCCGCCGGATATTAATCTCGAAATTGCGATATATAAGAAATATTTGAATAGCCGATACGACAATCCTGCTGAGTCTAATTTACCTGCAATCCCGGAAGAACTCGAAGGGCGGCCGTTCTCGATATTCTTGCACCAAAAGAAAGCACTACAATGTTGGGACGCCGCGGATTTCAATGGTGTACTAGAACATGCAACTGGTGCGGGAAAGACACTAACTGCTGTTTATGGCGCAACGAAACTTCTACATACAACTGGACGGATGTTTTTGGTAATAGCCGCTCCGTACCAGAATTTGGCCGATCAATGGGGCGATGTTGCTCGCGTTTTCGGTTGGCATACTATTCCTTGCTACCGATCGTCCGATATATGGAAGGAGGAGTTAGAAAACACAATCATAAGATTTACAAGACGCGTTGTTAATTTTGCGTGTTGCATTGTCGTAAATAAGACGATGAGGTCTAGTGCGTTTATGGATTTAATTAAGGAAATACCAGAGAAAGAGCTAATGTTCGTAGGAGATGAGTGTCATCATCTAGGATCGGAGAACTTAAATAAGAGTTTACCTCAAAATGCGAGATATAGACTGGGATTATCCGCAACGCCGGATCACTCATATAACCCGAGTAGCACATCTCGAATTACAGAGTACTTTGGACCGAAAGTTCATGAATATAGTCTTCGAGATGCTATCGACGAGGGGGTGTTGACGCCCTATGAATATGAGATCGTACACTGTGAGCTAGTCGATGATGAAATAGAAGAGTGTTTGGAGATTAGTAAAGACATTCGCAGACGATATGCGAGTGACGAAAGAGACATGGTTCCTACCGATTCTCTGACGATGTCTTTGTTAAGTAAGCGTGCTCGTATTTTCGCGCATGCGCAACAAAAAATGGAAAAATTGAGATTGAAATTAGATCATATCTCACCAGAACCACTGACTCTGTTCTACTGCGGTGATGGATCTGTAGAAGGCGATGAGATGGAACCATCATTACGCCATGTTGAATCTGTTTCTCGCGTGTTGTCCGAATTTGATTGGCGCACTTCAATTTTTACTGCAGAGGAGTCACTTGAAGAGAGACGCCAGATTCTGAATCACTTTCGTTCTCAAATAATTCATGGTATCTCAGCAATTCGTTGTTTAGATGAAGGTATAGATGTTCCTTCGTGTCGGACAGCGTTCTTTTTAGCATCATCTCGTAATCGACGTCAGTTCATTCAGAGACGAGGTAGGATTCTACGTCGCGCACCAGGAAAGGAAACAGCCAAGATCGTAGATTTTGTTGTGTTCTTACCGAGAGGATCTAGTTCGACGTACGATATCGAACAGGGTATTGCGCGTGCTGAGCTTGAGAGAATTTGTGAATTTGCACGTCTCGCAACGAATGTTGGTGATATATATAGTCAGATCAAGGATTTATTAGATTACTATGATCTCGCTGACGAATTCGTCGACGGTTTGATTTCAAGTTAGCGAAATAAGTAGTGTAATTTCGATCATTCTTGAAAAACTCACCTGCTTATCTTCAAGCTCACGAAGTTTAAATCGATTTGTGTCGACTGCCCATTTCTAAAGGTCTTCCTTTCGTTGGTAAATTTAACCTTCTTCTTCGAATAGGTCAGCAAGTTGGTCGGCCATCGCGCCGCCCAACTGTTCAGCATCGTTGATGGTTACTGCTCTTGAGTAGTGCTCTTCAACGTTATGCCCAATACCAATCGCCACCAGCTGAACCTCGGACTGTTGTTCGATCGTTTCAATCGCGAACTTCAAATGCTCTGTGAGGTAATTACTCGGGTTCTGTAGCAACGTCGAGTTGTCGACAGGTAGACCGTCCGAGATCACCATCAGGATCTTGCGTTGTTCCGATCGAGACACGATGCGATTGTGCGCCCAGATCAACGCTTCGCCATCAATGTTCTCTTTGAGCATCTCCTCACGCAGCATCAACCCGAGGTTGCGTCGCGAACGCCGCCAGGTGTCGTCCGCCGACTTGTAAACGATGTGACGTAGGTCGTTGAGTCGACCCGGATTACTCGGCTTACCTTGATTGATCCACTCTTCGCGTGATTGACCACCGCGCCATGCGCAGGTTGTAAATCCCAAGATCTCGACGCGCACGGAACAACGTTCTAGTGTTTGTCCCAAGATATCACCACACATTGCTGCGATGGTGATGCAACGTCCTCGCATCGAACCGGAACTGTCAATCAAAATTGATACGACCGTATCCCGAAACTGCATCTCTTTTTCTTGCTTGTACGCAAGCGGATTTACGGGATCAACGACCACCTGACTTAAACGTGACGTATCGAGTAAACCTTCTTCAAGGTCGAATTCCCACGTCCGGTTCTGCTTCGCCAGTAACTTGCGTTGCAAACGATTGGCTAGTTTCGCGGTCGTGTGCTTCAGCGGTACGAGTTGCTGATCGAGCATGCCTCGTAACTGCAGCAATTCCTCCGCGTCGCAGAGTTCCTCTGCCTTCACGACCTCGTCGAATTCGTCCGTAAAGCTCTTGTAGTCGATCGTGGTTCGTATTCGACCCAGGTCGTCTAGCGCAGACTGCGGCGCTTCTTCGGGTTCGGACTCTGACCCTAACTCCGACATGTCCATGTCAGCGTCCATTTCGATCGTGGATGTCTCACCTTCTGAATCCTCGTCGCCGTACGAGTCTTCGTCTAGAACAACGTCTTCAGGCGCGTACTCGGTTTCAGGTTCGTTCTCGTCTTCGAGCGTATCGACGTCCGAGTCGTTCTGTTGAAGTTCCGGCGGATCGTCAAGCTCAGTCGACAGACCTAAATCGCGAAGGATCGTCTGACACCGAACCGCGAAGTCGTGCTGATCGTGAATTGCGGTCTTCAGTGCTTCGATATCCTGACCCGCGTTTGCTTCAACGTATTCGCGCCAAAACTGTGCCACGTGTTCCGCTGCCGGTGGTAACGGTCGTCCGGTAAGATGCTGTCGGACAATCAACCCCACCGCTACACCTAAAGGTGCTTCCGTTTCAGCCGTGATCTGATCGAATTCAGCTTGGCGGCAGATCGCTTCCAGATTCGCGTCAAGGTTTTGCGCGACACCTTCCATCCGCAGCGTGCCGATAGAAGCAACCCTTGCATCCTCTACCCACTCGAAGAGTTCTTGAGCAGGTCCTGCAGACGGCGTGAACCGACGATGGACGGTGGAATCGTGGTACCGCATCTTCAATGCGATTTCGTCACCGATCCCGCGTACCGCGTTCAGTTCGTTGTCGGTACAACCGTAGTTCGGTTGTGGCACTCGGACGTTGTTGCCCTGGACGCTGGTGCCGCCTTTTCCGAATGAGACTTCCATCTCTTCGTTTTCTGCGATGGCCCGCATCGTTGCGGTCATGGCCCGTTTGAACGTATCTAACGGGTCAACATCAGGCGTCATGGTGTGCTTAGACGTTCAGCGTAACGCCTGCGCTCGCGTCTCCAAGATCATCGCCCATGCAACGCTGGTAATACTCAGCAATGATGGGTCGCTCGAGTTCGTCACACTTGTTTAAGAACGTGACACGGAAACCGAAACCGATGTCATTGAAAATCGATGCATTCTCAGCCCACGTTAAGACCGTACGCGGCGACATCACGACAGAGACGTCGCCGTTGACGAACCCTTTCCTAGTTAGGTCCGCCACGCTCACCATGTTGCTGATAACGCGTTTACCGCCTTCTCGGTTCTGCCAATCACTCGCCTTCCCGTACACGATGTCCGTCTCGACTTCGTGAGGTAGGTAGTTCAACGTCGCAACGATGTTCCATCTGTCCATTTGACCTTGGTTGATCTGCTGCGTACCGTGATATAGACCAGTCGTGTCGCCAAGACCTACGGTGTTTGTCGTCGAAAACAGTCGGAAATACGGGTGCGGCGTGATGACTCGATTCTGGTCCAGTAGCGTTAACTTACCTTCAACTTCTAACACGCGCTGAATCACGAACATGACGTCAGGTCGTCCAGCGTCATACTCGTCAAACACGATCACCGTCGGATGCTGCAACGCCCAAGGAAGTAATCCTTCCTTGAACTGTGTCACTTGCTGACCGTCTTCTAAGACGATCGCATCCTTTCCTACCAGGTCGATTCGACTGATGTGGCTATCCAGGTTGATACGGATGCATGGCCAGTTCAGCCGTGCCGCGACCTGTTCAATGTGTGTCGATTTCCCTGTACCGTGATATCCCTGAATCATGACCCGTCGGTTATGCGCGAATCCTGCAAGAATCGCTAGCGTTGTCAGCGGATCAAACCGGTAATCGTTGTCGATATCCGGTACATGTGCCGAAGGTTCAGCGAACGCTGGTACTTCAAAGTCCTGATCGATATTGAACGCTTCTCGCGCATTGACCGTGACAGTCGGCGTCATGTCCGCCGACAATAAGGGATCGTGTGAAATCATGAATACCCGCGCATTAAGACGCCAATAGAGAGACGCTGCGCGTCGATAATGGTCTTGAAAGCGCGTATTTAATCACGGGGAACCTTGTAGAAGCACATGACAACCATTTACTTTGTAAGACATGGTGAAGCGGAAGCCGGTTTCGGCGCTCATCGTGATCCAGGACTATCAGAATTAGGTCGAAATCAGGCAATCGCAACCGCGAAACACCTAGCTTCCTTAGACCCTATACCCATCTTTAGCAGCCCTCTACTCCGAGCTCAGGAGACAGCGCAGGAACTCGCCAAAATCTGGGAAGCACCCATATCCATCGAAGAACGCGTCGCTGAAATTCCTTCACCGATCGAAGACCTCACCGATCGTTCCGCATGGCTGGCGAAGGTCATGGCGGGTGCTTGGCACGATTTGCCGCCTAATCTTAAAACGTGGCGTGAAGCGTTGATTGATTGTGTGGTGAGTGCTTCGAGCGACTGCGTGATGTTTTCACACTTCGTTGCCATCAATCTCCTCGTCGGCGCGGCGAACGACAACCCAGCGATGGTCTCGTTTCGTCCTGACAACGCGTCGATCACGCGGTTCGAGAGCGACGGTTCAACCCTTACGGTATTAGGACTCGGCGAGCAAGCGCAAACCCACGTCAACTGATCGTGCGGTCGATCATGCGCCACGGATACTGCTGTTCGAGCTCCGAGCCTTGAGCCCCGGCGATCGCGAACAGCAGGTTGCGCAGAAGATTGGCCGCGTCACCACGCGCCATGCCTAGGAACATGCTGTTGAATTGCGCGCACTCGACGAGGAGCTTCTCGATACCTGCTTGACCATGGCGACTGATGAGCGAATCAACGCGCCGCCGTTGGTAGCCAGGGATCGTCGTATTAGGCTCCACGATCTTTGCGTGTGCTAGCGTCAGAACCTGGGTCACCATGGCGAGGGTCCCAAGTTCATGTCGGCTCGAGCTACGTCCCTGATTCGCCAGGGCGTCGAGTTTGCGTGAGATCTGTGCGGCGTTGCCGTCAAACACCGCGTCCACGACTTCCATCATGTCGGCGTTACTGGCATCTGCTAGATCGATGTCGTTGACATCGACGGTCACGCCTTCTTCCATCACCAGTTGTAACTTATCGAGCTCTTGTCTCGCGGCAAGCAAGTTGCCTTCACAGAAATCCGACAGCTTCTCGGCCGCCTGCTTCGTCAGCTTCAGACCTAACGCCTCAGATTTCGATTGAAGCCACTGAGCGCTCTGCTCTCTGTTCAGATCGTCGACGACGATCAGTACCACATGACGAGACGAACGCAGCTGACCGTACCACTTCTTACGTTTGTCGCGGTAGTCCAATCCTGCAAGTCGTACAAGCAACACGTTCGAGGCTGGTTCAGAAGCGTGGGTTTCGAACCGCGCAGCCGCAGCGTCGTCGAACGCCGCAGTCCGCATCCGAACTTCAACCAGCTTGCGTGAACCGAACAACGAAGACTCCGCCAATTCGTCGAAGATACCACCCCACTCCATTTTCTTGGCTCGACCCCGAGCTGAGCCGCTATCGAACCGCAGAATCTCGTGGTCTTCAACTCCGTCGGCTTTGGCCGCAACCAGGATCTCGCGACTCGCCTCGTCTTCAATGACCGTCTCAGAGCCACCCGTGACATAGATCGGTGCGATCCCTTCTTTCAGGATGTCGCCGAGTTGGTTCGGAAAGACCTGCACTATCGAGGACCGTTACGTACGTTCAAGGAACTGACGCTTCCGCAGCATCGTTGATTAATGCAAGTCGCGCGATTAACAGGACCGCCAGTTCCTCCCGAAGCAGACCCAATATTCTGCGCTTCTCCTTCTCGAATCCAATCAATGACGTCTCACTCAATCCTACGCTCTCGGAGGCATGCAACACGAGTGGGGTCTGTGGTTCGCTTGCCAACGTGACATCCCACCGCACACTGATCCAGTATTCAATCGGACGACCTAGCGGATCGACGCGAGTCGAGCGCTCGTTCGCGTACTCATCGATTCGAGTGATGGTTTGCGCGTCGGTCTCTGCGTCATCGACGAGCGCAACGTCGTATACCCTAAACTGTCGCTCAATCGCCACCTGAACGTCTCGAGCAAGACTGCCCGGCAGCTCGACGCCCGAAAGTCGCTCCCCTAACGACTCAGTGCGTAACGTGAACCCGCACGACGTGACGACAACGCAAGCGAGGACCCACAGACCGAGAAGGCTTCGGCGCAAGGTCGCTACTGCAGGTAGAGTGGTTCGAAGCCGAAGACCCAAGGCGTGTCCGTATCGACGGTAACACGTACCGCACGAACCTCTGGATCGCCATAGACCTGGAGCCGCATGAAGTTCCCGTTGATTAATCGACCTGGACCAAATTCAAAGAGTGGTCTGTCAATCGTAAACCGGTGCGCATCCCCATGGACCAGCAAGATGGGTTTTGGATAACGCGAGGTAGCTATCCTCATTTCGTCCACGAGATCTGCATACGCTGGCGGTACGCGTTGTCCGCTGGTATTCGCGAACAGCTCAGCTTGAATGGCGATAACGACTGCCGTCAGATCTTGCTCCATTGCGACCCGCATCGAGTCGCGCAACCACGCCTTGTTCGCTTCATTGCGTTCAAACGCTTCAAGCAGATCGTTTTTGTTCGCGATGTCGACGTTATTGTTGGAGCCTGGTACGTTGAGCGTGAGAAACAGCACATTGCTACGTAGCCAGCGCGCGTTTTCCACGAATTTCGTATAGGGCGACACATCGGCTTGACGTACGACCGGCATCGTTTCCTTGCCAAGGCTCTTGGCTTCCTTGTAGTACACGTCTCGCAGCACCTGAAGACGACCCGCTGGATCCCAATCGCCGTACGCGTGTCGATCACAGTCCGTCCATTCGTTGTCGCCAGGTGTGAACACCACCGGTTTTAGGTACGCGTTGAACGTCTCAAGGATTTCGTTGTATCGATCCTCGATGCACATCGAAGCACCCCAGATGTCGCCGACATGAATCGAAAACGCGATGTCTTGTTCATTGATCAGTTCGATCAGTCGCGCGTAAGCTTCAATGCTTGGTTCACCTTGATACGCGGTATCACCAATCGCGACAAACTCAAACTTCTCCGCACAGATACTACCGGCGAGTATCACGAGAAAT
The DNA here is from genome assembly GCA_022822135.1 of Pseudomonadales bacterium. Classification (GTDB taxonomy): domain Bacteria; phylum Pseudomonadota; class Gammaproteobacteria; order Pseudomonadales; family Azotimanducaceae; genus Bin55. Next base: position 30,359 of record JAJECH010000009.1, read on the forward strand.
GCGGTTGCAAGTGCGTTTCTCACGATTCACTCTCCAGCACCGTAAACGAGTCAACCAATGCTTGCAACCTTGGTCGCCACCGAGTATCTCGATAGGACTGATTGACGGTCAACTGGTACCACCGGTCGTTGGCAAGAAACGAAACAATGGTCGTCTCCACGAAATGCCGACCGGCGTCTTGTGTCGTCCAATTTATCACCGTCATAATCGCGTCGCGTCCATCGAATTCGATGGGGTCAAGATTGACCTCATCTAGATCGGGATACTGATTTAAAAGACTCAGTGCTAATTTGTCCTTGAATGAAAGTTCTTCGGGAATATCTCGAACGTTCAGCCAAAATGACGGCATCGCGTACGGTGCGCCGACGTAGAAGTCAGATTCTGCGATCGGGTTCGCTGATGGATTCCATTCGTATGGATATTCGACACTGAATCCCAGTTCGTGATCTACGTGCGTTCGCGTCGTGACTTCCACGAATTCACTGAGGAAATCCTGAGCAAGCAGACACGTGCTCGTCAGCACGAACACCACGGTGATGCATCTGCGTCGCAGTGCATCCCATGCTGAACTACGTGCGTTACTTAATACCATAGAGGTTCGATCCTTAGTAAGCAATCATTTGACGACGATGTTGAGGATGCGGCCAGGTACGTAGATGACTTTGCGAACTTCACCTGCATCGAGATGAGAGGCAACTCGTTCGTTCGACCCCGCCAACGCCATCGCTTCGTCTTCTGTTGTGTCCGCAGTTACGGAAATCGAACCTCGAAGTTTTCCGTTGACCTGTACGCCGATTTCGAAAGTCTCTACTTTCGCGAGTTCGGGATCTGCTTCAGGCCAAACACCAGACTCAAAGACGGACGAGTTGTGACCAAGACGTTCCCAAAGTTCTTCCGCCAAGTGCGGCGCAAACGGTGCGAGCATGACGATGAGTGGTTCAAGCTCCTGCTTGGAACACGTTCGACCACCTTCTCGGACGACATTGAGATACTCCATCAATGCAGAAATGACCGTGTTGTACTTGAGCTGCTCAATGTCGTTCGAAACTTTGTCGATGGTTCGATGCATCGCCTGCAGTACTTCCTCGTCGCCGTCCTCGTCACTGGCCTCGGCAACGCTTAACGCCAAACGATCAAGGAAACTCGCAGGTCCTCGTATCCCACTCTCTTGGTAATCGCCACCTTGTTCGAAGGGACCCAAGAACATCAAGTACAGTCGTACGGTATCCGCACCCCACTGCGCAATCAAATCATCTGGGATGATCACATTGCCACGACTCTTGGATATCTTCCGACCGTCCTTCGTCAAAATCCCGTGTGCGCGGAACTTTTCGAACGGTTCACCAAACTCGAGAATACCGTGGTCGTGGAGTGCCATCGTCACAAATCGCGCATAAAGCAAGTGCAACACAGCGTGCTCGTGACCGCCGATGTACGAATCGACGGGAAGCCACTTCTTGATCATCTCTTCGTCAAGCGCGACTTCATCCGTGTCGGTACACGGATAACGCATGAAGTACCAGGCGCTATCGAGAAACGTATCTGATACGTCGGTTTCACGCGTTGCCGGTCCGCCACAAACGGGACATTCCACGCTGCACCAAGCTTTATCCCGTGCAAGTGGACTCTCACCGGAATCATCGGGTTTAAATTGCTCTAATCGAGGGAGCATGACGGGCAGGTCGGACTCCGGAACAGGAACCGCGCCACAGTGCTCGCAATACACGACCGGAATCGGTGGACCCCAATAGCGTTGACGAGAAATACACCAATCGTGTAAGCGATAACGAACCTGACCCGTCGCACGTCGTTTCGTCTCAAGTTGCTGAACGATTGCGCGCTTTCCTTCCGCAACACTAAGACCATCAAACTCACCCGAGTTCACTAATACGCCATCGCCAACAAACGCTTCGGTCATTGGTTCTGCGTTGTTCGACCCGTTCTTTGCGATGACCCGCTTAATAGGTAAATCGAACGTACTGGCAAATTCGAAGTCGCGTTCGTCGTGACCAGGCACGGCCATGATCGCACCTGTGCCATATTCGATCAATACGTAATCGGATACCCAAACAGGCATTTCCGCCCCGGTAACCGGGTTTTCGCAATACGCACCGATCCACGTTCCCGTTTTCGGCCGGTCGACGTACTGTCGTGCCTTCAAGTCGAGTCGTTTCGCTTGCTCGACATATTCAGCTACAGTCTCACGCTGTTCATCATTCGTGAGCGTATCGACGAGTGGATGCTCCGGCGCCAAAACCATGTACGTCGCGCCGCAAATCGTGTCTGGACGTGTCGTGAACACGCGAATCGACTCATCTCGTCCGACAATTGGAAAATCAATATCAGCGCCTTCGCTGCGACCGATCCAGTTGTTTTGCGCGGTGAGCGTCCGTGAAGACCAGTCAATTTTCTCGATGCCGTCGAGTAATCGTTGTGCGTAATTCGTGATCTTGAGGAACCACTGCTCGATCTGGCGTTGTTCAACCGCAGAGTCGCAGCGTTCACAGAGACCTTGAATCACCTGTTCGTTCGCAACCACGGTCTTGCACGAAGGACACCAATTGACCGGTGCTTCACGCTTCTCAACCAATCCCGCCTCAAAGAGTTTTAAGAAAACCCATTGGGTCCAACGGTAGTAGTCGGGATCCGTTGTATCAACCGTATGGTTCCAGTCGAACATGGCACCAATTCGTCGGAGCTGGCGGGTGAAGTTGCTGATATTCGAGGGGATAAGATCGTTCGGATTCACTCCAACCTTTAACGCGTAGTTCTCCGAATGAATACCGAACGCGTCGAAACCCATCGGCTGAAAGACGTCGTGCCCTTTGAGTCGCTGATATCGGCCCCAGACGTCTGCACCCGTGTACGCGTAGATATTCCCTACATGCAACCCTTCAGCAGAGGGATAAGGGAACATCATGAGGTTGAAGTAAGGACTCTCCGCAGTCGCTAAGTCCTCACGAGAAAACAGATTGGTTCCGCGTTCGTCCCAACGCTTTTGCCACTTGGTTTCTACGTCGGTTGCGGAATAGGTGTCCATTGGGATTGACTTGAGAAAATCAGAGTCGCGATACCGCGCGGAATTTTAGAAGGCTACGTTTCAGACGGACTGACTACTAACTCGCGGTCATCGAGTCAGAATGATGTTGAGAAACTCGTCTATCCCCAAGCTTCTGGACGTTGAATCGACGTGCCGGGAATCGTGTCCGGGAATTGCGAACGAGCTAGCATATTGCGCTTGATATGACGACTGTATGTCGCAGCTTGCTCCAGCTGCGCAGAAACACGTCTCTCTTGAGGGCACACTACAAACACAGGAATTTCTAACTCTTTTACTACGACCTTCACAGCGGGCGCTAGGTCGGTATCGTTCGAAACCACTGCCATCGCGTCAAATTCTCCCTTCCAAGCGTCGTTGACTAGGTTTACGGCAAGATTGACATCCGATCCTTTTTCCTCCGAAGTGATGAATTTAGCAATCAAACCTGTCCCTTCCTCCGTGGCTGCATTCGCATATTCATCTGTCTTGAAGTCGCCGTAGGATCCGACAGGAAGAAACCTCTGGTCTACGCCACTGACTGAAAAACGACCTGGAGGCAATATAGTCGGAGTCAGTGTGTTGATCTCTTTGTCTGCTACCGGTAAGTTTGTCAACGGTCGCCACGTCGTCTTAGTGAGAAAATGCCCGTAATGGACTTCGACCTCGGGAAGCGTCAATAGCGCATTGATGTATACCTTCTGTCGTCGAGGTGCGTCGAGGTCTAACTTGCTAGTAATCCGAGCAGTGAAGTACCGCAAGAGTGAAATCTCGTACTCGTGAGGCAGCACTTGCGAAACCAGCCTGACAGGATTGAGCCATTTGTAAGGGCTGTCTTTCAACAAACCGTAGTAGAGATTAAATCCGTCTACGTATACGCTTAATTTCATGGAATCTAAAAATAGCAAGGGCAATGCCAAGGCATTGCCCTTGAGCTGACAGCAAGCTGCCAGCGGGTTAAGTTGGGAAATCTTACACAATTTAGGCGCGGAGTGCTCCTCTTTTTCCTTATCTAGCGCAGTCCCTGGTTCTGAATCGCGAAGATATCGCGCCCGCTATACAAATCCGTCTTTTTTTCGTCGAATAGTTGAGTGCGTTTGGGAAATCGACGAGTTCATTCAGAATAAGTCTCAACAAATTCTCAGGTCGCCCGCCGCGCACAGGGAATTCATCTTCCGAAATTTCGTCCCACCCAGTACTCACGAGGCAATGAAATCCTGCTTGCTGATGAGCGTCACGGATTTCAGGACGAGCGAGTCACGCCTCGCTTGCAGTCCGCAGTCCTAATTTGTATCAGGACTTTCCACTATATCTTTGTAAATTTCAGATATTGAACCGCGCTTTGCACACTTTGAACGATTTCACATCACGTTGCAACGTCACCGAAACCCCACCTACCGATCCTTGATCATCTACAAGACCGGAGATCTATTCGCAGTTGAAGCCGAAGCTCTGGTTAATCCGGTGAATTGCGTGGGCGTTATGGGCCGAGGTATGGCGCTGCAATTTAAACACGCATATCCAATGAACTTCGAAGATTATTTGACTGCATGCAATCGTGGACAAATCAAACCTGGACACATCCATGTATTCGAAACTCACACACCTAGTAATCCTCGTTATATCGTGAACTTCCCGACCAAACGACATTGGCGAGACGCAAGTAGCATCGAGGATATCAATGCTGGGCTGTCAGATCTTGTACGAGTGATCGCTGAGAAACGTATTCAGTCGATCGCAATGCCTGCACTAGGATGTGGACTTGGAGGATTGAACTGGAGCGAGGTTCGGTCTTTAATCGAAAACGCTTTTATTGCGTGCGCAGATGTTTCGATCTTGGTCTTTGAACCACAGACTTAAGTTGAAAGGAGCGTTCAACAGAACGGCTCTAATATAGCGAAACACAAAATAGCAAGGGCAATGCCAAGGCATTGCCCTTGAGCTGACAGCACGCTATCAGCGGGTTACTAGTGCGAATGCTACACAAATTAATCTGATGTCGCACATCGCGATACCTTCTCTGGATCTACGCCGTGCTCAGACGCGAGTTTGATAACCTGGTTATCACGTAGACCCTCTGCTTGTAGGTGACACCACACGCCAAAACACTAAGGTATTAGGCGTCTAAAGTCGAGCCAAAATCAATTCAACCGTTGACTTAGTTTTTCGCACAACGTTCGAAATCGATCCCTAAAGTTGCGCTCGTGAACGAATTAACCGAGCTGCACGGCAAATTGCAGCGAGAGCAGCGAAGAGTTCATGAAGCTGCCGCGCTTAACTCGCGTGAACTCATCTTCAACGTCGCCAATTGGCAAGGTCAACCACCGTTGACTTCATCCTTCGCACATCGGTGAATTCTGATGTGTACGGCGAAACCAGTACGTCCGTTGTTCCAACAGGAGCATGGCGTACCGTCCGAGCTAGGACCGTTCAGATCAGGGGTTGGCGTCCTATGACACTACGCGATGTCCGCGATCGTTGCTGGAAGCGATTCACAACGATGTCAGTACCACTCACCATTGAACTTGCGCCGTGAAAGATCTGAACTTCGAGCTATCAACGATCTGCCGTCGCAATCGCGACGGCAGCTATTCCACCCGAGGTAGCCGCTATTCTCGAATGCAACGGCATGCCAACACCCTGCATGAACTCGGGTTCTTCCACATGCACGCCACCTCACTTAAACCAAAGCACGTGACGGCCCTGGTCGAACATTGGATTTCGCGTGACATCACGCCCGGGACTTTGCGGAACTACATGGCCGACATTCGCTGGTGGGCGGAGAAAATCGGCAAGACCCACATCATGCACCCATCCAACGAACACTACGGCATTCCTCCCAGAGACCACACGCCTACGCAAAAAGCTCAGTATCTCGATGAACACAAACTTCTACAAATCGATGACGAGTACGTACGCACCAGCGTCCGTTTGCAACAAGCCTATGGGCTACGCCGCGAAGAGTCAATCAAATTTCGCCCGAGCTATGCCGATCAAGGGACGTTCATTCGGCTCAAAGGATCATGGACCAAAGGCGGACGACCTCGCGAAATTCCAATAACCGAACCGTCCCAACGCGAGCTCCTTGATCAAGTTCGAGCGTTCGTAGGTACAGGCTCTTTGATCCCAGCCGAACTGCTATACAAACACCAACGAAAACGGTACGACCACGCCACTCTCCGTGCGGGATTGCACAATCTACATGGTCTTCGCCACGGGTA
>JAJECH010000058.1 GCA_022822135.1 Pseudomonadales bacterium
GCGATGGTATCGGGTGGTTTCAAGGTCGTCATATCCAAACTCCGTGATGGTGACAAACAGCGGCGCAACCGCTTACGATCGCGCCTGAATCACCGGCAGTTTCGATGTCGTTTTTCCGGCAGTTTGCATGTCGCCTAACAAATGTCAGCGACCCAATAACTTACGAGTGGACGATCGCGCCAAGCACAACACCATCTGACGATATCGATGGCACAGTAACCGTCATAGACGGCGATCCTGGCGGACTTTGGGTGATCGCCCAAACAACAAACACGCCAACGCCATTCCGCAAGATCGTGGTCACCGCCGATGATGGGCGCTTCGTGATCCCCGATGTACCGAGCGACGCTGCGTATCAAGTCTGGCTGCGCGGGTATGGAATCGAAGACTCAGATAGGTATTGGGCGCGAAGCGAGCATGTGGTCGATTTTGAAATCTCTTTGGCCTCGACACCTCAAGCAGCTGCCCAGTCTTTCCCTGCCAACTATTGGTTGTCGATGTTGACTCTCCCCGATCCTTCTGAGTTCCCGGGGACAGGTTCAAACGGACTGGGAAACCAAATGGAATACCAAGGCGATTGGGTGGATGGTGTAAAAGATCGTTGCCAGCTCTGTCATCAAATGGGGCACGTCTTCACGCGGGTGTTCCCCGAAGATGCGAACTATGCAAGTACACGCGCCGGTTGGGACGAGCGCATTCGACTCGGCGAACAGATGAACAACCAGATGAACAACCAGATGAACGCCATGGGGCGTCAACGCTCGCTTGACGTGTTCACAGATTGGACCGAACGCATCAATGCGGGCGAGGTGCCGCCGACACCACCAAGACCATCTGAGCATCCCGAGCAGAACATCGTCATCAGTCAATGGACGTGGGTAGACCCAGGTGTTTTCGTACACGACAACATTTCCACCGACAAGCGCCATCCTGACCTTGAGCGATATAGCTATGGGCGCGTATTCGGCGTGTCGCAGTCACATGCGAAGATGCCAGCGACCAATCCAGAGAACAATCAAACCCAAGATTTGTTCATGGACAACCTCGCACGGAATGGCAACGCATGGAACATCCACAACCCAATGCTGGACGAGATAGGCATTCTCTGGACTACGTCATCGGTACGACAGAACCAGAACCCGAATTGGTGTTTTGATCCCGATTCCCCGAATGATTCGGTACGACGTTTCCCCATTAGCGAGAGTGGGCGGCAACTTGCTTTCTATGACCTCAATAATCAAGAGACTCAGTCGATCGATACGTGTTACGCGACCCACCACTTGCAATTCGAAGAGGTTGGCAACGGCAATCGTCTATGGACAAGTGGTGATTTCTATGTCATTGGTTGGCTCGACACCGAGAAATACCTCGAACTTCGCGCGAACGACGACCCGAACGCCGCCCGAGACTCGCAAGGCTGGTGCCCCGTCGTGTTAGATCACAACGGTGATGGCGAGCTTGGCGAATACACCGGTCCGTTCCAGCCACTAGACCCCACCAAAGATGCCCAGCAATATGGCTTTGCGTACGGGATCATTCCGAATCCAATGGACGGCTCCGTCTGGTTCACTCAGCCCTACCCCAATCGTGTGCCGGGACAGATTCTCCGTCTCGATCCTGAAACGTGCTTGACCGAGAAATACCACCCACCGTACGATGGTTCGGGTGTTCCACCGGAAAATTGGGGGTTTAGCCCTCGCGGCATCGACATCGACGACAACGGACTGCTGTGGACAGCGCTCAGTGGTAGCGGCCATATTGCCAGCTTCGATCGATCCAAGTGCACGGTCCTTAACGGACCTGAAGCTACGGGTCACCACTGTCCGGAAGGATGGACGCTTTATCCCTCACCCGGTCCGAATTTCGCGAACGCACAAACTGGTGGTAGCGCGGATTTCCACTACTATATTTGGGTTGACCAAGATAATGTCTTCGGGTTAGGACGCAATGTGCCGATTGCAAACGGAACCAATTCCGATTCGCTTCTTGCCCTCGTTCCAGACACGGGTCAGATCGTGACCATCCGGGTGCCGTATCCGCTTGGCTTTTATCAGCGAGGTCTTGACGGACGCATCGACGACCCGGACGCTGGTTGGAAAGGGCGAGCGTTGTGGGCGAGCAACAACACCAGTGTGCTTAAGCTCATTGAAGACACGGGACGTGGCGACATCATGAAGTTCCAATTGCGCGACCATCCCTTAGACGAATAGGTAATTCAGTCTTACGATTTGCCTCAACGTGATCGTTTCGCACCCTTGTACTTTCCTTCACACCCCGCCATACCAACCAACGCGCTCTCGTGGCAATTTACGCCAGCAAGAGGACCTGGTGGACAACATGTCAACAAAGTCGCAACCGCTGTGTCTTTGCGCGTGTCGGTTGACGCGCTTCATGTGAAGCCGGAAATTCGTCAGAGAATGTTGGATATGGCATTGATCAGCAACGCCGATGAACGAGAGATTGTGTTACGTTCCTCCAACCAACGGAGTCAGTGGCGAAATCGTATAGCCGCATGGAATCAACTGCTCTCGTTACTCGAGGACGCATCACGGACACCGAAAGCACGGGTTCGAACCAAACCTACTGCTGCTTCAAAGCGTAAGCGACTAGAACTCAAACGTCGACAAGGCATGTCAAAAGCGAACCGGCGCAAACCAGTGCTGGACTAATACATCGGTAGAACGGTAGCAATCTACCGAGCTCTCGTATTCGATTCAGATGACAACGTCCTGCGATGGCTACCCACGAGTATTTGCACGATATTGCGGATGATCCATTCGAACATAACATTCAAATCTGAAACAATCCATCTCGTTCCTGAACGCTCCACATGTCTCCTTTTCGAAAGATCTGGCAAGATTGGATCGGCTACTCGGACAATCCAAAATTCACCATGTACTTTTCCTGTTTCATGGCTTCGGCGTTCACGTTTTTCGCCATCGCTTGGTACTTACGGGAAGGGCTCTTCTGGGGACTCGCTTTTGCTTTAGTGGCTGTTGCGCACTGGTGCGTCGCATATTCCAGTTGGCGCAAATCCAAAGATGCTTCAAAAAGAGACGAAAACCCCACAGCACATTGAGAACTGCGTTCCATCACAATGCGAAATCACGTTTTATTCGGTTAGTTTAGTTGCCCGTATGCAAACGTAGGCTTGCCACTTGCGTGACCAAGTACATCAAAAATCCAGAATTCTTGGTGAACTTTTTCTTGATCTTGTCATTGTCGTCTATGGTTTCAGCTATCGTGTGGTTCCTCGTAGCCGGGGTTTGGGGGGTCGCATGGGTACTGCTATCCATTGTGTCTGGATATTTCGCACATCTGAATTGGCGAAAGTACGAGGACGCAAGACAATAGAAGCATGCGTTTCGGCGTATAAACTCAAGGTACCGTTCAGTGGCTAGAACATGTAGGGGGTATTAGGGAGTGGCTTCGAGTTTCTCCAGCAATTTCCTTCGCGAAAGTTCCCGAAGGTGAGCCTGACGTTCGAATAACTGCTCTACATCGATTCGCGCGTCAAACATTCACCTCAAGTTGGGTCACTGGCACTTCACCTGCACATCTCTGGGCTTACCGGCGATCCGAGACGTACATCGCTTGGATCTAGAGCGCTTGGTTCTCCATCTGCGGATATTGGACCGGAAAAAGCATCGACATCAGATCGACCGTGTCGGAACCAACGACTTCGATACTGTGCACAGATACTACTTCGTCAGCGCTTTCGCAACCGAGCAAGAGCTGCGCGATCGATTGATCCCCGCTGATGGAGTTCGTTGCACCAGCACCTTCAAGTACCCGTATTCCGCCTTCCTCGATGACCAGCGTTATCTCCTGTGACACTTCCTGCTCTTGGAGACGGATCGACAAGGACCCTTGCCATCCCGCGAATCCAGAGTTTATGAGTCGATCTCGAAGCATCGGCGCGAGCTTGCTCATCAAGGACTTTAAGTTGACGATTCTCGCAACATACCATCGAGCTCTTCCGTCTCTGGCACCCGTGAACAAGCGGCAGGAACTCATTTGCCGCAGCTTCACCCCGACCGCGCTTTTGTAGTGAAGTCGATCAAAGTACAACTCTGTGCAATCCTCAGCGTCCGCAACGGACCGCAAAACACCTAGGCACGTATCCGCATCTCCTGCGACTTCATCTACCCAAAAAACTCCTTCACCCGGTCCGACGCTTCCGCTTATATATCCTGCGATCTTGCCCTTAGCACCCCGCCAAAAGTAAGTTGAGAACTCACCTGGATGCTTGTTCCGAAGATACGTCGGCTTCCGAACCGTTCCCGTCAATCCTGCGCTTGAGGAGTTGTAGACTGCAGCTAGTTCGTCTTGATGCGTCGCTTCAAGCTGTTCGAGTTTTGGCACATCGGTGACCGGTAGATCCGCAACACTCACTCGCCATTGCAAGGAACGCCAACCTAACACAAAGCCGTGTCGTATCCAAAATGACTCGTCGTCAAACGTCACGACCAAGTCGTAACCCTCATCTGCCATCGACTTTAACGCTTCTCTTGCGATTCGATCCAGGACGTTCCCTCTCGAATCTGATAAATCTCCGTCAAGAACGTCCCCGTTGATTCCGGCTACGCGTACTTCGGCATTGCTTATCCGCATTGTCAAGTCATAGACGTTAAGTGCAGCGACCAGTTTCTCCTGGCTTTCTTCCTGAACGAACGCCACGCGAGAGGCGTTCCAATCCACATGGCTATCTGACAGCCGTCCTGCTCGCCATTCGTGACTACTTGGGTGATCCTCAGCTTCGAAGAGGCTATACACCGTAGCAGCATCTCTTTCTTGATCGGGGGCTGTAAATCGCAACACGCTGTCGCTGAACTCCTGAGTTTGTGAAGGTTTGTGATCATTCAAGAATCGCTTAGCCAAGTTTGCGGTGCTCCTTCTCAGTTTCGGTTTGGCATCATGCAAGCGCTTTTTGACGGTCGTGATAGGAAGATTGAGGAATTCCGCTACTTGACGACTCGACTGGTCTCCAATGTAGTACAGCGTGACAACATCGCGTTGTTTCTGCGGCAGTGAGGCGATGGCTCGACCCACATGCTCCGAAATTTCCCCATGTTCCATCGCATCAAGCGGCGAGGGCGCGTCGGATGCCCAAAGTTCGTCTTGCTCCTCTAAGGGAACATCGACCCGGCGCTGTCGGCTGATACGGTCACAGTACTTTCGTACCACGGTCCGTAACCAAGGTACGAAAGCTGTTGGTGTTCGCAACGATTTGAGCTCAAAACGAACCGCGACAAACGCCTCCTGTGCAGCATCCTCTGCAAGATGAAAATCGCCCAACAACGAGTATGCGTAGCCAACCGCCATGTCTTGAAATCGCAAGACGAGATCACGAAACGCATCGTGTTCTCCATCTCGCGCTCGTTCGACCGTTTCGGCGAGTGAAGGCTGTTCCTGCCGGGGTTTCATTTTGGGTGTGGTTTCCTCCACGAGGCGTGTTTAAGCAACTTGCGTACGAAAGACCCACTTCGGCGGAACAAAGATACCGCTTATTTGCTCACCAGCATTTCTAAATTGCCAACTAGGCGATTTACGTGTTCGTGACGTGTCATCACATTGAGGTTCCATTGTCAAGTCTGCGACGAACGGTAGCTAAATAATGGAGAATAATGACTCGTCATGGAACGCGATTTAGTGAATTGAACTGAGCCGTTATGTCACCACAACCGAGAGCAAAACTCCGAGCATTCTTCGCTAAATACACGGAAGAACCCGAAGCTATGGTGCATTGGTATTCCGCCCTCGGTTTGACGTTCTCACTTTTTGCTGCTCTATGGTTTCTGCTTCCTAGTGAGACGTGGGTTGGATTCTTTTGGTTGACAACTGCTGTATTCAATTGGTTTCTGGCGTATGTGTGCTGGCGAAAAAGTAGGCATGTCAGAAAATAAGACTCAGCAACACCTGCGACCACAGGAGAACCCCACAAATCCCGTTTCAGTGACGCGTAGGTTTTGGAGATCTTTGGTTAAGAACCCGCCCACGCCGAACTTTTTTAGGCTATACGTCATCGTTGCTCCGCTAGCCACGCTACTAGCCTTTTACTCAGTGCTTGATGTAGAAATTGAACGGTTGTACAGTCTTCTCACAATAGGTTTAGCGATCTTCTATTGGTATTTACTAATCGAAAATTGGCCGAAGAAGCGCATGCAAAACCCTAGGAGTTTCGACCATCGCCGTCACGACACTTCCGACATCTCTGCCTTTCCGATAAGTTTCTATGTCTATCTAGGAACTCTCACTACTGTTTCTGCGTTATTGCTATTTTCAGAACATTGGTTCATCGGAGCATTCTGGTCTCTCCTCGCAATTCCCACTTGGTTTACCGCCTACATACATTGGTGGAAGCGAACACCCCCGAATCAACAGCGCGATTATCAAAACTGATGCCGATATTTCAGATTCGAGTGGATATACCCGTTACCAAGAGTACACGCTATTCGACTTGCTGAAGGCCTCAAGGTTGTCCGAACGCTTCGTAAAACTCGATGGAACCTTCCCTATACAGAGAGACAAATTTCATCGATTGCTACCGGAATCGCCGTCACTGGCGTTCGGTTCATTCGTTCCAGGTCTTAGTCGCTCGCATGATCAGCGAACGGGTCATAGGTCCCGAAATGCCAGTGGTTGCCTTCGTAATCCGCGACGGTGAAGGCATGTGATCCGTAGTCAGTATCTATAAGAGGTTGGACGACACTCGCACCAGCGCGCTGACATTGTTCATAAAGCTCGTCAACTTGAGTGGGAGATTCAGCGGTGAGACTGAGAGATCCATGCCCTTGCGGAAGGTCGTGCATGTCGCCTTGGAGATCGCCGAGCATGACCAGGGAGCCACGCCAAGCAAGCTGGGCGTGCTCAACTCGCCCGTCATCGTTACGCACGACGAAGTGTTCCGCAAATCCGAATGCATCCTCTAACCAACGAATAGCGACGTTAGCATCTTCATATCGAAGCGCTGGAATGATGGTCTGATGGGGGCTCATGTCTGCCTCCAAGTATGTGATGGCAAACCTAGTGTGCTCGCCTCAAATGGTGAACCGCCTATTGGCTCGCGGTCGCCTCTTGGACTTCCGCGCTCTGTTTCAGCGGTAATCGCACAGTCATACGAGTGAACTGCATGACTTCACTGTCGACCGATACATTGCCGCCATGCGCACGCACGATATCTGCAGCAAGCGCTAACCCCAATCCTGTTCCTTCATCCGTTGGTTTCGTTGTGAAGAAAGGTTGAAAGATCTTTTCGATGGCTTCTTTCTCAACGCCTGTGCCGTTGTCTTCGACTTGAACGTCTACGAAATCACCGTCGATCTTCGTCCGGATCGTGAGTGTCGGGCTATACGAATCACCTTCCGCACGTTCGACTCTACGTTTGTTGGTCGCATAACAGGCGTTCATGAACATGTTGAGGAATACCCGTGCGATGTCGTTCGGGATCGCATCGATTTCAGGCAGATCCTCAGCTAATTCTTCCTTGATATCGAGCTGGAATTCAGAATCTGCCGCACGCGCACTATGAAACGCTAGTCGAGCATGTTCCGACAGGACACGATTAATATCGGTCGGCACCCAATCAGAAGCTTCGCGACCCATCGCCAGCATGTCTCGCACAATCGAGTTCGCTCGATCTCCGTGGTCACGAATGCGCTGCAGATTGCCGGTTAAATCTCCTTGGATTTCCTCGACGATTCCCTCGTCGCGGTCTTTCTCATCAACTTCGAGTTCTTCGAATAACTCCTCGATCAGCTCTTGCGAGACTTCGGCGAAATTCATCATGAAGTTAAGCGGGTTCTTGATCTCGTGCGCCACCCCTGCCGTGAGCTCTCCCATGGCAGCAAGTTTTTCTCGCATCACGATTTGTTGCTGAGCCGCTTTGAGCTCATCATTCATTGCTTCAAGGCGGTCATTACTTTCCGCCAACTCAGCATTCAGTCGCTCGACTTCGTTCAGTCTGAGGGCTTCAAGCGACTTCTTACGGAACACCTCAAGAGCCTCAGCCATCGTCGCGATCTCATCTTTGCCGTCGATGGGAATATCGATTTCCAGATCACCATCCGCCATCGTGTGCATGCGATCAGCCAGCGTATCAACTCGTCTGACGAACTTCCGTAGTACGAACTGCCGCACAATCAACGCGACTCCCGCAATGCCAATGATGTTCAAAGCGAGCAGAAGATAGACAGCCACTGTCGTTGCGCTCTCGGCTTCACCGGTCGCGGTGTTCGTATCAATGGAAGCAGCGTTTACTAGCGCTTCGCCACTTTCGTACAGATTCTCAACGATCGCACGATTGGCCACGATGTACTGCTCTTCAACCGCCTTTAAGCGAAGAATCTCCTGCCGCAAAGCGAAGCCGCCTTCCGGTCCTTCACCAATCGCGAAAAGTTGCTCAAGCGGACTAAGAATCATTGAAACGTCCATGCCCTGCGGTATGAGCTGGGAATATCGATCTACCGTCGCTTTCATCGCTTCAAATCTCTCAAGCAACGGCACAAGCTGATCCGCGTCTGTTTCATTGAACGCCGCCGCGATCAACTCCGCCGCAGATTCCAGTGCGCTCTCAATCTCGCTTAAATGTCGATAGGTATCGAATTCCGCCGTATTGACTCCCACCTGACTGCTTGGGGGATCTGACAGCTTCCGGTACCCGGTCATCGAGTAAAAGAGTTGATCATCAAGAATCTGTTGCAGTTGACCTCGCGCTTGGTCCTGCAACTGACCAACTTCATTCATGACTCGGTCGGTTGCAGCGAGAAGCTCAAAGCGCCGATTCACGATCGCGATGGATTCCTCAATATTGCTTCGCATTGCCGTGCCAGCTTCGAGTAATTCAGCGGCGCGTTCGCTACCAGTTTCGGTTTCTGAGATAGTGGCAATGTAACTCTCGAACGCCTCTTGTGTTTCATATACGCTCTGAACGATCGCCCCGAAATCAGATTGCGCAGCCGTCGAGAGTCGAGGCAAAGAAGCCGCTAACGCCGCGCTTTCTTGCGCAACTTCAAACGCTGAGATCATCTGCGGCACGTTTTCATCATTGACTTGCCGGAGCTTCGTGTCTAGGAACGCGAAAAACGCAAAAGCCACAGCGCTCGCAAAGAAGGTGATTAGGGCCGCGCCGATGAAATAGAACACCAGCCGTGTGGATATGCGTTCCCGTGACCCCCACAATCGTCGGACGAACGGAATCGATTCGTCGCCCATCAACGATGTGGACGTACGTCGTCTTACCTCGCGAGTTTCGTCGGCACTGGAAACAGCGGTGGTTTGATCGTCAGCCATCGAAGGATCTCATCACTACTGGACCGCCTGATAGGTCTGGTTGTCGCCGATCATGGTGAGAAACACCTGATCAGACCCTTGATTGTCCGTTGTACCAAATTGCAAGCTGAAGCCATCAAGATCGTCGAAGGTCATATTGCGCATTGCATCCATGAACTTCGCACGCGTGAGTTCACGGCCGGCTTCCTCGAGAAGGCTTACCGTCATCCGTCCTGCTAGATAACCTTCGAACGACACGAAGCCCGTTTCCGCCAGTGGATCGAATTTGCGTAACGCTTCTCGATATTGCCAAGCGATCAGTAGCTCTTTGCTGTCCGGTGTCGGTACGACTTGGCTTACGTACACGCCTTTCCCTTGCTCACCTAACGCACTCGCAAGCGCTTGACTACCTACGAACGAAATGGTGAAAAACACGCTATCCAAGTTGATCTTCTTCGCCCAAAGGATGAATTCCGCCGTTGGCGCGTATGCGCCGATGATCACGATCGCTTCTGGATCGGTTTTCGCCACATCCAGGAGTGCGGTCTTAACAGCTCTTGTATTCCGTGGGTATGCCCCAATTCCGACGAGCTCTCGTCCTATTTCATCCATTGCTTTCTGCACACCTTGCAAACCGACTTGCCCGTACGAATCGTTTTGATATACGACTGCTATGCGAGATATATTGAGCGTATCGGTTAAGTACTCGACGATGCGGCTTGTTTCTTGATCGTATGACGCACGTAAATTGACAGAGTAGGAGGACGAGTCGCGAAGAAAACCCGCACCCGTAAACGGAGCAATGTAGGGGACTTTTGCCGAATCTGCGATCGGGAGCGCAGCACGCGATGTCGGAGTACCAACCCCGCCAATCAACGCGAAAACCTGATCCTCTTCAAGAAGTGCGCGAGAATTAACAATGGCTAACTCAGGCTCATAGCCGTCGTTTCGTTGAACCAGTTTCAGTTCGCGGCCATAAACTCCACCCCTTGCATTCACTTCCGCAAATGCAGCTTTAATCCCGAGGTTCATCCCTCGACCTAACGCTGCCGCAGGACCTTCAAACGCTGCGGATTGACCGAACAGAATTTCGTCGTCCGTCACACCCGTTACCGCGGGTACCACTTGCGACGATTCGCCGATCGATGGATCTTGAGTTTCTTGCGTCAGCACGCCTAAACCAAGCATGATTGCCGCAAAAAAGATGACGCGTCGTGCCATGTCGCCTCTCATACTCAAACGTCAGTCCGCACTTCTGTATTCAGATCCTCGGCGAATCAACCCGTCGCATATTCGACGAGACCAAGACTCATGGTATCTAAGAAAGATGCTTCACCAGTTTGAGACGGTTCTTGCCGTCACTATAGTCGTATTCGAACTCGTTCATGTAGGCGCGCACCAGCGTCCACCCCTTCCCGCCGATTTCAAGCTCTTCGATTGTGTCGGCTTCATTGTGGTGGGGGTCGACTGTTAGCGGGTTGAATTCGATACCGTCATCAACGAGCGTGACCTCAAGCCGACCTTCTTCGAATGCGACCGTGACAAATATCTCGTGAAGTTCATCGTCGTCGTACGCGTAGCTCACAATATTGGTGAACAGTTCTTCAACGACGAGTCGGATTTGAAAGACGTCAGAAAACGAAAGATCTAGTTGCTCAGTAAATTCCTCAATCGCCGTGTCAACTCGCTGGATTTCGTCGAGACGATTCTCGAGTCGAACAGAAAGCTTCCCCGCCAAATTTACCGCTGCTCCTTACGCAAACGACCTTCGATGTCGGTCGTGCCGACTTAACTGTTTGTCTCGCTAATTCTATTGTTGCAGAGAAATGCATTGAACTCGAATCATCGCTACGTGAGACAAACATGCTTGTTCTGCGAAATTCGCGATGCGTTTTCTTTGCGCACGTTTCTGACGCAAACGCTTAAACTCGTAAGGCTAGCAAAGCGAAATGCTAGAAACATCTTCTCTCATCTGTTTGTAGATTGAATTGCGATATCCCCACCTGAACGTTCCCAATGTGCTATCCGCTTTACGCGGATTGAGTGCACCTGTCTTTCTCTGGGCCGCGTTGTCCGAGACCTGGTTGGTCGCTTTTGGGGTCGCGGTTTATGCCGTCGTAAGTGACTTGATCGACGGGCCGATCGCCCGTCGCCTTCAACAGGCAACCGGACTTGGAACTCGTATTGACCACACGGCAGATTTCGTCTTTGTCTTCTTTGGACTTGTCGGTCTATCGTTGCACGACGGAACCGTGGTACCGATTGCACTTCCCGTTCTACAGCTCTGCGCGTTTCTCGAATATGCATACACCGGTCCGCAATCCCATCGATCTCTGCTACCAAGTCGCCTCGGGAAGTACAACGGCATTTCGTATTTCGTTGTCGTTGTCGCGGCTACCACTCAGAACGCGTTCCAGCTCGACTGGATTCCTTCGAATTTAATCTACGTTTTTTGCTGGGTCTTGGTCGGTTCTACCATCGCTTCGATGGCGATTCGAATCGCCGGCCGAATCCGAAAAAACAGGACGTGACTTAAGTACGTTCTTTCAAGTACCGTATTTTTGAAGTAAATGTCGTTGAATCCCAGGTCATTGTTCGTTACGCTCGGCTTGATGGCGCTCGTCTTTGCCCCACTCGGAACCGTTGTAAGCGCGCAAGCTGTCGTCGATCTTGCGCAGCTCGATGATCTGATCGAGCGCCTAGACGAAACGAAGTTGCTCAATCGAAACGAAATCTACGAGCAGCTTAAGCTCGTAGGCACGAAGATTCGTACGGAAGCAAATCCTTCCCGCAAGTTCTTAACTGCGAATCCGTACTACCCGCGCTATCGAGAAGCATTCAATCGTCTTGACGACATACAGAGTCGGCTCCCGCAAAATCCACTCAGCTATAGGTTGAACAAATCGAAGCGCCGTTTCATGTTCTTTGGACAAGAACCGGTTTTTGCTTGGTACAGATCCTTGTCGACAAACACTGAAGTCTGCGCCGTGAAATTTATCGATAACGTTAGAAAGGAATATGAACTTCGCACGTTTTCAAACTCGCGTGACGCCATCGCCGCAAATTTCGCAATCACCCACCGATACCACTGTGGGACTTGCTCTTCACTGCGGAATCTCGCCGTATACCTAGCGAAGCGAGACTTAACGACTCCCGCGCGATCGTGCGCACGGAAGCAGACACTCCGAGGTATTAAGCGTTGTCTAGTAGAAGCGATCGGGTTCGAAGAACCATGCGCCGAAACATGGGCGTACAACGTAGCACATACCAAACGGCAATGCATGACAACCTGCATTAAGCACTATGGCCTTTGGCGCGTCCTAAGAAATGACATGGGCGACGCACATGTTGATGATGGCGGTGAACTAAATCCCTGTCTTGCGTGCGACGAACACATCTCAGGACCAGGGTTTCAGTACGCAGCCGGTCGCACACGCCGGGCGTCGGGACTAACGTCAGCGATCGAACGAACTACAGCCGAAATTTACCTTGTCGACCATAGTCTTTACTTCGAATAGTCCACCCTGCTTATCAGAGGGAGTTTCTCGCAAGGCTCTAACGAGTCGGAAAAAGAAGCTGCGCTTACAGTGTACCTGGCGCACAACCAATCGGTTCGATTTAGTGCCTGGGGTTCTGGCGATCGGCAACCTAGATTCAACGACTAAGTTTCGTTCGCTTCGTCGAAGAGTTCTTTATTAGCTCGCGGTAGAAACAACAACCCAATCGACGCGTTGAATAGCACAAAAAACGTGTGCATGAACAGGCTAAAAACTCCCACTTCTGGGTAATCGGGAAACAGCGCAGTCCATAGCAACAACGCTCCTGCGTGAAACGGGAGAGGGAGGGCAGCAGCAAGGAAAATCAATGGCAGAAAAACCAGAAGCTGCCCGAAGCTTGCTTCAACGTTGAACAACGCCAGTGCGATCGTATAGACGATCACCGCGCCAATCAAATTTGGTGCTTTGTAAAGGACCGTAAGGGCATAGTGCTTTAAGCGTGCTTCTCTAAAAGCGCGGAGATAACGGTGATTTCGAATATTTAAAGCCTTTAGGAAGAGACCTCGGAAGAACGAAATCCATACCACCAGAAACACAAACGCCGCAATAAATACAACCGGCAGGATGACATCTAGCGGCAATAACGTTGACGCGTCAACGACGTATTCGAAGTAATAGATCAACCCAATCACGGAGAACATCAAGAGTTGATATATCTCCATAAGACCCAAGAAAATCATCGTCGATAGCGTTTCCCAGCCTGGGGTTTTGTGGCGCCGCAACAGATACAGCGTCATAGCCCCTTTTCCGACTTGCTCGTTAAGCAGCGAAAGAATGTACGCGGAAGCCCGAATTGGCAGTATGTCACGATACCTCAGTGTCGGTGCGTTAAACCAACGTACCGCACGCCATGTGACGTTCGAGTCGATAAGAAAAAAGAACACGGAATACGGCATCATGACGGCAAACCAGAGAACCCAGTTCACATCGCCGATGAAATCCAATAGATAACTAAGTAGCGTCAGTCCCTCTCGTGCCGCAGCGACATTCAATCGACTAAGAACCAGGTAAAAACAGGCAGCTGCTAGCAGCCAACTAACGCCTTTAAAAAGGTAGCTCGGGACTCGACGTTTCGGGATTGATTGTTCCGACATGCATATATCCAGCGTATTGATTCGAATTATCGAGCTCGTAATCGCGACCATACAATAACGCGATTTCGTCACCGCCAAGGGAGCTGATCGGATGCAAACAGGGGCATTCACAGGATTTGAGGTAGAGATTCGAGATCCCGGCATTGCGTGGATCAAGTTCAACACCCCCGAACGATTGAACGGCCTGACGCAGCCGATCAAGCGCGATTTGGTCGAAACGATCATCCAAGCTCAAATGGACAACGCGGTTCGCGTGCTGGTGTTTACGGGCGAAGGCCGAGCATTCTGTGCCGGCGATGACATCTCGGGACAGAACAAGCCAATTGGTGGCGAACCACTCGTTCCTCCCATTCCTCCTGGTCACGATACCGAAATAGGTACGTATGAAGGTCTACGACATCTTTCACAAGCAGTGAACGTAGCGATTCGAAATTGCGACAAGCTCTCGATCGCCGCGATTAACGGCGTCGCCGTTCAGACAGGTATGACCTTAGCACTCGCCTGCGACTACCGCATCGCTGCTGCAGGCGCGAGGATCGGAAGTGCAACACTTCGATTTGGACTGCTACCGGATGAGGGCGGACAGTACCTCATGGTCCAATTGATAGGCATCGCGAAAACCATCGATTTCCTAATGCGCAAGCGCATTGTGCTAGCTGAGGAAGCGCTCGAACTAGGTCTGCTTCACGAAGTGGTCCCAAGCGATGAGCTTGAGTCGCACGTCATGTCACTAGCGGAAGAGCTCGCGAATGGTCCGCAAGTCGCGATGCGCTTGCTTAAACGCTCGATCTACAACGCATATGAAATGTCCTTTGAGCAATCACTTGATGAGATCGCTGCCAAAACGGCTGTCTCCGACCATCATCCGGATGCTCGTGAAGGCGGCACCGCGTTTCGTGAGAAACGCGCCCCAAACTTCAATGCATGGCTAACCGGCGACCGAGACGCAGATTAGGTCGTCTCTGGCATCAGTTAACGACGGATGCTGCGTGAGGCGCGTCGGCTAGGTCGAGACGACGCGAACATCCGCGCATTGGCGGATGAATACCCTCTGTGAGCTAGTCTCGCCCCAGAATTCGGCAAGGGCGACAATTAAGATCGCCGCCCTTGCCTACGAGGCAGATTAGGACTCGTTAGCGCTTAAACAAGCGCCTCTTTCGTGGTCTTGACGATAGCCGAAGCAACCTTGTAGGGATCTGCATTTGATGCAGGTCGTCGATCTTCAAGACGCCCTTTCCAACCAGCTTCATAAGTAGCTGCTGGGATTCGGATGGATGCGCCACGATCGTATAGACCATAGCTGAATTGGTGAATAGACTGCGTTTCGTGTTGGCCTGTTAGACGTTGATCATTGTCCGCGCCGTAAACTTCAATGTGACGTTGGATGTTCTCGCCAAATTTCTCACAAATCGTGGTGAACAGGTCCTCGTTCCCTGACTCCCGCATTGTGCCGTTGGAAAAGTTCGCGTGCATGCCAGAGCCATTCCAGTCCGTATCGCCCAAAGGCTTCGGATGCCAGTTGATTCCGTAGCCGTACTTCTCTGCGTTTCGTTCAGCAAGGTATCGGGCAATCCACGTTTCATCACCAGCTGCTTTCGCGCCCTTCGCAAACACCTGGAATTCCCATTGACCTGCTGCAACCTCAGCGTTGATGCCTTCAACGTTAAGTCCTGCTTCCAAGCACTGATCGAGGTGTTCGTCGACGCAGGCGCGGCCGAACGCATTTTCAGCTCCTACAGAACAGTAATACGGTCCCTGTGGTCGCGGAAATCCCTTGCTTGGGAAGCCCGGCGGTAAGGACGTCTTGGTGTCCCACAAAAAGTACTCTTGCTCAAACCCAAACCAAAAGTCGTCGTCGTCGTCATCGATCGTCGCACGACCGTTCGTCGGATGTGGTGTGCCATCAGCGTTAAGGACTTCGGTCATGACCAGAAAACCGTTCTTGCGCGCGGGGTCCGGGAATACCGAAACGGGTTTGAGTAAAAGGTCAGATGTCGCACCGTCAGCCTGTTCCGTAGAACTGCCGTCAAACGCCCACATAGGCGCGGCGTCTAGCGAACCGTCAAAGTCTTCCTCAATACGAGTTTTAGACCGTAGACTCTGAGTCGGTGCCCGACCATCAAGCCAGATGTATTCGAGTTTGCATTTCATGTAGATACTGCCTCGTAAAAATGGGTTGCGAAAATTCGAATCGCGGGATTTTATGCAAAATCTATGCCAGCGCACAGATTCGCGCGAAAAGCAACATTTCTCACCACATTGCGCCCACTAATTGCGCAAAACGCACTCTGTCCCGCGCAATCTTTGTGCAAGGAGCCGTGTTGCCACCTCAATGTCTGATATCGTCGATATCTTGTTCAGAAAAGTCGTCGTCATATTCTGGGTCAAATAATTCGTCCAGAGCTGCGTCGTCCATGTCCATTTCAATTGGATCCAAGGCAATGGCCTGATTCACCAGCGTTTTGAGCTCACGTCGGATAGGGAAGGTTGATGAAGGCAGCAACTGTGTCATGAACACGACCGCCATTCTCTCGAACGGATCAACCCAAAAGTAAGTACTCGCGGCACCGCCCCATCCTGAAGTCCCGTAGTTATCCAACACGGATGACGCCACCGGATCCACGACCACGGAGAAACCTAAACCGAATCCAACACCAGCGAAAGACGTTTCGGAGAAAACAGATTGCCCCATCGCGGCAAGATCCACGCTCCCCGGAAGGTGATTGGAGAGCATGTATTGCCGCGTTCGGATCCCGAGTACCGGATTCTCAAGGCTCGTCGGTTCATTACCCAACAACATGAAGGCGAATTTCATGTAGTCATCGATTGTGCCGACCATGCCTCCACCACCTGAAAGGTACGACGGTCGTTTGTGATAGTTCGAATCGGCAGGATCATCTTGTAATCGGTATCCCGACGGATGGTGGCTGTAGCACGCTGCCAATTTGTCTTTGTCTTTTGGCTTGACCGAAAATCCACTGTGAGACATTCCCAAAGGTTTAAGAATGGCCTGATCGACGTATTCGTCCAAAGCTTGACCACTGAAATGTTGCACTAAGTACCCACAAACATCCGTGGCGACGCTGTAATGCCACCGCGACCCGGGATCAAAAACCAACGGAATGTCTGCAAGACTCTCAATCATGTCGTCCAGGGTTCGCCCAGGCCCGCCACCTACCTGCCTCTCGCGGTATAAGGCATCCACAGGATGGCTCTGCATGAACCCATACGTCAATCCTGATGTGTGAGTCAGAAGGTGTTTGATCGTCATGGGCTCGGTAGGTTCTCGGGTCTTCATTGAACCGCCTTCGCCACTTTCGTAAACGCCGAGGTTCTCCCAAGCTGGGATGTGCTTGCTGATCGGATCGTCGAGCTGGAACAGACCTTGCTCATACAGCGTCATGAGCGCCACACTCGTAATGGGCTTGGTCATCGAGTAAATTCGAAATACGGTGTCTCGCGCCACCGGTGTCTTTCGCTCAACGTCCGCGTAACCCGAGGAGAAGTAGTACACCTCCTCCATATCGCGAGTCACCAGGATCGATGCACAAGGCAATTTCCCTGCTTCGATGTATTTCTCAATATGCGCCCCAATTCGGTCGAGCCGAGTCTCCGACATCCCTGCGATCATGAACTAGCTTCCTCGTACATCCAAACTCAACAGTGCAACACGACAAATCGCAATAATTCCGCAACATCGACACGAGCCTGCGAATCTCACGAACGTCGAATCTTTTTACGTGCCTGAGGTCTATTGTTTCACGCTTGGCGCATTAACCAATAGTCAGGACTACTCCTAGTTCCATGAACATCGGATTCGCCGGCACGCCTCTGTTTGCCGCAACGATTTTAGACGCGCTCCTTACGTCTAAACATGAAGTGGCGTTGGTGCTGACACAGCCAGGCAGGCCAGCAGGAAGGGGGCGTCGCATCCGCCCGGGTCCGGTTGAAACACTGTGCCGCGATCATCGTTTGGTAGTTCATACCCCCGAAGATCTCCGCGGCGTCGAAACCATGCTCAAACCCCTAGACGTGTTAGTCGTCGCGGCTTATGGATTGCTATTACCCAAAAGTGTGCTGTCGGCTCCCCGATTAGGCTGCATGAATGTACACGCCTCTTTACTACCGCGTTGGCGAGGTGCATCCCCGATCGAACATGCGATCCTGCACGGCGACAAAGAAACCGGCGTATCCATCATGCGCATCACGTCCCGTCTTGACGGCGGACCTGTGTTTCGACACGCCTCGTTGCCGCTAACAACTGGAAGCACAACAACGTCGGTTACCGAAGATCTTTCACGGTTAGGCGGAGTAGAAATCGTGAAAGTACTTGATGAAGCCGAAGATGGTGCTCTAGAGGAACCTCGAACTCAAATCGAGGCACAAGCCACCTATGCGCCAAGGCTGAGCAATAAAGCAGCGCAAATTAACTGGTACGAAAGCGCGTCTCAAATCGAGCGTCATATACGTGCATTTCATGGACGCGGAATGGCATTCACAACCCTACAACAATCTGAGCGGGCGGTGCGAGTACGAATCCTCAACGCTGTGAAGGTTGACGCTGTCGGCCCGCCAGGACAGGTCCTGTCAATCGATTCGGAACCTGTCATCGGATGCGGGGAAGGCGCATTAGCATTGCGGACCGTTCAACTCAACATCGGAAAGGGTCGCGAGATGTCGGGGACCGACGCCGTTAACGGTTTTGCTGATGTTTGGCAGGTTGGTACACGTTTCGAGACCCCGCGGGTGGTCGAAAATGCGTAGCGATGACATTCGCCTCGCTGCGCGGCTTCTAATCAGAGTTCTTAAGGGCGAGTCGCTAGAAAGCGCGTTGGCGGTAGCTGGCGCAGCCTTGACATCAGCACGTATCCGAGCTTGGGTATATGGGGTTTGTCGCCACTACTTCTCGATTTCAGAACAACTGGCAAATCTCTGCGCCACACCGCTGCCAAAACTTGATCGCGAAGTGTTCGCTGTGCTGTTGCTCGGTGTGTACCAACTCACCCATACTGACGCTAAGTCACACGCCGTCGTTTCTGAATCCGTAGAAGCTATCCGGCGGTTGCGCAAACAATCTGCCGCAGCGCTCGTTAACGCCATCCTTCGTAAGGTCGATCGGGACTTTAAACCGTCATCCGTGCGCGGCAAGTACGAACTACCCGACTGGCTCATCGAGAGACTAAAAGCTGCCTACGGTGGCAAGTTCGTCCACGATATGGTACGGCGCCTCAACCAGCAGATGCCTCAGTGTTTGCGTGTAAATCAGCACAGAATTTCCGCAAAAGATTTTCAAGCCGTATTACGAAAACAGAATATTGCCTTCACCACGCTGCGACAGGACTCGACGGTGCGACTATGCACTCCTCAACCCTCCCGCTCGATTCCCGGTTACGCTGAAGGTTGGTTCGCTGTGCAGGATGCGAGCGCACAGCTAGCGGTTCGCGAGCTCGATATTCAGCCAAAGTTGCGGGTCTTAGACGCGTGTGCTGCCCCAGGCAACAAAGCATTTCAGTTGTTAGAACATGACATCCAGCTAACAGCTATTGACATCAATCCGGCGAGAAGCGCATGGTGTGAAGGTGAGGGGAAGCGACTTGGCTTGCCTCTCACGATCCTCGAAGGGGATGCAACCACCCAAGGCTGGTGGGATGGACGCCCGTTCGACCGTATTCTTCTTGACGCGCCGTGTTCGGCAACTGGCACGATAGGTCGACATCCAGACGTCAAATTACATCGGGAGTCCGAACAAATCGCAGCACTACAGGAACGCCAAGTCCGACTTTTGAGTAACCTATGGCAACTGCTATCGCCTGATGGTGTCCTGGTGTACGCAACATGCTCGTTGTTACCCGAAGAAAACGACGAGGTAATCGCTCAGCTGCATCGTTCGAACGCTGACGTTCAACTTGAGCCGAATGAAGTAGATGCTTCGGAACGGCCGTTGATCATTCCGCAGGAATTCGGTTCACAAATTTTCCCGGATCCAGAATGGGGCGATGGGTTCTATTTCGCTAAGCTGCGTAAAACAGATTTTTCGTCGTGAATGTACTAATTCTTGGCGCGGGGCAAGTCGGAAAGACTGTCTTGAAGTCTCTGGCGGTCGATATCAACATGGATGTGACGGTTGTTGACATTGACCAGCATGCTCTAGCAGAAATCCGAGCCCTGCACTCGTGCCGCACGGTGGCCGGGCACGCTTCAAGCCCAGACGTGCTCAGGGAAGCAGGCGTCGACGACTGCGACGCGATCATAGCAGTCACGGCGAGCGACGAAGTCAATCTTGTCGCATGTCAGGTTGCGCTCACTCTGCACGATACGCCGATGCGAATTGCACGCATACGGAACCTTGCTTATCTACGAGGGAACCACGAAGACCTATTTTCTTCCGGCGGGATCCCCGTCGATGAACCCATTAGTCCTGAGTTGACGGTGGTCAATCATCTGAGGAATCTCGTTGAATATCAGGGAGCAGTGTATATCGCGGAATTTGCCGATACAGACGCAGTGATGACGTGCACGCGTGTGCTGCCAGATAGTGATTCGATTGGGTTGCGACCAAGCGACTTCTCGGCAGCCAGCGGTAATCGTGCACACCTTGTAGGCCTACTGCGCAATAACAAGATCGTGGAGTCGCTGAGCGATGTAACTATCGCTGCAAATGATTTGGTTTTTATCCTAGGTCAAAAACATGCCATGCAAGCGCTTGCCAAGGACGCAAGTGGGATCATCAAACCTTATCGGCAAATCGTTATCGGTGGCGGGGGACACATCGGGATGCGCCTTGCCAAAGATGTTCACGAGCTATCGCCGCGACGCAACATCAAAATCATTGAAGCAGATCCTGCTCGCGCTGAACAGTTGGCGGCCGAACTCGAATCGTCGATGGATTTGACGGTACTGAGTGGGGACGCCTCTAGCGAAGATTTCCTGCGAGCAAACGACGTCAACGACTCTGACCTGTATTGCGCTGTGACCAACAATGACTTGGTCAATGTTGTTTCGTCGCTTACCGCCAAGCGATTGAATGTGAAGACCGTCTTTACGCTTGTTCAACATGTCCAATACATGGAATCTCTAGTACAAGCAGGTATCGAAATTCCGATTTCGCCACAGCAAACCACCGCTAACATCATTCAGCGCTTGGTCCGCGAGAAGACCTTGTCCGTGTTCCGCCACTTGCCATTGTTCAATCTCGACCTCATCGAGCTCAAAGTTCAAGGCAACAAAGAAGCTAGTCGCGTCGTCGGTAAACGAGCATCACATCTGAAACTGCCGAAGGGAACACATCTACTCTCTTTAGTTCGCGGCGCCGGCCAAGAAGAAGATGCCGCACCGTTGGCGATTTATCCGATTCATGACAGTCCAGACGTTGAGATAGAGGAAGGCGATCGCGCAATCTTCATTACGGAGAGTAGCGACGCGACCACGAAGGTCGAACAACTGTTTCGCGCCAAGGCTTTTAAGCTGTTCTAATGAATTACGCGGCCATTGGCAGCGTGTTCGCCGTGCTGGTGATGATCATCGGCGGACCGTTGTTAGCAAGTGCGGTCGTAGGGTTCATATACGGCGAGCAAGTAGCCACGGTCTTCGCCGGATTGGGCCTACTGTTCATTGTCATCGGCGGCATCCTACACCTTATTCTCACTCGCTTTGACCGAACGGTTCGCGTCCGCGAAGGCTTTTTCATTACCACCCTGACCTATTTCGTCCTTGGTCTGTTGTGTACGTTGCCGTTCATGGTCAGTTCAGTCAATGTCACTCAAAGTTTCACTGACGCCGCCTTCGAATCTTTCTCGGGTTTGACAACGACTGGCGCCACCGTATTGACAGGGCTCGAGGATCTTCCTCGTACCTTTTTGTTCTATCGCGCTTCTCTACAGTGGATTGGCGGCATGGGCATCATCGTCCTTGCAGTCGCGATTCTGCCGATGTTAGGAATCGGCGGTATGCAGCTCTTCCGCGCTGAAGCACCTGGCACGATTTCCGATACGAGCCTTAAGCCACGGATCGCAGAAGCGGCGAAATCGTTGTGGTTGATTTATCTCACATTGACCTTTGCGTGCGGACTCGCGTACTGGCTCGCCGGGATGTCATTATTTGACGCCGTATGTCATGCGTTCACGACGGTCGCCATTGGCGGTTTCTCCAATTACGACGCAAGTATTGGTTACTTCGACGAACCGATGATAGAGACGGTCGCAATTCTGTTCATGCTATTGGCCGGCCTCAACTTCTCGCTGCACTACCGCGCGATCCTTGTGAAAGCGGACATACGGGAGTACTTTCGCGACCCTGAAGCACGCGCCTATGCACTCGTCATCGCCGCCGTCGCGGTGCTCGTTACCACGCGACTCGCGATGGACGCAGATATGACCGGCGATGGATTTCGCGATGCCCTCTTTCAGGCTGTGGCCTTTGCGACAACCACAGGCTATACCACCACTTCCGTAGATAGCTGGCCGCTCTTATGTCCGGTAATACTGGTGTTAGCGTCGTTTGTTGGTGGCTGTGTGGGATCTACCGCCGGCGGCGTGAAAATCTACCGCGTCCTTGTTGTCATGCAACAGGGAGTACGCGAGATTCGCCGTTTGATATTGCCCGATGGCGTGTTCACCGTAAAGCTCGGTTCAGAGGTCGTTGCCGACCGAGTCATCGAAGCCGTGTGGGGGTTCGTGACCATGTATGGACTGCTCTTCGTGTTCTTGCTTACTTGCGTACTAATGGTCTCCGATTTGGACATTAAAAGCGCTTTCTCCGCCGTAGCAGCGTGCTTGAACAATCTTGGTCCAGGACTAGGTGAAGTCGCAAGCAACTACGCTTCCTTGAACGCGCCCACAAAGTGGTTACTAATCCTGGCAATGGTATTGGGTCGTCTAGAGATATTCACTTTACTCGTATTGCTCGCACCAAGGTATTGGTATCGATGATGCAAACACGGCCCGTCCTATGGGTTCGTACGCTCTTGTTCTATTTCGGCTACGCGCTCTCGACCATGCTATGGGGGACGTCACTCACAATCATCGCGCAGTTTGTTCCAAAACGCTCGCGCTTCCGACTTGTGATCGTACCCTGGGTAACGTTTGTGCTATGGTGGTTGAAGGTAACGTGTGCCATCCGCGTCGAAGTACGCGGTAAGGAACACTTGGGCGAAGAACCCGGTATCCTGCTCATGAAACACGCGAGTAGTTGGGATGCCCTTTACTCCCAGTTGCTCGTGTGTCCGCAAACCACCGTGATCAAGCGTAAACTCTTATGGATACCCTGTTTCGGCTGGGCATTTTGGGTGACCGACCCGATCGCAATTGATCGTGAACAGCGCATGTCGGCGTTGAGATACATCGTCGGAGAGGGACGGAAGCGCCTTTCAAACGGGGTTTGGGTGACGTTGTTCCCAGAGGGTACCCGTGTGCCTTCAGGGCAAGTTGGTAGGTTTCAGCGAGGCGGCGCCATGCTCGCTAAACAAAGTGGAGTTCCCACCTACCTTGTCGCCCATAACGGCGGGCACCACTGGCGCTACAAGTCGTTCATCAAACGTCCAGGGGTTATCCAGGTTCGAATCTCGCCAGCGCAAGATGTCGGAGATCGCACTTCGCAAGAATTCAATGACGACGCGGAAGCATGGATGCGCCAACAGATGGCTGAACTTGAAGCTACGGCGACATAAATTCGTGTCGTTCGACGGCATTACAAAAAATCCAATAAATATCGCAATAAATGGCGCTTATGTGATAAAAAGGCGCGATAAATCACTAAAAAGTGCGTTTTTATTGATGATTTTTCAAGAATGCCCGAACTTCAGATTCCTTCTCAAATCCCCGCTTAAGGCCCAGAACTTGAAAACGGCGTACCCGTCATGGACATGTGGTTATAATATTTATGCATTTCGTCATGATAACGACACGTAAATTGGCGAACATGGTTCACGTTGCTATGCCAACACTCGATGCCCAGCTTCTTAGAATCGAACTTCTCGCGATAGTCGGCAACAACTAGATCGGCCAATGATTGCTGGTCGTCCGGGACTTCGCTCATCATTTGCTTGAAAATGTTGCGGTATTGCGGTCGCGTTGTGCCTTGAGACGCAACCCCAAGCCACCCCAGTGCTTTGAGATTGCTTTTCTGTTGACCGCCAAGACCATGCAGAAATAAGAATCCCACGCGGGCTTGGGCATCTTTAAACCCCAATTTAGCCATCTGCAGTAGCTGGGGAAAGGCTTCCTCGTACTTGCCGATCTTGAAGTTTCTGGCCGCACTAGCTTTTTGACGATAGACTTGCTCCATCTCAGTGAAGTCCATGCTGGCCGGGTCGATCCGTTCCCCCTCGACGATCAATTCCTCCATTTCTTGAGTGCTGTATTGACTCATGCGTTGAACTAACGGAGTGTCTTTGTCATTTACCTCATCTGCTAAAGCCGGAAGTATAAAAGTAGCCGCTCCCACTGCAAGCCACTGAAAGACGCGACCAACTGGGATCCTAACGAGCACGCTTCCTAATGCGAATTCTCGTACGAGCCCCGTAAATAGCCGTATATGTGAATAACTAATCATTTTTGCGAGACTAAGCCAGCTAGGGGAATGCTTCAATCAACATCGCGCGCGGTCGTAATATCTTACCTTAACCAGCACTGTTCCCCGAAATCCAACCGCAGCATTCTCTTGCCTAAGCCTGGGAAGAGTGGCCGTTCCGATTGCCTATGTCGTTCGGCTATTTCGTGGGTTTTCACCGATGAGATGAGCGACCGCTACGCGATGTGGAAACAGATTTTGATGCTTTCGGCACCGCTTTCAGCCAAACAGGGCTTGGTTCTTGGCGAATGTTTCACGTGAAACATCCTTTGATCGGTTCGAACGACCTACGTTCGCCGAACCCTGAATTAGATATCCAGATTTGCCGCGTTCACCGCCAGTGCATTGGCCATGATGTACTCTTTCCGCGGCGCAACATCGTCACCCATGAGATCCATGAACAACTTATCTGCCACGGCCGCATCTACCACGTCTACAACCGACATATTGCGGATCTCCGGATCCATGGTCGTATCCCACAACTGATCCGGGTTCATCTCTCCGAGTCCTTTGTACCGCTGCAGCGTCACGCCCTGATGCGCTTTCTCGAGCAGCCAATCCAATCCGTTCATGAAATTTGTAGTTTCAAAACGATCATTGCTCTTTTCGAAGTAAGCGCCATGATCAAGCAACCCGTCGAGTTCAGTATTGAGTTGCGCAATCGATCGATATGTACGAGAATCTATGAAATTCTGATCCAGCACATGTGTCTCACGTGCTCCTCGAAATGCGCGCGTTACTTGCGGGTAATATCGGTTGGTTTCAGCATCGTGCAGGAGTTCTGTGGTGAACCGCCCCTCCTCCCTGGCCAAATGAGTCTCTAACAACGATATCCAGCGGCTCATGGACGCTTCACTAAGGAGATTTCCATCTTGCGCATCCGCATCGTCCGAATCAGCGACACCTGCGTCTGTTAGTACTGGCACATGGAAAAGGTGTGAGGAAATGAACGTTGGCATGCTCCTAGCCCGCGCTTCAAGGTTTTCACGCGTCTGTTGCACTTTGAGCGCAAGCGCTTGGATCGCTTCGTCAGCCATCGGCGGCGACTCGTCATTTCCGTGAACGCGTGCACCATCCAAAGCGCTTGCCACGTAGTAATCGTCCAGCTCCTCATCGTCCTTCACATATCGTTCACTACGGCCTTTTCGTACCTTATAGAGAGGCGGCAAAGCAATATAGATATGACCTTCTTCGATTAGTTTGGGCATATGTCGAAAGAAAAACGTCAGTAATAGTGTTCTGATATGCGAACCGTCGATATCGGCGTCCGTCATGATGATGACGCGGTGGTATCGAAGTTTGCTGACATCGGTCTCACTACCGATCCCGCAACCCAGCGCAGTGATTAAGGCGGTAATTTCCCTAGAGGATAGCATCTTGTCCATGCGCGCACGTTCCACGTTCAGGATCTTGCCACGCAACGGCAAAATGGCTTGTGTTCGACGGTCTCGCGCCTGCTTTGCAGACCCTCCCGCAGAATCTCCCTCGACAATGAATATCTCAGACAGCGCAGGATCTTTCTCCTGGCAATCCGAGAGTTTTCCTGGCAGACCGCCAAGATCAAGCGCGTTCTTTCGTCGCGTAAGCTCGCGTGCTTTCCGCGCCGCCTCGCGAGCCTGCGCGGCTTCAACCATGCGCTCGGCAATGCCTTTCGCTTCCTTAGGATTCTCAAGCAAATAGTCGCTCAACAGTTCGTACAAGGTCGTTTCAACCGCCGGACGCGCCTCACTGGACACCAATTTGTCCTTAGTTTGTGAAGAGAACTTGGGGTCCGGTAACTTCACCGAGACAATAGCTGCGAGCCCTTCACGTGCGTCCTCTCCAGTGGTCTTCACGCCACTTCGTTTGGCGACCTCTTCACGCTCAATGTAGTTATTGAGCGCCCGCGTCAAGGCTGTACGAAATCCGATTAAGTGGCTGCCACCATCTGATTGATGGATGTTGTTACAGTAAGTCCGGACCTGTTCCTGATAGGCGTCGGTCCATTGAAGGGCAATTTCGACACCTATATCGCCATCCACGACACGTTGAAAGTGCACGACGTCATGTAACGGCGTTTTAGAGCCGTTTAGATAGGCGACATACTCCTGCAACCCCCCGTCATAGCAGAATTCGTGCTGTTCATCGGTACGTTCATCCGTTAATGTAAGTTGAACCCCGGAATTCAGGAACGCCAGCTCACGTAATTTCGCAGAAAGCGTGTCAAACCGATACTGGACTTCCTTGAAAATCTCAGTAGATGCCTCGAAATAGCAGGTTGTTCCCGTTTGATCTGTTTCGCCAATGACCGTTAGTTCTGACGTCGGGGTTCCATTTTCGTAAGTTTGCTCATATACCTTCCCCTCTCGGCGGATCGTCAATCGAAAGAACGACGACAGCGCATTAACGACGGATAGTCCGACACCGTGCAACCCGCCGGAAACCTTGTACGCGTTGGCGTCGAACTTGCCACCCGCATGAAGCGTCGTCATGATGACTTCCGCAGCAGGTTTTCCCTCATCCTCGTGAAAATCGACAGGAATACCTCGTCCATCGTCGCGAACCGTAATACCGTTGTCAGGATGGATAACGACATCAACCGAGGAACAGTGGCCGGCTAAGGCTTCGTCAATCGAGTTGTCCACAAGCTCTTGAACCATGTGCTGCAGACCGGTGCCATCCTCCGTGTCACCGATATACATACCTGGTCTGCGACGCACCGCGTCCAGCCCATGCAGTACCTTGATACTGGTCGCGGTATAGTCGTCTTCGTTCGTATGGTCCGTCATTCGATCTTCCTTTTCGACGCGTCCTGCGTCGCATTTGCAGGAGTTAGATGTGCCTCAAATCCTTATGGGGCTTGACTCACGGCGGATGTTTCACGTGAAACATTAACACCGTAAGCGGGTTCAGTGAAATGGCTACAGTACGTTTCCCTGATTCAGTTCGAAGCGGGTTACGTGTTCAGCCCAATTGTGCGGCAGCAGCTCCTCACTGACAGCAGAACTAAGCACCTGACATTCCAGCCCAGTTATGAGATTAAGAAAGCGATCGCAGTGTGAATCGTCCCACTCGGAACCGAGATCGTCTACCAATAGCAAAGAGCGATATCCGCGAGTTTTCAGGTACTGAACCTGCCCTAATTTAAGCGCCGCCGCTAACGCCCGCGCCTGTCCTTGAGAAACGAGTGCCGCAGCGCTCGGCAGAGCCTTGCGCTGTCTACCGATCACGCTAATTTGCACGTGAACATCAGCGCGGTGTGGCCCTGAATTTGTCATGCGTAATTTTACATCTCTCGGCCTTTGTTTTCGCAGATCTTCTGCGAATTCCTCGCCCCGATATCCTGGAAAAAAATGCATCGAAACATTGAGCTCCGGGCATAGTTGTGACACACTCGATGAGACTTCTTTGACCATCTCGTCAAAACACCTTCTTCGCAATGAAGTAAGGGCTTCAGCACTGGCAATAAGTTCAAAATCCCAAGCGTCGAGCTGAGCGAGCTGCTTCGTACGTAACACCGCATTACGTTGCCTTAAGACATGCCGGAAATGAGCCATCGTGCGAAGCGCTTCGGGACTCTCGTACAGCGCACCTAGATCCAGCCACTTACGACGTTCAACCGGCGCACCAAATATGAGCTCGGCTAGATCTGGAAGAAACGTTTGAATCGGAACTAGTGAAACAATCTCTGATATCCGCTGCACACGACGTCGGTCACGCCGTAGTTCGAGTGGATTTCCTCGACGTTTAGTGAAATCTATGCGAAACGATGTATCGTCGACGTTAAATCGCCCGCGAATCGCCATGCCGTCGGACGAGTAGCAAATCTGACTCTCCAGCCCCCCACGTCGAAACGATTTGCCTCGAACTAAGAGGTGAACGGCTTCCAGTAACGATGTCTTACCGGCTCCGTTTGGACCCGTAAGCAGATTGATGCCTGGCTCGAACTCGAGCGAAAGGTTTTCGATGTTTCGTAGATGATCGACCTCAAGCCGATCCAGAATCATCGATCTGACATGGTGGCAAGTAGATATGCGACGCCGATGTCCTCGGAAGCCTCGGTCTCAGACCCATCACCGCCTTTCGTTCCGACAATCCGAATATTCGCACGCAAATCCGACGCGTTCGTACTAAATTCAACCTTTTCCGTATTGAGCGCGTTCAAAACTCGTAGCACTTTCTCGCCGTTTACTGCTATTTTTCGCGCATCTGTCAGACTATCGAGCGCGACTTGCGCAAAAACTCGGTCGTTGCGCGTTGACGCGGACCGCATCGACAAGACGTTTTCATCGAATTCCCATTGAACCCGGTGACTACTGTCGATAGCGACGACTTCGACCTGATCGAGCCCTTCTCGGAGGCGTTCGCGATCACACACCATTGACCAGCCGTACTCTTCAGGAAACACGTTCTGATACTGTGGGAAAACACTATCAACCAGATTTGAAGTTAGTGTAAATACGCCAACTTTCGCAGAGAAGTGATTACTTCCAAACGTCATTTTGACAACGTCTGAAGCGTTTGCGGCGCTGCACATAGACGTGACTTGTAGAACGGTCTTTCTAGGAACGACAAAGCGTTTAATCCCATCGCCCTCTTCGTCATCTTGTGCCAATGACGGCACCCCGCCCGAGGAGGTCGCCATCGCCAAAACAGACGCCTCCGTACTAACGGTACGCAAGTAAGTCGGACTAAGTTCAAAACATGTCGCAACCATGTACTGTCTTGAATCTTTTACCCCCATAACTGGGTTTGTGTATAGTAGTTGCTCGCGTAGGCGCGATGCCGGAATTTGGATTTCAACGTGATCATCGGGCGGAGAAGGGAGATACCCGTCAAGAACCTTTGAATTCGGTCCCGTCATAACGTTTAGCTCGTACTCAGAGTGGCCAGACGAGATCTTGATCATTTCGCCGGC
The DNA here is from genome assembly GCA_022822135.1 of Pseudomonadales bacterium. Taxonomy (GTDB): domain Bacteria; phylum Pseudomonadota; class Gammaproteobacteria; order Pseudomonadales; family Azotimanducaceae; genus Bin55. Next base: position 29,385 of record JAJECH010000058.1, read on the forward strand.
CGTCTCAAAAACAACCGGTTCGCTCCTGCCAAGCGCTCGAAAGATGTTGAACAAGCGCAATCCGGGAATAGACGCGCCGCCCGGCTCGTCAACATGATCCAGCTGCATCTGCGCAACCATGGTCATGGTGAGATCTGTACAACTCACCTGCAACTCGCCGTTTTCCGACACCCGAACGCGGGCATGCGAAAGGACGTCGCGTGTTTGTGTCCGTTCCAGAACACCCGTAATGTGCGAAAGCACATTCAGCATTTCATCTTGCTGGACTTCGAACTTCATGCTCTTTGGTCTTTACTGCCTAAGGAAATGTGTCTATTTCTTCAACTCATGCTTTAACCAATCGTAATCACGACGGAGCCGAGCATCCGATTTCATCTTGCGTTCGATAGCACTTAACGCGTTCTTAACCGTGGAATGATCCTTACGGCCAAACGCGGTTGCGATCTCTGTATGAGGTAACGATGTGAATTCGTGGGTGAGGAGCATACCCATTTGCCGTGGAATTAACTTGCTGTGAACCCGTGCCGCACCCTTGATGTCGTTGACGCTGACATTAAATCGTTCACTCACAAGATCTAAGACACGTTCAGCTGTTACAGGTTTCTTGGCTCGGTTCAAATTACGCAATGCGCGATCAACCGACTCTTCGCTTATCGTGCGCTGTCGACGTCCCGAGTATTTCTCCGCTTTAACAATGCTCAGCAACGTTCCCTTGAGGATACGGATATCGCCTTCCAACTGTTGTGCCAAATATTGAGCGACGTTTTGCGGGAGATTAACCTCCTCCCGAGCGGCATGCTGCAGCAGGATCTGCACCTTTGTGTCTTCGTCTGGTTCAACTGCGTGGATCGAAATGCCACCTAACAACCGAGATCGTAACGCGGGATCAAGTCGTTCCAGGTCTGCGAGCGGACCTAAGGAAGTAAACGCAAGCTTTGTGCGCTGCTTCTGCCAGATATTCAATAGATGAAGGAATTCCTCCTGAAACTTCTGCTTGCCTACCAGCCGATGGAGGTCATCAAGCAAAATCACGTCGTGTTGAGAGTACTTTTCCTGTAACGAACGCATTGCAGCATTGATGTTTCGGTTTTGCGGACCCGTCGGTTTCAATATTGAAGTGACTTCGTTGACGAGAGACGTTGAGTGGGTTAGTTCAATCGCCTTGTCGGGGAATTTCTCATAGATGTGGTGCCCGATGGCATGCAACAAGTGTGTTTTCCCCATACCGCTGTCGCCATAGATCACCAACACCATCAAATCGTCGTTGAAGGAATTGGCGACATCGTACGCGATCGCCTTCTCGACTCTCTTTGTGTTTCCGGTCACAAACTGTTCGAATGTGAACTGGTTGTTGAGATCTGCTCGCGAAGACTTCAGCGGGCGGGACGCTCTCCTATCTGACCGGAGTGGCGCGCCAACTGGCCGAGACCGCTTATTACTGAACTCAATCTTAATCGACTCATCAGCTACCAGGTCTTGCACAACCGTCCTGATGATATCGCCGAATGAGTCTTGAACCTTGCGACCTGCCCACCCGTTAGTTGAAGATATCAGTAGAACGTCGCCTTCGAAATCTGCTCGCAGAGGTTTAATCCATTTGTCGTATTCGTCTGCATTGAAGCGCTCCTTGAATTGATGGTGACACCGCACCCAGAGTTTCGATTTCTCGCTCAATGATGGTCTCTCTATCTTGTCTTTTAGTCTTCTTATTTCCCCACTGTTTATACGCGTCTTCGATCCATGAAATCAAGTGATTGCCATTCCTTGGCTGTCGCTCAAACCCGCTACAAATTCAATCGACACGTTGATTAGATCAGTACGAATGTGATTTATCGTTTTCATTCTCGTTCTATGCTACTGCGCTTAGTTCGTACCGGTCTCGTGGTTGGATTCGTAAAGGGTGTGAAAACCCTGTGGATAACTTGAGGGTAAATTATGAACCAACACAAGTAGGGGAAAACTTGCCTTTGTTTTGCCCAGTTTTTCCCGCCCTTTCAACGCCAAAAACCCTATAAAAATCAACGAAACGACACGTTTTTCCACCAAAATCCAAACCCCCAACAACAACAAATCGTCTTGTTATTAAGTGGAGATCATCTAACTTTAACAATCCAAACCTCGTCGTTGGTTTCGCCGAACTCGGCGACATTTGTCCGCGATTGACACTCCGCCGTCCCTTTCTACAATTCCCCACTTGCCGATTCCACCCCTAGATGGATGAAACGCACTTTTCAACCCAGCAATATTTCTCGCAAACGAACTCACGGGTTTCGCAAACGCATGTCGACGAAGAACGGCCGCAAAGTGATCAACGCGCGTCGTGCTCGACAGCGAAAAAGGTTATCCCCATAGCGCCAGACACGCAGCTGGGATTTTCCAGGCGCGTTCGAATAACGAAAAAGCGAGAGATCGACTACGTGTTTCGAAACGCGACACTACGAAAGTCGTTTGGTCCCATCGTAATTACTGGCGTCGAAAACAGCCTTGGCTTTCCGAGGTTAGGACTAGCGATCGCAAAGCGGTATTTACACAAGGCGGTGAGTCGGAATTACGTAAAACGTGTGATACGGGAGTGGTTTCGTCACAATCAGACAGACATTGTCTGCTTCGATCTCATGGTATCTCTACGGCAACGTATTGTGGATCCAGAACAGGTCCACAGCTGGCTCTCGGCGTCGTCGAGTTCCTTACAAAGAAGCAATTGAACTGTTAGCTTGAATACGCCGCCAAAACAACACATGCTGACCCGTAAGGTAGCGCGTTCGGTGGTGCGCGTCTATCAGGTTTGTATTTCTCCGTTATTACCACCCTGTTGCCGGTTTTATCCGACATGCTCTGCTTACGCAGTTGAAGCCGTTGACCGGTTTGGCGTACTTCGGGGCCTGTATCTCACCGCCATGCGTATCGCGAGGTGCCACCCTTTGTGCCGCGGAGGGGTTGATTTAGTTCCAGAAACGTTCGTCTGGGCGCCATGGAAACATCAAGAACGGGTCGACAGCGAGCGCGCAGTTACGTGAATATCCAGGAAATTCTCCGTTATGGCTTGCTGCTCGGTTTGGGTATCTGTGCGTATTTGCTGGTCATGCAGTGGACAGAGGACTACGGAGGCGCTACACCTCCCGCTTCGTCGGACGACGCTCCGCTAGTAGTTGAAACAGACGATCCGTTCGCCATGGATTCGGTTGGGGATGAGGTGCCCGTGATCGCGGCGGAATCGGGGGATGTACCGGACGCGTCTCTGGTTCGACGCAGTCGGGCTGAACAGTCAAGTGCACAACAGATAAGTCGCGAGGGTGACCTCATAAGCGTCGGTACGCCGCTGATGAGAATGAAAATCGATCCCGTCGCCGGCGATATCCGACTTGTGGAATTGCTCGAGCATCCGATTTCATTGGAGTATCCGGATGTACCTACGACTCTTCTGCAAAAGAACACGAATCGCACATACATCGCGCAAAGCGGATTGCTCGGGGAAGACGGCTTCGATGGATCTCCAACAAAACCGCGCTATTCCGTACCACAACTAAACTATGAAATCGTTGACCTGCCGCAAGATATTGTGCTGACCACTACTCGGATGGTCGATACTGGCGAGGTCACCGTAAGAAAGATCTTCAAGATCGATCCTCAGCAGTATTTAGTTGAAGTCGTTCACGAAGTCGAGAATAGGTCAACAGAGCCTTTCGTTGCGAATCTATTCGCACAGCTGACCCACGATGGTCGACGCGGCGAGACAACGACATTCCTGGGACCGCGGCCTTATTTAGGAGCTGCGTTAACAACGAATGAGACTCGATACGAAAAAATCGGATTCGACGATGTGGAGGAAGAGCGGTTCCGAGAGGAAGTAGATGGCGGGTGGATCGCGATCCTACAGCACTATTTCCTATCTACGTGGGTCGTTAACGACAACGCCAACTATCTCTACTACGGAATGCGGGACTCAGCCGGGAAGTACCGTTTCGGACTCACCGGTCCGGAAAATGTGGTCTACCCCGGCGAGACTGGCGAATTTGCTCTCCACTTTTATTCAGGACCAAAGACACAGCGCACCTTAGACGCGATCGCAGACAACTTAGAACTGACGGTCGACTATGGCATTCTGTGGTTCTTGTCAGTACCACTGTTTTACGTACTCGAGTTCGCTCACGGGTTAGTTGGTAATTGGGGGGTGGCGATCATCATTCTCACGATCGTCGTGAAGTTGCTGCTATACCCACTATCTGCGATGAGCTACAAGTCCATGGCTCGGATGCGCACCGTTTCACCGCAGATCAAGCGTATTCAAGAGCGGTTTGGTGGCGACCGGCAACGGCTGAGCCAGGAAGTCATGGCTTTGTACCGCAAAGAGAAAGTCAACCCGATGACTGGGTGCTTGCCCATGCTTGCACAGATGCCAGTTTTCTTAGCGCTATATTGGGTACTCTACGAAAGCGTCGAATTACGCCAGGCACCGTTCTTTCTCTGGATTCAAGACCTATCGATCATGGATCCGTACTTTGTGTTGCCGATCTTGATGGGTGCATCGATGCTATTGATGCAAATGCTGAACCCGCCGATGCCAGATCCGATGCAACAGAAAATGATGAAGCTCATGCCGATTCTCTTCACGATTCTGTTTGTCTTCTTCCCTGCAGGTTTGGTGCTGTATTGGCTAATGAACAACGTCCTGTCCTACGCGCAACAGTATTACGTCACCAAACGCGTCGAGAGCGCAGCGGCATCAAGCAAGACCGTCGCACCGAAATAGCCTCAACTGAAGCGCTCGTATGAGCGAGACGATTTGTGCCGTAGCAACACCGCCGGGTCGCGGCGGGATTGGAATCGTGCGTGTATCCGGGCCGGCCTGTCGGGATGTAGCACAAGCACTGCTCGGATTTGTACCGTCGCCGCGAATCGCAACTCTTGCTGATTTTCGTGTGATCGATGGTGAGGTCCTCGATTCCGGGATCGCACTTTATTTTCCAGCCCCTGCCTCTTACACTGGTGAAGACGTCCTTGAACTGCAGGGTCACGGCTCGCCGATCGCACTCGATCGCGTCGTTAGCTACATATTGGAACAGGATGTGAGGCTAGCGAATCCTGGCGAATTTACCGAGCGAGCGTTTCGAAATGACAAACTAGATCTTGCCCAAGCTGAAGCTGTAGCCGACCTGATCGCGAGTGCCAGTGCGGAGGCGGCACGAGCGGCAACCCGGTCACTTTCAGGTGAGTTTTCGCGCCGGGTGCGTGAGCTCGATCAGAGCGTCTTGACCCTTCGAATTTACATTGAGAGCGCGATCGACTTCGCGGAAGAAGAAATTGACTTTCTAGGAGACCGAGAACAGCACGATCAACTAGCGGCGATGGAAGGGCTAGTTAAGGAGCTCATTGAACGTTCAACTGCAGGGCTCACGATGCAGATCGGTCTAGACGTGGCGATCGCGGGAGATCCAAATGTGGGCAAATCGAGTCTGTTGAATCAGCTGCTTGGTGAAGACCGCGCGATCGTGACATCAACTGCAGGTACCACACGGGACACATTGCACGGCGAACTATCAATTGATGGCCTGCCGGTCAGATTGACCGATACTGCAGGACTACGTTTGAGTGAGGATCCCATCGAAGTACTTGGCATGAAACGCGCGGAAGCTGCGCTAGAGAAGGCAGACTGTGTCCTTTGGGTCGTCGAAGACGCCGACGAGAACGCCGCGCCCCCCGAGGAATATCGAGTTAAAACACTAATCGTCCGAAACAAATGCGACCTCACAGGATCAAGACCAGGCTTCTTGGGTGAGGAGTCGTTTCGTACTTGTGCCTTGACCGGTGCCGGTCTGGCGGAACTTCGTGAGGGACTCAAGAGAGTTGCGGGATTTCGTACGGGGAGCGATGCGTTTGCGGGACGGCCAAGGCATATCACGTCATTGAAACGAGCCCATGGCGCCTTACTCAATGCCGCGAGAGAGTTGTCAGCTCGGCAAGGAGAGTTAGTTGCAGAAAACTTGCGCGTTGCCCACGACTGCCTTGGTGAAATTGTTGGTGTGACAACCTCCGATGACCTGCTGGGCGAGATATTTGCGACATTTTGCATCGGAAAATGACGTCTTCTGAAAACCACTGCAAGGCAATCTCATCACGACACCTCATTGAAATTTGCAAAAAATCTCTAAACTTATTCATTGACGACTGTGTTTGCGGTGGCTGACTAGCAATATCTGTGGTATGCAACCGCATGAACGTAGTTGCGATCTCTAAGGGGATGGTTATGAAAGCGATAGATAGCGACGGCAAATCGACCATAAGGTCTCTGGCGCGAATTGCGGCCGTAGTTGTGGCGAGTCTCTGCATGATGTCAGTGTTCGCACAGGATGAATCGGACGTATCGTCGATGGCCGGTCACAAAGCCAACGAAGAAGGTACAAAGCTCTACAAGGCTAAAGACTACGAAGCGGCAGTCCCGTTTTTGCAGTTGGCGGCTGAGTGGGGGTTTAAGGATGCTCAAGTCCGTCTTGGCCAGATTTACTTCAAAGGATTAGGGTCGGTCGAGAGGAACCCGTTGCGGGGACTTGCATGGCTCGGCACTGCGGCGTCGAAACCATCTAGCGCAAGTTACAGTGGAATCTATGAACGTGCGTTGGCACAAGTGCCGGAAGAGAATCATGCGGCAGTTGAGCGTGCCGTGGCTTCTTTCACGCAGCGCTATGGAAGTGGTGAGGCGGCAGTCACTTGCCGCATGAAAGCGCCACTAGGGTCTAACCTTGCTCAACTTTCGTGCGATTACGACTCGAAATATGCGTACACCAAGCCGGTTCAGTCCGCTTGGGATGAACATGCGAGCTCGGCATTTGCCTTGTAAGATGGAATGTTCTTACGTCGGTCTAGCCTGGGAGGAAGTACCCTTCCTTAGATGAAGTATCCCACCGCGTTCGATGTGATTGTCATCGGCGGTGGACATGCTGGCGTGGAGGCCGCTTTGGCGTCGGCCAGGGTCGGTGCGTCCACGCTGTTGCTAACGCAAGCGATCGAGACCATTGGGCAGATGTCTTGTAATCCCGCTATTGGTGGGATCGGCAAGAGTCATCTTGTGCGAGAGATCGATGCGCTTGGCGGCGCCATGGCCATCGCAGCTGACCAAGCAGGCATTCATTTCCGGACGCTTAACAACAGCAAAGGACCAGCGGTACGGGCAACGCGCGCGCAGGCGGATCGTGTCCTGTATCGCAATGCGATACGGCAGGTAGTTGAGCGCCAAGCGAATCTAACCGTGTATCAAGACATGATGATAGATTTGACGTTGAAGTCGGATCGCATCGTCAGCGTCACGACGCGCCTGGGAACCGAAATTGAAGGTGCAGCCGTTGTCTTGACCACTGGGACGTTTCTCGGTGGGCGGATATTTGTTGGCAAGCAACAGCATTCGGGTGGCCGCGCCGGAGATCCCGCCTCTCTTGAGTTATCCGAAAAACTTCGGACGCTGCCTCTTGCGGCGGGACGACTCAAAACAGGCACGCCTCCACGAATCGATGGCAGCACGGTTGATTTCAGCAAGCTAGAAGCGCAACCCGGAGACGAACCGCGACCAGTTATGTCGTTTCTAGGTAGCCGAGACATGCATCCGCAGCAGGTTTCTTGCCATATCACCCATACGAACGCTGAGACACACGAAATCATCCGCCGCGCGTTGGACCAATCGCCAATGTTCACGGGCGAAATCGAAGGGGTTGGACCGCGGTACTGTCCGTCAATCGAAGATAAAGTCGTACGTTTCGCGGAGCGTGACCAACATCAGATCTTTGTTGAACCCGAAGGGCTCCAGACCACTGAGCTGTACCCGAACGGCATTTCTACCAGTCTCCCGTTCGATGTCCAGCACGAAGCCGTTCGGACCATTCGTGGTTTCGAGAATGCGCATATCACTCGACCGGGCTATGCAATCGAATATGACTTCTTTGACCCCCGCGGGTTGATGCCATCACTTGAGACAAAGAACATTGAAAACCTGTTTTTTGCGGGACAGATCAATGGGACGACAGGCTACGAAGAAGCCGCTGCCCAAGGGTTGGTGGCGGGTCTAAACGCCGCGAGGAAGGTTGCAGGTCAAACAGCTTGGGTACCTCAACGTCATGAAGCGTATATCGGGGTACTGATCGATGATCTCACGACGATGGGCGCTAACGAACCGTATCGCATGTTCACGAGTCGCGCGGAATATAGATTGCGACTGCGTCAGGACAACGCGGACCTCAGATTGACACCCGTTGGCCGTGAACTTGGTCTCGTCCCTGAAGACCGTTTCAACGTCTTCACGGCGCGTCGCGACAGATTGGATGTCTGCAACAAGGTGCTTGCACGTACGACCGTACATTTAAACAGTGACCTCGCAAATAAATTGTCTAACGAGACGGGAGAAGGCATTTCCAAGGATGTTTCGTTGCTTGACTTTGCAAAACGGCCGGGTGTACGAGCCGAGCATTTGACCGCGAGCGGGGTTTTCTCGGACAAAGACGAAGCCTTCTTGGTGCAAGCACTAATTGATGTCAAGTACGACGGCTACCTACGTCGGCAAGATCAAGCAATTGAACGCTCCCGAGAGCAAATGGGTGTTAGACTGCCTGGTGACATGGATTTTGCAGGAATAGACGGTTTGTCAAACGAATTGCGAGAGAAGCTTGAAAATATACGGCCTTCAACGCTGGGTAGAGCGGCTAGCATTCCAGGAATGACGCCGGCGGCACTATCTTTACTATCCGTACACGCGAAACGACATTCTGGAATCCGGAAAACAGCATAGCAGCGAACCAGTCAGCGAAACATTCTCACAATACCTGAATTTAGTTCGGAAATGGAATACTCGGGTGGGCTTGGTTTCGGATCGCGATCTGGCAAATTTGCACGCTCGACATCTAGACGATAGCTTGGCGCTCCAAGCACATCTAGGCAGCGCTTATTCGCTTTTAGACATTGGGTCTGGGGGCGGCTTTCCTGGTTTGCCGCTTGCGGTAGCGAATCCACACATTTCGGTAACACTAGTTGAACGGAATCACAAGAAATGCGATTTTCTTAGACACGTTGTGATGACGCTGAAGCTGAGTAACGTTGATGTAATAACAGCAGATATTCGCAATATTGGGGAAGCGTTGAATTCTTACGACGTGATTACCGCGCGTGCGGTAGCGAAGCCTGATCAAGTCTGGACCTGGAGTCGTGGCCTGCTGAATGAGAACGGTCGCCTCTTATTGCAAACCACGACATCGTACGAGGAGAACTTGAACGACGCGACTGTCGAATCTCATCGTTCAGCAGGGATCGGATGGATTATTGTCGTGCGGCGGACCGCGACATGACACACATCCTCGCGGTCGCCAATCAGAAAGGCGGGGTTGGCAAAACGACGACAGCGATCAACCTCGCGGCGTCGCTTGTGGGAGTAGGAAAATCGGTATTACTCGTGGATTTGGATCCGCAAGGCAACGCGAGCAGCGGGAGTGGCGCAATTCGTGACGACGGTACCCTAACCACATACCACTGGTTGGCGGAAAACAGTCCGTTCGATGATGTCGTTCAGACGAGACCTCCAGGGATGGACGTTATTCCCAGCGATGAAAATCTGACAGCTGTCGAAACCGACCTCTTGACGTCAGAAGATCGTACCGTTCGATTGCGAAATCGACTGAATGTATGCGACCGTAGCTACGACTATACAATCATTGACTGTCCGCCAGCCTTGAATGTTCTTACAGTCAATGCGTTTGTCTGTGCTACTGGTGTGCTCGTTCCGTTGCAATGTGAATACTTTCCGCTCGAGGGGTTGACGTCATTGCTTAACACCGTGGAGCGCATTCGGTCAGCGGGTAACCCTGAACTCCGCATTGAGGGTCTCTTGCGAACGATGTACGACCCGCGCTTGAGTTTGACCCAGGCAGTGTCTAGGCAACTTTTTCAGCATTTTCCAGAGATCGTTTATCGCACAGTGATACCAAGAAATGTAAGGTTGGCCGAAGCCCCAAGTCATGGCGTACCTGTGCTGCTATACGAACCGAACTCGAAAGGCTCGACAGCCTACACAGCACTTGCCAATGAGATTGTTCGCCGCCACGCCAGAACCACAGGGCCGAGGTAGTTAGCGTGCGAAAACCGCTCGGAAAGGGTCTTGACGCATTGTTGGGGGAAGTTGCACAAAGTCAATCTTCACAAGCACAAGAAGGACTAAAGGAAGTCCCGATCTCCCAGGTTAAACCTAATCCGAATCAGCCTAGAAAGGTCATGGATGAGGAATCCTTGGCCACATTCGCGGAGTCCATCAAGCAGCAAGGCGTCATGCAGCCAATTACGGTTCGCCGGGACGACGACGGTAGCTATCAGATCATCATGGGAGAACGCCGTTGGCAGGCGGCGCGAATTGCAGGTCTTGCAACCGTGCCGATCTTGGAGCGACAAGCCTCGGACAGTGAAGCGATGGTACTGGCGTTGGTTGAAAACCTACAACGCGAAGATCTGAACCCGCACGACGCAGCCATCGCGCTTCGTTGTTTACAGGACGAGCACGGTTTCACGCAGGAGGAAGTAGCCAGCGCGGTTGGCAAGTCCCGGACGACCATCAGTAACTCCATCCGGTTACTAAATCTTCACGAGTCAGTGCAGGATTTATTGCGTAATGGGGAAATAGAAGAAGGTTCGGCACGTGCGTTGCTCGCATTGCCAGAGCAGTCGCAACCGAGCGCGGCTCGAAAAGTGGTTAAGAACGGATTAAGTGTCAGGGAAACCGAGAATCTCGTCCGTCGGCACAATAAATCTGAACCCGTGAAACGAACAAATCCGGATACGCTGCGGCTTGAGGAAGAACTGTCAGATGCACTGGGCGCAGGCGTCAACATAACGCAAAGAGGTAAACGCGGCGGCGGGTATCTAAGGATTCAATACCGAAATCTCGAGCAACTGCAGAGCATTATCGAACGCATTAAGAACTAGGGAAACGCACATTCTGAGTTTCCCGTGACGTGATTACGTCGGTAGGAAATCCGCTTCATCCAAACTTGATTTGATAGAGAGAAAACCGTGAGAATCATCGTTAATGGCCAACAGGCATTCGGAAGATCCGTACTGGAAGCGCTTTTGGAACGTGGAGAAGAGGTCGTTGGCGTATTTACTGCACCGGATGGCGACAGCGGAGCGCAAGACCCCTTAAAGGAATGTGCGGTTGAGAACGACCTGCCCGTATTTCAACCAAAATCGTTTCGACGCGAGTCGGTACGTGAGCAAGTAAGCGAACTAAATCCAGACCTATGTGTGATGGCGTACGTTACGCTAATCGTGCCTGAGGCTGTACTGAACATTCCAACCCACGGCACCATTCAGTATCACCCTTCGCTACTTCCCATGCACAAGGGGCCAAGCTCCATAAACTGGCCGATCATTTTTGGCGAAAAGACCACCGGGTTGAGCATCTTTTGGCCTGACGATGGGCTTGATACAGGTCCGATCTTGCTCCAAAAAGAAGTAGCGATTGGTCCAGACGATACGCTCGGCAGCGTCTATTTCAACCACCTGTACCCACAGGGTGTTGATGCCATGATAGAGTCCGTGGATTTGGTGCGAAACGGTAACGCTCCGCGCGTTGAGCAAGACCCGGACGCCGGATCCTATGAGGGATGGTGTCGCGAGGAACAAGCCAAGATCGACTGGACGAAACCGGTAGAGGAGGTTTACAACCTCATAAGGGGTTGCAATCCGCAACCAGGTGCGTGGACGGTACTAAACGGCGAACAGCTGCAGGTTTTTGACAGTCGCCGAGGAAGTTCGGGTGAAGCTCAACCTGGGAAAGTGGTTGCGATTCACGACGACAGCATCGAGGTAGCTGCGGGGGGAGGCAGCATTCAGATACTGCGCGTCCGTCCGAACGGCGGTGGGAAAATCCACGCGCCGGAATTCATCGAGGCCGGCGGTGTAAAGAATGGGGACGTACTCGGGAAATAGGTTCCTGAGAAGGACTACAAGCATCGCATGAGGTTTCTGCGTTGCCCTGTTCGGCTTAATCCGAGTCAGATTTTGGTACTTCGTGGCATCTGCGACATCTCGCTTCGTAGGACTCGGAACCGCCCACATAAATAGTTGGCGCATCCGCGGGAGCTGGTTTTCCATCGATCAGCCGTTGGTTTCTTGTGGCGGGTTCTCCACATACAACGCAAATGGCGTTCAGCTTGTCGATTTCATCTGCGCGAGCTAGCAGCGAACCCATAGGACCAAATGGCAGACCGCGAAAGTCCATATCGGTTCCAACGAGAATGACGCGTTTTCCATCATTGGCCAGCACATCAACGACATCACAGATACCTTCGTCCAAAAACTGAGCTTCGTCGATCGCGACGACCTCGCTGTCAGCTTCAACTTTCTCTGCGATCTGTTTTGAGTGCGATACAGGCTCGGCGTCAATCTGACGTCCATCATGGGACGAGATGCGGAATTGCCCGCCGTAACGGTCGTCGAGAATTGACTTGAACAATTGAATGCGGCGGCCAGCAATCAGTGCACGTCGAGTGCGTCTGAGAAGCTCTTCCGACTTCCCGCTGAACATGACTCCGGTAATGACTTCAATCCAACCGTGTCTCGCAGTCTGCATTCCGCCACTTCATATTGGTTCGCAGGTATAGAGCATAGCCACGAGGATTGTTCGCGAGAGTTAAATAGTCCTACATAGAAATCACCGCTCTAGGTTCGTAAAGAAGTAGCGTACTTGACGCGGTTAGAGATCCAAGGAGATTTAGATTGAAATTTGGTTTGTTTTACGAGTTGCAGTTACCGAAACCGGCAGGGCAGCCGCAATGGGATCCAGAGGATGAACACAAGATCTACCACGACATGTTGGATCAAGTTGAGCTGGCGGACAGCTTGGGGTTCGACTACGTGTTTGAGGTCGAACATCACTTTCTAGAGGAATACTCGCATTCCTCTGCGCCAGAAATGATGATGGCGGCATTGTCGCAACGAACCAAGAACATTCGACTGGGTCACGGGATCGTGCTCATGCCTCCTGGCTACAACCACCCAGCCCGTGTCGCAGAGCGGATTTCCGCGCTTGATCTGCTTTCGAATGGCCGCGTTGAGTTCGGCACCGGAGAATCCGCGTCGACCATGGAAATGGGAGGCTTCGAAGTGGCGCGCGAGCAGAAGAAAGCGATGTGGGAAGAATGCACGCGCGAAGCTGCGAACATGATGGTGCAGACGCCGTATCAAGGATTCCAGGGGCAGTTCTTTTCGATGCCGCCTCGTAACGTGATTCCGAAACCACAACAGAACCCACACCCGCCATTGTGGGTTGCAGCGTCGCGACGTGAAACGACCATGCTTGCAGCCAGATTCGGCATGGGTAGCCTCGGGTTTGGATTTGAAACACCCGAGGAATTAGCGGAACGTACGAACGAGTACTACCGCATTATTCGGGAAGAGTGTTACCCGATTGGCCATGCGATCAATCCGGGTTTAGCGGTTCTTACGACCTTCATGATGGGTCAAACTGACCAAGAAGCACTCGAACGAAGCGCGAACGGTCCGGCATTCTTCTCTCACTCATTAGGGTACTACTACAACCCAATCACGGGTGGCAAACATCAGCCCGGAGAGAAGAACATCTACGACAGTTTCCTTGAAAGCAACAAGAAGCAGAACACGCTATCTGCCAAAACTGGATTCGTCAAGGAAGAGGATATCCGCAAGGACGAACCCGAAGAAGAGGTTCAGCGAGCGCTCTATCGAGCGGCGCGCACAGGAACTGCGGTTGGTACTGTAGATCGCGTACGCGAAATGTTGTTAACGTACGAAGAAAACAACCTAGATGTCATGATCTTTGTGGCTCAGTGTGGCGATCGCAAACACGAGCACATCATGGAGTCGATCGAGCTCTTCGGAAAGGAGATCTTGCCGGAATTCAAAGAACGGCACGAAACCAAGCACAAGGCGTGGCGTGAAGAACAGTTGTCGACTGTCGAATTTCCGATCAACTCGAGCATCTAGAGATGGCAAGACCCGAGCAAGTGCAGGACGAGCAACTGCGAGAGTTCTTTGTTGACGCTCAGGCGTCAATGAGGACTGGAAAAGCGAACGAAGCCGTAGAGTCAGTCGTTAGTGCTTTGTTTCGCTTGCTGGAACTCAAACCAGAATTAACCACTGAAGAACTAGAACCGCGCCCGGGTTGGAAGATGCCGTTTCTAACGCGATGGCCACAGTTAGGCGCGAATTTCGTCGAGGGATCTCTAGCGAAGCATGAGCCTGAGATTGAATTCGTAAAAGAGAACTTTGCGTTGTCAGAAGCGATCACGTACTACGAATTCACAATTGAGACAGCCATTAAGAGGGGTGTCTAGCACTTACCAAAAACGCGCGAAAAGCCCCTTCATTCATGGAGGGGATGGATAGCGCGGCACTGGTTTCTTTCTCGTGCTGAAATCCATCATGCGCGGTGACTGATTTGAGCTTAAACTCTCCCCGCCATGTAACGCCGCCAAGCCTTCAAATACGAACTCCGACCTAACGGCGCACAGGTGCGACAACTGCGGAAGTTCGCAGACCGGCCGCCACTTCCACCGGTTGTGCCAGATGGTGGTCCACTTCCGCATCCAGCATCGGTTCCGCCAAGCGGCGTTGGAGCTCATCAAACAGCTCGCCGGTATGGAATAATTGCTGTGGGTCGCGATCGCCGATCAGTTGGTCGAGCATCTCGTCAGAGATGCGTGAGGGTTGTTCTGAAGCACTCATGTGGTCGCTCCTATGCGGTCGGTAGGCTTGAAGGTGTATCAAGCAAGTCTACCGACTCTTTTATTGAGTCATACACGTAATTTCTGACACTCCCCTGATGCTCCCGATTCGGCACTTGATTAAAGAATGAACCCCGGGGCCGGACGATGTCGACCTTCATCGGTAATGGCGGCAATTTCATGCAGCACTGGATACTGTGCAAACTCTTGACCGTCGTTCGAAAACACACAGACAACCTGACGTTTGTCGATGCTAAATCTGCGAAACCCATCGCGATTCACAGATCTGAAAAGAAGCCGAGTCGTAGGTGTCGATTTGATACTGTATTGTCGAATCTACCGGGCTAGGGTTCGGCATACAAACTAGCGTAGCATGCCGTATCCCCTGACCGAGAAGGTTACCCGAATTCTGCAAACTCTGCGCAGTATCTCTGGCACCCTGGAGGTGTTTACTCAACTCTGCTATGCGAGCGGGATGAAAGCGCTGTTTGCGGTGCTGCGTTTATGGCTTGACCAGCACGCCTACGTGAGGACGGAAATCGCGTCTGGAGATTTGCGTACACGGTTCGACAGTGCACTGCCTCAGCAAGATCGGGCAGTGTTTGTCTCATTCGAAACGCTCATGTTCAATCGGGTCCGACGCAATGAAACCTCGGGGAGACATGTAACAGGCCAATCTTGAGCGGATGCTCAATGCGACTACTGACTATCGAAAAAACGTGTTGCTACAGCTTTCAACCTATAGCGCCAACGAAGGAAACGATAAGCCTCGCGTTGCGGATTCATTCAGTCCATCCTCGTGGCAAGCGGTTTCGACGAACTCGCGATCATAAACACTAGCGCAAAGATGCTGTCCTTGTACGGGTCCAACTTCTAGACCCGTGGCTTGCGTCGCCGCGGCTTGGGTTCTGTCTCGACCTGACATCGCGTCACGGTGCGACGGCTGACCCCAAGCGTTCCGCTACCGCCACTTTCCTAACGCCTGCTTCAAGCAATGCTTGCATGTCCATATGCGCTCTCCAGTCGTGCATCGTTTCCTTCCTTGGGTCGAGTTCCAATCGAGTGAAACGACATCATCTCATTCACGTTATGTCGCGGTCGAGCTTCCGACGACGATGCCCAAAATGTCCCAAAAACGAGACATTTTTTCTTGACGTAAATGGGACAAATTAAGTTGACAACAACAGCAATCGCACGCACGAAGAATTCGATGGTAAATATCAACTGCTAGATTCAATTGACGCGCATCAATTTCCGATATTAGAGACGACTCGTTGAATACAAAACGTACCCGATTTTTTGTTTTGTGCACGACCTCTGCAGCACGGCTGGAAGTTGAATCGGTAGTTCTTATCTGCTAACCCACCTCTGCAAATCTCGCCGTTTTCCGACCTTTGTCGCAAGATTTGCGAAAAGATTGTTCACAACCTAATCAGGACCGCCGCGTGGCGTAAACGACCTAGAAGCGCAGTGTTGCGTTCAAGCCGATCTTGCCGCTGCTAGCACCGGTGCGCTCTTCGACACGGCCGAGTGCTAGGTTGACGTCGAGGCTGGTAGTGCCTTCTACCA
>JAJECH010000054.1 GCA_022822135.1 Pseudomonadales bacterium
AATGGTGCGGATACCGGACTGACTCAGGTTCGGCGACGAAAGTCGTGCCCACTTCCGACGGGTCTGCATCGCGAGATGACAGGCACAACCCCTAATAGGAGGACAGCATGAAAGAGCACTCTGTTTCAGAGTGTCTGCGTCCTCCCGCGTCTGGGATCTGTGGTAGCTATTTAATTAGCGCCATGTTGTACGGATCGTGAGGGGCATGCCAGTAGGTATCGCGAAGGTTATGCACCATTAAGTGTGTAACTGGCTTGAATTTTCTTTTTCAAGTTTACGCTAGGCTTGAGCCGTGTGCGGGGAAACTCGCACGCACGGTTCTAAGGGGAGGGGTAGTCAGCAATGGCTACTCCTTACCCGACGAAAATATGGATACGACTTTATAACAGATACCTTCGACCGTGGTGTTTCGATGGTCGATTGAGTCGTGTTCTTCACGTTGAATCCAGCGAACTCGCCTGAGTTTAACGTGATGGTAGTTTCACACGCGTTGTGACAGTCGCAGAATGAGAGATTTAGAGCTTCCACCGAATCTGGCCGAACAGTTTGAAATTGCTGGACGCACACTGGGTGATGCATTTGGTATCGAGGTTCGTGAATCGGTGCGGCTTGGTGGCGGTTCGGTCTTAGCCATCTACTACACGCATAGAGTAAGTACAGATTTGGATTTCTTCGCGAAACTTCCGCCGAATGAAATGACCGAATTGTTTGCGGCTGCTGAAGAGAAACTCGCCGATGTCGTGCGTGTCACCGATGTAAATGTCGCGTCCGGATTTCTTACATTCAAAGTTGACGAAACGAGCGTTAGCGTTTTCACTTCGTCAAACCTAACTGGTGCAGGATCTTACGCTCGTGAGAGTCTTTTCGATATCGAGTTAGAGCCGGCAGAGGAAATTCTCACGAAGAAAGCACGAGGCCGGATCATGACGAATGGAGTTTTCGCAATTCGAGATTTCTATGATTTTTGCGTGGCATGGGGTCAAGACCGTCGTGCGTATGACGCCTTTCTAACCCATATTTCAAAATCTGATCGTGAAGAGATTGTGGACGAACTTCGACAGTGGCGATCTTCGCCTCTGATATTGGATGCTGACAAAGAACCTTTACTACATCCCGTCTATCCCCTTCTAGCGGAGAATGTGTGGGATTATTCCCGCGATCTGTTTTCTGGAAGAGGCATACCGGAGCACGTATTCGCGAAATGAGAATGTTGGTTTTTTGATGAGTCTGCGACGTTTTCAGCCTCCACTTCCAATCGATAAATTCACGAATGAGCGTGCATTGAGGAAGGCTGTGTTTGACTCGCACATCATTGATTCACTTATGAATAAACATGCTGCTGGGATTCGGCGCGAGTTTCGACCAAGTGCAGGGCAGCTGCGCGATTGGATGAACAATGAAAGCGACGTACCTGAAAAATACCACATGGCAATATATGACTTTGTTGGAAAATTGAATGGCAGAATGTTGTTGCAGTTCACCCACAACAATGGATCGTCTATTCGTGGATTCGTTCATCTGATTCATCAAGTTCATTCATGCGCAGACCGTGCCGTGCATTTCGTTGACCGCTACTCGGACCTAGGGGATCAGCGCGAGGTATTTGGCCGAGGATATGTGTTTTGATGGACCATCGATGAACTTCTCAGAAGTGCGATCAACAGTTTGTCGATGGGTATCCCTCTAATCCAGAAAATCTCGACATTGCTGATGCAAAAGATCTTGGGAACGACCGTTATATCTACTATGCTTCTTCTGCGACCTTGTCATTCTTCTAAGTCCGTCTGCGACCACCGAGTTGAAAAGCAGCTGCCCACGCGGAACGCGTTAGTGGCGTATTGACCGCTAGTCGAGGGTAGGACACGTCGAGCGACGTGAATGTGGGTTGAAATCCCACATGGCGAGGCGCTTTTTTATTACTCATTGATTTGAGTCTCCAACACGGTACGTTGTGCGCGTGTTATCGTTGCACATTACATAAACCTCGAGGATTGAGCGATGCTTACTAGACGACAAACCGTACTTGGAGCTAGTTTGGTTCCCTTCTTGACGGTACTAGGCGAGACTAGCGATTCGACGAAGGAAGCACTTACTAATTCACGATTAATTTATCTCACGCCAATAAAGTCTGACGGCAACGAGAGTGAGTGCAAAGGCGAGATTTGGTTTTCGTACGATGGTGACTCGCATGTATACGTCGTTACCCAATATGACGCTTGGCGAGCTAACGCAATACGGCAGGGATTGACGTCTGCTCGGATTTGGGTTGGCGAGTTTGGTATTTGGACACGGGCAGGAGACAGCTATCGGTCTGCGCCAGAACTCATGCTCGAAGGAGCGATCGAGGATGACACCAGTGCACAAGACACCGCGCTCGAGACCATGGGCAAGAAATACTCTGACGAATGGGGTGTCTGGGGTCCACGATTCCGCGAGGGACTGCGTGACGATAGTCGCGTGATGCTACGCTACGAAATCGTTTAGATTCGATCGATTCGAGGGGATGAAATCGAATTAGCTAAGGATTTCGACTAACTCGTCGTGACCGCGTCGCTTTGCCCAGACGAGTGGTCGTGCCCAATCTGGCATCTCTGAGGGTTCGTGAACGCTACGATCCGGAAATTTCTCAAGTAGGTATTTCGCGTAGTCCAACGAACCAAACATCGCCGCCCAGCCCAACGGCGTTGTACGGTACTCCTCGTCGATCAAGCTAGGATCTGCGCCGTACTTCACCATCAACTTCGCGCCGTCCACATTATTTTTCTGCGCCATATGATGAAGCGGACGTATCGATTGCCAATTCGGTAGATTCGGGTCCATCTCGTGCTGGAGCAATAGTTCACATAACTCGAGATCCCACCAGAGATAGCTCTGACAGTAGGTCACCACGGGTGGTACACGAATCCCGGCGTTGAGCATCATGTGAACCAGTGTTGAGTAGCTATTACTGACGGAGTGAGTAAAGCCTTCTACCGCTAACGAGGTCTGGAAGCGATCTGGTGAGTTTTGCAACGCTGCCGCAATGACGTCGACGTTATTTTCGTGGAAGAATTGCGCGAAACCGACTGTACCACCGTGTCGATACAACAATTCCCGCATCTCCCGATTGAATGCGGATTCGGTGGGATTGCCGGACGACTCAACGTAGGCGTTCGGATCCGCTCCTGCGGCGAGCAATTTTTCGGCGACTTCAAAATAACCGAAGTGTGACGCTGCCCATAGCGCGAAACCCTTCGGACAGTTTTCACCTTCTTCAAGATTGGGGTTAGCACCTGCTTCAAGCAATATATTGACGATATCAACGTAATTTCGTTCCGCTGCAGCTGATATTGCGCGTTTTCCGCCAGGCTCTTGATGGTCACATAGCGACCGATTATTAGAAAGTAACTCGAGTACCCGATCCTCGTCTCCGAGCGCAGCAGCTACGGTTACCGAATAATCTGCGCCGTTTTTCAGAAGGAGTTGTACGGTTTCATAGTCGTTAGTTTGCGTCCAAACCGAGTGCTTCCAAAGCGCAGAGGCGATGGGTCTAAAGCCTGACCCACCAATTCGACTATCGCTGGAGAATCCTGGTGTATCAATATCCGCACCGCGTGCTAGAAGTAGCTCGATCAACTCGTGGTTTTTGCTTTCGACAGCGAAGTGAATCGGCCGTCGACCGAATCCGTCCCCTCGATTCGCGAGCGTGGGGTCGACATCAAGCAGCTGCGTTACTGAGACTAAATCGCCGTTCTTGCTTGCGGTATGGATCGGATGCGAATCACCTTCAGACGCCAAGTGCTCACGAGCTAGTCCTTGCAAGTATTCGACGAGTTCGCCGTGACCGCGGTCGGCTGCTACCTGTAGAAAAGTCTCCTGGCCATAAAGTGTTTGCTGAGTTAAGTCGGCTCCCTGTTCAATAAGCAGTTTGGCTGCTTCAATATGTCCTTCACGAACTGCGAAGTGGAGGGGCGAGACGTACCAGTACTGGCAATTAACTAGCTCTGGATTACGGTCAAGTAGCTTCTTTAATCCATCGACGTTACCGGTGCGAGCAGCGATCAGAGTTTCCCATACGTCGGAATGACGTGCACGACCGGTCCAATCGAAATCGTCGTTTTCGAGTTCTTGTGGTTTGATTAGTTCCATATTTGGTGCAGTTTATGCGGTAGACTAATTCGAATCGCGGATTTCTTCCATGTATTGCTTGTGTCGCTCGGGATCAACCATCATCGAAGCGAAGTAAAGCAGCATGTCTTTGTGGCTCTTACGCAGCTTCGCCTTCTCCATACAGCGTTCCCCGTCCTTAGTCGTAAGAAATCGAAACGCGTCAACGAGTGCATCTTTCCCGCCTAGCCGGTCTTCCGCTACACCTTCGATGACCTTGTATGCGTCCTCAAGGTCTGCCTCTGTCAATTCCAGGTTCTCCGGTTCCATCACGAGGTTGCTCCACATCGTGGTTAGAAACAGACGCCATTGATCTTTGTCGATCAAATGGTCAGTCACCATGCATTGCTTGTCCATTTCCGCGAAGAGCGGTGCTAGACGAAGGGCGATTTCCTTAGATTCCACGCGAAACTAATATCTATTAACCGAATGTCCGATAGATGATATGCAGTAGCGAGCAGATTTCATTTAAGGTGCTGAGAGCGATTCATGCTTCCAAGCGGCGCGGAAAGATTGATCCATGCTCTGCTGCGTGTAAAGATCGAAATATCGCCCTCGTGACTGCAAGAGTTCTTCGTGGGATCCCGCTTCGACAATACGCCCGTCATCGATAAACACGATTCGATCAGCGTTACGTATCGTCGTCAAACGGTGCGCGATGATGAAGCTAATTCGACCGCTCAACATGCGTTCGATGCCGTGTTGAATCCTCTGCTCCGTTTCCGTATCGACTGAACTCGTGGCTTCGTCCAACACAAGGATTTGCGGATTAGCCAAAATCGCCCGCGCAAAAGACAACAGTTGTTTTTCACCCGCTGAGAGTCGATTCCCACCTTCACCAACTTCGGTATCGTAGCCATGCTCGAGTTCAGAGATGAATTCATGGGCTTCAGCTAACTTAGCTGCCGCATCAACTTCCGCGTCTGTCGCTTCGAGTTTGCCGTAGCGAATGTTGTCTCTAACGCTACCACTGAAAACGTGTGCTTGTTGCAACACGATCCCAAGATTAGAGTGGAGCCAATGTTGACTGCGGTTCCGATAGTCAACGTCATCGAAGTAGACGCCGCCTCTCGTCGGTTCATAGAAGCGACAGATGACATTGACAAGCGTCGTCTTGCCGCCACCTGTCGGACCGACTAAAGCAATTGTTTGACCGCGCTCGATCTTGAGGTTGATGTCACTAAGTACGAGTCGATCGGTTTCATATCCAAAACACAGGTCAGTCAGTTCAATCGTGTCGATCGTGCTCGCACCGCCGTCGAATGCAACCGCACTCGATGAATCTGCATCGCGATGAACTTCGATAGCTTCCTGTACCGATGTTGAATCTGAGATTTCAGGTTCCGCTTCGATGATGTTGAGTAGGCGTTCTGCGCTTGCTTGAGCCATCTGCAGCTCCGCGAACCACGAACCTACGAGCTCGAACGGCTCGAAGAAGTGCGTTACAAGCATCATGAAGGTAATCAATGTTGTAACGGCGATACTCCCAGCCAGCATCTCAGATCCACCATACGCAAGCGCCAATCCATACGAGACACTGCTAGCGGTGACGATGATCGGAACGTAAATTGCGGCGAGTGTTAAGTTCCGAACCGATGCCTTGAACATCTGACGCGTTTGCGAGCCGAATTTCCGAGCATTGGCGCGTTCCTGGACGAAGACCTTGCTGGTTTCCATTCCCATGATGCCTTCGTTGAACGAACCTGTGATTCGAGAGTTTGTCGCTCGAACTTCGCGCGCGGAACCAAGAATCGAGCGTTGGAACTTTTTGGACACCCAGAAGATGAATGGCATGACCAACAACATAACGAGCGTGATCTTCCAGCTCAACCAAGCCAAAGCGAAGCTTGTGGCGAGGACCATCGTCATACCCCAAATGATGTCGAGTAGCGCCCAACACAGGATGTTGGTTAACCGCTCGCAATCCGATGTCATTCGCGCGACGAGCCATCCTACAGGTCGTTTGTCGAAGTACGCAAACGATTGCTTCTGTAGATTTCGAAATGCGTCGATCCGTAAGTCGTAACTGGCATAGACGCGCAGCTTGTTGGTGAAGTAGAGAAAGAAACCGACCGATCCTGCTAACGCCAAGACCATGACCACGAAGATCACGCCCCACATCATGATGGAAGCGTCGGCGCCGTTCGCGACGATGTCATCAAGAAGCCACTTAGCGATAAGCGCGTATACAGGTTCTAAGACGCCAGTGATGATGGCCGCCACGATCAAGAACACGAGCTCGCGCTTGTACGGCGTGATGTACCGGAAGAGCTGTCGCCAGAGACCCCAATCAACGGCAGGCGCCGCGGTCGGATCGAATTGATCGTCTTCGAGAAGTAGATCAGGCATGACCGAGCGACTCGAGCTTGATGGATTGATCCATTAGATCCTGAAGTTGGCAGAGTTCGTGGTAAGGACCAGGACGGGTTGAAAGTTCGTCGTGTGAACCAACTTGAACCAGCTGCCCATGTGCAAAGACAAGGATCCGATCTACGCTGCGTAGCGTCGACAATCGATGAGCGACGATCAGGGTGGTGTGTTTTCCGTGTCTTGCTTCAAGGCTGTCCAATATCTGATTTTCAGTATTCGTATCGACTGCGGATAGAGCGTCGTCGAGGATCAGTATGGGTGGCTCTTTTAGCAGTGCGCGGGCTAGTGCGAGGCGTTGTCGCTGACCACCAGAGAGTGTCACGCCTCGTTCACCAATCATCGACTCGTAGCCGTCGCTGAAGTCTTCGATTGAACTGTGTAGTGCAGCTTCATTTGCGGCATCGAAGAGCTCGGCGTCGGTTGCATCCTGTTTGCCGACAAGGAGGTTGTCTCGTACGGAACGCGAGTAGAGGAACGGTTCCTGCAGGACTACTCCGATGTTATTACGCAACCATTTCCTGTTGATGGAGCCGATCTCAAGACCGTCGACGAGTATGCGACCGTTCGTCAGTTCATGGACTCGAAGTAAGGCACGAAGCATCGTCGATTTCCCTGAACCCGGCGCACCGACGATCCCGATGGTCTCTCCTGCGTGGATACCTACTGTGACGTTGTCGAGTGCATCTTTCTCGCCAGCAAAACGAATCGTGACGTTTTCGAACTCAATCTTCCCGTTCAGTCTGGCGATGCTGGGTTCCGGCTGTTCTTCTTCAGCGGTCGTGTTCAGGATATGGTTAATACGACGTATTGCGACGACCGCTTTACCGCCGTCTGCGATGAGTCGCCCGACGTGTCTGATCCGCCAGACAACGTGGGAGACATACATCAGAAAGAGGAATAGTTCGCCGATGTTTATCTTCCCTTGAAGATAAAAGTAAGCACCGACAAACAGCACCACACCAACTTGCATCATTGCAAAGACGTCGGTGCCTCCCCAGTAAATTGCCATGATCTTGTTGAGTCGAACATAGTTGTCACGGAACGCACGATTGCGCTTTTCGAATCGACGCTCCTCGTAGTCATGGCGTGCGAACGCTCTAACCACTCGGATACCGGTTAGGTTTTCTTGGATGACAGCTGTCAGCGCGCCTTCGGATTCGTCAGTGATTTTGAACAGTTTGGTGACGCTCTTAAAAAAGAAGAACGAACTGAAAAACAGTACTGGAATCAATAAGAACGTGAACCAAGCCAGCGACGCGTTGTGCCAAAACAACACCGGGATCATGCCTGCTAAAAAGAGCAACATTCGTCCTGCTTCATCCACATCACTGTGCATGAACACTCGAACGGTTTCAATGTCAGAGGAGCAACGTTGCACGAGATCGCCAGTTTCCGACTCGTCAAAGAACTTCATCGGTATGTGATGCAACCGATCGTAGAGGGTTTCGCGTAGTCGTTGGGAAATCCCTTCCGAAGCAACTGCAGATAGGCGATCGCGACCGAACTGGCAGGTCATTGAAAGTACGGTAATCGCTACACCCGCGACCGCGGAAACGATTAGGTAAGGCAAGAGCGCTTCCGCTATCCCGAACCACGCAGAGACTTTGAGGATCAGTTCATTGGCGAAGGCGAAATCGCGCTGTTCAATGACATTGAGTGCGTGTTTACCGATCAACGGCACAAGGAGCATGAGCAACGCACCGGTGGTCGACAGCAGAGCCGCTGAGGTATAACGCAGACGGTGTCCGCGTGTAAGCCGGACAATCGTGTGTCGTGCTGGCTGGTCGCGTGTCGGCACTTCAGCTTTCATGACGGTTAATCGAGAATCTCTCTACCTAAACGACTCGGGGTCCACACATCACAGAACGGTCCGTGTAGCGAGGACTCAGATCGGGACGGGTTGGTCAGATACTGACCTCCCCGGCTAATTTGGCGGCAATCTTAGAAAGACTGAGGTAGGACTCTGCGGGTTTCCTGCTAGGCGGAGTACGCCTGTACGGAAATTTCGCAAAAACTCAGTCTTTCGATCCGCTCATTCGAGATTTACGATCATCTTTCCTGTATTCGCACCCGTGAACAGACCGATGAAAGCCTCGGCCATGTTGTCGATTCCATCAAAGATTGTCTCGCGGTACTTGAGTTGTCCGCTCAACACCCAATCCGTCATGTCGCGCATGAAATCGTCTCGAAGGTGGTTGTAGTTCGACACGATAAAACCCTTGAGCGTCAGTTGTGAACCGATCGCGATCGCTAGGTTGCGCGGCCCTGGTGCGGGAGCAGTCGCGTTATATTGCGAGATCGCACCGCAAAGAGGGAGCCGACCATTGGGTCGCATACAGTTCAATGCCGCTTCAAGGTGGTCGCCGCCGACATTGTCGAAATAGACATCCAATCCTTGCGGCGCGCACTTCATGATTTGCTGTGTTAGGTTACCTTCGCGATAGTCGATGCCGTGATCGAACCCTAAATCGTCGACTAAGTGGCTCACTTTCTCTGGTCCACCGGCACTACCGATAGCGGTACAGTTCTTGATCTTGGCGATTTGACCGACCGCACTACCGACGGCACCTGCGGCGCCGGACACGAATACGGTTTCACCTTCTTTGAGTTGCCCGACATCTAGCAAGCCCACGTACGCTGTCATGCCTGGCATACCAAGTATTCCAAGATACGCAGACGCGGGTGCTTTCAACTCGCCGAGTTTTCTGACACCGCGCGTTGAATTGACCCACGCTTCGCGCCAACCCCAGCTTGACTCGACATAGTCCCCAGCCGCAAAGTTAGGATCGTTTGAAGCTTCTACGCGACCGATGGCGCCACCTGTCAATGTTTCTGACAGGTCGAATCCTGCGACATAGGATTTGCGGTCAACCATGCGTCCGCGCATGTAAGGATCGACTGTGAGACTGACGTTTTTGACTGCGATTTCGCCTTCGCCTGGTTCAGGCAAATCGATTTCCACAACTGTGAAGTCGTCGGGTTTCGGCATACCGACAGGACGACTGACGAGGCGTACTTCTCTAGATTTCATCTTGGGATTCCTTGAACGTATAGTGCAACGATGACCGGTTGCGAGTGTGACTCAATTCGTTTGATATCGTTGGTCAACAACCTCGAAACGCGTACTCGACGCTTGTGCTAACAAGGCGAGGGTATTTGCGCGTGGGAATGGTACATGGGTCGCATCCGCAGGAAATTGTCCCCAGCTCGCATCTGCTGAAATCCAGCGGCCGTCGATGTCGATCTCATTCCAAGAGTGGGGTCGAAAGGACTGCGACGGTGCGTGGTACGCAAGTCCGGTCCTGATACGTGAATTCCAGCCGAGGTGCGTCGCAACTGCATCGAAAACATCGGCAAACTCCGTGCAGTCTCCCGTCTTTCTCTCAAGCGTTTCCACGAGCGATGAGGGTTCAGAAATGTCTTCATAGCTGATGCGGTCGTCCAACTCGTCAACCAAACGCTGCACGGCTTCGTAAGTTACCTCGCGTTCTAGGTTGCTGTCGGTAAGGAACTTCGCGACGAGCGCAAATGCGTTGTCAGACTCACTTAGATTTGAATGTCGAAGTTGCTGTATAGCGACGATCGGTGGATTTCGACGGTCAATTCGAATCGTGTCGTTGCTGTCGACAATCGCCCCCCATAAACCCTTGGCTTCTCTACTTCCATGAATCTGCAACGTCAATGACTCCAAGCGCCGAGGATCATCGATTGATTGATCGACCGGAACACTAACCTCTGTGGAGTCGAAGATAAACGGACCGTCATTCCAAGATTCATCTTCTGCGTGATCTACGGCCAAAGTGCTTATCCCGCCCGACCCACTCGATTGCACCGACTTACCTGCCGACGAAATGAGATGCGTCGATAAACCATCGTTACTAGTCAGTCGAAAAGCGACACCGTCTTCAGTTGATACTTTGACTTGCCACGTGTGAGAGATATAACGATTACGAGCAAAGTCGACTGATCTCAATGTGATCCGTTCATTGTTACCGACGAAATGAGGATGAAACCCGAGGGTTGATAGGTAGGTTAAAGGCGGATAACGTGAGTTCTTTGTAGCCTCAATTGGAAAGACACGACGGACCGACTTGGAATTTCCGTGATGTGTAACCGTCGTTATTTGTTCAGCGCTTAATAGTTCGTACGGGAACTTACTGGAGAAATGACTCTGCTCGGTTATGTGCGTAATGCGGTTGCTCATCAAGCTAAACCGGAGCGATCGAGTTACTGCGAATTCGCCCGTCGGCAATTGTGATCGTGTTTCCTTCAGACTACCGATCTTGTCCTGTTGGAAGTTCACTTGATACCAATGCTCACCAGCTAGATCATCGTGAGCTTGGCGGGTGATTTGATCTAGGGTACGAACCGGATCGCACAGGTTGCCCGTTAACAAGAACGCGGCACAGAATATCGATGTCGCACTAAGCATGCGCAAAGTATCCGCACGCGATGTTGTTCAAAGCAGCAGAATTACTCGCGACCGGAGATTCGAGTCAAGAAAATCGCTCCTAAAATTCGCCGCGCCATGTCTTCCGCAGTCTCAGACTTCATTCGTAATCGCATTCGCGACGATATCGAGAACGATGTCGTTGATGATTCGATCGTCACGCGGTTCCCACCGGAACCAAATGGGTACCTACATATAGGTCATGCGAAATCAATCTGTCTGAATTTCGGTGTGGCTGAAGAATTCGGCGGCAAAACTTACCTGCGATTCGATGACACGAACCCTTTAAAAGAGAGCGAGGAATTCGTCGAGTCGATTCAGGAAGACGTCAGGTGGTTAGGTTTTGACTGGGAAGATCGTCTGACGTTCGCATCGGACTATTTCGACCAACTCTACGGCTTCGCGGAACAGTTAATACAAGAAGGTCGCGCATTTGTTTGTGACCTTTCAGCGGACGAAATTCGTGCGACGCGGGGAACGTTGACTGAGACGGGTACCAATAGCCCATATCGAGACCGATCAGTTGCCGAAAACCTCGACCTGTTCCGCCGTATGCGCGCGGGAGAATTCCCTAACGGATCTCGCGTCTTACGAGCGAAGATCGATATGGCATCGCCTAATCTCAATATGCGCGATCCTGTCCTATACCGAATCTTGCATGCGGAACACCACCGAACGGGCGATTCGTGGTGTATTTACCCGATGTACGACTACACCCATTGCATTTGTGATGCACTGGAAGGCATCACGCACTCGCTCTGCACGCTTGAGTTTGAAGATCATCGACCCTTGTACGACTGGGTTCTTGACAACATATCGATCAACTTTCATCCGCCACAGATTGAGTTTTCAAGGCTGGGACTTGAGTTCAATGTCATGTCCAAGCGGATTCTGACCTCGTTGATCAAAGATGGTCACGTCGAAGGGTGGGATGACCCGAGGCTGCCGACTCTTTCAGGACTACGCCGTCGGGGTGTACCACCAGAAGCGATTCGCGACTTCTGTTCGCGGGTAGGGGTTACCAAGCAAGCGAATCTCGTCGAAACGAGCTTGCTGGACTTTTGTGTTCGTAGTACATTAGAAGACACGTCGCCTAGGGCAATGGCTGTGATTGATCCGCTGCCTGTCGAAGTGATCAATTTCGATGACGACGATGTCATGCTTGAAGCGCCTAACCACCCCAAAGTCCCTGAATTAGGTCATCGGCAGCTTAGTTTCGGTCGAAATCTCTTCATCGAACGTAGTGATTTCCGTGAAACTGCTTCGAAAAAACAGCGTAAACTGACTCTCAATGGATTGGCACGACTACGCTACGGCTTCATCGTGGAATGCGTTGAAGTGAAAAAGGACGCTCATGGCGAACCAGTCGAACTGAAGGTTCGGTATGTTCCAGAGTCTCGAAGTGGTCAGGACACGAGCGGTCTCAAGCCACGCTCAACCTTACACTGGGTCTCGTCGGCGAACGCTGTTTCGGCGAAGTTCCGGCTATTTGAGAACCTCTTCAATGTTCGCGAACCAGGTGGCGACGATCTAGGCGAAGAGCTAAATCCCTCGTCCAAGATCGAGCAAGATGGTTTGGTCGAGCGGGTTGTTGTCGAGGATGAATGGGACCGATGTCAGTTTGAACGAAACGGGTATTTCGTAAAGGATTCAGATTCCACTTCAACAGCACCCGTATTTAACCGTATCGTTTCGTTGTCGAGTGGTATCCGATAGCTGATTGGTACTTGCTTAACCTGATATTTCAAGGACACATCAACTGACTCCCAACTATGACGACGTTCGGCATGCAGCGGAACGTATCGCTGGATCCGTACATCGTACGCCCGTTTTGACTTCCTCAAGCCTCAATGCGATGTTTGGCCGAGAGGTGTACTTCAAGTGCGAGAACTTTCAGAAAGTTGGTGCGTTTAAAGCACGCGGTGCGCTGAATGCGCTACTGAATCTACCGAGCTCTTCGGGCGATGTTGTCACGCATTCGTCCGGTAACCACGGTGCGGCTCTAGCATGGGCAGCTCGAAAACTTGGTAAGACGGCATACGTCATATGCCCGACGAACGCATCTCGATTTAAGCGCGACGCCGTCGAGCGATACGGTGGCATCCTGGTTGACTGTGGACCTGCGATTTCACAGCGTGAAACCGCGTTACAGAGTTTTCAACATGAACGCGATGCGACATTTGTGCCGCCTTACGACAGTGCTGACATCGTTGCCGGTCAAGGCACAGCAACTTTGGAACTGCTTGAAGACGTACCGCAGGCGACCGAAGTTTGGGTACCGATTGGCGGCGGTGGATTGGCAAGCGGTGCGGTCGTTGCCTCAAACGGTCATTGTGACGTCGTCGGGTGTGAACCTGAACTAGCGCGAGACGCGCACGATTCGCTCGCGGAAGGACGGCGATTACCTGCGCTTCCACCGACGTCGATCGCTGATGGTCTGCTTTCTTCGTTAGGTCAACTGAATTTCGAGATCCTACATAGAGCTCGCGTACCAATACGGCTTGTAAGTGAAGACGAAATACGCGCCGCGACGATCTTGATCTGGCAAACGCTGAAAATCGTGATTGAGCCCTCTTCAGCCGTACCTGTCGCTGCGGCGCTCAAAGAGGATCGTTCAACGAAGGGTGCCATCGCCATCATCCTCAGCGGCGGGAACATCCAGCCAAATCTCAGCTAATCGAGGCTGCGGTCGTTGTTTCTTTGTTTGAGACGCTGAGAATCTAAGAACTCGCTCTTACAATGGCAACGTCCCGATCAGCGTATCGCGGTCGGTCACGTTACATCGTCGAAATGGGGCACTCGTGAGAAGAACGGTCCTAGGTCACCCAGTTGGGTTAGTCGTACTTTTTATTACCGAGTCGTGCGAGCGATTCAGCTACTACGGTATGCGCGCGATCTTGGTGCTGTACCTGATTGACCATTTCCTCTTCAAGGAATCGGTTGCATTTGAAATCGTCGCTTCGTATGGCGCAATGGTCTACTTCATGCCGGTCATTGGGGGTTTTATCGCCGATAGGTGGCTCGGTTTTAGGAAGGCGGTGATATTCGGCGCAGTCTTGTTATGTATCGGCCAC
This sequence comes from Pseudomonadales bacterium, assembly GCA_022822135.1. GTDB lineage: Bacteria > Pseudomonadota > Gammaproteobacteria > Pseudomonadales > Azotimanducaceae > Bin55. The sequence continues at coordinate 14,041 of JAJECH010000054.1, forward strand.
GTATTGATGGCATTCGAAGGAACGGGTGGTACCGTGGTGGACGGTGAAATCGTCCAAGACCAGTTCGCGCTGGGTGCTACATTCCTTGCGATGTCTTTCATCATCGTTGGTGTCGGTTTCCTCAAGGCATGCATCTCCAACATGGTGGGTCTGTTGTACGTGGACAACGACGAAAAGCGGGACCAGGGCTTCACGATCTTCTATTTCGGGATCAATCTCGGTGCGATGCTCGCGATTTTGTTGTGTGGTTGGATAGGCCAAGCATTCGGATGGGGCTATGGTTTCGGCCTAGCTGGTATCCTCATGCTGATTGGTCTAACCGTGTTCCTCGCAGGTCGTGCTTCCCTGCAAGGTGTCGGTGAACCCCATGATCCAAGCAATCTCGTCTCAACGGTGGTAGGCATCCGTAAGGAGTGGTTGATCTATGCCGGGGGTGTTGTAGCGACGCTGTTTACGGCATACCTATTGCAGTCTCGTGATCTAACGAAGGTCTTGCTCTACTCAGTCGGTTTGATCGCGTTAGTTGGCGTCTTGATCTACGCTCAGCGAACGTGTACCAAGCAGCAGCTGCGTCGTATGTGGGTGATGCTTTATCTCATCGTCGTCTCAGTGATTTTTTGGGGTTTATTCGAGCAAGCCGCACACAGTCTCAAGGGATTTGCGTCACGCAATTTAGACCCTGAATTCCTTGGGATTACGTTCAATGCGGCACAGATCGAATCACTTAATCCAGCGTTTATCTTGGCTTTTTCACCAATCTTCGTTTGGATCTGGTATACGCTCGGTCGAAATCGCATCGAACCATCGCGTCCGATGAAATTCGGCATTGGCATCATCTTATGTGGTGTCGGATACGCGATGTTCCTGTTTGGTTGTATGTCGGCGAACGCGGAATTTCAGGTCGCAATGATCTGGGTCGTGCTGGGATTCCTCTTCATTACGTTAGGGGAGCTTTGCTTATCGCCTGTCGGTCTTTCCATGATTACTCGCTATTCGCCTGTGGAAATGGTTGGCGTCATGATGGGAATCTGGTTCCTCGCTAGCAGTGTTGCAAGTCTCTTCGGCGGTCAGCTGGCGCAATTCGCTGCAATTGACGAAGAACTAGGTACGACGATCGCGGCGGTTGATTCGCTCGCTGTCTACGAGAACGCATTCGGGATTTTCACTGGTCTGGGGATTGGTGTTGGCGTCCTTGTGGCGCTTTCCGCGCTTTGGCTGAAACGATTCCTCGGTGACGATGACGAGCCAGAAACGACGGAGCCAATGGCTGCGGCGGCAGTTCAGTAACTCATACGGTCTAGACAACGCGAAAAGGCGTCACGCTAACGAGAACGGATAAATGGATCTGCGATGAAGAAGATCGTTCTGAGTTTAGCTGCTGGTGTCGCCGTGGGATTCGTAGCTGGCGCGGGTTCGATGTTGATTGCTTTCCCGTATCTGTTTCCCCCGCCGGTTGTGAATGAATCGCTTGAGCAACTCGGTGGCGGCGCTTCGGAAACTACCCTTTACTCAGGTGTGTTTCGAGAAGATGCACCAGGGCAGGATTTCGCACACTGGGCGAAGGGTGGTATCCGTGTCGTGCAAGTTAGCAACGACAATGTTGTGATTCACCTCAAGTCTGATTTTGAGGCGTCGCCCGGGCCAAACTACTGGGTTTATCTGAATTCTCGAACCGGAATCGACGAGGAAGCCGATTTTCTGGCGGACGAGCAACGAGTTCGCTTGGCAAAATTGAGGAGCTTTCGTGGATCACAGGTTTATCCGGTATCGATGAACCAGTTAAGTGATAAGCAAGCGCTGACCGTCTGGTGTGAGACGTTCGATCAGTACATCGGTTCCGCGGATTTTGAAGTTACGAGATAACAAGACTCAGTTCCTATCGCGTTGATGATTGGTTCTTAACGTCTAAGATAAACTAGGTCATGGCAACGTTCCTTGCGAACTCGTAGGTTCGGTGAGCAATATCCTAGCTTGGCTTGTGCCTAAATCGGAAACGGTCGGCAGCTTAATCTGGTTGGCGATTCGAATTACTGTCATGGTCGCGCTCGTTACGGTACCGTTTGGGTATGCGATCACCGACCTTCACACCGACGTATTGATGGGCGCTGGTTGCGGGGTCGCGATCGGCGTTGGCGTAGGAGTTCGTGGTGGTTCTCGTAGTGGTCCGTGGACTGGGATCCTAATTGGCTCGATCGTTGGGATTGTTGCTGCGCTACTTGCGGGACTCCTCGCGGGAGACCCGTTTGGTCGCCTCGTTCCACCTGTACTCGCGTTAGCGGTCGGGTTAATCGATGGATTACGCGGGTCAGATTTACGCTCTTACGGGGACATGGCGCGGGAATCCTTCGTGCTGGCTGTTCTTCTCGCGTTGGGGCTTGTCCCCGCATGGATTGTGCAAGGCGCGTTTTCAGATCATTTCGGCGCAACAGGTATTACTCTGATACTTGCCGTCCTTTTGATGTCGACGGGTACGGCGTTGGCTGCAGGTCTACTTAGTTTCCGACGGGTAGGCTGGCAGGACGCTCGACCTCCTCTAGTAATTGTTCTTGGTGCTGTATTAATCGTTGCATTGATCATAGCTGGGATGTACAGTGGCGGATTCTCCGACGCGGCCGGTTTTTCGGGAGTTGCGCTAGCGTTGGTAACCGGCGGGATCATTCTTGAAGTTGTGGTGGTGACCATTGGTGCGTTTCTGATCGGACGATGGGTCATGACGTGGATCGAACCCAGACTTCGAGTCTACTTCTACCTTGCAGACTACCTAAACGTGATGTGGGTTCCGATTGGAGCGTTTGCTGTCGGGTATGTAACGATCATTCTTCTGTTCGCAGGGTTCTATGGCACGTTAGATCGCTTCCAGGAGGGAGCGTTTGATTACGCAGGAATTGGGATAACAGACTGGATACTGTTTTCGTTCTATACAGCGCTAGGTCAAGAATTTGGCAATGCTGTCCCTGTTTCGGTCGCTGCGCGAGTGCTCGTCGGCGTTCACCTGATCCTGTCAGCGGCTTGGGCTGTTGTTTTGTTTGCCGCTGTGATGTCTTCGATCGGACCAAGGTTGGATCAGATTGCACGACGCCATGAGGAGGAGAACGAAGATTGAGGTTCATCCGAATCCTCAGCGTATATCGCTTGACTATGCTCGATCCGTAGACTTCCTTTGCGAATCCTCTAACGCATGGATACGTTCACTCGGACGACCTTTAAACCGTATAGAAACTAGGAAAACGCTATGGCACAACAATATGAAGACATCCTTGTCGATATCGCCGACGACGTATGCACCGTTACGCTCAATCGTCCACATCGCCTGAACGCTTGGACGGGGCGGATGTCGGCGGAAATGTACGACGCGATCGACGCGGCGAATTCGAACCCAAACGTCGGTGCGATCGTCATTACCGGTGCGGGTAGAGGTTTTTGCGCCGGTGCAGATATCAAGGACAACTTCAAAGCGCGTCTAGATGATTCTGGTGAAACTGTTGCTATGCGTGGCGATTGGATTGAGTTAGTCCGCTCGTCGAAACCACTGATCGCAGCGGTTAACGGCGCGTGTGTCGGCGTGGGTGCAACGATGATCCTCCCTATGGACGTGATCGTCGCGTCGGATCAGGCGAGATTCGGCATGGCATTCGTCAAGATGGGTGTGACGCCTGAATTGGGTAGCTCGCACTTCCTGGTCGCCCGCGTTGGCTTTGGTCGCGCCAGTGAAATGTGTCTAACCGGCAAGCTGTACTCAGGCGAAGAAGCGTTTAAGCTAGGTTTGGCAGATCGTCTCGTGTCGCATGATCAGTTGTTAACCGAAGCGACAGAACTGGCACGTGAGATTGCCGGTAATCCCGCTCCTCATCTAAGGTGGGTGAAGGAATTGCTGACTTCGAACGGTTTCGAGACCGACATCAAGGCGGTTCAGAAGCTCGAGGGTGAGGTATTGGCGAAGGCGTATCAGTCCCAAGAACACCGCGAAGCAGTTGATGCGTTTGTCGAGAAACGAACGCCAAACTTCAAGTCACTTCGCTAAAACCGAATTGCTGAGCAACTAGGCGTCATCGAGACCAATTACGCGGCTTGTTAGAACCCCGGGTTTTAGAATTCAGAAAGAGAAGTGGCGACACGGAGTGAGTCGTTTACACCGCCGAAATTAGGCTGAGTGAATTTGCCGTTGTGTGCGCCATCACTCGTTCATACGAACCAGATTTAGGATTGTTGCGCTTGTGACATTCGTTCCAATCGACGTATTGGTACAAGGTGGCCAGCTCTTCGCGCGACTTGAGCAAGCAACGGCTTCGGCAAGCGTCGTGGTGTTCAAGGATATTCTGCCGTTGGCGTTGATACCGCCGATCTTTCTATATCTTGGTTCGCTGCAATTCGGGTGGCAAATTGGCGCGGAAGACGTCATCCGCTTGAACCAAGCGACTCTATTAATGATCTCGGTTTGTTATTTCCTGGCGTTGTTGCTCGGATTCATCGGCTTGGCAATCCTGCTTCGATGGATGGCACCTACTTACGCTGCGACGCTCGAAATGAGTCGACACTTGACGCTGGTTGCAACGGTCGCAACACCCATGGTGGTGGGCAGCATCGCGCACCTGTATCCACACGTATTCGTGAATATGCTCGCGATCATCCCGGTGCTCATTTGGAGTATGTTCCTGCTTTACCGCGGTCTTCCGATTGTGTTGCGAACAACGCCGCAACAGGGCATGTTGATGGCCTCTTCACTCATCGGCATTGTGTTGGTCGCTGCCGTAACTCTGTTGGGGATCACGGTCGTGTTGTGGACACACGGATTCGGACCATCGCTTGGCCTTTAGTTGCTAGATCGTTGATGCCAGACCCTAACGTATACAACGACCGCGTCGTTACCGTGCTGGTCGTGTTATCGCTCGTTTGGGCGATTGCTGGAATGGGCGCGGGTGTGTTCATCGCCGCTGAGTTGGTCTGGCCAACGATCGATCTAGGGCAAGAGTGGTTGAGCTACGGGCGGTTAAGAACCCTGCATACCAACGGCGTGATATTCGGGTTTGGCGTATCCGCATTGATGGCAACGGCGTTTTACAGCGTACAACGCACATCACATGTCCCGTTGTTTGCACCAAAACTTGCATGGTTTTGCTGTATCGCCTGGAATCTGGCGGTACTTTTGGGCGGCATTTCCTTACTCGCCGGTTGGACTTCGGGTAAGGAATACGCTGAGCTTGAATGGCCGTTCGACATCGGCATCACGATCGTATGGCTCGCTTTCGCGGTCGTGTTCTTCGGCACGATCGCAAATCGCAAAGTGAAGGCGATTTACGTCTCGAACTGGTTCTACGGTGCGCTGATCATCGTGATTGCCATGCTCCACGTTGTAAACAGTATGGCGATCCCGATCACGATCGGCAAGTCGTATTCCCTCTTTGCTGGCGCTCAAGACGCCATTGTGCAATGGTGGTATGGACACAATGCCGTCGGTTTCCTACTGACGGGTGGATTCCTCGGAATGCTCTACTACTTTCTCCCGAAGCATGCCGATCGACCGATTTGGAGCTATCGCCTATCCATCGTCGCGTTTTGGGCATTCACGTACAGCTACATCTGGGCGGGACCACACCATCTGCACTACAACGCGATTCCCGAATGGGTACAGTCACTAGGCATGGTGATGAGCATCATCCTGCTCGCGCCTTCCTGGGCGACGATGGTCAACGGTGTCATGACGGTAGCGGGAGCGTGGGAGAAACTTAAAACGGATCCCGCCTTGAAATTCATTGTCTTGGCGCTCGCGTTCTACGGGTTGGCGACGTTTGAAGGGCCGATGTTGTCGATCAAGAGCGTCAATGTGGTGAGTCATTTCACCGATTGGACGGTTGGTCACGTACATTCAGGCGCGTTGGGTTGGAATGCGATGATCACGTTTGGCACGTTCTATTTCCTCGTACCGAGGTTGGTCGGCGCAGCGCTATACAGCGTTCGTCTTGCGAATATCCATTTCTGGTTAGCGCTAGCGGGCACCATGCTCTATGTCTTGTCGATGTGGGGCGCTGGCGTATCACAAGGATTGCTATGGCTGTCACTCGATGAGCTGGGTGAACTGAGTTACGGATTCCGTGACATCATGGCAAGCATGACGCCGTATTACGCACTTAGGTTCGTTGCCGGTGCGATCTTCCTGAGTGGTGCGATCTTGATGTTCTACAACTTTGTCAAGACGATGGAGAATCGCACCACGGTCGTAAGACGGATACCCGACGTGACGACAGCGCGTAGCGCTGTGGAGGCCGTCGCGTGAGTGTCTTAGGTCTGCACAGAAAACTGGAAGAGAACGCCGGTCTTTTGATTTTTGGTATTTTGTTTGTCTCTGCCATTGGCGGTTTGGTGCAGGTTTTGCCGAGTGTATTCCAGGACGAATTGGTGGCGCCAACCACGGAGACCAAGCCCTACGGTGCGCTCGAGCTTCTTGGTAGGGACATTTACATCCGTGAAGGTTGCAGTACGTGTCACTCGCAACAGGTTCGACCACTGCTTGCAGAAGTCAAGCGTTACGGACCGTTCTCGCGTGCGGGTGAGTCGGCGTATGACCGACCGTTTCTATGGGGCTCCAAGCGAACAGGGCCGGACCTGCATCGTGTCGGCGCCAAATACAGCGATGCTTGGCAACGAATACACCTGATTGATCCGCGAAGTGTTGTACCGAAGTCGATCATGCCAGCGTACCCATGGCTGGCAGAAAAGGAGGCGGATCCGCGCAATACGATCCAGACCCGAATGAAGCGTCTGCGATTGCTCGGTCACCCTTACACGGACGACGAGATATCGAACGCTCCTGATCTTGTCTCGGGTAAGACTGAGTTAGACGCAGTTGTCGCGTATTTAGCGGTGCTCGGTGAAGCTGCCGGGTCTGGCGAGGGTATGGCACATTGACCTACTTTATCTTTGCGGGCGACATGCTTGTGATGTTGTTTATGGTGATCGTAGCGACTTGGGTGTTCGTATGGTCGTCGGACCACGACATTAAAGAGACGGCGGAAATTCCGTTGAACGACGAAGAACCCGACGAGAGAGACCATGCCAATTGACTTTTGGACAGGTTGGGTCGCGGTTTTAACCATCGCGTCTCTCGTCGGTTTAGCGTGGGTGAGCTATGGCGTCTACTTTAGCGGAAAAAAAGCGGGGTTTGACGAGGAATCGCCGACAATCTGGGACGAGAACCTTCGGGAAGGGGCACACCCGCCACCTATGTGGTGGTTCTGGACAATGCTCGCATCGTTGGTTTTCACACTAATCTATCTCATTCTTTACCCAAGCTTTGGGAGTCTTTCAGGTACGTTCCAATGGTCGCAAGGTGGTGAGCTTGACGAACGCTTGGTAGCGCATGAAAGCACATTCGGTACGAGACGTACCGAGATCGCTCAAATGGATTTAGCGGCAATTCAAGAAGATGAATTGCTTATGCGTGCGGCCAAGCGCGTGTTCGATCGGCAATGTGCCGCATGTCATGGTCTTGAAGCGAAAGGGCAGGCTGACACATTTCCAAATCTACGCGACGATTTATGGCAATGGGGAAACTCAGCAGAAGCGATTGAGAAATCGATCAGAGACGGTCGTCAAGGGATCATGGTAGGTTGGAGTTCTGTGTTGAATCGCGCGGAAGCCTCGTATTTAGCTCAGTATACGGTCGCACTTGCGGAAGCCCCACCTGGTTCGCATCCAGGCAAAGCTAAATACGACGAGTTGTGTGTAGCGTGTCACGGCTCTGATGGTACCGGAATGGAAGCACTGGGGGCACCTGACTTAACCAAAGGAATCTATACCTACGGTGGTAATACACTGACAATCAAGGAAACCATCCTCTACGGTCGCGAAGGTGTGATGCCAGCGTTCGGTGATGTACTAGACGACATGCAGATACGCCTCTTGGTTGCGTGGTTAACCGATGGCTCGTGAGAACCCCAGCGATCATATAAAGGACTCATTAGGCGGTCGTTTGGATAGCTTTTTGGTTCCCGAATTAGCCTTTGTGTATCTTGAGTCTTAAGAGCTTCAGCATTTCAAATTGCAACCGTCGAATCTCTACAGAGAAGCTCGTCGTGATTGACCTACAGCAGAGCAAGTCGTGAGCATGTCTAATCAGCCAAAAGGTGCATCTAAGCGAACGGAGCAATTTTTCTCTGAACTAACCGACGCCATTGATCAAAGTTACGAAGAGATAGGACAATCCCTTGCACGGTTTTTCAACGGGTTAACGCCTCGATTTGAAGCATCGCGATATATCGATAAAGAACTAAATCGCGAACTTGCTCACCACTTTAATATCTTCGATTACTTGCGAAACGACGAACTCGGATTATCGGCGATTATTGCTGATCTACTAAACCCCAATGCGAAACACGGGCAAGGACCGATCTTTCTCAAACTGTTTCTCGAACGGTTGGAATTTGATGAGATTTGGAAATCTGCTGACTTGCATAACGCGCGAATCGCAACGGAGGAGACGATTGAGAGCAGTAGGCGAATTGACATATACGTCCGAATACCGTGTTCGTTGGGTCCTTTATGCCTGGTAATTGAGAACAAACCATTTGCTGGTGACCAAAGTGGTCAAGTTCAGGACTATCTCGCTCACCTCAGAAACCGCTACGGGAAAGGACGATTTCGTCTAATTTTCCTATCTGGTGACGGACGACCGCCGTCCAACGATAGCCTCAATCGTAAGGAACTTATGAAGTTCGTTGACAATAGCGAGTTCTTGATAATGGCCTACAACGAAATCAGCTCTATTGACGAGGGTGATGGGGATGAATTTGAGAGATTTCGCACAAGCTTCACGCTTGTAAATTGGTTCGAGTCATGCCGTATTTCTTGTCGTCCGGATAAACTGCGACTTCTCTTGCGGGAAGCTGAGTCATATTGCAGACGCAAATTTGGGGACCATAAGGTGATGTCAAACAGAGAGATCGAAACCGTAGACGAGTTTCTGCGGGAGAACCCGCAAAATCTGAATGTTGCCTTAGCCGTGTTTGAAGCATGGCCAAGCGTTCGACATTCCATCTGTAAAAGATTTCTTGAACATCTTCGAGACAGAGTTGAGCGAGAAATTCGAGATGCAGGAATTGCTGACGCCGAGAGCATTTGCGTTAAGACAATGCATCCGAACGAGAAAGCGGGTCAAAACAAACTCCTGTTTTACAGTACGAATTGGCGTCAGCACGAGGGCAGTGTTGCGGAAGAAACGAACGGACGCACTTCCGTGATGTTTGAAAACTACGGAAATTGGCTTGGGAATTGGATAATCGGTGTACGTTCGCCGAGTCCGGAAATTGGCAAGGATGAGGAACCAAAACGCAGACAACTCGAAGCGGAACTCACTGTGATACTCGGTGAGGGAAAAAAGGATGAGTGGTGGCTTTGGAGAAAATTCATTGATCCTCAATATGCAAATTGGCAATCATCTCGCGTCCAAGATCTCGCAACGGAGCTAATGAACATTGAACGTGGAGAACCATTACAAAGTGAGGTTTCAGAATACGTAACCCGTGAATTTGTTGAACTTGCAAGAAAGACATTTGAAGTCATAAGTGAGGCTGAAGGGGTACGCTAGTCGGTTTAGTCGAATCAATTCGAGGCCTGATGTTCTGGTTTATTGGCTAGACGTTGCGAATTGAATTGCGATCTACCTGTGATTCGATAGTCGTAGATGGCGTGACATGCTCAAGTTATGTATTTGCTGGCGCATTGGAGTCGCTTTGACTTAACAGTAGAGTCAACTAGAGGATAAGATTGATTGACATTTATCGTACAGTCGAATTGTCCCATTGATAAAACTGACCATCAATAATCTGCCAGCAGAACTCGGAGTCGCGCTTGAGAATGAGAGCAAGCGCATCGGTAAGTCCATAGACGACACCGCAATCATCCTCTTACGTGAATCACTCGGCATTCCCGATCGACCTGAAAAATGGACAAACGGATTGGAAAGATTGGCCGGTGGTTGGACAGAGGAAGATTTTCAGGAATTTGAGCGGAATACTGCTGAAACTCGAGCGATCGACGAAGAATTGTGGCGATGAGAATCGTGCGGTCTGCTATTTCCCGGTTCGTGCGTTTCTATCTCGAAACATAGTTAACACTTGCATCCTTAGTATGCTATCAACGATCTCGACTTGTTAAAAGTCGACTACACGCGGTTGAGGCAAAATTAATCAACCTATATCAATAAGTTAAATCAATTTTCTACCGAAGTTGACGCTAGAAGATCGGAAGATCGTTTTCCGTTACCTAGAGTAAATTCATGTCAGAATCCTAGTGACTACGACCGCTTTTGTCGCACTTTATCTCTAAACTTCATCTTCAGCTGACTTGATTGAGGATTCGCATTGCTGAAAGGGTACAAACGTCACTTAGTACTTAGTAATTTATCAAATATCGCGTCAAAGATTCGGCCATATCGGAATGACGCGAATCGGTTTCTTAGGTCATTAGTTGAGATCGCGGACGAGTTGAATATGCGACGTGTCCTCGCGAATGAAGCACTTCAGCACGCGTGTGACAATGATGTCAGGCTGTCCGATGCGGACTGGACTCACGTATGCAATCTGATCGATAAATTCAGAGAGAAGCCGGTTTCGCGTGATACCTTGGCGGAACGGATTCGCGAATTAGCGAAGCAAATGAAATTCGCTAAGTCAGATGCTGCGATTCTCGAACTTTTACTCTACTACGAAACAGATTCGATTGTCGAGCATCTTGTTGATGAAATGCTGGATTACCGACGTCCGCATGGATCACGTTATTCGCGATTTTCCGTATTGAACCCCGATCTTGCAGATTTGCTGGGGGTCACAAAGGGGCAGATTCGTGAACGTCTCACTGTTGACTCGCCGTTAGTCCAAACCGGGATCGTTTCTGTGGACGAAGATGGCGAGTTGGAAGTACTGTCTCGACTTAAGTGCTTAGCATATGAACCGACGAACAGCACTCGCCAAATTCAACAGATGCTGTTTGAAGAAGCTCCGGCGTCTGAACTTGAATGGCAGGACTTCGATCACGTGTCGTCCGGTCGCGATCACATCGAGCAACTCATTGTTGGTGCTTTGAAAACCGGTGTGAAAGGTGTGAACGTCTTGATTCATGGTCCGCCAGGAACCGGTAAGACCGAGTTTTGTAGAACGCTTGCGCAACGACTAGGTATTAATTTGTTCAGCGTTGGTGAGTCAGACGAACACGGTCGCGAACCAAGTCGAAGTGAACGACTCCGCGAACTTCGACTGGCTGAACGCCTACTAGGGCAGTCTCATAACTCAATACTGCTCTTCGACGAAATGGAAGATCTTTTGTCTGAGTCAGACTTGGATTTAGGATGGCAGTTGACGGGATTCCATCGTCAGACTCGGACTCGCGGGACCGGAGGCTCGAGAGTTTTCATGCATCGACTGCTAGAACAGAACTCGGTTCCGACCTTGTGGACATCGAATTCGGCACGCCAAACCAACCCTACGTTGCTGCGACGCATGATGTATGCGTTTGAATTGAGGCAACCATCATCGCGGATTAGATCGCGAATTTGGCGACGCCAACTAGCTCGTCACGGGGTTCCATCAGCGGACGAGGATGCGGAAATACTTGCGAACGACTTTGATGTAACTCCTGGTGTCGTCGATCGTGCTGTCGCGGCGGCGCGCCTCGTTAAAGGTGGCGACATCTCAACGGTCCATAAAGGAGTTGAGAGCTTGTCACGAGTGATTCATGGACCAAAGCCGCCTAAAACGAAGTTCGCAAATTTCGATCCGACACTGGTTTGTGCGAACTCTGACCCGGTTGAGTTGGCGGATCGACTCGCTGGACTTGAGAGTCGCCGATTCTCTGTTTCCCTACAAGGTCCACCTGGCACTGGCAAGAGCGCGTACGTTAGGTACCTGGCGGAACGAGTTGGGTTGGAAGTTATGCAAAAACGGGCATCGGACCTTCTATCCATGTGGGTTGGCGGAACTGAAGCCAATATCGCGGACGCATTTGCCGAAGCGCGTGATAAGGAACAGTTCCTGGTTTTCGACGAAGCCGACTCCCTATTGGCTGACCGACGATTTGCGCATCGAAACTGGGAAGTGAGTCAGGTCAATGAGATGCTCACTTGGATGGAAACCCATCCGTTTCCATTCGCGTGTACGACGAATTACGACGAGCGACTTGATCCCGCGACATTGCGACGCTTCGACTTCAAGTTACGGCTTGACTATCTTTCTCGCGAAAAATTGAGAACAGCGTTCATGGTGTTCTTCGGAGTGACGGCTCCGATGGAGATTGATCCACTGACCAACCTAACCCCCGGCGACTTCGCCGTTGTTCAACGACGAGCAGAAGTGCTCGGAAAGATGAAGGATGTGAAAGCCATTGTGTTGATGCTTAAGGAAGAGAGCGAGGTCAAGCCTGAACAAGCGAGTCCCATGGGATTTAGGGCTAACGACACCTGAATCGAACCGCGACTATCTATGGATTAGCAATATGCGTTACGAACAAGCAGCAAACCTCGTAAGGTTGGCGATTCTTCTTCAGGGATCCGTCGGTGGCTTGACCATCAGCGAGATTGCTAGCGAGTTTACGACCAGTCGACGAACCGCAGAAAGGATGCGTAACGCCATCGAAGATACGTTCGGACCGCTTCTGCTCGTCAATACCGGAGATCGACAAAATCATTGGCGACTGCAATCTCGGAGTCTACGCGGTCTCATACAGATTTCTCCGGAGGAACTGGTTGAACTCGAGTCTGCTGCAGACCAACTTGAACATACCGGACTAATAGAACGGGCTAAATCTCTGCGCGAGCTTGGGACCAAAGTTCGTGCCGCACAACAAATGACCGATGTCACCGAATTCGAATCGGACTATGAGATGTTGTTGCATGCCGAGGGATTGGCAATGCGACCAGGGCCGCGCATTGATATCGAACCAGGTCTGCTCAGGTTGATTAGAACCGCGATTAAGAGCACTCGTCAGTTAGCGTTCCAATATAACGCAAGGCTCTCTGGGCGAGAGAGCGAACAACTCGTCAAGCCTTACGGTATCCTATATGGCAACCGCCCGTACTTGGTCGGAACGCCAGAACATGAGGATCTTCCCCATCTATGGCTACTTCCAAACATGAGCAACGTTCAAGTTACTGAGCACTCGTTTGAGTGGGACGACGAATTTGACCTTCAAACTTATGCAGAGCGTTCGTTCGGCGTGTTTCAGGAAGAACCGTTTCAGGTTGTCCTTCGATTTGAACCAGATGCTGCTGAGGACGCGGCGAATTTTCGGTTCCATCCGACTCAGACTTTGCACAAAGACAAAGATGGTTCGTTAACAGTGAAATTCACCGCGGGTGGCTTAGTTGAAATGTGTTGGCACTTAGTTACGTGGGGAACGAGCGTTCAAGTTGAACAGCCGAGAAATCTCCGCGAATACATCGCTCGTGCATGCGAAGAACTTGCCGAGCATCATTCGGTGTCTTCAGATTGAGCGATGCGAGACAACGCTTGACGCACCTTGAACGTAGCAAGTGTGTCGCGCTCGCAATATTCTCGAAGTTGGCTGAATATTTGCTTTCGTCGTTTAGAGTCTTCGCTATCGATCGCGTTCATGTATTGGACCGCAGCGAATTGACCATCTGCGATATCGAGATCGTCATAGCCGGAATCCGGGCAAAGTACAGGAAACACGCTCTTGAGCGAAAATGAACCGTGAAGATCTGGATGGTAATAGGCGCGCCGTATGACTTTGAGCATGTCAAAGAGTCGGTCAGAAATCTCACCGAGCTTCTTAGCCCGTTTCGGCACTGCTTCGATCAGGTCTGACAAAATCCGTTGCTCGTATGCACCGTAAGTACAGATAGCGCCGCTCTCCCCGACAGCTTCAATTAACGCATCGGCGATTTTTATTCGCGGATCGTCGTTACTCTCGTGGAGATAGTCAGTGTGTGAAGGTAGTTGCCCCTCTCGCTCAGTGTGCACGGAGAAGAGAAACGGGATCGCATCAAATGGGCTCGTTCCTTTAAATCGAGGGATCGCTGGTGCGAACGTTTCGAAGTCGAGATGTCGTATAGGTCTTTCGATCGAATCCACAGCGCTTAATACCTCGTGATTAACGATTACTCGTTCCTCAAGTATTGCGCGGCGAATGATCTGTTGTCGCTCGGACAACGGGAAGTCCTCTGGGATTTCGTGGACTCTAATGATGTTTTCAGCATCCAGTTCTTCACGGCGCTTCTTTGACAGATTTGGCAGCTCGCCAATTGGATACTCTGGGAACTCGACTCCATACGAACAATCGGTGTAGTAAGGACAGTCATATGGGTGGAAGCAGTGATCGCCGATTTCTACATCCGGTGCTTCTTCACTCTTGATCAATTCCTGCATTTCACGCGCTTGTTCAGCCGTGATGTCAATGGATTCAACAGCTTGTTCAAATCGGTCGTGAAATCGGAATAGCTCATTCAAGTCAAGTTTTTTACCGTCGTACACGTACTCTCGATTGAGTGTAAGAATGCCAGCCTCACGAAGGTCAAGCCCCGATTTGCTCGCAATGTAGAGTTGAAACGCAAGGTCAAGTTCGTGGACAGGTTTAACTCTGGTAGTGGATTTCACCTCGATCACGCGCCAACCACCCGCTGGTAAACGCTCGAGAATGTCCACGCGCGCGATCAATCCTTCATGCTCAATCGCCGGTTCGAATAGCGCGGGTACGTTGCTACCTTCTAAGACCATATTGGTCTCCGTCAGCGCTTCATCGAAATGAAGGTGGTCGTGCTCGATGAGGTGCCCGCCTGGGTACCGTTCGCACGCTAGTTCGCCTACTTCATGACCAGATTTGAAGACCGCGAGTTGTGAGTCACTGGCCGTGTCCGCTAGTTTTGCGGCATGAAAGTCGTTCCAGAGCCGCAAGTGACACTGCGACCCAGACAAGAATTTGGACTTTGATAGTCGATGAGTCTCGTTCATATTAGGACACACTCGGCTTCCATGAACCGGCTGGTTCCTTCAAGCGCAGTAGTTCGGTCTTCAGAAACCGCGACGAAATCAACATTTTTCGAAGCATTCTTGTCTCGGTGTTTTGCATAGATATCACCCAGTGAACCTCTTCGAAGAGGGAGTTCATGAATCAGGACGTTTTGTACTCTCTTCGCGATGTTCTCAATAGCGTTGAGAATGTCAGGCAGAAGGAGTGCGAAAAATGGTGCAAAGTAAGGATCGAGTCTGAATCCAGGCAGATGTCGTGATTGGTCTACGTAATTGAATATTGCTTTGAGATCTACGAGATTATTGTCCGGCATAGTGATCGAGATAGCTTAGCTAAAGGAGAATCAGCTTAGCACCCAACTCCGACAAATCCGGTTGTATAGGAAGAGGTTAGTTATCCATTCATGAGGTGAATGATTATCATTCATGCCATGAATAAATATCATAAACGAATCGTTGAAGGTGCGCTTACGCAACACCTTAACACGATGCCTGTCGTGGTAGTTCTCGGAGCACGACAAACAGGCAAGAGTACCTTAGTTCAGTTTGCGGAGGATCAAGAACGACGCTACGAAACGCTAGATGATCCCGCGACTCTGTCAGTGCTTACGGAACAACCTCTTGATCTCTTATCGATTGAACAATATCTAACGTTGGATGAGGTGCAGCGGCTCCCACAAGTGCTCCTCGACATCAAGCGTCTAGTCGATCAAGACCGTAATCATGGACGGTACCTTCTTACTGGTTCTGCAAATCTGCTCGTCATGCGTGATGTCTCGGAATCTCTAGCCGGTCGCGCTAGCTATCTAACGCTATGGCCTATGTCGAGACGGGAGCAGTTGGGTCTAGGAACCTGCGGTATGTGGGACGAACTGGTATCGAACCGTGAAAAAGACTGGGTTGATCTCATCATTGAAGAATCGATTGACGAAATAGCCGCCGACAACAATCAAGATTGGCGAACTTTAGTTAAACGCGGCGGTTATCCGATCCCCGCTCTTGAGTTGGAAGACGAAGGAAAACGCAGCATATGGTTCGATGGCTACGTACGAACCTACCTTGAACGAGACGTACTCCAGTTAGCCAATATCTCAAACTTGATTGATTTTCGTCGACTAATCTTGATGGCGTGTCAGCGAATCGGGCAGGTCGTTAATCAAACAGAACTAGGACGATCAACCTCGATACCACAACCCACTGTTAACCGGTATCTAAACCTGCTCGAAACGTCGTATCAGTTGGTTCGTGTTCCGGCGTACGTCAGTAAACGCTCCAAGCGATTGATCAAATCGCCAAAACTCTATTGGAGCGACACGGGTTTGGCATTGCACATGGCTGGTGCGGAACCTACGGGTGCGCATTTTGAAAACCTGATTCTCGGCGATCTCCTCGTTTGGCGAGACTCAAGTCTGGCACGCTGCGACATCTTTCATTGGCGAACGACCGACGGAATTGAAGTGGATTTTGTTCTAGAGACTAGCTCAGGTTTGATACCGATCGAAGTCAAGGCCACGACCAATCCAAGACTACGAGACACGACAAGCCTACGCGCGTTCCAACGAGAATACGAAGGAGCCTCACGAGCAGGTTTGTTGCTGCACAGTGGCAGCGAAACTACGTGGCTAACTAACAACGTTCTTGCGGTACCGTGGTGGCGAATCCTTTAGCAGACCATGGGCATGAGGATGAGGTTAGAAGACGAGCAGAAAACCTACCAGTCCTAATGAATCAGCGGCGTCTTAAACTCTAAAAAATCGTCATAAAAGCCCTTGCGCACGCATGGTTTTTTGACTATTGTTGCCGTGCGCACGAATTAGGACGGCGCGGGTTTCGCCACCCCCGGCGACATCGGAGTTGTGTAGCAATGGGTTCGATGAACTACGCGAGTCAACAGACTCGCGACGTTGACTTAGGTCAAAATCTTGAGGTTGATCAGACTGATCGTCATGTCCCGATCAACCTACGACAATCAGGTCCTACTCAGGTAGAACTCTTAATTTCCACGCGTGTTCGCAAGTCCCCCTATTGGCATTTGTCCATGGAGGCGGGATGCTGGCGTGCGACGGTATACAACCGAATATATCACCCGAGAGGTTATGTTCGACCGGAAGCCGGCGGCGCGATGGTGGAATACGATGCGCTAGTCAATCATGTGACCATGTGGAACGTCGCCGTCGAGCGACAGATCATGGTCAAAGGACCAGACGCAGTACGTTTCGTTGACTACGTGATCACACGTAGCGCGTCACTGATCAAACCGATGCACGGTAAGTACGTGATCCTGTGTAACGACGACGGGTGCGTCTTGAATGATCCTGTGCTTCTTCGCGTTGCGGAGGATGAATTTTGGTTCTCGCTTTCTGATAGCGATCTTGAATTCTGGTTGCGCGGCGTGAATCATGATCGGAGGTTCGACGTGTCAATTGCTGAAATCGATGTGTCGCCCGTTCAGATTCAAGGTCCAAAGTCCGAAGCACTTATGGTCGACATGTTCGGCGAAGCGGTCAGAGACATTCCGTTTTACGGATTGATGAACGGAACCGTCATGGGTCACGATGTCGTCATTTCGCAAACCGGTTTTACCGGCGAAAAAGGCTATGAGATCTATCTCAAGGACGCGACGATCCACGCAGAGGACCTTTGGTACTCCGTGCTCGATGCCGGCGAGAAACACAATCTAATGGTGATTGCACCAGCACATCATCGACGCATTGCGGCGGGGATCCTCTCGTACGGCCAAGACATGGATTGTGAGACCTCACCGTTTCAATGCAATCTCGGATATCAAGTTCCGCGAAGGAAAGCTGGGGACTACATCGGCAAAGCTCGACTCGAAGAGCTTCGTGCGCAGATCGATGCGGGTAAAGCACCTTTCAAACTAGGCATGGTAGGGCTAGCGTTTGACGGCGAGCCGGTAACGGATTACGCGAATGACTTCTGGCTAGTCAAGAAGGAAGCGGCGGATGAAGCGGTTGGCTATGTGACGTCGCCTTGGTATTCGCCGGAACTCAATACCAACATCGCGCTGGCATATGTACCCTGGACAGGTCGTGAACTTGGCACGCGATATGGCATTACGTTGCCTGATGAGTATGCGGGAAGTGCTCCGGGTAATACCGTGAGTGCACGGGTCGTTGAAGTGCCTTTTCGCCCGTCGGTGAATCCAAATGTCCGTGAGGTCGTTCACGGCAGAGGTAAGGATCACGCAGATTGAAGGGGTCATGCGGTGAGTGTTGAACACTTGAAACCACTGCGTCGAGCGCCTTCTTCGATTACTCAGGAGACGAAGATGCTTCACCACTTGGTGAACGCTTCGTCGTTCGAAGTGCTTGCGCACGACATCGTACGTCGGCCGGCAATACTCCAGCTGCTCAACAAAGGTACCGAGGTGTTTATCCCGTTTCCACCGAATGGAACCTGGAATGAAACGCTTGACGCCTGCAGATTACTAATCGCTAACGGTTGTCGGCCGGTACCCCATATGCCCGCTAGGCGTGTGCAGGACCGTGCTCAGTTGATCGAATGGATTGCGTCACTTAATGTATTGAACGTATCCTCGGTGTTGCTCATCGCCGGAGACGTTCCAAAGCAGAATCTCGCATTCGAGGACGCTCTAGGCGTACTTGAGACAGGATTGCTGGCGGAGTACGGTATCGACCAAGTCGCTGTTGCGGCTTATCCGGATGGACATCCCAGTATCCCAGCGAAAGTGTTAGAGGATGCATTGAATCGAAAACTAGATCTTGCAGCCCGCAATGGCGTGACGTTGCGAGTGGTAACTCAATTTGGATTCGATGCAGCCCCACTACTAGATTGGTTCGCCAAGATGAATGCATGGGGTGTGAGAGTTCCTGTGTCGGTTGGTATCGCGGGACCTTCAAAGATGAGGACGCTACTTACCTATGCGGCCAAGTGCGGTGTTCGGCATTCGATTAAGGGTCTTCTGGCAAAACCTAGCATTGTTCGAATGCTGGGTCAATGGGATCCACTCGAAGTGCTTTCGCCTATTACAGAATACGTGGTGTCGGATACAGCTACTTCCGTTGAAAAGGTGCACATCTTTACGTTTGGCGGATTGCGACGAACGATCGAGTGGCGCGATGAACTATTGATTCAGCGGCATGTTGCGAATACATCTATCCCCGATGAGTGAGTTTCGCCGAAGAAGGTAGATCTGCATGCGTAGACACGCACGCGTCGTAGTAATTGGTGGAGGCGTTGTCGGCGTTTCGACCTTGTACCATCTTGCGAAGAAAGGCTGGTCGGACGTCAGTCTCTTCGAACGCCATGAGTTGACTTCGGGGTCAACCTGGCATGCAGCGGGACTGTTACCACTCTTCAACATGAGTTATTCGGTTGGACAGATCCACAAATACTCCGTCCGTCTTTACAAGGAACTCGAAGCAGAAACGGGACAGGATGTCGGTTTAAGAGCGGTTGGAAATATCCGTCTCGCGATGACACGAGACCGCCTGGACGAATACCACCAATACGCAAGCGTCGCGCAGACGATCGGCGTCAACGTGGAGTTTCTTACGGCTGATCAGGTAACGGATATTTGGCCGCTTGCAGTGAAAGATGGTCTCATTGGCGCGATCAGACATCCAGACGACGGGTACATCCAACCTGCGGATCTCACGCAAGCGTTGGCACGCGGCGCGCGCAGCTTAGGCGCAGAAATTAACCAGCAGACTGCTGTGCATTCAATCGAGCAACGCTCGAACGGTGAATGGCGCGTTACGACCAATCAAGGTATCACTGATTGCGAACACGTCGTGTGTGCGACAGGTAATTTCGCGAGAAATACTGGTGCAATGGTGGGTCTCGACATTCCCGTATTACCCGTGCAACATCAGTACATCGTGACCGAACCGCATGAGAGCATCCAATCACGCCATAGAGATGGTCTTCCTGAAATGGGTGTGTTACGTGAATCAGACGGTTCGTGGTACATGCGCGAAGAAGCCGGTGGCTTGCTTTTAGGTCCTTATGAGAAAGGGGCACCCGCTTGCTACATCGACGGACCGTCGACTGAGAGTAGGTACGAACTGTTCGAAAGTGATATTGACCGTCTTGCTCCACACATTGAGTCTGCTATTCATCGAGTACCGATTTTTGGTGAGCTCGGTGTCAAACGCATCTACAACGGTGCGATCGCGTACACGCCGGATGGTAATCCGATCGTCGGTCCAGCGTGGGGTCTACGCAATTTCTGGTTAAACGAAGGTCATACCTTTGGTATCACGGCGGCAGGTGGCGCAGGATGGCAGCTTGCCGAGTGGATCGTTGAAGGCGAACCGACGATCGACATGCTCGGCGTGGAACCACGTCGATTCGGTGACTATGCGTCAGGTTCCTACCTTAAAGAGAAAAACGAAGAAGCCTACTCGAACGTGTTCACGATTCACTATCCGGACGAAGAGCGTCCTGCGGCTCGACCACATCGTACGGCGCCATGTTTTGAACGGATGAGAGATTTAGGCGCGGTGTTCGGACAAAAATTTGGTTGGGAACGCCCGAATTGGTTTGCTACGAATGGCGTAGAACAAGAAGATCACTGGTCGTTTCGTCGGTCTCGTTGGTTTGAACATGTAGGAAATGAATGTCGCAATGTGATGGAAAATGCTGGTATTCTCGATATGACCGCGTTTGCGAAAGCGCGTATTTCGGGACCTGGTGCAGAAGATTTCCTAAACGGATTTGTCGCGAATCGACTACCGACAAGAGCAGGTCGAATGAGCCTGTGTCATGTGCTTAACTCACTAGGTGGCGTACACAGCGAGTTTACGGTATTACGCGAGTCGAGCGATAGTTTCTATCTCGTTTCCGCAGGAGCCTTTCAGCGACTAGATCATGACTTTCTTCTGCGTCAGATGCCACCAGACCGGTCTGTGACATTTGAGAACTTAACGAGAAATATCGGCGTTTTGGTCATCGCAGGCCCAAAATCTAGACAGCTGTTAGATCGGGTCTGCAATGTTGATCTCAGCAACGAGTCTTTTCCCTGGCTTACGGGGTGCGATGGTACCGTCGGCTTGTCGCCGACAAAGCTCTTGCGTGTGAACTATGTCGGTGAGTTAGGTTGGGAATTGCACCATCCAATCGAGTACCAGAACGCGATATTCGATACCTTGATGGAAGCCGGCAAGGACCTCGGTTTGGCTCCATTTGGCATTCGTGCGATGGACTCGATGCGCGTTGAAAAATCCTATCGCATGATCGGTACAGAAATGTCCATTGAATACGCTGCGTTTGAATCAGGTCTTGACCGCTTTGTGAAACTAGACAAAGGCGAATTCATGGGTCGTGAAGGTTTGCTACGCTGGCAAGAAAGAGGTTTCAATAACGCGTTCGTGACACTTGCGGTTGATGGTCCTGATGACGCCGACGCCATTGGTAACAACCCGCTGTTTTCGGATGGCGAAATGGTCGGACGCGCGACGAGTGGTAATTACGGCTTCCGATTGGAACAGTCACTAGCGCTTGGGATGGTTCAACCGTCGTTGGCTAACGAGGGTCAGGAGCTCGACATCAATATCTTGGGTACGCGGTACCGGTGTCGCGTCATTGCGGAAAGTCCGTACGACCCGCAAAATCAGCGGTTACGTGCATAGCGACAAGGATGAATTGAGATAGATTGCGCGCTTGCGACCAATCTGCCTAAGCGCTTCCGTTCATCATGACTCAACATTACTCGTTTCTGCAGTTAATCCGGCAAGCGTTCAAACACCATGAGGGTTGGAAACCGGCCTGGAATTCAGTAGAGCCGCGAGACGAATACGACATCGTCGTAGTCGGGGGTGGGGGACACGGACTCGCAACGGCCTATTACCTTGCGAAGAATCACGGACTCACGAACGTAGCCGTACTTGAGAAGGGTTGGATCGGTGGCGGCAATACGGGCCGCAACACAACAATCGTTCGCTCAAACTACCTGCGAGATGAAGCGGCGCACCTTTATGAATTTGCCTTAGAGCTTTGGGAAGGACTAAGCGCAGATCTGAACTTCAACGTGATGTTCAGTCAACGCGGCGTTCTAAACCTCGGGCACTCGCTACAGGACATGCGGGATATCGAGCGGCGCGTCAACGCAAATCGGCTAAATGGCATTGATGGCGAAGTGCTTAGTCCCGCAGAGATCCAAAAGATCGTCCCGATACTCGACTGTTCTCCAAACAATCGTTATCCGGTCTTGGGCGCGTCGTGGCAACCGCGTGGCGGGATTGCTCGACATGATGCCGTTGCATGGGGATACGCGAGAGCCGCAGATCGTCTAGGTGTCGACATCGTCGAGCACGCAGCCGTCGTAGACATCCCATTGAATCGAAACACCGGCGCTGTTGACGGCGTTGTGATCGAACATGCAGGCGAACGAAAGTTCATTCGAGCTCGTAAGGTCGCGTGTGTCACGGCTGGAAATTCGGGTGTCGTTGCCGCACTTGCTGGTTTAAAGCTGCCGATCGAGTCACGCCCTCTACAGGCATTCGTTTCGGAACCGCTTAAACCTTGTCTTGACACTGTGGTAATGTCGAATGCTGTTCATGGTTATCTCAGCCAGTCTGATAAGGGCGATTTGGTGATTGGCGCAGGTACGGACGGTTACAACGGCTACGGTCAGCGAGGCTCGTTCGAGATCATTGAAGAGACTGCTCGCGCGATTTGCGAACTCTTTCCGGTCTTTAGCCGCGTGCGCATGAATCGACAGTGGGGAGGGATCGTCGACATTTGTCCGGACGCGTGTCCCATCATCGGTCGAATGTCAGTCCCCGGTCTCTACTTCAACTGTGGTTGGGGTACAGGCGGCTTCAAAGCCACACCTGGATCGGGATTTGTATTCGCACACACGGTTGCGGAAGACCATCCGCACCCGTTAGCCGCACCGTTTAGCGTCGAACGGTTCCACACGGGAGCGGTAATCGACGAGCATGGCGCAGCCGGAGTCGCACATTAATGTTGCGGATCTACTGCCCTTACTGTGAATCCGTCCGCGACGAGGATGAGTTTCATTGTGTCGGTGAGGCTCACATCAAGCGACCCGAACGACCTGACGATCTCAACGATCAAGAATGGGGTGAATACCTTCATTTCCGGACCAATCCAAGAGGCGAACATCGGGAAATCTGGCACCACGCAGTCGGTTGTCGACAACACTTCAATGTCGTGCGGGACACAGAGACCTACGAAATCAGGCACGTCTATCGCATCGGAGAAGAACCGCCACATGAGGCGGTTCTCGACGAGTGAATCAACAGCGACGTCTTAACACGGGCGGACGCATTGACCGTACGAAACCGCTTGAGTTCACGTTTAACGGCAAGTCGTATTCGGGATATCAAGGGGATACGCTCGCAAGTGCACTTATCGCAAATGGCGTTACCGAAGTCGGTCGAAGCTTCAAGTATTTTCGCAGGCGCGGAATCGTCGGTGCCGGTGTCGAAGAACCGAATGCGATTGTGCAACTTGATTCCAATGAGACTTCGACCCCGAATCTGCGCGCGACGGAGATTGAGCTCGTAGATGGCTTAAGCGCGAAGAGCGCGACCACGACAGATCGTTTGGGTTTGCGACGTCTAAGTAGTCGTCTCTCATCGTTGATGCCTGTAGGTTTCTACTACAAGACCCTGATCCGTCCCAAAATCGTCTGGGATCTAGGCGAAAAACTCATAAGGGATACTGCCGGATTTGGATCGGTACCGAACGATCGCGATCCGGACATCTATGACAAATATCACCACCATTGCGACGTTCTAATCGTCGGGGGTGGAGCGGCTGGGTTGTGCGCTGCACTTGCGGCGGCCGAACTCGGCATACGCGTGATGGTCGCCGACGAACAGGCGGAGTTCGGTGGGTGGCTGCTCTCGAGTTCGACGACGATTGAGGATCGTGCTTCTACCGAGTGGGTAGACCGTGCTGTCACCGCACTTCGTGCGCATCCTAACGTGATGCTTCTGCCGCGAACAACAATCTTCGGCTTGTACGACCATAACCTCGTGATGGGTTGCGAACGCTTGGTCCATCAGCAATCCTCGGCACCTGGATTCGCACGTGAATGCCTTCACCAGATACGAGCAGAGCAAGTGGTTCTAGCGACTGGAGCGCTCGAACGACCGCTAACTTTCGCAAACAATGATTTGCCTGGGATCATGTTGTCGTCCGCTGTGTTGACCTATCTCAATCGTTACGCCGTTACGCCTGGCAACGATCTTGTTCTAGCGACCACAAACGACTTGGCGTATGAAACTGCGTTTGCATGGCACGACGTAGGGAAGAGGGTCGTAGCGGTATGTGATACCCGTGCAGATTTAGCCGCTGACTTAATCAACGGTTGTGAAGCGCGCAATATTCCAATACTCCGCGAGCACGTGGTAACTGAAGCTCACGGCAAGAAATGCTTAAAGCGCGCGGTCGTAGCACTACTCTCTAATGACAAGCGAGGCTTAGTCGGCAAGTCGCAAACACTTAACTGTGATGTGCTTGCGACTTCGAGCGGCTGGAATCCCGTCATTCATTTAAATGCACATACGCGCACGATGGCTCGTTGGAGTGAGGAAGATGTCTCGTTCTTGCTTGACGCAACATCGCCAAGCATCGCAACCGCTGGCGCAATCAATGGCGTGCGGAGGCTGGCAACGTGCATGAGCGAAGGAGTGGACTCGATTCGCCGACTACGTTCTTTGTCCGATGACGAACTCGTCCTACCGCTACCTCGTGTTGACGAGATACCGCCATCGAGAGCCGACGAGGTCTTCAAAGCACCTCATTGGCGAGTTGATAGCCGAGCACCGAAACAATTTGTGGATTTCCAACTCGACGTGACGGTCTCCGATATTCAATTGGCGGCTCGCGAAGGCTATAGAACGATTGAACACGTTAAGCGCTATACGGCGTTGGGTTTTGGAACCGATCAAGGCAAACTAGGCAACGTTAATGGCATCGCTGTGTTGGGGGACACCCTCGGGCTGTCGATGTCGGAAATTGGTACGACGGTGTTTCGACCGCCCTACACGCCTGTCACGTTTGGTGCGATCGCGGGTCGAAGCGTCGGTGCGTTGTTCGACCCCGAGCGTCATACTCCAATGCACTCTTGGCACGTTCAACATGGTGCGATGTGGGAGAACGTAGGTCAGTGGAAGCGTCCCTGGTATTACCCACAATCTAGTGAGTCAATGCATGAGGCTGTCAATCGTGAGGTTCTTGCAGCACGAAACGGTGTCGCGGTCCTCGATGCGTCGACCTTAGGGAAGATCGACGTGCAGGGAAAAGACGCTGCAATGTTTGTCGACCGTATATACAGCAACGGGTTCGCAAAACTACGGGTCGGGCGATGTCGCTATGGCTTGATGTTGCGTGACACGGGGATGATCTTTGATGACGGTGTAACCGCTCGTCTGGGAGAAGACCACTTCCTCATCCATACAACGACCGGAAACGCTGACGCTGTATTGTCATGGTTGGAACTATGGCACCAGACCGAATGGCCGGACCTTGATGTTCGGTTAACGTCGGTCACGGATCAATGGGCAACCGCAGCTGTCGTAGGTCCCAAATCAAGAATGGTCGTCGCCGCGCTGTGTCCCGACCTTGATCTATCGAACGCGCGTTTTCCTTTCATGTCGGTGCAGTCCTTAGAGATCGGTGGCATTGAAGCGAGGATTTTTCGCGTCAGCTTCAGCGGCGAGTTGTCGTATGAGATCAACGTACCGGCGCAATTCGGTCTGTCGCTGTGGGAGCAGATCATGGCGGCCGGCGAGCCCTACGGCATCACGCCCTACGGTACCGAAACCATGCACGTATTACGAGCGGAAAAAGGTTTCATCATTGCTGGCCAGGACACAGACGGCTCGATGACATCAGCGGACATGAACATGAATTGGTGCGTCCGAAAGTCGAATGACGTTGATTTCGTAGGACGACGTTCATTAGCGCTTGAAGACTATCAACGACCGGACCGCTTGCAGTTTGTCGGCCTCGAAACCACTGATCCTTCGCAAGTACTGCCAGAAGGCGGGCAGTTGTTGAAAGAACCTACGAAGAAAACGCCAGCGGCAATGCAGGGGTACGTAACTTCGAGTTATTTCAGTGCAACACTCGGTAGATCGATTGCGCTCGCGATGGTAAAAGGTGGACACAACCGGTTAGGCGAAACGCTTCATTGCTCGTTACGAGGCGGTGGTTTCAGTCAAGCCAGGGTAGTTGAACCTTCGTTTTACGACCTCAACAACGAAGCTCAGAAAGTCAATGTTGTAGACCACGATGCTGACCAAGCGATTGCTCCGATTACTGGACTGCAAAGGTCTACTGGAGTTACCTTAAAGACTGAGGAAGTTGAAAGTCAAACTGCTGGCGTTTCGCTACGACAGTGGCGAAACTTCCGTCTGCTGACTCTTGTAGGTTCGACGGGCGAAAATCGGAAACAAGGTAATTCGCCGCCGCTGCTAGAAACCTTACCCGTGGAACCTTGTACTTGGTCGTCAGAGGATGGTGTGCAAGTCTGTTGGCTAGGACCAAATCGTTGGATGTCGCTTGAGCTAATAGACGATGAGAGAAGCGAATCTTCAGAATTCTTCGCTAGTCAACTAGGCGATATCAGTGTCATCGATACGACTGGTGCTTATTCAGTTTTTTCATTGACTGGTCCGTCTGTGAATGAACTGCTACTGAAATCGTGTACCTACGATTTCCATGAATCCGTCTTTCGTGCGAATTCATGTGTACGAACGACGTTCGCTAAGACGCAGGCACTCGTGATCAATCAGCAGAACAATCGCATTGATTTGGTCGTTCGTCGCAGCTATTCAGATTACGTATATCGATGGATTGCGGATGCGTCTCGCGAATTTGGCATTCGCCTAGTCAATTAATCGATACTAGCTCCGGAATGCCTTAAAGGGAAACCCTTCAGGTACTCCTCTAAAGGCCGAGGATTGCCCTCGTATGGAACCCGGCTGGTTTCTATATTTCCTTGGTTCTTCTAAGCCGCCTTTAAATTCCAGCGCGTACCACAGAGCATAACTTGATCGTCTGAAACGTACGCGCCGCGCTCTTTTGCACGCTTAAGTATGCCAGCCTTGTCTACTACGGATATATCTAAACCCCCTAATCCGGCACCTCGACCATCCGTCGCCTCGACGAAGCGGATGTCAACGTTATTTAGTCTCATGCTCAGAACGTCACCGTCGCGACTGACGGGCAATCCGGCAACCTTACCCCAGCGATCCGCGAGTTCCACTGGATCTGGACCTTGGAGTTCGACCCCTACGAAGTCAACAGTTGTTGACTGGTCGACCTTGTCCTCCCACCCAAGTCCTCCGGCAGGCATCCAATTGCCTTCAAAGTCGTTCGGTGGAACCCATTCGATTTCGAAAAACGATGCGATCATGTCACCAGGATGGATTTGACAGATGTTCCAGTTTTCGCGGTCGGATTCATGGGCGATTCGAATCCCATTGTCTAGCGCTCTTTGGCGAACTGCTTGTTGGTTTTCCTTACTGTCGGCCTGGCAAATCACCATGTAGCCGCCGTCGCCGTTTCGTTTGTCGAGGTACCGACCACCGGCGGTGTTCTCTTCAACAGGCGCGACCACCTCAAGGAAGTTTCGACCGACGCACATCAACGTGTTTTCTAAACCAAAAGCTCCGACACCGGGATCAACGAAACAAGCCTTAATTCCGAGAACATTCGTGAGGTCGTCGATTACTGGTCGCAACTCGCGAGCAACGAGACAGATTTGACGTAGCTGGATGGTCATGGTTTTTCTCCGAAGCTCGTACGCTGGACGTTAAGCAAGAGCACGTGATTAATTAAGACTCGAGATAGGGGAGGCAACCTGTTTTCTCGGTCAATTCTCGTACCGTAGGATCGTTCGATACCGCATTGAACTTTTCGCGAAGCGCTGCAAGTGAACGTGCGTGGTACTTTTGAGGTCTTTGCGCCCAGGTCTTTCCGGCGAGTTCGACTTCAAATGTCTCCGCACCATCCGCGATCGCTTGACTGTTCGCCACGCTCCAAGGCAGGAATATAGCTCCAATTTGGTCTCGTAGCAACGGAACGAGTGTGTCCTTCACTGCGTCCCAAGATTCAAACTCACCTTCGTTGATAGGTGCAAGCATGCGGCGAGTCCATGCATGTACATTGGGGTGGGCTCGCACGAGTTTTGCGGGCGTTGGATCCCGATTTGCGTTGTAGATCTGACCCCACATACCGAAGTCGCCAAAGCTTGGACGTGCTCCGAATAGGTACGGTCTGGAGCTTAGATGCGTTTCAAGCTGATCGAGCGCATCAGCAAGGGACTGCTCAATCTGATCCGCAGTTTGGTCGTTGGACCCGACAAACCAGACCCGGTCGACCATGCGCGATTGGATTTGCTTGGTGATCGCTCTGATCTCTTCGTCTGACGCGAATGGATTAGACCATTCGGCAAGGCGACGTCCG
Source organism: Pseudomonadales bacterium (assembly GCA_022822135.1). Taxonomy (GTDB): domain Bacteria; phylum Pseudomonadota; class Gammaproteobacteria; order Pseudomonadales; family Azotimanducaceae; genus Bin55. The sequence continues at coordinate 42,444 of JAJECH010000054.1, forward strand.
CAAGCTAACTGATCAATCTCCCGACGCCATCGAAAGTGAAACATCCACTTGTTCCCCCACTCATCACCAAACTCTTCAAGTAGGCAAGACGCGAACGCGGCAGCGGTTTCTGGCGGGTGAATGGAAGGATCAGGGTATTCAGATTCCATCGCTTCAATGATCGGTGTCGAATCTTGAATCGCTCCGCCCTCGGGTTTCACGACTAACGGAATAAGAGGCAATCGTGCGTGTTGCGTATAGGTCTCGTTGTCCTCGTTACGGAATACCCAATCGTGAGGAATGCCTTTGTATCTGAAGTACGACCGTACCTTAACGGAATACGGTGATTCCTCAATACCAAACACTGTGTACGCCACGTCTATCTCCTAACTGAAGTACTAGATTACCCCTGAGCGATAAATGGTCACAATAGGGTCTTATGCAACTTGACAGAACCTGCTGCTCACACAGATTCGATGTCTTCTTGTCTTGTCCCCGTCCACACCGTTGAAGCGCGGGACGGGTCACAAAGAGGGTTAAGCGATTCGCGATCCTTCGAAGCTTGCGCTGCCGAATGCACCGAGTTTGACTGATCCGCTAATCGAGTCTCCATCTACTTTCGCGGAGAACTCGAGCTTCATAGGCATCGGTGATGTGATGTTCGCAGTCCATGTCAGGTCATCGCCATTGACTGCACCGTCAGCGAGATCGATTGAACCTTGATCGCCCGATAGGGTACCTGTCAATGAATCGCCGTCCGTTGCCAGCGTGAGCGTGCCTTTCTGATCACCCATCGGGGTCTTTGTGGTGACGTCGTACTTTCCGTCGATTTGACTCACAGTTGGTCCGTCCTTTGTTGATTAGTTGAAACAGTATCGCATTGTAAGCGTGCTAGATTGTGTTTATACGACCTCGCGAAACGTCTAACAACCAAGCTGAGAAAATTAGAAGCAAGCTAGAATACATATGTACTTCCTAGGTTTTTGTATAGGTCTAATACAAAGGTACGTGACGCCGTAAACACGATTTATGCGACATAAAACGAGTTTTACGTCACATAGAACGAATTAAGTGTCGTAAAAACTTTTTTTACGACATAAAGGCTACATTGTGCCGAAGTAAATCCGTGCTAAAGATCGTGTCCCGTTATACGAGTCAAATCGCGTTGAACGATGGCGCGATGTGATCTTTTGGGTACGCAAATGTTCCATCGCCCACGTTCGTTTGTGACAAGCTGAATACGATGCTTAGTGCCAAGAATAGCGCGAATCGTGACGACTGAATCACATTCGAAGATACCGAGTGTCGCGGGAAAATGCCGCCATACAGACAATACACATCTAGTGTCTTGCGAACTCGATAATCGACTGGCTTTACAAAGCGACCGGATCGGTACCTTGCGCGAAAGCGCGTTGCACCGCGATCTCAAATCAATCTATGCTGCGCACGGCGCTCAAACTGAGCAGCTCATCGGCAAGTACGTGGTTGATGTTCTTGACGGTGACCACGTTACAGAGATTCAGACAGCTAATTTCGGCGCCCTCAATAGCAAACTAAACGGGCTTCTAGAGACCCATTCAGTCACGGTTGTTTATCCGATCGCGGTCAGAAAAACGCTTGTCAAGCACACGGAGGCTGGCGAGCAGAGACGCAAATCTCCAAGAGTCGGATCGACACTGGATTTATTCGACGAGCTCGTCTATATGCCGACGTTGCTAGATCACGTAAACCTTGACCTTGAATTAGCGTATGTGAGCATCGAAGAACATCGTGAGTTTGATGCGAAACGGGCGTGGCGACGTAGGCATTGGGTTATCACGGAACGTCGCCTTGATGAGATCATGCAGCAGGAACGATTCGACAGTATGTCAGAGTTGTTCGGTAAGTTCGGTGAAGATCTACCTCACCAGTTCACCACCGCTACGATCGCAAGCTCGCTTGGCACTACGCGGAACAAGGCGCAGAAATTCGCTTATTGTTTTCGGCAGGCGAACGTCATCCAAGCGTGCGGAAAAGACGGAAACGCCATCATTTATCAGCGACGAGAGTAGATGACGGGTACCAGCGCGATTGAGGTACCCGTCTATGTCAGTGTTTTTTCTGCGCGTGCGCCTCGCGATCCTTTAAATCGGGGATCGCGATCTCAACGACATCGGCAAGGGTGTTCACAAGCGAGAACTTCATATCGTCTCGAACGGTATCCGGCAGTTTTGAGAGTTCTGCCTCGTTGTCTTTCGGCAGGATCACGTGTCGAATTCCGGTTCGATGCGCTGCAAGTACTTTCTCTCGGATACCCCCGACGGGGAGGACCAAGCCAGATAGTGTGATCTCCCCAGTCATCGCGACGTCATCGCGTACCGCTTTTTGACTGTATGCACTTGCTAGTGCGGTCGCCATTGTCACGCCGGCTGACGGTCCGTCTTTCGGAACCGCGCCTTCGGGTACATGAATGTGAACGCCCGTACCTTCAATAGACTCGCGGTCGATGTGGAGGTCCCTTGCGGCTTTCCAAATGTAGGATCTAGCCGCCTTCGCAGATTCCTGCATCACTTGGCCGATTTGACCCGTGATCGTGACCTTTTCTTCCTTCGGTGCAAGCGACGCTTCGATATAGAGCACGTCACCGCCGGCCGCCGTCCAGGCTAAGCCCGTCGCTACGCCGTCTCCGGTGTTCTCTCGAACCCGATCTGCTTTGAATTTTTCTGGGCCGAGCAGACTAGAAATGATGGGTGCGGTCACCGTCTTGGACAACGACATGTTCATTAGGCTCTCTTTCGCACGTTTCCGTGCAACCCGCTCGATGGTTCGCTCTAATTCACGAACACCCGCTTCGCGCGTGTAGCGCTGGATGCAGTGCTTGATGCCAGCGGCCGTAAATTTGAGCTGAGCAGATTTGAGTCCCGTATTTTCAATCTGTCGTGGGATCAGGTACTTCTTCGCGATTTCGACTTTTTCCAGTTCGCTGTAACCCGTCAATTCGAGAATCTCAAGACGATCGAGCAGCGGTGCTGGAATCGTGTGGGTCGTGTTCGCGGTCGTAATGAAGAAGACCTTCGATAGATCGAAAGGTAGGTTCAGATAGTTATCGCGAAATTCTTTGTTTTGTGCTGGATCGAGAATCTCCATGAGCGCGCCTGACGGGTCGCCCCTATAGTCACGTCCGAGTTTGTCTAGTTCATCGAGCATCAGAACCGGATTACGAACGCCGCTGCGGCGAACGGCTTGCAATACCCGGCCCGGCATTGCGCCGATGTAAGTTCGGCGATGCCCTCGAAGTTCGGCCTCGTCATGCAAGCCGCCGAGACTCATGCGTTCAAACTTGCGACCCATCGCGCGTGCGATTGACTGTCCAAGCGAGGTTTTACCGACGCCTGGCGGTCCGACGAAACACAGGATCGACGATTTCGCGTCAGGGTTCAGCTGAAGAACGGCTAACGCTTCGAGAATTCGTTCCTTGACATCCTCAAGTCCGTAATGGTCTTCGTCGAGAACCACCTTCGCATGACTTAAGTCGAGGTTGTCCTCTGTGATGATGTTCCAAGGAAGTTCTGAAACGAGTTCGAGATAGCTACGGGCGACTTGATATTCCGCAGCTTGGGGCGACATTTTCTGTAGACGCTTTAGCTCTCGATCGATTTCTGCTCGCACAACCTCGGGGAAATTGATCTGCTTGATCTGTTCCTTTAGTTGCTGAATCTCATCGTCTGTGTCGCCTTCACCCAAAGCCTCTTCGATCGCACGTTTTTGTTGACGAAGGAAGACTTCCCGTTGACCACTTTCGTTGATCTTATGAGCCTTCGACTGAATCTCAAGCTGTACTTCAGCGACACTGATATCCTGCCTGAGTAGGTCACCAACGGTCGTTAGCAACGTTCGAACATCGGGAATTTCTAGTAACTCTTGGTGCTTAGTGAAATCGACGTTCTGCGACTTTGTTGCAAACCGATATGCCTGTAAGACAGGCTTTGTGTTGTTCGCCACGAACTGCTTGAAGATTTGGTCGCCTTTATCCGGATTTATCAGGTTGGCAACCTTGCGAGCGAGTTCTAAGTTGTCGTTCTGTAACGCACGAATTTCGACCGTCGCGGGTTGGTCTTGATCGACCTCATCGTTAAGAGGTTCGAATGCAAGCTCCATGAAGTCGTTGTTCTCGGCTTGACCCAAGAGTTTGACTCGTCGAACTCCTTCGAGAATGACTTGTGCGCCGCTTTCGCGTTCTTCAATGCGGCGTACTGCACACATCATGCCAACGTCGTAAAGATCGCCGAGAACTGGTTCCTCGTTTTCAATATCGTGCTGTAGCACGGCGAGAATGTTCGAATTTGTGTCGCTGAGCGCGTGCTCTACAGCTGCTAGAGACTTGCGCCGACCAACCGAAATCGGAAAGATCAGACTCGGAAAAATGACGATGTTTTTAAGAGGTATGCAGGGAAGCGTGTGCGCCATGTCTTACGTGTTCATGTGATATTTCAATTTTAGCGAGCGTTTTTGCGAGTAAGGTCCAGACCACGCTCGCGGTCTTGGTCATTAAGCCGCTAAGTTCTGAGCGATAGCAGCCTGTTCGCGAAGCCACTCCGGTCCCCCAAGGAACTGTCGATTAAAACCGATCCGCTTGAACCAGTAGTGCAACCCAAGCAAATCGGTAAATCCCATACCGCCGTGCACTACCGTCGCAGTCTTTCCGACGAACGTTCCAACTTCCGCCATGTGTGCCTTTGCGTGGCAGGCATGTAGATGGGCGTCGTCAGATGCTTCATCTAGGGCATATCCCGCGTACCAAAGCAATGCGCGCGATGGTTCGATTTCTGCCGCCATTTCAGCACACATGTGCTTGACCGCTTGAAACGATGCGATCACGCGGTTGAACTGCTCGCGATTCATTGCATATTCGACCGCTTGATCAAGCATTGATTGCGCGGAACCTAGTGTGTCGAATGCAAGTGTCGTCCATGCGACATCGAGTACATGCCGGAGCACCTCAGGGCTACTGTTCGGTAGAGAGTCACAAGGGGTGTTCGAAAGCGTTAGCTCACATAGTGGTCGCGTGCGATCGATTTGTGGCATTACCTTGATCTCTAGGTTCGGAGCACCGTTTGCAATGACGTGGAGCTTTGCATCTCGATCGGCTATCAACCAGTGATCTGCGTGGGGATCCGAGACAAAACTGGCCGTACCGGTCAGTGCACCGTCCCGAAACGTAACGCCTGATTTTCCGCGCGGAGCACATGCTTCTGAGAGTGCTAAGCCGATCGTTGCGCTGCCATCAGCGATTTTTGAGAGGTATTCATCCTTCTGCGCATCTGAACCCGACAGCGCTATCGCACGAGGCGCTACGACGCATGTTGATAAATACGGCACTGGCGTGACATGATGTCCGAGACATTCGCCGATGACTGCCGCGTCCATTGCGGATAGCCCGAGTCCACCGTGTTCCTCAGGGACGAGGATTCCAACGACCCCAAGGTTCACCAACCCACGCCAAATATCTTCTGCGAGAGAATGATCGGTGGTAGCGAATTCCCGCACCCGATCCAAGGAGGCTTCTTCTTCGAGAAAACGATTGACGTTTTCCTGCATGCTCAGCTGAAGTTCTGAGAGTCCAAAGTCCATGTCAGGAAGCCTTCGCCGTCGATTGTTCGAACTTAGGCTCTTTAGGCATGCCGAGTCCACGCTCGCTGATGATGTTCTTTTGTATCTGCGACGTGCCGCCGCCGATGATGAGCCCTAAGAAGTACATGTACTGGTTCTGCCAGGATCCACCGTCTCGTAAGAACTCACTCGCACCGTACATGAGGCCCGTCTCTCCCATGGCATCGATCGCCAGTCCTTCAAGCTCGTGTCGAAGCTCGGTGCCTTGTAGCTTGCTAATCATTCGTGGAAGCCGGGCATCGGTGTTGTTCAGACGTGAAGACAGGACACGCAGATCATTGAAACGCAACGACATCACGCGTGCCTGTAGCTTCATCAGTCGATCTCGGTAGACTGGGTTATCGATGATGCGTTCGTTACCGATCGTCTCTTCTTTCATCAACTCAATCAAACGCGTCATTCGAGACAACGTGGCGTTCGGATCACCGAGAGAATCGCGTTCGTGACCTAGTATCGCGTTGGCGACATACCAACCTTCTCCGCGTTTACCAACGATTTGATCTTTGGGTACGCGGACGTCGGTGAAAAACACCTCATTGAAATTGGGTGCAAGTGTCATGTCGACCAGTGGGCGTATTTCGATTCCCGGTGTGTCCATCCGGAACAGAAGAAAACTGATACCTTGGTGCTTTGGCGCGTCGGGTTCAGTGCGAACCAGACAAAAGATCCAGTCTGCTAAGTGTGCTGTCGATGTCCAGATCTTCGAACCGTTGATGACCCACTCGTCGCCGTCCAGCGTAGCGGACGTTCGAAGACTCGCAAGGTCGCTACCCGCATTGGGTTCTGAATACCCCTGACACCACACCATTTCACCGGCGAGAGTCGGCGGGATGAACTGACGTTTCTGCTCTTCCGTGCCGAGTTCAAGGAGTGTTGGCACCAACATGGAGATGCCTTGACCGCCTAATCCGCTAGGTACTTGTGCTTGCGCAAACTCCTCGCCAATGATCCGACCCTTGATGAGGTCAGGCTCGCCGCCATGTCCGCCGTATTCCTTGGGAATCGTCCGAGCGGCATACCCGTTTTCGATCAACAGTTTCTGCCAGCTCTTGAGCGGGTCGGACTTTAGTGGTGCATTACGCGGCGCTTGGTCGCGGTGTTTCTCAATGAATTCGCGGAGTTCCTGTCGATACGTGTCGTATTGCGGACCGTACGATAAATCCATGCTGTGCCCTCAAATGAGTGTGCGTAGTCTACGCACGCGTTTTTCACAATGTGATTGGTTAAATTCGTTCGACGCTACGTCTGTAGATAAATTCCCAGAGACTCTCAGTATGACCCTCTCAAGTGCTCAACAGTTGCGGCATTGGTTACAGACGATGGTCGAGCTGCAGCGTAGTCACAACGAGAAAGTTCATCCAGAGTGGGATCAGCAAGGTTATCCGTTCACGCGTGCGATATGGATCGAATGTGCGGAGCTGATGGATCATTTTGGGTGGAAATGGTGGAAGCATCAGCAAGCAGACCTTGATCAAGTCAAGTTGGAGCTGGTGGATATCTGGCATTTTGGATTGAGCGCCTTGATGATCCAACATGGAAGCCAGGTTGTCGAAGTCGTGGCAAATGAGGTCAATGGCGCGCGCGAGTCGCGCGAGCCGTCTGAGTTCCGTGAATCTGTTGAGACGCTCGCGAGTACGGCGCTCCAGGGTGAGTTTTCGGTTGCGGCGTTTGCAGGCGCAATGGACGCGTTGCCGATGTCGTTCGAAAACCTCTACACGATCTATGTAGCAAAGAACGTGCTGAATGTCTTCCGACAAGAGAACGGTTACAAGGAAGGGACGTATCGTAAGTCGTGGGCGGGTCGAGAGGACAATGAGCATCTTGCCGAGCTAGCACAGACCTTAAACATAGATAGTGCGACGTACATCGAAGATTTGCAGCGCCTCCTAACGGATCGATACGCGGAGGTATTTAGTGACTCGCGATAGCTGAGCGACTCCATTCACGCTTCTAAACTAGAGAAACAGACCATGACTGACAAGCAACTACCACTGTCCACACCACTGGACGTGCGTCGTGAACTGACGGATCCAAAAGATACGGCGTTCCCGTTACGTTGGGGCATCCTCGGTGCAGGTAACGTCTCGCGCCAGTGGGCGTTGAGTTTGAAAGGCGTTCCAGGTGCAACGATCAAGGCAGTTGCGGCGCGTGAACAAGCCCGTGCAGATGCTTTTGCTGCTAATGTGGGAATTGACAAATCGTTCGACAACTACGAAGCGATGGTGTCCGATCCGGAGGTCGATATCGTTTACGTGGGCACGAAAACGTGGCTGCACAATGAACACAGCATCCTCGGTTTAGACGCCGGTAAGCACGTCCTTTGTGAAAAACCGTTGGCGTCGAACTCCGCTGAAGCCGCTGAAATGTATGCGGTTGCAAAGGCACAAGGTGTCATGCTTCAGGACGGCATGTGGACTCGCTTTTTCCCGGCCGTTGAACATGCACGCACGCTCATCGAACAAGGTGCGATCGGCGAACCACTCATGGTGCATGCGGATTTCTTTGATCCCATATACGTGATACAAGCTGCACCGCTAGCATTCGGTATCGAAACTCCGCCCACAGCCATTACCACGGCGGGACGCGCAGCAAGTGCCGCGGTATTGGATTACGACGGTAAACGCGCAGCACTGTTGTCGTTTCCGCCGTTCAACAGTGAACTACCTGAAGTGACCGAGATATTTGGCACGCAAGGCCGCATCACACTCGGTCGACCTGGTCATTGCCCCACTGATATCACGCTGCATTCGCCACCGGTTGGACAAGTACCTTCGCAATACCGCACAGGAAATGTGCCTGCGCCCGCTCAGAGGTCCCACTATCCACTTCCTGCGAACGTGAGCATCCCTAATCCGTTTCCTAATCAGCACGGATTCTTGTACATGGCAGAAGCTGTGCATCGTTGTCTTGCGGCAGGTCTGAAAGAATGCCCGCAATACGGTGAAGCAGAATCCATGCACTGCATGGATATATTGACGGAGGTTATGCGACAGAAGGCCGCCGCTGCGAAGAGCTAAAGTACTAGGAAGATTTCTCGCCCGCGACTTAGGCGGCTATTGCGGCCCTAGGCTTTTCGGTGGCTCGCACTTGTGTTCGGCGCATCAGGCGTCGCTCAGTGTTTGGGAATGACGCGCGCCGATGCATTACGACCCGATTGTCCCACACCACTAGATCGCCGGTTTTCCAGCGTTGTGTCCAACATTGGTGCGTACGGGCAACATGAGCCCATATCTCCTCAAGCGTCTGTTCGCTTTCGTCGATTGAGCAATCTTTGACATAAGCGTATTGGCGTCTACCCAGGTATAACGCCGGTTCTTTCGTCTCTGGATGAGCGATCAGCGCCGGATGGTATACGCCGGGCGCATCCTTCGCTGTGTCGAATGGCTGGTGACCGCGTCGCAACTTTCCGATGCTGTCGTGTGCTGCGTCATGCTTGATTTGGAGTTTAGTGCAGCGCGCTCTTAACTCATCCGGCATCTCGGCGAGGACCGTACGCATACAGCAGAATGCGGTTTCGCCGCCATGCTGAGGTACTTCAATCGCATAGAGCAAGCTCGCAGTCGGCGGTTGCTCAATGTAAGACATATCGGTATGCCAGGAGGTCTCGAGATTCGAAAGCCCTCCAATCGGCTTGCCGTTCTCGACGATATTCGAAATCGTTGCGACGTACGGATTGGGGATCTTGGCGAGTTCTTCGGCCGTTACCTTGCCGTGAGGTGCATATTCCAATTCACCAAATCGAGCACTGAACGTCTTCAGTTCGTCGTCGCTGAGTTTCTGATCTCGAAATCGCAAGACGCCAAATCTCAACCAAGCTTGATATAGCTCATCGAATTCAGAATCGGAAATCTCCGCAATCCGAACATCGAGTACGTCCGCTCCTATAGGTGCTTCAAATGGTTGTACTAGCATTGAATTGTGAGTTTGTGCGTAAGGTTCAGAAGGGTGGAATTTTGCCTGTCTTATGTAATCGCGAACTCACGAACCGCGCCTTCGGTGTACGTTCGAGGGATTCACGATACGGTCGTCCTTATTCTATGTTCGTGCGTGTATGGCACCATGAAGCAATCCCCCATGACCGATCAACCCGATAAGACAACTAACTCCATACTCCCTGTCGACTGGCGTCCGGATCGATTTGCGACGCTCATCTACCTAATTCGCGATGACGAGGTCCTGCTGATCGAAAAACTCCGCGGGCATGGGGCAGGGAAGGTCAATGCGCCCGGTGGCCATATTGAAGTCGGTGAAACGCCTGAGGAATGTGCGATACGTGAAGCCTTCGAGGAAGTTGGTATCGCGGTATTGAACGCGGACCTGTGTGCGACACTGAAATTTCACGATACCGAAAATGGATTCAACATGCTCGGGTACGCACTAACCTCGACGACGTTTACGGGTCAACCGAAATCAACGCCAGAAGCCATTCCGTTCTGGTCAAAGATTGGTGAGATTCCGTTCGACAGAATGTGGGAAGATGATCGGCACTGGGTGCCGAGAATCCTCGGGGGCGAACGGTTGGACTGTGAGTTCGTGTTTGCGAACGACGTACTTCAGACGTTCAACATTGAGAGGATTTGACTCTAACTATTTGATATAGAATGATTTAATTCAATGTCACTTCGTCAACTGCTTCAGATAATGTACGAACGATGTCTCCGATCTGTTCCTCGTTGATCGTGTATGGCGGCCCAATAACGAGCACATCTTTTACGATGCCGTTACCGCCAGGATAGAAACAGACGCCTTTTTCCAATGCAAGGTTTGCGACCTTTCCGCCGATTCTCTCGTGCGAATCGTACGCGTCAAGGGTGTCGCGATTGGCGACTAGCTCGATCGCTTGCAAGAGTCCTTTCCCGCGAATTTCACCAACGTGCGGATGATTCGAAAATGCGCCTTCAAGTTGCTTCATTAGGATCTCGCCTTTAGGCGCGACTTGAGCGACTAAGTCCTCTTCCTCGAGAATTTGTAGCACCTTGTCGGCTGCTGCGCACGCTGCGGGATGAGCTGAGAACGTGTGAAACATCACATCAAATCCCGCACTTGCGAGTTGGTCTGCGACTCTATCAGTACTACCTACCGCGGTGATTGGAGCGTACCCACCCGCAAGACCTTTGCCGCCGACCATGATGTCCGGCGTGAAATCCCAATGTTGATATCCGAATCGCGTACCCGTTCGACCATAGCCAGTCATTACTTCGTCGCTGATGATCAGGATATCGTGTTCCTTACAGTAAGCGGATACCCGTTCCCAGTAATCGTCGGGTGGAACTAACGCACCGCCGCTTGCGCCGGTAATTGGTTCGGCTATCAGCGCCGCAACGGTTGTGGGATCTTCTTTTTCAACGCCGTCAATGAATTGCTGAACGTAGTGATCAGTCGGATCCGATGCTTCGCACCTTAGCATGTAAGGTGCTTCGACAGAAGGATGAATCTGCAAGGCGTGCTTGAGACCAGTTTTACGGGATTCGTGTCCGCCGACCGCCAAGGTCGTGATGGTGGTGCCGTGATACGACACGTTGCGACCAACGATCTTGCATTTTTCAGGCTTACCTTGTGCGGCGTGATATTGGACCGCGATTTTCATCGCGGCTTCGTTACCTTCCGAACCGCCGCACGTCGTGTGGATGTGGGACATTTCGGGCGGAAACCAATCGCGGGTTAATCTCTCAACAAGCGCCGCGCGCTCTGGTGTTAACCAAGGCGGTATGACGTAGCCTGTATTTAGTGTTGATTCAGCGACGACTTCGGCGACCTCTCGACGACCGTGCCCAATATTCGTGACGATGGCACCCCCACACGCATCCAGAAGGCGTTTACCGTCGTCTTGATACAGGTAGCAACCATCACTACGAACGATGGTTTTAACGTGCTGATTGTGTATGTATGGCCAAGCGGACATGAATGGTTTCCGTCAGTGCGTGAGTGGATTGGACCTTATGATCGAAGGAATCTCAGGCCGGTTTTCGATTGAATCGAATCGGCTGCAAAGTGGTGTATATGAGACCCACAATTGTCCAAAAAATCAGTTAGGATGCCACTACTAGACACAGAAAGTATCGACTTCATTTCACTCGCACTGCGAAAGCGATCAAAGCCGCATTCATGACCAAACAGTTAGGTCGTCCGTGTGGTCTACAGTTGGAGGTGAGGGTATCTTCGCTGTATTCGCATCAACGTGAATGGCGAAGCGCTTCAAATTCGTGTTCTTATCAGCCCAATGTTTCTTTTTTCAATTTATCACGCTGAGTCGACGATCAGAGATTGTGCTCGTAGTCTGCTTCGATCGCCTTATCGAATGCTTCTTGAACCTCTTTGCTTTGGTTCTTGCGCTTAGCGTACATCTCGCCGAACGACACCTTGTGCGGAGTTCCCCAGTCATCAGGTTGCCAGAGTTTTGAGCGGATAAACGCTTTTCCGCAATGGAAGAAACACTCTTCAACAGACACACGGATCGCTAACACTGCGTTCTTTCCTCGCGCGCTCAATTCCTCAAGCAATTCGGTGGTCGAGTCTAGCTCGGCTGACCCGTTTACACGGAGCGTCTCACGGGTCCCGGGAATGCAAAACAAGAGCCCGATCTTTCCGTTGCTCAGAATGTTGTTGTGTCCGTAAGCGAGCTTGTTCCCAGGTCGATCCGGTATGACTAACGTCTTGGAATCAAGTACGTGTACGAATCCTGGTTCGTCGCCTTTCGGAGAAGCATCACAGCGCCCGTCCTGGTCTGCCGTTGCCATCACGAGAAATGGGCTTCTATTAATGTAATCCGCGGCAAATTCATCGATGTAGTCGATGACCTTTTCCTCTAGCCCAGGAAATTTCGGACCAATAACTGACCGCAAATCTTCATTCGTTTCCAAGATAGACATCGAAGCACCTTTTGTCGTTCTTCACAATGTTACGGTTTGAATCCGCTCCTAGAACCCAATCGGGATCGCGACGTGCTCGTAGAAATCGTCGAAGCTTTAGTTGTGCGGATCTGTGGTAATTCGCTTCGTTGCCGCGTAGGAATGAACTTTGGGAATACTCGCGGGAAGCAAAGTCCTAGAATAAATCGCTTACTCAATTCGCTTCGCTCTGTGGCTGAAAACGTTCGCATCTATCGAGATATATCCGTAACGGTGAAGGTGCACTATCTACGACACGAATCGAACCCAAGTGATCTTCGTTGGGTGTTCGCGTACACGATCACGATTCGCAACAACGGCTCAACGACCATGCAGTTAATCGACCGACATTGGGAAATCACCTCAGGTGTCGAAAACGATGTCGAAATCGTTGACGGAGATGGGGTTGTAGGTAAACAGCCTCGCTTGGAACCAGGCGATGCATTTCAATATACGAGCGCAGCGGTGCTTGAATCGTCATTTGGGACGATGGAAGGTCATTACAACTTTCGCGATGACGTGGGTGAGTGGTATCGAGTTCCAATCGATCCATTTATCCTCTCGATTCCCGCTGAAACGATGAATTGATTGAAGAAGAAAGTCGAGCTTAACCGAAGGTAATAAGGACGCTAAGATGGTTGAAGGTATCCGCGAAGAGGCTGTCAGTAATTGGCTTGCAAATGAGATTGAAGATCTTGCGCTACCACTTGAATTCGAATTAATCGCGGGCGGACATTCGAATCTAACCTATCGATTCGTTGACCAAAACGGCCGAGCCCTCGTACTACGAAGACCACCCCTCGGACACATTCTTGAGAGCGCTCACGACATGAGTCGTGAACACCGCATCATCTCGGCAGTTGGAAAATCAAACGTGCCGGTACCAAAAACACATGCGTTGTGTGAAGACAAGTCGATTAACGATCAACCGTTCTACGTAATGGAGTTCATCGAAGGCATCGTTCCTCACACACCGGAGGTACTCGAACAATTGAGCGATGAAGATCGTCGCTCGTTCGGTTTGCATGTGATCGAGGTCTTGGCCGATTTGCATACGACCGATATCGAAGCGATCGGTCTTGGTCAATTGGCGAAGAAAGAGGACTACCTTGGGCGGCAGCTAAAGCGTTGGACGCAGCAGTGGCTTGCAACGAAGACTGACGAGATTCCGGATATGGATCGGAGTCTCGAACTGTTACACGAAAAGCAACCTGATCAGATCGGCGCTACGATCGTCCACGGCGACTATCGGGTTGGCAACATGCTCATAAAAGACGGGAAGATGTCTGCGCTACTGGATTGGGAGCTATGTACGTTGGGAGATCCGCTTGCAGACGTGGGATATTTGCTAAACACGTGGGCTGAGCCAGGCGACCCTTCGTCAGATACGGCGCCAACAGGGATCGGTGGCTTCCCAACGCGGCAGGAACTTTGTGATATCTACGAGGAGAGGACAGGTCGTTCGTTGGCTGAAATCAACTACTACCGCGCTTTCTCACACTGGCGCTTGGCTGCCATCTCGCAGGGCGTCTACAAACGTTATTCCGTCGGCGCGATGGGTCATCAAGAATTTGACCTAGACAAGTACATGGCAAGCATCTTGTCCAAGGCTAAAGCCGCTGTGAAACTGCTTTCCTAGTAGTCACTAAGTACCTCTAGGTTTTAGTCCGGCGGCTGTGTATGCCGCGTCGATCACTTCCATCTGCTTGATGGCGTCGTGTGCGTCGGTCGGGAGCGACGTGCCATTTCGAACCGCGTCTACGAATGCTTCTAACTGGTATTCGTAGGTCGGACGCCGAGTCAGTTCTTCGTCAAATTTCGTCTCGCCGTCAACGGTAAGTGTCACTTGGTTGCCGTGTTGAGGCACAAGTGGATTTCGGACGAAGAGCTCACCTCTAGAGCCTGTTACCGTCATATCCGAGACGAACCTACGCTGATTCATTGCACCGGTTGTCCTTGCGGTGACACCGTCTTCAAACTCATACTCGACCTGAAGACTTAGGTCGATCTGCGGATCGCCTTCCTCCGCGGTCGCGCTTGTCACGGTAGGTTCTCGACGCGTGATATGTCGAATCCACGAAATCGGATAACAACCCATATCCATTGTTGCACCTCCGCCTGTTTCGTAGATCATGCGGATGTTTTCTCTATTAGGTGTTCCAACAATAAACTGCGCTTCAATGTGTTGAAGCTCACCTAGAACACCGCTGTCAACGATCTCAAGTGCTTTCTGAAAGACAGGGTGATAGCGGTAGTGAAACGCTTCGATGAGTACCAGCCCGGTCTCGTCTCCAACTGCGGCCATCTCACGAGCTTCTGCAGCGTTGAGCGAGAAGGACTTTTCGCACAACACGTGCTTGCCAGCTCGAAGCGCTTTGATCGAATACTCTTTGTGGTGGCTGATCGGTAACGGGTTGTAGATCACGTCCAGTGACGAATCTGCGATCACGTCGTCGTAACTGTCGTATACAGTTTCGATACCGTGTTGTGAAGCGAACTTTTCAGCCCTCGAACGATCACGTGCCGCGACGGCGGCGACGACAACATCGTCGTTCTTAGACGCTGGATCGGTTAGAGCACCAGGCGTGATCATTGCGGCTCCGAGCGTTCCGATGCGAAGAGGCTGTGCCATGGTTAAAGGTCCGTTCGAGCGCAAGGAAGCGAGGGATTTTACAGTCGAGTTTTGCCCTGAAAATACTGGAAAACCGGCGCGTTGATCGCGGATTTCTTGGTCGATTGAAACTTCAGATACCTTACAGCTTGACGCTCTGCTTACACTTATGTGATTCCCACAACTAGCTCGCGTAGGCGGAATATGCCCTCATTAGACGACTGGACACCTTATGACTACGAAGTGCCGACCACACACCTAGACATACAAATCCAGGACGATCACTTGATCATCGAGTCGACGCTCGATGTTCAACGTAAAAACGATGTAGAGACGAAATCGATCTTTCTTAATGGATCTGACGTGGAACAGGATGGATTCGGGCTCACATTGAAGGAAGTGCAGGTCGACGGGGTCGAGCTCGCGAATAACGAATATCAATGCGACGGCTTAGGTTTAACGATTCACGACGTTCCGGACTCCTGCGAGCTTCGAATCCGACAGGAGCTTCGCATTCCAGATCACGCGGTCGATGGCTTGTATCGAAGCGGCGACACACTGGTGACTCAGTGTGAGGATGAATCGTTTAGAAAAATCGCCTTTTATCCTGATCGACCGGACGTGTTGTCAAAATGGACCGTTCGAATCGAAGCGGACAAAGAGCGCTATCCGGTGCTATTGTCCAACGGCGACGAGGTCGAATCCGATGAAATTTCTGACACACGCCATGCTAAGACGTTTAACGATCCTTGGGCGAAACCGTGTTATTTATTCGCGCTTGCGGCCGGTAAATTAGCGTCGTTAAACTCGGAATTCCGAACGCGTGACGGCAAAACCGTCGATCTGACCATCTATTCCGATCCCAAGTCGATTCGATACTGCAGCTGGGCTATGACCTGTCTGAAGGACGCGATGAAGTGGGATGAACTTGCGTACGATCGCGTGTATGACTTGGATCGCTTCGGCATCGTTGCGGTTGAACGCTTCGTGTTCGGCGCGATGGAGAACAAATCACTGAATGTGTTTAACAACTTGGTGTTATTGGCTGATCCAGAAATCGCGACGGACGAAACGTACGAACGCATCCAAGGTGTTGTGGGACACGAGTACTTCCATAACTATTCCGGCAACCGTGTCACTGTTCGAGACTGGTTCCAACTTTCCTTAAAGGAGGGATTCACGGTTCTTCGCGATCAGACGTTCTCACGCTTCATGAACGGGTTCGACGTCAATCGAATTCAGGACGCTGCGATGTTACGACGAGAGCAATTTCCCGAAGCTCAGAGCGGGTTAGGACATCCGGTTCGTCCAGCCGAGATGGAAGTTCCTGCTAACTACTACACGCGCACGATTTACGAAGGCGGGGCTGAAGTTGGATACATGCTTGCCAACATGTTGGGAGCGGGTGAATGGCGACAGGGTACTAATCACTACTTCGAGAAACACGACGGTGCGGCTGTCACGATCGACGATTTCGTCGAGGCAATCGCAGAGACCTCCGAACGAGATCTTTCTCAATTCAAACGTTGGTATTCGACCGCAGGAACGCCCGTTGTTGACATCATTGAATCTCGAGATAACGGAACGGCCAGTTTGACGCTCAAGCAGTCCATCTCGTCGCTTGTGGAAAGTACCGAAGAAACGGTACTTGAGATCCCACTAGGTATCGGTCTTTTGAGTGAAAGTGGGGAAGATCTCTTGGGAGCGATCAGCACAAAAGGCGATGATGATGAAGCAGAAGTTCAGGTCACCACCGACCTTGAATACGGCAATCCTCAGCTTGACGGAACTTTAGTGTTTCAACTAAACACGACCGAAGCCTCAATCCAATTTGACGACGTTCCAGAAGGAGCTGAATTCAGCTTTTTGAGAGATTTTTCGGCACCAGTCGAGATCCGTTATACAAACACGTCTGACGAATTCGACGAAGTCGAGCGTCTTGCCCAACTGGCGATCCTCGATGTAAATCCATTTAGCCGTTACGACGCATGCGAACAGCTTTTTACTCGCGCGATCCTAGACAACGAAGCACCCTACGACGCACTTTTCAACTCGATTGGAAGTCGATTGGATGCTTTGATGGATGGTACTGAGGACGCGGAAAGTCGGCGCATCATCGCGATCGAGTTAGCGGGTCCGCACGAAAGTCGTGTGCTTGATCTAAATAAAGGCACGCCGGTCGAAACGATCATTAGCGGAAAGAATGAGCTCGTCCGTAAATTAGGTCACGAATTTGCGGAGAGATGGCGCTATATCGTTGAATCCAATACCGTGTCTGAACCTTATGAGCCAAGTTCCGGCCAAATCGCGGCGCGGCAGCTCCGAGCGGTGGCATACCGATATCTACTCGAACAAACTGCTGACGAAGACCTGCCGAGTTTCGCCGAAGAATTAGCGGCGCTCACGAGAGATGCCGACAACTTGACCGATCGCTTGGCTTACTTCAAGCTGCTTCTTCGTATTGAAGGACATGACGAACTAAAGGATGCGGTTTCGAACGAGATCTATGAACGTTTCAAGGACGAATCGCTCGTCGTAGAGAAGTGGATTACCGCGCTGGTTGGCGCGCCGACATTGGACGCACAACAACGCATCGCGAAGATCGCGGACATGGGATTGCTTGAATCTCCAACGCCGAATCGATGGCGTGCAGTGTTCCACACGTTCTCTGAGAATTGGGAGAACTTCCATGCAAGCGATGGCAGCGGTTATCGCTTCTACACTGATCGACTAATCGCGGATGCTGTTGAACATGGCTCAGTCGTTCGTCGCGGGATTCAGTCATTTGCGTACTTGAACCGTCACGACGAGAATCGCCGAGAACTGATGCGAGGATGCTTGGAGCGTCTACGGGACGAACTACCAACAAACAGCGTTGCAGCTCTTGACATGGTCAATCGTTCCTTGGGACCGGTTGTTAATTCGTAACGACGCGAACCTTTAAGACTCTATCAACCGCTGAAATGTCAGAACTGAGTTCGTTCGAACACGAGATCGCGTCACGCCGAACGTTCGCCATCATCTCGCACCCGGACGCAGGAAAGACCACCGTAACAGAGAAGCTGCTGTTACTCGGCAACGCGATTCAACTCGCTGGCGACGTTCGAGCTAAGAAGACGGGGCGACAGGCGCGATCAGACTGGATGGCGATGGAAGCCGAAAGGGGTATCTCAGTGACGACCTCGGTGATGCAGTTTGAATATCAAGATCGTGTCATCAACCTTCTTGATACCCCGGGACACGAGGATTTTTCGGAAGACACGTATCGAACGTTAACGGCGGTCGACTCAGCGATCATGGTGATCGATGCTGCCAAAGGAGTAGAAGATCGCACCAGAAAGCTGCTCGAGATATGTCGATCGCGAGATATGCCCATTCTGGCATTTATCAACAAACTCGACCGTGAAGCACTTCATCCTATCGAGCTCATCGATCACATCGAAAGTGAACTAGCGATCGAATGTGCGCCGATGACTTGGCCAGTCGGGTCAGGGAGGTCGTTTCGAGGAACCTATCACTTAGAAGAAGACGCGTTTACTGAGTACGAGCATGGGTTTGGCTCTTTGTTGCATGAATATCCGAGGCACGGATCGTTAGATTCGGAAGATAGCCGTGATTGGTTAGGCTCAGACTACGATGAATTCGCGGAAGAGCTTGAGCTGGTAAGGGGAGCAAGTCATGAATTCGATGTTGATGCGTACCTATCGGGCGCACGAGCGCCAGTTTATTTCGGATCTGCGTTACAGAACTTTGGAATTGATCACTTGCTTGATCAGTTCGTTTCAATTGCACCGCCACCAAAACAACGATTGACGCTAAGCGACGCGGTCAAACCAACGAATCCTGATTTTTCTGGGTTCGTCTTCAAGATTCAAGCGAACATGAATCCAAAACATCGCGATCGCATTGCGTTTTTAAGGGTGTGTTCGGGTCAGTATCGGAAAGGCATGCGCATGCGACATGTTCGTCTAGGTCGCGATGTAAAGATCGCGAATGCGCTGACGTTCATGGCCGGTGAGCGTAAACAGACCGAAGAGGCGTTTCCAGGCGACATCATCGGGCTTCATAATCACGGCACGATTCGAATTGGTGATTCGTTCACTGAAGGTGAGCCGATCTCGTTCCGCGGCATACCAAACTTCGCACCTGAGCTCTTTCGTCGTGTTCGCGTCAAAGATCCAACCAAGGTAAAGCGTCTTACGCAAGGTGTACGCCAGTTGTCCGAGGAGGGTGCGACACAGGTATTCGTTCCGCTGAACCGGAATGAGATCATCATCGGTGCGATCGGTACGCTTCAATTCGATGTCGTCGCGTTCCGCTTAGAGCAAGAGTACGGCGCGGAGTGTGTCTACGACAACAGCGATGTCTACACGGTACGCTGGGTTTATGCTGATGACGAAAGTCGTCTAGATGAATTCAGATCGAAAGCAAACGCGCAGTTAGCACTTGATGGCGATGATCAATTGGTGTTGTTGGCTACTTCCCGCGCCAATCTTCAACTCACACAAGAACGCTGGGAAGATATCACGTTTCGAGATACTCGCGAACATGCGCTCGCGGGGTAATTCCTTTCACAATCCCTAGATCAAATTGCCTATCGTGGTTGCCTTACTAGGCGCGACTAGGCTGTCCAGAGAGTATTGAATGGCATGGCGTAGAACTTCGGCGCGAATTGCTGGATTCGGATACCGTTATGTAGCAGGATACCGCACGCGAAGCGCTGTCCTGTTCTACTCGCCAAGTCATGCAAACCCTTGAAGTCTTGTGGATGAACAGTTGCGCCTGCTTTGACTTCGATTCCGACAATTGAATCAGAGGGGCGTTCCAATACGAAATCGACCTTGGCACCTCCTTTTATTTGAAAGTGAAAGACGTTGATATCGTCGTCGTTGCATGAAATAGCTTTCGCGAGTTCGCTGTAGACGAAACTCTCTAAGAGAGGACCGAGTCTCTTTCGATTCGCTGCGATTTCTTCGGTATCAACTCGCTGCAACGCTGCGAGTAAACCAGAATCCAAGAAATGCAATTTCGGGGTTTTAATAAGTCGTTTCAGATCATTCCGATGCCAGGCTGGAACCCGTCTGAGTAAGAACATGTGCTCGAACAGGTCTAACCAACGTTCAGCCGTGTGCGGATCGACGCCGGTCTGCGAACCTAGTCTTGCGAAATTCAGCAACTCACCGGATGTGAAGGCAGCGTACGTCAGCAATCTAGCCATCTCGTTGGGTTTGTTTATGTTCGCAATGTCAGAAATGTCTCGGTTCATCATTACCCGTACGTATTCGCGTAGCCACGAACGTCGTCTCGCAGGATCTTCCTGGGAAAGCGCCATCGGAAAGCCGCCTCCGATAACTCTTTCGATCAAATCAGATGTATGGCCTGCTGATTCAAGCCTTGGAAATTCACAGTTAAACGCACGTTCAAGAAATCGTCGTTCAGGTACTTGCGACAATTCGGCTTGTGAGAGTGGCAAGAGCTCTACTGTTTCCACTCGTCCCGCGAGCGAATCCGGCGAAATCGAGGCGTGAAGTAAATCGACTGAACTGGTGATCAAAAAACGTCCAGGTTCTGGGTGTTCGTCGACTTCCCGCTTTATTTCTAGTATGAGATTTGGCGCACGTTGGATCTCATCAATGACGACACTCGACAGACCTCGTAGGAATCCGATGGGATCCTCCTGAGCAAATTCGCTTGTCTTTGGATCGTCTAAGGAGATTAATTGACGTTGATCAGCTGTCGCTAGTCGGCGAGCTAGAGTCGTCTTCCCCGCACGTTTTGGACCGACGAGTGCGACGATGCGCGTATCGGAAAGCGCTCTTCTGAGACGTGCCTCCGCGTGCCGTGGAACGTATGCCTCGTTCAATGTTGTCCAATCTGACATGGGTGTCTGTCTAATTCGGAATAGATCAGTGACCAATCAGGAATAAGACTAAGTCTAATATGGAATCAGGTCTTAATCGCCGGCATCTAAATCCGTAATATAGAACGAAACAGGGATGTCCGTTGGTACGCATCCCAAGCGTAAGTTCGCGAACCGCGTAGTGGATCGGTTTTTCGTGGAATCTGCCTCATTTACGACAGTGCGACGCGTTGCTCTAGTTCTCTCTTAGAAGTACGCGCGCGTCACCGCGCCGCTGCGTTAATCGAACACGATCGAAATACTCGAGTACGTCGATAACCGTGTTTCTACCTAAACCGCTGGAGTCGCGGAACTCTCGTACCGTAAATGGCTTCTCAAATGCAAGCTCTGAAGCGATATGCTGCAACTCGTGAATTCTGTTGGGTGTTAGGTATCGGTTCTTGTTGATTTGAACGAGAACATTTGCCGCGACCATAGGTCGCATGGCTTTTTCGACATCAATGAATGTCATCTGAAGTCGCTTCGCGACATCGCCAAGTGAAACAGGTTGTTCTGCGTCGAACATGGGTTCCACCTTTTCAAAGAGCACTGTGTCGTATGAAGGACCTTGTGCTACATGCGCGGCTTCCGCGTACTGACCTGCGACGTGGCGCAACTCGCCACGTTCCACCATGCGATCGAGGACAAATCGGAGTGACGACATGTTGGTTGGCGTTTGCTGCTCAAGTTGCTTAACAGTCATTCCTTCTTGGGTCGGGTGCGTTTCATGAAATTCAGCAATCGACTTATGTAGGCTCTCCTTAATTTCGGTGAAAACACGCGAACCGATTGCCTCTTGTTCCGTGCATTCGATGAGATCGCTTTCAAGGTACGGCTCTATCAAGTCTCGTTCACATAGCGTAAAACGCGTGAACTCATCGAGATTTACCAACCCACGACCGGCATAGGCACTGAGCGAAGCTGTGTGATCCTGCTCCCGCACTGAACTTCGAAGTGATCGCAAGAACGACAAATTGGCTTCAACTCGCCGTCTTGTATTCGTATCCCGTGCGTAGGCTAAAACAGTCGCACCCCCTAGCGTTCGTGAGAGGTCTCGATCACGCAGGATCAGGCGATCACCTGCCTTGAAATGCATGTCTTCTTCGC
The DNA here is from genome assembly GCA_022822135.1 of Pseudomonadales bacterium. Lineage (GTDB taxonomy): Bacteria > Pseudomonadota > Gammaproteobacteria > Pseudomonadales > Azotimanducaceae > Bin55. The sequence continues at coordinate 64,576 of JAJECH010000054.1, forward strand.
AGTGAAGGTCGGCGAGCGTCGTGGTTCCTGGTTCCGCGACATTGCCTTCCAGGAGTGCAAGTCGTGCTTCGGTGTGATCGGTCAAGTGATAGGCGTGAACCGACGACCAGTGTTTAACGCGTCGTGGGAAATCGCTGAGGAGCGAAAGTTCAATAGATACATGACGAATGGGAAAATCGTGCTTAGGTGAAAGCAACCAGTCACCTCGCTGAGCTTGGTTTACGTCGGAACCGGCGATATTTAGACTGCAGCGGTCACCGATGCGAGCCGTCTCTGCATCAAGTCCCTGAACGTTCAAGTTTCGAATGCGGACGCGATCGCCGGTCGCTGTGAGATGGACCTCATCGCTAATCTTGACAGAACCAGAAGCGACCGTACCCGTGACGACGGTGCCTGCACCACGTAAACTGAAGGATCGATCGATGGCGAGCCGAAATGGTCGGTCGCTCTCCGTCGAATCGAACTGGCGTGCGGTCTCGACCAGATGTGCACGTAGCGCTTCGATCCCTTGATCCGAGGGTGCCGCAACGTCGAATACCTTCGCGCCTTGCAGAAATTGATCGTGCTTGAATTCTTCGATTGCGGCATGACATTCATGTACGCGGTCCTTAGAGACGAGATCTACCTTGTTAAGCACGATCGTACCGGATCGCAGTCCTAGGAGCTGAAGGATTTGTGCGTGCTCGATCGTTTGCGGCATGATGCCATCGTCTGCCGCGATGACCAGCAGCGCATGTTGTTGGTTTGCTACGCCAGCGATCATGTTGTGAATAAAACGATGATGCCCGGGTACGTCAACAAACCCAATGCGCTGAGAATCTATCGTTGTGTACGCGAACCCAAGATCAATCGTCAAACCACGTTCTTGCTCTTCTTTCAAACGATCGGTGTTGACCCCTGTGAGCGCTTGAACAATCGCGGTCTTGCCGTGATCGACATGACCCGCAAGCGTGATGATCACGACAGGGAATCTAGATTAGAGATGAACTCGTCGAGTGGTTCCGCGCCTCGCACATCGAGATGGATCGCGCCTTTGGATAAGCGACCAATGACCGGTATTGGCAATTCCCGAAGAGAAACCAAGAGCTGTTGTGTCATCGCGTTTGATTTGCCTTTAAGAGATACAGCGACTGACTCAAGCGGGTAACCGGGCATTGCGCCGCTGCCAACTTCGGCTTCGCTCGCGTCGATGTCGATCGTGAATTCAGCGGGTAGAAGCGAGGCGAGACGTGCATGTACCGTTTTAGCGCGCGCTCGAAGCTCATTAGTAGACAACGACAAGATGCGGAGGGTAGGCACGTTATCTCGCACGTGTTCGATGTCTTCGTACGCCTTCAAGGTTTCATCAAGCAATGCAAGCGTTAACTTCGAGGTTCTAAGCGCGCGTTTCATCGGGTTTGAATTGATCCGATCGATCAATTCACGTGAACCAACGAGCAGTCCCGCTTGCGGACCGCCAAGTAGCTTGTCGCCGGAAAAAGTGACCAAGTCTGCACCTTCGTTCAGGACATCACTGGGTATTGGTTCGCGAGGTAACCCGAACTGTCGGGTATCGACTAACGCACCACTTCCTAAGTCGATAACACACGGAATATCGTGCTCGCGTGCTAGCTCACTAAGCTCCTTCGTGCTAACTTCCTTAGTAAATCCCTGAATCCGGTAGTTGCTCGGATGGACTTTGAGCAATAACGCTGGATCCTTCGCGAGTGCACGCTCATAGTCGCGCAGATGTGTTCGGTTGGTCGTTCCGACTTCGACTAAGCGACAGCCCGCAGCTTCCATGATTTCCGGTAAACGAAAACTTCCACCAATTTCTATCAGTTCGCCGCGTGAGACGACTACGCTACGGTCTCTCGCCAACGTATGAAGGAGAATCAAAACCGCGGCGGCGTTGTTGTTTACGATCGCGGCAGCTTCGGCGTTGACCAGTCGACATAGCCGCTCACACACCGCTTCCTCGCGATGCCCTCGATTTCCCGTTTTGAGGTCGAATTCGATCGATGCTGGCTGTGTTACGAGCTGCTTTGCTCGTTCGTATATGCTCTCGTCGATACGTGCTCTGCCAAGATTCGTGTGAAGAATAGTTCCGGTAAGGTTGAACACACGTTGGTAACCAGGGAGACGTTCGGTTGACAACCAGCGCTCGATTTCTTCGCGGTAAAACGACTCGACGTCACTGATTTCGGACGTGCTTTCGTCCGCACGAACGCGCGCTTGAATCGCACGGATCGCTGCACGGACAGACTGTCGTCCCCACACTGCGACGATCTCTTCAAGGAACGGTGCACTAAGCAGCCGGTCAATCGAAGGAATGGACTGCCGATGACTGGCAGCTCGGTCGCTGCTCATGGACGGTTAGTTTTTGTCATATTAGCTATGTTAAATCCTCATGCATGCCAACCATGGATTGACGTATAGAGCGATCCATAAGCGTTAGCACATTTGAGAATGCTTGGAGTGAGAAGTGGGACATCGCGTTGCGTTTGTGGGACTCGGAGTTATGGGGTTTCCAATGGCGGGTCATTTAGCCGCCGCAGGTCACGAAGTGACGGTTTACAACCGTTCAACTGCCCGCGCTGAGGATTGGCTTTCGAAACACTCTGGAACCGCGAAACCCACTCCGGCTGAAGCGGCGGACGGTGCGGAGTTCGTCTTCATGTGTGTCGGAAACGATGACGATGTGCGAAGCGTCAGCTACGGTAATGCTGGCGTACTTGCCTCGATCCAACGTGATGCAGTATTTGTCGACCATACGACCGATTCACCAAATCTTGCACGAGAACTGGCAGAAGCCAGTAAGGAAGCCGGTGCACATTTCTTGGATGCACCTCTTAGTGGCGGTCAGGCTGGGGCAGATAACGGTGCATTGACCATCATGGTGGGTGGAGAACAAGCGGTATTCGATCGAACTGAACCAGTGATCGACTGCTATACGAAGAGTGTCAAGCTCATGGGCGGCGCTGGTAGCGGTCAATTAACGAAGATGGTTAATCAGATTTGTATCGCTGGTGTCGTTCAAGGATTAGCAGAGGGTTTTCATCTCGCTGAGAAGTCGGGTCTCGACATTAACGAGGTCGTCGAAATCATCAAGAACGGCGCAGCCGGTTCCTGGCAGATGGAAAATCGAGCCGAGACCATGGCGGCGAGGAAATTCGACTACGGATTTGCTGTGAACTGGATGCGAAAGGACCTCGCGATCGCATTGGATATTGCGCGAGAGGTCGATGCCCGTTTACCTATGACAGCACTCGTAGACCAGTTCTATGCGGAGGTCCAGGCTTTAGGCGGGAGTCGTTGGGACACGTCAAGTCTGATTGAGCGATTACGCCGAGTTGACGATCGTTAGAAACTTATCAAATAGCTCCTGATAGCGTGCACTAGCGCTAGCAGTTTGTTCTAAATGAACAGATATGAAGATTTGATCTTTACTTTCGGACGAGGCGATCATCCACTAAGATAGACACTGATGAAATTTTTGCGGGCATAGGGTACGTACGCAAATCGTCAAATCTTGATGTTAGGTTGAAATGAGTCTATTCGATTCAAACGCTGCAGAAGAACGGCCACGTGCGAACATCACTCCGGCGGTTTTGAGGTGGGCACGCGAACAGTCGAAGCTGACTGTCGAAGAAGCAGCGAAAAAAATCGGCGTGAAACCAGAGCGGTACGCCAATTGGGAAGATGATGAATCTTCCATTCGACCTACGTTCCCTCAATTAAGGAAAGCAGCAAAGGTTCTTCATCGTCCGCCGAGTTTGTTTTACTTGGCGACGCCGCCAGATGGTTTTAAACCAATTAAGGACTTGCGTCAATCGAATGAGCATCGTGGTAAACCTTATTCCACGGCTTTAGTCTACGAAATGGAACTTGCGCAACAACACCGAGAGAATTCGTTAGAGCTTTTTAGAGTTCTCGGCGAGCGAACCAAGCCGTTCAGTATGTCCGCAGACATTGATGAGAGTCCCGAAATAGTTGGCCAGCGAATTCGATCTCACTTAGGCATCGACTTCAATCATCAAAGAGAGTGGCGCGCAAACGGGGAACTTAATCCATTCAATGTATGGCGGCGCGCTATTGAAAGTTTGGATGTGTTGGTGTTTCAAATGTCGCGTGTGGATTGGACTGAAGTGTCTGGCTTCGCATTAGCCGCAGAGACGCTTCCGATCATCGTCGTGAATCGGAAGGATGCTGCAAATCGGAGAACATTTAGTCTGATTCATGAGCTAGCGCACTTGATGTTAGGTCAGTCGAGTGCTTCGGATCTTGATATTGGATTTTCTGGAACTTTTGATGGAGCGGAAATCGAAGTATTTTGCAACGCTGTTGCCGGTGCGGCGTTAGTACCTCGTGACGACCTACTAAATCAAGCCGCAGTGCGTTCGCATCATCGGCGGAGCGAGGACTGGACTGATGCAGATATTGGAATCTTGGCTCGAGCGTTTGGTGTCAGCAAGATCGTTGTGTTGAGGCGACTCTTGGTTTTTGGTAAGACAACGAAACGGTTCTATGAGAATTTATCGTCACGGTGGAAGAAGGAGTTTGAAGCATCTCTAGCGGAAAAGAAGCAACGATTGCAGCGTGAACTAAACAGCGAGGGGAATTCATTCCGAACCAATCCTCCCCAAGATGTAATCTTGAACTTTGGAAAGCCGTATGTGGGGTTGGTGTTAGACAGCCTTAACGCGAGCTTGATTTCAATAAACGAGGCATCGAGGCTGTTAGGTGATTTACGAGTCCGCCATTTCGAAAAACTAGAGCAAAACGTATACGACGGTTAGTGAGGCTATGCCGACTACGGCAGTTTTTTACTCGATAGATACCAGCGCAATCTTAGAAGCGTATACGCGCTCATACGTGCCGAGTGTCTTTCCGACTCTATGGCAAGTTCGATTAGAGGGTCTAGTCGAAACGGGCAGACTCTTAGCGCCAGTAGATGTGTTAGAAGATCTGAGCCGACGCGACGACGCGGCCTATGAATGGGCGAAAGATAGGAAGCACATGTTTATAGAAATTCACCAATATGAGTCCGAGCTACAGAAAATCATGCAAGACTATCCAAGGTTAGTTGACTCAAGAAAAGGAAGATCGGGTAGCGATCCGATGGTTATTGCTCTCGCACTTGCACGAGGGTATACGGTTATTTCACATGAAAATCGAAGGAACTTGGCTAGTCCAAAAATACCCGATGTGTGTGACGACCTTCATATCAGGCACATAAAGCTGATTGAGATGTTTGAATCGGAAGGATGGCAGTTCTAAGTAGGAGCTCGAATTTCGGAGAATGTCGAACCTTTAGATTCTCGTAAGTCAATGCTCTAATTTTGAAAGCCGACGTGAATGTATGTGGCCAGAATTTCATTTTCGTTTGATGATGAAGCGTCTCTATTTACTGACATCGTGACGTAGTAAATGAAACTTCTGGTCACGGACGAACATGTCCTGTGGCGTGTACTCCTTGCTTAATACCTCCTGCATAGGTGGGAACCAGAACAGTAGAAATTTGACGAATCGATCCCGCTCAAGTTGCGACCACTTGAGATTTGGGAAATCCGCCATCGCATCACACAATGTGTCTGAATCTAATGTGCGTGTCGTCATCTCGCCGAACGAGTAAAGCGCTTCACCGATCGTTATCACTGGTTTTTCAAATAGGAACGCTTCGAGTCCGACTGAAGAATTGATCGTGACAACCCCTTGCGAGTTCGCGACCAAATCGTAGACGTCATGTTGCTTGTCGAGAACAAGCTTTGGATTGTCGTACGACTCGATTTGTTGAGCAAACGAAACGGGACTACTTGGATGTTCCTTAATTCGCAAGTGAAGATGGTCGGGTAATTGCCGAGAAGCCTTATCCAGACTATCCAATAGGTGGGGGATACCCGTGATCCAACCGCCAAATACGGTCACTTGAGTATCCCGGGGTACCTGCAGCGGACAAAACACGTAGGACTCGGATCGTATTCCCTCAACACTACTCGCATCGTCGAGCTCCGCGCCATCGTTTAACACACGGTGTGAGTCAACATATTGCGCACCGCGATAGTCTGCGAATTCGTCTTCGGCAAGCTCACGATAAAACTCAATATCCGTGGGAATGCTCGACTGGAAATTCACGCCGCTAGAGTCAATTTGCACGCGATCCTGTAGCGGCGCGCGTTCGAAGTAGAGCTGCGGAAGTTCGAGCTCTTTACATGCCGCACTGACTAGATAGTTCACGCCATTTAAGCCGTTGTAAATCATTACCTGGTCAGGGCGCGAATGCTCAAGTCGCTGATAGATCCAGTTGTACTGCAATTTAAGAAACTGAAACTTCAGTCGCTCGCCAATAGCACCGTCGGGAATACGGCGTGCTGACTTTAATGCCGTTTCAGCGTGTAGCTCTGCGTTTGGGCAAGATTTTCTTGAGAGTAGGACGAGGTCTACCTTCTTAGCGTCTAGATCGACGGTCCACGCGCCAATGAGTTTCTTTTGAAATTCAGTATTGAAGCCAAAACAGAGAACGCGAGAGGTCATACTTCGTCGGTAAATTTGCTTCGTTTGAGTACGTTAACGAATCGCGAAATCAGCCGATCACTTACTCCGGACTTTGTTCAAAACGTGGCAAGTCACCGATTGCCTCAGACCAAGGTTGTCCACTTGATGTCCATATGTGGACCGTAGGCTTCAGCCAGGACGGATCGTCGAGTGTGCCGGCCTTGAGTACCATGAATTGAGGGTTCGAGTGCATCTCCGTCATGATCGGGGTGCCACAGTTCGAACAGAATTTCCGAGTCAGTTCATTACCGCTCTCTGCGGTGACTGTGAATCCTCCGAGGTCGCCATGCATCTCGACACCGGATGTCGCTACGACGACAATGGTTGAGAATCCCCCGCCCGCGGCATACTGACAGTCACGACAATGACAGTGAGCAGTAAAAACAGGCGTGCTTGAACACGTATAGCGAATCTGTCCGCATCGGCATCCACCTTCGAACGATGTGATTTCGTCAACCATGCTTCGCCTCCGTTGAGGATTTACTGACTAATTTTGAGATTTTTTCGAATCACCGCCATGAAACGGATTGATCATGCTTTGCGACGAGTCGGACGAGCTCGTCCATACTACACGGAATTTCTTGTTCGCGGATGCCTATCCCGCATCGCTCCGCGTCGTCGGTCTGAACGAACACGCGACAATCCGCGATGGCTTCCGTACAGATGACGCCGTCACCAATGAACACGACATCATCGCCGGGCTGAACGATCGCTTTGCATTTTGCGAGTCCTGAGCGCGATTGAACGACGTGCAACATCAGTCGGTGATGACCATATCAAACGCACGCATACGAGATCGAATTTCGTCGCCGTCCTTGATCTCAACGTGATTGAGGAAGGACCTCTCATCTTGCGATCGAACTTCATGGAAGCGGTCCAAGAGGTTTTGACGCTCCAAGCTTTCCCGTTCTGCCAAAAACTCTGAAACATCGAAAGAAGGAAGTGCGGCCAAGAATTTGGTGGTGTTTTTACCGTCTTCCGAAACTGTCTGGTCAAACAGTTGGCGAACTCCGTCCCCGATGAAGGCGACCGCTACCGGCTGATCAAATACGGCGCTTACGGAAATTGCGTCAATGATCTCGTTCGCCGGATGTCCTGCTGGACCACTGAGGCAATAGAAGACTGATTTCACTGAGATCCCCGTCCGCTTGAATGGTCGGGAGAGAAGCTAGCTAACGCGCCTCGATCGGCACGTAATCGCGGCTGCAGCTGCCCGTGTACATTTGCCGCGGACGCCCAATCTTGTAAGACTCACTCACGAGCTCTTTCCACTGCGCGATCCATCCGGAAGTTCGACCGGTAACAAATATGACGGTAAAGAGTTCTACCGGGATTCCCATCGCTTTAAGGATGATTCCGGAATAGAAATCCACGTTAGGGTAGAGCCGACGCTCTACAAAGTACTCGTCTTCGAGTGCGATTTTCTCAAGCGCACGCGCCATTTGAAGGATCGGGTCACTCTCGATGCCGAGCTCGTTGAGTACCTCGTCGCAAGTCTGTTGCATGACGGTCGCGCGTGGGTCATAGTTCTTGTAAACGCGATGTCCAAATCCCATGATGCGGAACGGATCATCAGGATTCTTGGCTTTTGCGACGTAATCGCCAATCTTGTCGAGCGATCCAATGTCGTTCAACATCTCTAGCACGGCTTCATTCGCGCCACCGTGCGAAGGACCCCACAGGGCAGCAATACCCGCTGCGATACTTGCATAAGGATTTGCGTCGGTCGATCCTGCCAAACGAACGGTTGAAGTAGACGCGTTTTGTTCGTGATCTGCATGCAACAGAAAGATGCGATCCATCGCTCTTGCGAGAACTGGATTTACCGGTGAGTTTTCATCCTCAGAGAACATTAGATGAAGGAAATGCTCTGCGTAATCCAGATCAGGATTCGCCGGAAGCATCGGCTTGCCGATGGAGTGGCGATATGCGATCGCCGCACAGATGGGGATCTGCGCAACGAGTCGGATGGCTACTTGGTCGCGGCACTCGGCATCGGTGATATCAACTTCACGATGGTACATTGCTGACATCGCACCGACCAGCGAACACACAACCCCCATTGGGTGAGCATCACGAGGCAGGCTTGAACACAACGCGACGAGTCGCTCGTCAACAACGGTCTCTTGCCGAATTTTTGCCTTGTAATCCGCAAACTCGTTCTGACTCGGCAATTTGCCGAATAGCAGTAGATAGGTCAGCTCAAGGTAATTGGATTGCTCCGCGAGCTGTTCAATCGGATAACCACGGTGAAGAAGGATGCCTTCGTCGCCATCGATGTAAGTAATCGTGGATTCGCAAGATGCGGTCGACATGAATCCGGGATCGTAAGTCACATACCCTTCACGAATCAGTACGCCGATATCGATGGCGTCATAGCCTTCCGACGGCGAAAGCACCGGTAGATCGATTTCGTTGCCGTCTACCGACAGTTTAGCCGTTCGTTCCGCCATCTACAGCAATCCTTTACCTTCCCAAGAACGAACCAGCGTGTGTACTCCCGGAGCCTTCCGCCATGAGCATTCTCATGGTGAGCTCAGCAGTCCTGGTTCGCCGTGAATGATAAACGGCGGGATGTGTGTGGCTTGATTGATGTTCAACTTCGCTGACCATTGGACTTCTCCGTGATCCGCAAACGTAGTGGCGATGTCTATGTAGCCGAATCGTTCCCAAGCTACAATTCGGGCTTCTCGTGCGGCTTGTTAGCCGCGGTGGTGTTCGTAGTTAGCGTGCTTCAAGATTGTCAATAAACGTAGGAATCGCGGGGTTAGGTGTTGTCGCGCAAGGGTTACTTGATCTTGCGAAAGCGAATACTGTTCAACTCGATGAAATCACCGGCGACACGGTGCGTGTCAGCCGTGTCGCGAGTCGTCGTCTCCGCGACGAGGTTGAGCTCGGATCGACTGCGTTCAGTACAGATCTCAACGATTTGATTTCCGACAATGATCTTGATCTTGTCATTGAATTGATCGGAGGAACGGACGCGGCATACGATCTGATCAAGTCTTGTTTAAACCAAGGACGCGGCGTCATCACGGCGAACAAGGCGGTACTCGCAACGCATGGCAATGAGCTGTTAGCCATCGCGCGGGAACGCAACGTCCCTCTCGCATTCGAAGCCGCCGTTGCCGGTGGTATCCCGATCATCGCTGCGCTTAAAACTCGATTTCCGGCGAACAACATCCAATGGCTTACCGGCATCATCAACGGAACATGCAACTACATTCTGACTGCGATGTCGGAGGAAGGTGTTGCGTTTGAGGACGCATTACGTACAGCGCAGGAGCTCGGTTACGCGGAAGCCGATCCCACTTTCGACGTTGGGGGTATGGACGCGGCGCAAAAGCTGGCGATTCTTGTGGCGCTCGCGTTCGATGTACCCATTGAGATCGACGAAGTGTATTGTGAAGGTATCGAAGACATTACCATCGACGATATTCGGCATGCCGACGAATTCGGATATTCGATCAAGCACTTAGCGATCGGTCGACAAGACGATGATGTCATCGAGATGCGGGTACATCCTGCATTGGTACCGAAAGAGAACTTACTAGCGAAAGTGAATGGCGTCGAGAACGCGGTTCAACTGGGAACCGCCAATACGGGCGTATTGCGCTTTACTGGTCCTGGTGCGGGTGGTCACGCGACCGCTTCCTCGGTGATCGCAGACCTTACCAACATTGCATCCGGGTTGTATCGACATCCTGGCATCGGAGGAAGTGAGCTAAATGCACGCAGTATTGGCGATGTGGCTAGTCCCTTTTTTCTCAGTATCGCCGCGACTGATCGTCCAGGCGTTATCGCGTCAATCGGTGAGACCTTAGCGAGGCACGGTATATCGATCGCCTCCATGGTCCAGAAACAGGAGGAAGTCGTCCGTTCGGTCGACACTGCGGTCATTCCAGTTGTCATTCTCACAAATTCAGTCGTTGAACGTGAGTTAGATCAATCCCTCAAGGAACTTGAATCATTAGCGGATATCGCTTCGCCGATCAAGAAAATCCGCGTCGTGGATTTCGCGTAGAACGGACTTTGCCTACGTGCCGTCACTCACTGTAAAGACTCGCGCCTATGGCGTTGATCCTCAGACCTTGCAAGACGAGTTACAGGTATCTGCGCCGATGGCCCGCATTCTCAGTGCACGGGGAATTGCTGACGAGTCTGAGATTGACTATCGAGTTAGTCAACTTGATCAGCCGGAGGGTATTCCGGACATTCAACAAGCGGCTAACCGTATCGTTGACGCAATCGAGCAGCATGAACGCATATTCGTGTGCGGCGATTACGACGCTGACGGGGCGACCGCAAGCTCGTTGTTCATACTCTTCTTTCGTTCGATTGCATACGATGCGGCGGAATTTCGCGTCCCGAATCGCTTCAGCTTTGGATACGGATTAACGACAAGATTTGTCGAAACGCTGCTTCCGGCTCATCCTGATCTCCTTATCACCGTCGATAACGGTGTATCGTCAACTGATGGCATTGAACTGGCGAAGTCACATGACATCGAGGTCATCGTGACGGATCATCATCTCGCACCGTCCGAACACGATCAGTTACCTCCCGCACACAGTATCGTCAATCCCAACTTACCAAATTCGACGTTCGATAGCGAACCTTGTGGGGTAGGAGTCGCCTTTTACCTCCTTGCTGCCGTGCGGCGTGAGCTAGTGGAACGAGGCTACTTCGAAGAGCGAGCTCTCGACGCGCCTGACATGCGTCAATGGTTGGACCTGGTCGCCGTGGGTACTGTGGTTGATATGGTGCCGCTGGACCTGAACAACAGACGATTGGTGAGCGAAGGTCTGCGACGGATGCGTAGCGGTCAGATGCGTCCGGGTTTCAGAGCGATCTGTGAAGTCAGCCGAACACCGATTGATACGCTCACGACTCGCGAACTTGGTTTTCGAATCGGTCCGCGTATCAACGCTGCTGGGCGTCTTGACGACATCTCTGTTGGGATCAGATTGTTGCTGACAGAAGATCCTGACGAAGCGATTGAGTTGGCTTCCGTGCTTCAAGATATGAACGTCAGACGTCGTGCGATTCAGACCGATATGAACGAGACAGCAAATCGCATGGTCAACTTAGTCGACATGGCTGAAACTAAGAGCTGCTGCGTTTACCACCAGGATTTTCATGAAGGTGTCGTGGGGTTGGTCGCAAGTAGGTTGGTCGATCGAACCGGTACCCCCGCCATCGTATTTGCCGATTCGGAGTCGTCCGAGCTTCAGCAACTGAAAGGTTCAGCGCGTAGCATCGACGGTGTGCATATTCGCGATGTGCTCGCATTCGTCGACGCAAGATTTCCGAAACTGATTCTTCAGTTTGGTGGACACGCTGGCGCAGCAGGATTGACGATATACAAACGGCAGTTTGAGCGCTTCGCTAACGTGTTTGATGACGCGGTCAAAACACTGGCGGCCGAGGATGCATTCAATCCGACGATTTACACCGATGGTGAATTGGAGGATGATGAAGTGAGCTTGGCGCTAGTGGATGAGATCGACAGCCTTGAACCGTGGGGACAGGCGTTCACGCCTCCTACGTTCCACGGTACGTTTGATGTCGTTTCAACCACGCGTGTTGGACGAAATCGAGAACACCAGAAATTCATTCTGAGAAGCGGTTCTCGCCATTTTGAGGCAATTGCGTTTTCACATCCCCTTGTTGAGGCGGATCAAATCTCGATGGTGTATCAATTGAATCGAAACACGTATCGTGGCGATGTCACACTTCAATTAATCGCCTCTAAAATTGAGGCAGCCGATTGATTGCCGGGTTCTTGCGTGAGCAACCTCGGCTTTTTTGTTTGTTAGAGTCTGAAAGTCATGGCCGAAATCACATCATTGCGAGAGCAACTAAAGTCGTTTGAGTCTCGATTCGCACTGCTAAAGGACTCTCTTTGACGTTGAAGGCAAAAGCGAACGACTTGAGGAAGTAGATCGCGAGCTTTCTCTCCCAGAGACGTGGGAGAATCAAGAGAAGATCAAGGATCTTTCTCAAGAACGATCACGCCTAGATCGGACAGTCGGTAGCGTGCTCGAACTCAGACAAGCTTTAGTAGATGCGTCGGAGTACCTTGAGCTCGCCGCTGAGGAATCAGATCAAGACGCGCTGGACGAACTCGCTGAGGATTTTGATGCGACGGAACAGAAACTCGGCGAACTTGAATTTCAGCGCATGTTCGATGGTGAAACCGATTCGAGTAATGCGTTCATTGACATTCAATTCGGCGAAGGCGGAACCGAGGCACAGGACTGGGCGAACATGCTGCTTCGGATGTACATCAAGTGGTGCGAGAAACGACAGTTCGGCTATCAATTGCGTGAAGCGAGTGCTGGCGACATTGCGGGCATTCGTAGCGCCACGCTCTATGTCGCAGGCGACTTCGCATTTGGCTGGCTCCGAACCGAAACGGGTATTCACCGGTTGGTCAGACATTCGCCGTTTGATTCGGGGAATCGGCGTCATACATCGTTTGCTTCCGTGTACGTGTACGCCGAAGTTGACGACACGATTGAAATTGAGATTGATCCGTCGGATGTACGCACCGATACGTACCGGGCTAGCGGCGCTGGGGGACAACACGTGAATCGAACCGACTCCGCTGTACGACTAACCCATCTACCGACCAAGACGGTCGTGCAATGCCAGTCCGAACGATCCCAGCATCAAAACCGGGATCAGGCATGGAAACAATTGCGAGCGAGACTTTACGATTTGGCGATCCAAGAGCGCGATGCCGCGCGACAAGAGCTCGAGTCCAGCAAAGCGAATATCGGTTTCGGTAGTCAGATCAGGTCGTATGTGCTTGATCAGTCTCGCGTCAAGGACTTGCGAACGAATATCGAAATCTCTGACCCGACGCGCGTGCTGAACGGCGACTTGGACGAATTTATGACAGCAAACTTGAAGGCGGACGTTTGAACGAAGAACGAAACGAGTTCGAAGTCCGGCGACACAAGCTAGACAGCTTGCGGGGTCAAGGCTTCAACTTTCCGAATGATTTCAAGCCAACACATCACGCCGCTGTGTTGCACGAAGATTACGACGATCTCACCAAAGAGGAACTCGCTGAACGAGCGATCGAGGTCGCAATCGCAGGTCGCGTCGTGCTACGCAGAGATATGGGTAAGGCGAGCTTCGCGACGCTATACGACACGGGCGAGCGTATCCAAATCTATGTCCGCTCCGATAACGTAAGCGAACAAACCTACGAAGACTTCAAACACTTAACCGACGTTGGTGATATCGTCGCAGTGCGTGGCGTGGTCATGAAGACCAACCGAGGTGAGCTCACGGTCGAGGCTCAGGAACTGCGACTACTGGTCAAGGCATTACAGCCATTACCTGAAAAGTACCACGGAATTGCAGATCAGGAGTTCAAGTACCGGCGACGTTATGTCGATCTGATCGTCGATCAGGAATCACGAAGTGTTTTTGAGACGCGCAGTAAGGTGCTGTCGTCGATTCGTCAGTTCTTTCAAGCTCGCGATTACTGGGAAGTTGAGACGCCGATGCTCCATCCGATTCCAGGTGGTGCAAGCGCAAAACCATTTACCACGCACCACAACGCGCTTTCGCGGGATCTCTACCTCCGTATCGCGCCTGAACTGTACCTCAAACGTCTCGTCGTCGGGGGCGTGGAACGGGTATTTGAGATCAATCGGAACTTTCGTAACGAAGGACTATCGACGCGTCATAGTCCGGAATTTACGATGCTTGAGTTCTACGAGAGTTATGCGACCTTTGAGGACATGATGGATCTCACGGACGAGATGATGCGGCAAATTGTCCGTGATACAACAGGCGGCGTATCGGTGACCTTCGGCGATCTTGAATTGGATTTTGAACAGCCAGCGCGTCGAATTACCATGCTGGACGCAGTCGCGAATGAGCTTGGTGAAGAGCCAAATGCTCTTCGAGACGAAGGACACGTGCGCACCATCGCGGACCAGCTAGAGGTACATGTGGCAAAGAGCATGGATGCCGGCGCGATATTGAACGAACTGTTTGAAGCGCGTGTAGAGCATCAGCTCGAGCAACCGACTTTTGTAACGCAGTATCCAGCCTCGATCTCGCCGTTGGCGATGCGAAATAAAGAGGACCCAGATTTCACTGATCGCTTTGAGTATTTCATCGCAGGTCGAGAGATCGCGAACGGCTTTTCGGAACTCAACGACCCCGAGGATCAACGTGCGCGTTTTGAACACCAAGCATCACTCAAGAGCGCGGGCGATGAAGAGGCAATGAGTATCGACGAAGACTTCATTACGGCTCTTGAGTACGGGATGCCGCCAACGGCGGGGGAGGGTCTTGGTATTGATCGCCTCGTCATGTTGCTAACCGACAGACATTCGATCCGTGACGTACTGCTCTTTCCGCAGCTTAGAGATCGAGCATAGAATCCATGAGCGCGGTCGACCGAGTCGTTTTGCATGACTCATGGAAGAAAGTGCTTCGGAGCGAATTTGAGTCCGACTACATGGTCCAGCTGCGAGAGTTCTTGCTTGCGGAACGAGGTGCAGGTAAGCACATCTTCCCACCTTCAAAGCTGATTTTCAATGCACTGGATAGTTGCCCGTTACCCGACGTCAAAGTTGTGATCATCGGACAGGATCCGTATATCTTTCAAGGTCAAGCGCACGGGTTGTGTTTCAGCGTGCCTCCGGGTGTTAAGCAACCGCCGTCGTTAGTGAACATCTTCAAAGAACTAGCGGAGGATCTGAGGGAGAACGGAGCTTCGGATGCGCCCTTCGCGCCATCGAACGGCAGCCTATTAGGTTGGGCTGCTCAAGGTGTTTTATTGCTGAACGCGACGCTTACGGTCCTTGAAGGTGCGAGCGGGTCCCATCAAAACAAGGGCTGGGAACGATTTACCGACCGCATCGTTGAAATCGTTGATGAGCATTGCGAGCACGTCGTCTTCCTTCTCTGGGGTGCGTATGCCAAAGCGAAAGGGGAGCGCGTTTCGCGCGACCGACATTGCGTCCTAACAGCTGCACATCCTTCCCCATTTTCTGCTCAAAACGGCTTCTTTGGGTGCCGTCATTTCAGCGCCGCAAACAATTATTTGCGCGGTCACGGCATTGAGGAGATCGATTGGCGTCGCACTGATGCATAACCGACCTTAATACTCTATGAAGTCAAGACGGAATTCCCATACAATTCCTCACTAACCCAAGCTAACAACACGGCTTGACGAGGCTTCGGCGAGTGCCCGTAAACCTTTCGTAGCCTTGATTCATGGAAGAAGCAAACCAAGCCAAACGCCCAGATAGAGTCCTATCAGGGATGAGACCCACTGGCTATATGCACTTGGGTAACTACCACGGCGCATTAAAAAACTGGGTAGACCTACAGTCTCAATACGACTGCTATTTCTTTGTCGCCGACTGGCACGCTCTCACGACCGCGTACGACGAAACGCACACGATCGAGGAATACTCGCAGGAGATGGTCGTGGATTGGCTGGGTGCCGGTTTGTCACCGGACGAATGCACGATCTTCATGCAAAGTCGAGTACCGGAACATGCGGAACTGCACCTGTTTCTGTCCATGATCACGCCGCTGCCTTGGGTAGAGCGCGTTCCGACGTACAAGGACATCATCAATTCCTTGCAGGACAAGGACCTGGCGACCTACGGATTTCTCGGGTATCCGGTACTTCAGGCGGCTGACATACTCATCTATCGGGCGGAACGTGTCCCCGTCGGTATGGACCAAGACGCCCATGTCGAAATGTGTCGTGAAATTGCTCGTCGATTCAATGAGATTTATGGTCGCAGTATCGATTTCGAAACCACCGTACAGGACCTACTCGAGGCTCAAGGGCAAGCGTTCAAGAGTGACTTTCTTGCAGCCAATCGAGGATATCGTGAAGACGGACGTCAGGAGTCGCTGGAAGACGGCTTAGCGCTGTTGTCATCGAGTTCCACACTTTCTCGCCGTGAATCTGAGACGCTTGAGGGATACCTGCGCGGAACCGGTCGAGTGATTCTGCCTGAGCCACGCACGCTGGCCACAGAGACGCCACTCGTGGTTGGGCTAGACGGTCGAAAAATGTCGAAGTCCTACGGCAACACGGTTCAACTTCGGGATGAACCTGAAGTTATCGAGCAAAAAATCAGTCGTATGCAAACCGACCCGGCTCGCGTTCGCCTCAAGGATCCAGGTGATCCAGCAAAGTGTCCTGTGTTTACGTGGCACAAGATTTACCTAGACGAGGATCAGCGCGAATGGGCAGCAAACGGCTGTCGTACGGCGTCGATCGGTTGCCGCGAATGCAAGCAACCCCTCATCGACACGATTAGCGTAGAGCAGACGACGTTTCGAGAACGGGCGGCGGAATATGCGAATTCACCCGAAAAAGTGCGTCAGATTCTCGCTGAAGGGTCGGAGAAAGCGCGAGTGATTGCGAAAGAAACCATGACTGAAGTTAGAGCGGCTATAGGTATTGCGAATGCCTGACGAATTAGCGAATCAAACGACCGAGGAATTGGCGTTGAACCGGGACAACAGCATGCCGTATCAAGCGCGCATTGGCGACAAGAGCATAGAAGAGCTCCCAAACGATTTACACGTACCGCCGGATGCGATGATCGTGATGCTCGAGTCTTTCGAAGGACCATTGGATCTCTTGCTCTATCTGATTCGTAAGCAGAACCTCAACATCCTTGAGATACGTCTAGCGGATATTGCGGATCAATACATGCAGTACATCGAGATGATGTCGACACTTCGGCTACAGCTAGCAGGGGAATACTTGGTGATTGCCGCGACGCTGATGGTGATCAAATCACGGGCGTTACTTCCACAGCTGGAGAGCGATGAGGAAGAAGAGGCGAATCCTGAAGCCGAATTACGTCGCCGACTCCAAGAGTACGAACGGTTAAAGAACGCGTCTGAACGTCTAGATGCCTTACCTCGTGTCGATCGCGAAGTGCATGTCGTACACGCACCCCTCGCAGAGTCCTACGCACCGGAAGTGCAGCCAGAGATCGAGCTGAAGGAACTAATGGTCGCATTTGCGGATGTCATTCAACGTTCAAAGCTCTATCAGCAACACCGTATCACTCGTACGACGATTTCGGTGAGAGAACGGATGACGGACATCATCGGTAAACTCGAAAAATCCGAGGAGCAGGTACCGTTCGATGCGCTGTTCGATGTGCGTGAAGGTAAAGTCTCGCTTATCGCGTCACTTTTGGCGATCCTCGAACTCATGAGGAGTAGCTTGGTTCGAGTGACCCAGCAGCGACCATTTGCACCAATATTCGTCGGATTAGCGGAGGCGACTAGCGTTGGCTGAATTAACCGTGACGGAAGTCAAACGAATTGTGGAAACGCTGCTCTTCGCTGCGGATGAACCACTAAACGTTGCCGCACTCATGAACGTTTTCGATTCAGAGTACGACGACCCACGTTCGTTTCGTGAATTGCTGGTCGCCGCGCTCGACGAACTCGAAATGGACTGTGAAGCGCGTGGCATCGAGCTGGTTCAAGTTGCGTCAGGATTTCGACTTCAAGTTGATAAAGCACACAGCGAGTGGGTCCATAAGTTATGGCGGCGGAATCCGCCACGATATTCGCGTGCATTGCTTGAAACGCTTGCGATGATCGCGTACCAGCAACCCATCACGCGCGGTGAAATCGACGAAGTTCGAGGCGTGACGACCAGCGGCAACATCCTGCGAAGGCTGCAGGAACGAGGATGGGTGCGCGAGCTGGGGCGTAAACAGGTTCCTGGACTGCCGATCCTGTATGGGACCACACGCGCGTTCTTGGATTATTTCAATCTACGCTCGATTGGCGATTTACCCCCGTTGGTTGATGGGGAGTCGTTGCGCGTGAAGGAAGAACGCGTAGAACCACCGCGAATCGTGGCAAATGAGAGTTAGCTCGCGCTAACCTTCTCGTCACAAGTCAAACGCAGCAAGGGTCTATGGCTGGCACGACAAACGAATCGACGGCGCCGACGGTGAAGCTGCAGAAAGCACTTGCGGATGCTGGCTTAGGTTCGCGGCGGACCATAGAAAAGTGGATTGCGGCCGGCAGAGTCAGAGTCGATGGAGAACTAGCGACCCTCGGCGACAGGGTTTCGTCTGCGCAACGCGTTGAACTCGACGGCAAGCTCGTTTCTCGCCGTGTTCATTCTGATCCTCGCATGCTCCTCATGAACAAGGCGGCTGGAGTTGAAGTAACACGGAAGTCAGTCACCGATCGTCGCACCGTATTCGCGCAATTACCGAGCCTTAAATCCGGTCGATGGATTTCCATAGGTCGGCTCGATGTTGGCACCACAGGTCTTTTGCTGTTCACGAACAACGGCGAACTGGCGAACAAACTCATGCATCCGAGTACGAATCTCGATCGTGAATATGCGGTGAGAGTACGCACGCTTCTAGACGAAGAGAAGTTAGAGAGACTTACCCGCGGCGTAGTGCTCGACGGCGTTACGTGCCGGTTCAGTGATATTCAGTATTACGATGGTCGTGGAAGCAATCACTGGTACCACGTGTGCTTGATGGAAGGGAGAAATCGCGAAGTTCGGCGACTCTTTGAAAGTCAAGGCATCCTGGTATCGCGACTCAAGCGCGTGCGCTTTGGACCGTTTATCGCTCCTAGCTTCGTACCAGCTGGTCGTGTCGTGGAGATTCACACCGATGAGGTAAACGCCGTGTGCGAGATGCTCGGTTTAACTATGCGTGCTCGATCACGAGGGGACACTAAACCGACCAGTGGGAATCGCTCCGTTCTGATTCCGTACCCGAATCTGACGCTTCCTCGTTGGTACAGAGATTGATCAATTCCGTTCAGATGCTTTGACTTTCTTTCCATGTAGATCACAGTCAAGCGGTCTATTTATGTGTTTTTATTCAATGAAAATGAAAAAGAATCGCGGGGTTGCCTAAGTTCCTAAGTAGCAGGACCCTCTCTAAATACCCGCCTTACATTCGTTTTTCGATTTGTGATTTTCGTTCGAAAATACCGCAATACGACTATACTTATGTACTGCTAATTTGACATTATTTCTCAACTAGGAGAGATTCCATCAACTTGATTACTTTTGTATTGCCTTCGTCCAGCACAGTACTTGATAGGAAATGTACATTAATACCGTCTCTATCAGATACATGAATTCGGGATCGATACTGCTCGGGTCATTCGTCGCAGGGAATGATCCTTGCGGATTAAGCACAAGGGACTTCGCCGCCTGGCAGAGGAGGATCGCGAAGCAAGACTACCGAACGATTTGGTGCCGAAACTTCGAGTCATACTGACTCTCTTGAACGACGCGAAGCACCCGCGAAACCTCGCAACACAACCAGGTTATCGCTTACACCAATTAAAGGGGAATATGAGGGGTATATGGAGTGTTCGTGTGTCCGGTAATTGGCGCGTCATCTTCCGATTCGAAAATGAGGAAGCTGTTGACGTAGACTTAGTAGACTATCACTAAACGTTGGGAATGCAATCATGGCGATGTTGAATCCTTGTCATCCTGGTGAAATTTTGCGAGGTAATCTTGAGGCAGAAGGTTGGACAGTGACAGATGCCGCATCTCAATTAGGTTGCACACGGCAGGCTCTGTCTCGATTGTTGAACGGCAGATCTGGGATTACTCCTGCGATGGCTCTCGCGCTTGAGCGTATTGGCTGGAGCGATGCGAGCTTTTGGATGAGATTACAAGGAACCTACGAACTCGCTCAGGAACGGCGCCGTCAAGCAGCTTGACGTTGACGTAAACGCTCGTAGTTCGGACGCCTCAGATTAATCTGAGTGTCGGATTTGAAAATTCGTTCGATGCGTCACTCCTGATATTTACTCTCAGTTCAGTCATGATCCGTCCCAAGACGAAGCATCAAATTTTTTGCCATTGACGCCCCTCGAATCGGGTCCTATGAGATATAGATAAAGCGGCATGTGCTCTTGTGGTGTAGGTAACGTCATGGGATCTTCTGCGGGATAGGCAGACGCACGCATAGTGGTGCGCGTACCTCCAGGATTGAGCGAATTCACACGTATGTTTGTGTCGCTCAGTTCATCGGCTAGGACCTCCATCATGCCTTCGGTCGCGAACTTAGAAACAGCATAGGCACCCCAGAAGGCACGACCTTTTCGACCAACTCCTGACGACGTAAAAATCACCGATGCGTCGGACGACTTTTCGAGGGCTGGGAGAAGCGCTTTCGTGAGTAGAAACGCGGCCGTTACGTTTACGTGCATGACCGATTCCCATTCGTTCGAAGGGTAATGCGCTACTGGAACCTTAGACCCCAACAAGGACGCGTTGTGCAGGATCCCATCCAACTGTTGGATGGCGTCCCTCAATGAATCCGTCAGCACGGTTTCAGACTGTGCGTGCAGCTTCGCAAGATCGAAAGGGATGATCAGCGGCGAAGTAGCCGTAGCGGAAGTGATTTCGTCGTTGACAGCTTCGAGTTTCTTGCGGTCTCGTCCGAGCAAGAGCACATCTGCGCCGTGTTGAGCGTAGGTAATCGCGGCGACACGACCGATACCATCGCTCGCACCGGTCACTAGGATGGTTCGACCTACTAACAGGTTTTTATGCGGTTGGTATCTAGCCAAGAGGTTTCTCGGCGTGCATTAGGTAGTTCACGTCTAAATCGTCGCAAAGTGTGCAATGGCGCGTGAACGGGTTGTAGCGGTACCCCTGAATGGTCTTTACGGTTAGACCCGCATCGCGTGAAGCTTGAGCTAGCTCAGAAGGTCGAATGAACTTCTCGTAATCGTGAGTGCCTCGAGGCAACACGTTGAGTACGTATTCGCCTGCAACGATCATGAGCGCATACGCTTTCGGATGACGATTAATCGTTGAGAAGTAGAGGTCAGCACCGGGTTGCGCCAAATCTGCAAGAGCGGCGACTGTTATGCGGTAATCTGGAACGTGTTCGAGCATCTCTAACGCTGCGACGACATGAAACGATGCCGCGTGTTCGTCGACGTATGTCTCAGCGGTAGCTATTTCGTATTCGGGATATTCGGTCAAGCCTTCTTCGATCGCGTGAATCTTCGCGACCGTTAAGGGACCGCGTGCGGGATCGATGCCAACGATTCGTGCGCCTAAATTTGCGAGACTCTCCGCGAGAATCCCCCCGCCACAGCCAACTTCGATGACATCCCGATCAGAAACCTCAGATCGATCTGTGATGAACCTTAAGCGCACTTCATTGATGTCGTGAAGAGGTTTGAACTCGCCGTCCTTGTCCCACCATCGATGCGCGAGCGACTCGAATTTCTCGAGCTCGGCAGGATCGACGTTAGCGTGGGCATCAGCCATTTAGATTCACCGACAGATGTGACTAGGCAAAATGATAGGTAGACGATTTCAAGCATAGGTTGCTTGGTTGTAGCTTCAGGAGTGATGTTGTGGCATTAGTTGAAACCAGTTGTGGACAGATTGAAGGACTGGATCAGGACGGTTTGAACGTCTTTCTGGGAATTCCGTTCGCACAGCCTCCGGTCGGCGACAAGCGATGGCTAGCACCGGTTCCACCTGAGCCTTGGTCCAGAATAAGGGATACGAAAGCGTTTGGTTCTTGCGCAATCCAATCAACGATCCCCGGCGCCGTCGGAGAACTCATCGGTATCGCGACTGGGGAAACCAGCGAGGATTGTCTCTATCTGAACGTCTGGACGCCAGGTTGTGATTCAAACAAACGTCCAGTCATGGTCTGGATTCATGGCGGTGGAAATACGGTTGGATCCGGTTCGCAACCGCGTGTCAACGGACAGCATCTAGCTAAAACAGGTGACATGGTCGTTGTCACGTTGAACTATCGACTCGGTGCGCTTGGGTTCCTTCACGCACCTGAACTGGGTGGCACAGGAAACGAAGCGTTACTAGATCAAGTCGCGGGTCTTCGTTGGGTAAAAGAGAACATTGAGGCGTTTGGCGGCGACTCGGGCAACGTAACCGTGTTTGGGCAATCGGCCGGTGGTTTCGATATCGCTCAACTCATGGCCATGCCTGCCGCAGCAGGTAGTTTTGACAAAGCAATTCCGATGAGTGGGTCGTTGACGAATCAAGTCAGAGTAGAAGCAGCTCTGCGAAGCGCACAGGAGCTCGCCGATCGCTGCGGTGGTTTTGACAAACTGCGCTCGGTTCCAGCGGAACAGATTCTGTCGTTACAAACCCAGATTCCAGGTGCACGATGGGGACCTGTGAGAGATGGCAATGTAATTCAAGAAGATGCCGCAGAGGTTCTTGCGCGTGGCGAATTCACACGAGATATGAACCTGATGATCGGGCATACTCGCGATGAGTCAACGCTTTTCACGATCTTCAATCGAGAGTTTGCGGAGATGGACGCACCGCAGCTTCAGCGTTTATTAGAAGGAAGTGTGGGAGATCGTGCGAGTGACGCGCTCGAACGGTACGAGGCAGACCGAAATAAAGAAAACTTGAGCATGGATCCGATCGAGGTCTGGGCAGCGGTTTCGACCGATCGAATGTTCCGGATACCGGCAGTCCGCACCGCAGACGCGCACCGGCAACATACGCCTAACGTTTGGATGTATCGATTCGATTGGGAATCACCGGCACAAGAAGGACGATTGCACGCTTGTCACTCACTTGATATTCCATTCGTATGGGGTACGTATGACATAGAACGAATGAGACGATTCTGTGGCGAGGGTGATCGCGTTGCGCAACTTTCTGATCGATTAATGCAATCGTATATCGCGTTCGCACACACCGGTGACCCTAACCACGACGGTATCCCAGACTGGCCGTGTTATGCGGAGAATCGTTCAACGATGTGCTTTAGTGACGAGATCACGCCTGTCGACGCACCAATGGATGCAACGCGCGAATTCTGGCTTTCGAACGTAGATTGAGACGAAATTCAGGACTCGATTTCGTTGTTCCGATCAGTCTGTTGTCACCGAAAAATGATGCACATAAATCGATGTAATGAGTGTGGTGGGAGCACTTGTTAGACGTTACATAACTACAGTCAAAAAGGGGTGTCGCATGGTATAATTTCAATACGTCTAGCAATGCTATAAAAGTCTTATAAATCAATAAGATATGAGTGAAAATCAAGCGTCAATCGACGCTCAGGAAGACCCTGGCGCAGATAGTGTAACTGAGCCAGTTTCCGAAGCGCCGCCAGCGACCGACGACGTCGCTGAAAACGGCGGCGACGGCATACCTCCCGGCAGCGACGGAGCCCCTCCAGGACAAGGAGGAGGTGGTGGTGTAAACCGCGTCAGCTTGACCTCGGAGGTCGAGCAGTCCTACATGGGTTACGCCATGAGCGTCATCATCGGTCGTGCGCTCCCGGATGTGCGGGATGGGCTAAAGCCGGTACATCGGCGATGTTTGTTCGCGATGTCGGAAATGGGCATTCGATACAACCGACCCACCATTAAGTCAGCGCGCGTTCAAGGCGAGGTTCACGGTAAGTACCACCCGCATAGCGACCAGTCGATCTATGAAACGATCGCGCGGATGGCGCAGGAATTCCTAATGCGTTACCCGCTCGTTGACGGGCAAGGGAATTTCGGTTCTGTAGACGGGGATCCGCCGGCGGCATCTCGATACACCGAGATGCGTATGACTCGGCTTGCCGAAATGTTGCTTGCAGACCTCGACAAGGAAACTGTCGATTTCGGACCGAATTACGACGAAACGCTCACCATGCCGTTGGTTTTGCCCACTCGATTCCCGAACCTGCTCGTGAACGGTTCGGATGGCATCGCGGTTGCGATGGCGACGAAAATGCCACCGCACAATCTCGGTGAAGTTATTGATGCATGCGTCGAAGTTGTTAACAACCCTGATGCGACCCTCGATGACCTACTTCAACACGTTCAGGGTCCGGATTTTCCGACTTCGGCGATCATCAACGGACGCGCAGGAATCGTTGATGCCTACCGTACGGGTAGGGGCACCATCTCAATTAGATCGCGTGCAGAAATCGTGCAAGGCGAGCAGCGCGACACGATCGTCGTTTCGGAAATTCCGTTTCAGGTCAATAAGGCACTTCTCATTTCGAAGATCGCTGACCTTGTCAAAGCGAAGAAGATCGAAGGCATTACTGAGCTGCGCGATGAGTCCGACAAGGACGGCTTACGCATCGTTATCGAATTGCGACGTGGTGAGATCGCACAAACGGTTCTGAACAACCTTTACCGACACACCGCGCTTGAGTTGACATATGCCATCAACAACAATGCGTTGGTGAATGGTGAACCGAAGCAGGTTTCACTTAAAGAGATCATCGTCGAATTCCTGGCGCACCGACGTGAGGTAATCGCGCGTCGGACGGTCTATCTATTGCGGCAAAGTCGCTCACAAGGACACGTGCTCGAAGGCCAAGCGGTTGCGCTTGCCAACATTGATGAAATCGTCGAGCTGATTAAGAATGCCGGGAATCGAGAGGAAGCGCACCAAGCTCTGCGCGATCGTTCGTGGGAGGCAGCGAGTATTGAGGCGTTACTTTCACGTGCAGAACGCGACATTGTTCGGCCCCTAGATTTAGAAGACCAATACGGATTTCAATCGCAGGATGATGGGGCGGATGAAGCGGGTCAATATCGACTGTCGCCTCGACAAGCCAATGCGATTCTTGATTTGCGTTTGCATCGTCTGACCAACCTCGAACAGCAGGAATTAGTCGACAACTACAAAGAAATCGTTACGACGATTCGCGAATTGCTTGCGATTCAGGACTCCGACGAACGAGTTGATGAATTGATCATCGAAGAATTACTCGAGGTCAAGGAGCAGTTCGCGGATGAACGGCGCACTGAAATACGCGATGCGGTTGAGGACCTCACGGACAAGGCACTGATCAAACCGCAAGATGTCGTGATCACGATTTCGCATCAAGGCTATGCGAAAGCCATGCCCGTTGCCGAATACAACGTTCAGCGACGAGGCGGCAAGGGCATCACGGGCGTCAAATCGCGTGAAGATGACTTCACTGAGCATGTGATGGTTGCACATAACCACAGCATGCTGCTGATGTTCACAAATCGCGGTCGCGTCTACAGCTTGGATACGTACAAGGTACCTCTCGCGAGCCGCGTGGCTCGGGGATACCCTCTTGTCAACTTACTCAAACTGGAAGACGACGAGAAGGTCTCATGCGCATTCGCCGTGACCGAGATGGACGAATCAGGGTATCTGTTCTTTGCGACCCAGCGCGGCTACATCAAGCGAACGAAATTCGATGCTTACAGTCGGATTCGCACGAACGGATTGATCGCCTTGAAAATCGCGGACGACGATCAACTCATCGGCGTTGCTCGAACCGACGGAACCAATGACATCATGCTGATCCAGTCGTCCGGAAAACTCGCGCGCTTTAAGGAGTCGGACGTACGCGTCATGGGACGGACTGCACGAGGTGTTCGAGGTATGCGACTTCGAGACGATGATCGTGTGATCTCCCTGATCGTACCGGAGGAAGACGGTCTGTTGTTAACTGTGTCGGAATTGGGGCTCGGTAAGCGCGTTAAATTCGATGAATTCGCAGTTAAGAGCCGTGGCATTTTGGGAATGCGGGCGGTCAAGATTACGGAGAAAACCGGTTCGTTGGTGAACGCACTGCAGGTGTTTGAAGGAGATCACTTGCTATTGCTAAACAAACAAGGTAAGTTCATCCGAATTGACGCTGACACCGTAAGTCTCCTATCTCGAAGCGCAAGCGGTGTGAAGCTGATGAACGCATCAGTCGAAAATCCGGTGGTTGAGGTGGACCGACTCGCGGACGAAGACCCGACTGCTGAAGAGTTGGCGGACTAAGCTACTCCCAAGCCTTCGTGCGACAGATAGATGGAAAAAGACAGACTAAGCGAGCTACGCGCGAAGATTGACGAGATCGATCGTCAACTCATTGAATTGCTCAATCGGCGCACCGAGTGCGTTATCGAGATTGGTCAGGTCAAGTCGAAGGAAGAGGATTTTGAACGACTAAGTGCGTTCCGGCCGGATCGCGAAGCGCAAATCCTGCAGCGAATACGCGATCTCAACGAGGGTCCGCTTTCGGACGCACAAGTCGAATTGCTCTTTCGCGAAGTCATATCCATGTCGATCGCGTTTCAACAACCATTGAGCATCGCGTATTTGGGTCCTGTTGGCACTTACTCGCATAGCGCGGCCATCAAGCAATTTGGCAGGTCAACGACGGTTCGTCCGCAACCGACCATTCCGGATGTGTTTCATCAAGTGGAAACCGACGGTGCGAATTACGGTGTTGTGCCGGTGGAGAACAGTACGGAAGGCGCAGTCAACCAGACGCTTGATTGCTTCATTGACTCTAACCTACGGGTATGCGGTGAGGTGAATTTGCCGATCCATCATGCACTGATGGCGAAGAGAGGGGTAGAGACGGAAGGGATTCAAAAGGTCTACTCTCACGAGCAATCCCTCGCCCAATGCAGAAATTGGCTTCGGGAGCATCTACCAGATATTCCGACACAGGCGGTCGCGAGTAATGCCGAAGCGGCTCGTCTCGCATCGGTAGAAGACAATACGGCGGCGATCGCTGGTGAATTAGCGGCAGACCAGTTTCAGTTGAATCTGCTTTTTTCCAATATCGAAGATCAGGTTTCCAACGCGACGCGTTTCTTCGTACTCGGGAAGCAAGAGGTACCACCAAGTGGAACCGACAAGACGAGTCTCTTAGTTAACACAGCTAACCGTTCTGGAGCGTTGGTCGAAGTTCTGTCGCCATTTCAACGTCACGGAATCAGCCTCTCTCGCGTTGTGACGCGACCAGCCCGTTCGGGGAATTGGTCGTATGTGTTCTTTATTGACTTTGATGGTCATGCCGAAGAGGAAGCGGTTGCGACCGTTTTGGATGAAGTACGTTCCGTCGCGTATGACTTGAAAGTTTTGGGCTCGTATCCACGCGCATTCGACAACTGATGGAAAACGTAAATCACGCGGTGCTGGAGATCAGCCCGTATCAGCCAGGTAAGCCGATCGAAGAGCTGGAGCGAGAGAGGGGGATTGTTGGTGCCATAAAACTCGCCAGCAACGAGAATCCTCGGGGACCAAGCGCTGCAGTTCGCGAAGCCATTCGTAAAGCGACTGATGAACTATCCCGTTATCCGGACGGTTCCGCCTATCGATTACGAAATCTTGTTGCTGATCGCTTAGGTGTCGCGCCAGAACAGTTGACGTTCGGCAATGGTTCTGACGAAGCACTAAAAATCGTGGGTCGAGTCGTGCTGTCCCCAGGCGATCGAGGATTGGTCGATGAACGGTGTTTTGTCGTATACCCACTCACGATTATGGGTTGCAATGCGGAGCCTGTTCGGGTTCCTTCGAACGGTTGGTCGCACGACCTCGATGCGATCGCAGATGCGATTGATGAGCGTACACGGATCATCTATTTGGCGAATCCCAACAACCCGACGGGTACGTGGTTCTCGGATACAGATTTCCGCCGTTTCATGACAAGAGTTCCTGAATCCGTCTGGGTAGTTCTCGATGAGGCGTACCACGAATACGCGCGCGACATTGATGGATATCCAGATGGTGTGTCATTGTTGTCGGACTATCCAAATCTAGTCGTGACGCGAACGTTCTCGAAGATCTATGGTTTAGCCGCGTTGAGAGTAGGGTACAGCGTTTCTTCAATTCAGGTTGCGGAACTAATGAATCGCGTGCGGCAGCCATTCAACGTCAATAGTGTGGCGCTCGCGGCTGCCGAGGCTGCGCTACGAGATGATGCATACATCAATGAGAGTTTGCGCCTGAATCAAGAAGGCATGAAGGGGCTGGAAGCAGGATTCGAACGGCTTGGAATCGAGTACATTCCTTCGATCGGTAACTTCATTTCGTTTGAAGTAGGTCCACATGCACCCGATGTATATGACAGGATGTTGAACCTTGGGGTCGTTGTCCGACCGATCGCGAACTACAACATGCCGAATCATTTACGTGTCACGGTAGGTTTACCAGAGGAAAACGAGCGTTTCTTAAACGCGCTTGAAGCTTCACTGTGAGCGTCCTAGGAGTAGTCGGCTGTGGTTTACTCGGCGGTTCATTTGCGCTTGCAGCTAGGGAACAGAAGTGTTTCGAGCGCGTGCTCGGGCGAGACCTCAGTCGTTCGGTTGAACAAACTGCGCAAGACCTCGGAGTTATCGACGATGTTTGGTCTTCCGGCACGGCGGTAGATGGTGTCTGCGTCGCGGTTCCAACGCATGCGATCGCACCCGTCGTGAAGGCATTGAGCGAAGAGATCAAATCGGACATACCGATCTTTGACGTCGGTAGCGTGAAAGCGTCGATATTGAAAGAACTGGACGATGTACCGTCAAATTACATTCCGTGCCATCCGATCGCCGGCTCTCATACAAGTGGCCCAGAAGCATCACGTGCTGATCTCTTTCAAGGAAGCGTGTGCGTCATCTCACCGACGCACTCAACCGACGGCGCGCTTCTCGAATTGGTAGGTGAATGGTGGAGTGAAGTCGGAGCTCGTGTGATCACGATGCCGGCACATTCCCATGACGAATCTGTCGCGCTTACATCGCATCTACCTCACCTTGTCAGCGCCGCAGCCGTTGAGCTGCTGATGAATCAGGATGATTCGACTGAAGAATTACTTGGCAGTGGCTTCAGAGATTTTTCGCGCATCGCTGCTGGTGACGCAGAGATGTGGCGAAGTATCTTCGTAAATAACCTCGACAACGTGCGACTTAGTTTTCAGGCTCTCGCAACTCGCATTGAGTATATATTGGCGTTAGCGGAATCTGATCCTGATGCACTTGAACGAAAGCTCGAGCACATCGCTTCGTTCCGCGATTCACTAAACGGTGGCTGATAACCCGGTTATCACGATCGACGGCCCAGCTGCGTCGGGAAAAGGTACGCTCGCACAACGCTTGAGCGCAGACCTAGGTTTTAACCTGCTTGATAGCGGCTTGCTTTACCGAATCGTGGGATATACGGCGTCGGACGCACAGCTGTCGCTTCGAGATGCCTCCGGTCTCGAAGTGTTTATACGAGATCGATTGAGATTCAAGATCAATCAGGAGCCTAGTCGTGAGATAGCCCCTGGTTCATACGAGGTGTATATATTCAAGCACGTTGGCGTTGAAGATACCGTTAGCATCAATGGACGAAATGTCAATTTGGTATTACGTAGTCAGGAAACTGGCGTCAATTCCAGTATCGTATCTGCAGTTCCCGAAGTCAGACACCTACTCATACCCATCCAGCGCGCTATGTTGACACCACCGGGGCTAGTGGCGGATGGACGCGATATGGGAACGGTTGTGTTTCCAGATGCGCAGCTCAAGTTCTATCTTGATGCGTCGGTCGGAACGCGTGCTCGTCGACGACTAGATCAGCTACAAAAGCCTGTCGACCAGAGTTCGTTAGTGAAAATGATCAGCGAGCTAGAGCAGCGCGATAAACGTGATCGAACTCGAGATATTGCACCATTGAAGATCCCCGAAAACGCACAGATCTTAGATACGACGAATCTGACCATTGATGAGATGTTCACAGTCGCGAGAACGACAATTCGTGAACAAATTTTGATATGACGAACAGACTGTACGCACATGGTGTACTGAGTTTTAACGATCCATCTCGAGATTGAAAGCCAATTTCTTCTGTCGGCGATTCGTTTGTAGAGAACCAAATCTTCAATTTCGCTGAACCCACAAAATTAACAAATCCGTTTGTCGCTACTTTGATCTCGTATTTAGAGCGTCGTCACCCATTCGGCTAGACTAATTAAATTTGCCGCGATTGTCCAGTGTGCTTCGGTTTGTTCTTCAGCTTGTTCGCTGGTGTAGCGAATACTCTGTGTGACTATACCGATCGCTTCGTCCGAATTAGAGTCGAGTACAACGGGTGAACCACTTTGACCTGGAAATGATGGGAACGGTAGCTCGATGCCGTCATAAAGAAATGGATCATCACGAACTTCGTAAAGAGACTGTAGATGCCCGCGCATGACACGTAGTTTTAGCGGTCGCTCATTAGCTAATGCCGGATAACCGAACGAGACCGCGTTATCACCGAGATTTAGTTCGTGAGCGGCGGAATAACCGAAGAAGCTGAAGTGCGTAGAAGGCGTATCACTCTCGATATACAACGCCGCGACATCTGCCAATTCGTTTATGCGTAGATCACGAATGGACCAATAGACCACGTCGTCCCTTAGTGTTACGACTCGTAGTTCTTCTTTTGAACAGTTATTAACCGAATGCGCCGCGGTTAGGAGGAGTCCTGATCTGATGAATCCAAAACAGGATCCGATCGGTAGTTGGGCTTTGTCGGAAAATAGACTGAAGACTCGCTCTTGTAGAAGGATCGTTTGTCTTTCCTATTACTCAGATGCGTCGTCTCCAAGCGGCTGGTAACGACTCTGTCTTTACGTTTGGATGAGTGCTTAAGTCTGTTTGCCATCTTGAGCACCTATTGAAATTGGGGAGGCACGCGGAGCCGACTGGTATATTTTGTTCGTATCGCTCACAGGTGCTGCCTGAATTCTAAATTATCAAGCGTTAGACTGAGAACTTTAGCTGCGAATAGGAATTTCTTGCAAACGTGTCTTTGATGCTCTTTCTAACTACGAATATGGTGCTTGCTAGTTCGGAAATCGAACCAATCCCTGCTTTGATCTGGCGCGCTCAGGTTTTGATTCGTAGCGGGGGTTTTGCCAACAATATCGCTATTTAGGCAAATTAGTTTAGTTGTGAACACGCATCACATGAGTTGAGACAAATGGATTGCGTTGTACGGTAACGGCTCTATCGAATTTCGTATGAGCAACTCCGGCAGACGTACTTGACGTTCCGTGAGTTTGAATGCCATCACTCGTTTTCCAAGAGACAGTCCACGATCAATCTCCCAGGCTACGGCTTTGCTCCTATGTGTTGAGGTACCTATTAGGCAAATTAATAGGATCGACCGATCGATTTTCTGTGCACATTCGAGCTTCCAATTCTTGTCGTATTGATCAATAACCGCATGATCGAGCAATTCAAGATTCGTGAATCGAGACATCATCTGATCCCTGAATTCTTCGACAAATGGTCTATCCGTCGTCGCAAAGCTAAGAAAGGCTCGAACAGGGGACTCGCCTAATTCAGAGAAAAGAAGCTCAGTCTGCATTGATGCGGAGTGGATCGTAGTTAGCGCTGGAGTTAATCAAGTGATTTTAGATGGTAAGTACTAATCTTCGGTTAGGTATCGAGGCTACCATGCAGTGCTTTGCACTAGATGGTATGGTGTAGAGTGAAACCGCGCTTCGTAATCACATTAGCGCTTTTCCTATTGCGCGTGTGAGAGTACTAATTTGCTCGGGTTGCGTGATATACGGTGGCATCACGTAGATTAGGTCGTTGAACGGCCGTATCCATACACCATCGTCAACAAACTGTTTCTGTAGTTGCGCGACATTGACAGCTGCATCCATCTGGACGACACCGATTGCTCCAATTGTCCGAACGTCACGAACTCCTTTCAGTTTGCTAAGCGGTCGAAGCTCGTGCTCAAGCTGAGCATTGACCGCTGAAACTCGCGTTCGCCAATCAATTTCTTCCAGTAGCTCGATGCTTCTCTTAGCGACGGCGCAAGCTAGTGGGTTTGCCATAAAAGTCGGACCATGCATCAGCACGCCACCATCGGCCGAGATACCGGTCGCAATTCGCTCGTTCGCGAGACATGCGGCAAGGGTCATCGTTCCGCCTGTGAGCGCTTTACCGACACACAACACGTCTGGCTCAACGTCGACATGGTCGACTGCGAACATTTCTCCCGTTCGACCGAATCCTGTCGCGATTTCATCGAATACCAGTAGGAGATCAAACTCGTCGCAGAGTTCACGCGCGTGCTTGAGATATTCGGCAGAATAGAACCACATACCGCCTGCACCTTGCACAATGGGTTCGAGCACGAGCGCTGCAAGCTCGTTGTGGTGTGACTCAACCAGCTTTGTTAGATCGTCGCGATCATCATCGCGGAGTTCTTCCCCGAAACGTGAACTTGGACGCGGTGCGAACAGATGCTTCGGCAATACGTTGACGAACTTCTCATGCATGCCTGTGACGGGGTCGCACACACTCATTGCGCCGAAGGTATCGCCGTGATAGCCACCGGCAATCGTCAGTAATCGACTCTTTTCCGGTCGGTCGTTAGCGAACCAATACTGCATGACCATCTTTATCGCGACTTCCATCGCGACGGAACCTGAATCGGCAAAGAACAGCCGATTTAGGGACGGTGGCGTCATATCGATGAGCTTCCTCGCGAGCTCGACGGCTGGCGCATGCGTCATTCCCCCGAACATGACGTGCGACATTTTTTCGATTTGTTCCACAATCGCTCGGTTGAGTTCCGGATGGTTGTAGCCATGGATTGCGCACCACCAGGACGACATACCGTCAATCAGTTTGCGCCCATCGCGAAGCTCAATCATCACGCCATTGGCACTCACGGCTTCATAGCATGGCAGTGGGTCGACCATCGATGTATACGGATGCCATAGATGTTCGCGATCGAAATCGAGGATATCGGTCATGAAACAATCGCTTTGATGTTTATGTGCTTGGCGACCTCATCGGCGTCTGGCTGAGCCATATGAGGTACTACGCCTAGCAGAGGTCCGTCAATACGTTGCATCAAAGTCTCAAGGTTTTCCTCCGCGACATCCATTGCAGCTTGCGGGAAATTCGCGATCCAGCCGAGGAGGTTCAACCCGCTAGATTTGATCGCGCTTACGGACAGAAGCGCATGATTGATGCAGCCTAACTTCATGCCAACGACAAGCACGACTTCGAGATTCATCGCGACCGCGAAATCCTGGAACGTTTCGTAATCGTTGAGTGGCACGAACCAGCCACCAGCACCCTCAAAAACCGCGAGATCTAATTCCTCTGGTAGATTGTGCTCGTAATGAGTCTTGAGGATTTTGGAGCTTATTGATACGCCGGTTTGCTTCGCAGCGATATGAGGCGCAATCGCTGGTTCTAAAGCGATCGGATTGACGGTCTTGTAGTCAAGTTCAACGTTGCTTGCGAGCATGAGCTGCCGTGCATCGTCGTTTACAAGTTCGCCGTCGATTGTCTCACAACCCGCTGCGACGGGTTTAAGCCCGGACGTCCTATAGCCCGCATTGACGCTGGCTTTGACCAATCCTGACGCGACGACGGTCTTACCGATTTCTGTGTCGGTTCCGGTAATGAATATACGCTTCATGGAGCGCAGGCAGTGTCCAGAGCGTCCAACAACCGGTCGACATCCTCTTCTGAATGCGCGGCCGTAAATGTGATGCGGAGACGCGATGTATCAACAGGCACCGTCGGTGGTCGTATCGGTACCACGAAGCAACCTTGATCTTCAAGTGAGCGTGAGACAGAGAGTGTCGTAAACGTATCGCCAAGTACCAACGGCTGAATGGGTGAACTGGACTCGGGAACGGGTAGGTTTAACGTCCTCACACCTTCCTGAAATCTTCGCACGAGTGACTTCAGGCGATCGCGACGCCATGACTCGTGCTTTACGATCTCAAGACTGCGGGACGTTGCAAAAGCGAGCGCAGAAGGCATAGCTGTTGTAAAAATGTAGTTGCGCGACTTCTGTACGAGCGTTTCGATGAGTGCTTCTTCACCCGCGACGAATGCACCAGCCGTACCGAACGACTTTCCAAGCGTGCCAATGAGCACAGGCACGTCTTGAGTTGAGTAACGCGCGGGATCGACCGTTCCCTTTCCGTGTTCTCCGTACACACCGAGCCCGTGAGCATCATCGATTTGAAGCCAACTGTCTGTTCGTTGCGCTAAGGCGATCAACTCGTCCAGATGGCATTGATCGCCGTCCATGCTGAATACGCCGTCGCTCACGATTAAGCGCCGACACGGCAAATTCTCTCGCTCTGCGACAAGACATTGAAGCTGCTGGATGTCACGATGCTCGAACCAATGGAAATCTGCGCGACTTATCCAGCCTCCATCCAACAATGACGCGTGATTCAGACGATCTTCGAACACTTGATCACCAACAGATAGCAGCGCATTGATGACGCCGACGTTGGCTGCGTAGCCACTTCCGTAGAGGAGTGCACGAGGTCTTTCAACGAAGGCAGCAAGTTCCTCCTCAAGTGCGTGATGAGCGGCGGTATGACCAGATATCAGATGAGACGCGCCGCTTCCGGTTCCCCACGTTCGAATACCTTCTTGAAATGCCTCTGCGATACGAGGATCAGCCGCTAGACCTAAGTAGTCATTGCTACTGAAATTGAGCAATGTTCGACCGTCGACGACGATCTCCCGATCTTGAGGACTTTCGACGATTCGACGGGTTCTGAACAGCTGATGACTTCGCAGTGCATCAAGATTGGTCTCTAAGTCGTGAAAGCCGTGTTCGTGCTTGCTCATGTATCGTGATCGCGTGAATGAAACTTCACGCTCGGATCAGTCCTAGATTACCCGTTGATGTGTCCTGCAAAGACGGATTTCATGGCGTCGCCCTACCTGAATTCGCAGAATGCGCGAACGTGTGAGACCTTCAATCCTTAAACTTCACGCTAGCGGGACGTGGCGCAGTCTGGTAGCGCACGTGACTGGGGGTCACGTGGTCGCCGGTTCAAGTCCGGCCGTCCCGACCATTTTTTCGTTTGCTTCGAAGAACTCGTAATCGTCAGGATTGAGTTCTCGCATCTGGTGCCAGAATTCCACAAGTGATCCTGGCCAGTTTTGAGTTACACGGCCGTTTGCGTTCTTGTACCACGCGTTTACCTTTGAAGCACCCCACGCCATCTTGAGGCTGGAAGCGTCGATCTCTTCGTTGTAATCCTTAAACGGCTCTTCTCGACAGTCCATGGCGGCATAACCGTTCTCAAGTAGGTGCCGTAGACACTTGGAGACGTAGTGCATCTCGCATTCCGAGAAGAAGATGATGCTTCCGTTCACCACGATGTTTGTGTTTGGGCCGTATAAGCAGAAGAAATTCGGGTAATTCGGCATCGTGACACCGAGGTACGCGCGTGGGTCTTCGTCCCAAGTCTCGCGTAATTCTTTTCCGTCACGACCGTAGATCCGCATAGGAAACAGTATCTTGCTCGCGCTAAAACCTGTGCCGTAGACGATTACGTCGAAGTCGAACTGTTCGCCCGACGACGTCTGCAATCCAGTCTGATTGATCTTATCGATCGGATCTCCAACGACCCGCACGTGATCCTGCTTGAGTGAACGGTAATAGTGTCCGTTGTCGATCAGCATGCGCTTCGCGGCCGGTGGGTACCAGGGCGTGAGTTTCTCAATAAGGTCTGGTCGACCTTCGAGGTGGGTCTCGATACCTTTCGTCAGTATTTCACGGAGTTTTTGATTTGCCGGACTCACCGACTGGATGTTGTCATTCCAGGAGTCGTCGCATCGTGCAAACGAAAGCAGCCCTTCACCCGATGTCCAGAACATATTGAATCTGAACCAAGATTGGTAGTACGGAACTTGGTTAAGCAACCAATGTACTTCCTCGGTTATGTACTCGTGATAGATCGGGTTGGTCGCGACCCAGGGTGGGGTTCGCATAAAGACCGTGACGTCTGACGCTTCTTTCACGACCTCAGGCGTGAACTGAAAAGCTGACGCACCGGTACCGATGATACCGACTCGTTTCCCAGCCATCGACACGCTGTGATCCCACTCAGCAGAATGGAACCAGTCACCTTGGAAGTCCTCAACTCCCGCAATATCGGGCATCTTGGGACGATTAAGTTGACCTGTTGCAGCAATGACAGCGTTTGCAACAACGGATTCCGCGCCGTTCGGTCCGTTAACTTCGATATTCCATGTTGACGTATCGGTGTCGTAGCGCAGCGAACTGACTTCCGTTTCAAAACGGATGTGGTCTCTTAGTCCGTATTCGTCTGCGGTTTCTTGAAAGTAGCCTAGGAGTGTGTTTTGATCGGAAAAGTGCTGTGGCCAATCCTTCGGCTTGAATGAGTAAGAGTAGACGTGATTTGGGCTATCAACGCGGCAACCTGGATAACGGTTCTCGTACCAGGTTCCGCCGACATCAGCATTTTTCTCAAAGATCGTGTACTGGACGCCTAACTCTTGCATTCGGATCCCAGCTAGTAGACCCGACATGCCGCCGCCGACGATCGCGACATGAAAATCGTTCGCTTTGCTGGAATCTAGTGGTTGTTCCTTGGCTACGGGAGCGATGTTGAGTTCATCCAGAGCGTATGGGATGTACTCCTCGGTTAGTTCAACGCCTGTAATGAAGTTGATCATCTCGAGAAGCAACGATTCCTCGACCGGATGATCCTCGAAACCGTGGTCGCGACCGTGAATTAGCGTTTCTAACGCTAACTTGCGTATTCGGTTCTCGATTTCCTCGGGGTACGGTGGTGGTGTGCCGCCGATGGTCATCGGTAGGGGTTTGATGGATTTATCTAAGAGTGTCGCATCGCCTGTGAGATGGACTAAGACGTTAATTAATGAGGGTAAATGGGCATGCTGAAGCGCGCGCTCAATCTCCTCGTCGCTGGCGTTGATAGCGCGAGACAGCTCTGTCATTTACGCGAATTTGTACAAAATGGAACGAAGCGGGATTATAGGAAGCGTCAGCGAAATCACAGTGAGCGCACCAAGAGGTTTTAGATGAATACGCGACCGAGCTTCGTGACGTGAGGTATTTGCCCGTTGAGTCGCAATCGGCAATTTAGATTGGGACAGATGGTCTCTCCTCATCAGCCAAGACGAACTTCTAAATGACGTTCATGGAAAGTAGATTCGGTGTTTTACACGTGACAACTTGCGTATCAAGATCGATTCCAACTTCGCGACCGCTCGTTGTATGCTTTACGTGATGTTGTTCAGTTTGTGTGCTTGTTAGTAAGGAATCTTCGCACAAATTGGAACGGCGAAGGAATGAACGCGCAAGACGATTCGAACTAAAGAACACCTGATTAGCATCATAAAAACTGGATTCAATGAGCTATGTCGGTGCGAAGATCTCTAGTGTACGGTAGCTTGGCAATTTAAAGAGATGCAGAGATTGGTGGTACCAAGCGAACGCGCCGTAGAGACAAAGCCCCCAACCGCTTCGGCGCTGCGGAGTGCACGACAGGATTTTGATTATGGTGTGTCTTATGCGAAGTTGATGGCGTCCTCGGTCGACGCTGACGTGAAACTGAGTTTCGCACGTTCAATCGTGTATCGCATTACGCGTGCCTACTGGCGAACTGTTGTAGCGCGTAAGGGATGGCGCTGGCATTTACGAAACAAACCGCGCGATGTCGAATTCGCTGGCGTACCGTCCGAAACCGAAGAGTGGAGTGAGACAGTAGG
Organism: Pseudomonadales bacterium; assembly: GCA_022822135.1. GTDB lineage: Bacteria > Pseudomonadota > Gammaproteobacteria > Pseudomonadales > Azotimanducaceae > Bin55. Next base: position 102,415 of record JAJECH010000054.1, read on the forward strand.
CGCGATCGCCGCGAATCTTGATCCGGTCAACGCCGCTTACCGTATCGGCGTGCTTTACACCGCGATGATGCCGCAAGAATTCAAGGCGCGACTAGGTGCGCACTACACACCTCCCGCGCTATGTGAGGAATTGCTCAATATGGCAACGGAGAACGGAGTCGATTGGCGTACTGCGCGAGTTCTCGATCCTGCCTGCGGTGGCGGTGCATTTCTTGCACCGGTTGCTCAACGGATGGTATCTAGCGTCGGAGATCAAGGTGGCTTGACAGACCTCGAAGATATCGAGCAACGGCTGACTGGCTACGAAATAGACCCTTTTGCGGCGTGGCTATCGAGGATTTTCTTAGACGCAGTTTTAGGTGACCTGTCCGCGAGATCAGGTAGGCGTCATCGCTGTGAAGTGAAACTCTGCAACAGCCTCGAAAAAACGCGAGATGGCAAGGGATTTGATCTCGTGATTGGCAACCCACCGTACGGTCGTATGCCATTACCTCAAAAGCTCCGTACAAAATTCGCGCGCAGCCTATTTGGGCACGCGAATCTCTATGGTTTGTTCACAGATCAAGCGCTAAGGCTTCTCCGACAAAATGGATTAATCGCCTACGTTACACCGACAAGCCTTCTCTCAGGCGAGTATTTCAAAGCGCTACGCGGGTTGCTCGCGGAGAAGGCACCGCCTGTGAGTTTGGGTTTTATAACGGAACGGAAAGGCGTATTCGACGATGTACTACAAGAAACAATGCTCGCGATCTATAAACGTGGTGAACGCAAATCCACGGGTACTGTTCGCCTGATTAAGCCTAGAGTAGACGGGGCAATTGAAACAACATCGGCAGGGCGGTTCAAATTACCGCTAGATTCATCCAGCCCGTGGTTGATTCCTCGATCCGAGAAGCACGGCGAGTTCTTACGCCAGATTCGTGATTTGTCATACCGACTCTCTGATTTCGGTTACACGGTTAGCACGGGACCACTTGTCTGGAACAGACACAAACCTAGCCTTCGTAAGCGAAAGAGTGAAGGGACATTTCCCGTCATATGGGCGGAAGCGGTACGCCCTGGGGGGAGGTTTGAGTTTCGATCTTCGCAACGAAATCACAAACCATTCATTAAGCCGCAGCCGCAAGAGCAATGGGTAGTAACAGACTGCAATTGCGTTCTTCTTCATCGAACGACAGCGATTGAACAAAACCGGCGTCTAATCGCGGCTGAGCTTCCTAATTCATTTATAAGTGAACACGGGGCAGTCGTTGTGGAAAACCATCTCAATATGGTCAAGCCCATCGTCGACGTACCAAAGATCAGTCCAAGGACTATAGCCGCGGTGCTGAATAGCTCGGTGATAGATGAGATATTTCGTTGCATCAACGGAAGTGTCGCAGTATCGGCGTTCGAGCTGAAGGCGCTACCGCTGCCATCTCCGAAAGAAATGGAAAGGATTGAGAAGTTAGTTTCTCATGGCGTGCAACGAGACCAACTAGAACACGCATTAATGCGCGCCTATAGGTTCTAGGGTCAGACGATGGCATTGCCACCCATTCTGTCCGTATCTGAGATTCGGGAGCGATTGCATTCGATTTTCCCGGAGGGAATTGAAAACGGGCGTATGTCACTCGTGAAATGGCTGCTAAGACCGTATTTGTGATGCTCTATACGGGTGCTGTAGAGGGCGCGCAACGGTGGGTACGACCGGATCAGATCACCCGGATGAGTGACGAACAAGCACACGTTGATGGTCAGACGGAACGAGAAACATGGACGTCAGATTCACTCCGCTCTGATAGAGGAGCGATAGAAGGTCGATGGTTCGCAGCAAACACAAGAGAACCGATTCGAGATGAGACTCTGCGCGCAGGTCTCGTTCGATTTGGTGCGGTCAACGAACGCAAAGGCTTACCTACCACGTCGCCGCTACCAAGATATTCGTTAGAGAAGAGTTTCGCGCAGCTTTTTGATCCCGCATTAGTAGGAGAAGCGCTGCAGTCTGCGGTGGCTGATTGGCAGACTTCGAACCTCTCACCGAGCGCACTGATGCGCACGACACTAATGCTTCGAGGAGCCGTCGATCAAGCAGATCGAGTATTGGTGACGTTTCCTGATGGCGAAACTCATCACATGGAGCCAGGACCAAGTTCGGTCATTTCGAGGGCGGTCATTGAGGAATTCGCGCCGAGGTTCCTTGAACAACCGGCTGTGATTTGGTTGAGCGAGAGCAAAAGTCGAGTAGTGACTCGTGACGACGATTTAGCAAGGGAGATAGGACTTGCGATTCAGCCAGATCGGAATCTCCCTGACCTCATTTTGGTAGACCTTGGACCAGAAGATCCACTACTGGTATTTGTAGAGATAGTTGCTACTTCGGGAGTGATTGACGAAGTACGAAGATCGGCTCTGTTGGTAGTAGCGACGGACGCTGGCTTTCGGTCCGAGCAAGTGACGTTCTTAACAGCGTACGAAGACAGGGACTCTCGATCGGTGAAGGCGACGCTGGGCAGCCTTGCTTGGAATTCGTTTGCTTGGTTCACAACAGAACCAGATCGGGTTGTTTATTTACACGCTCAAGATGGCGCTAATCCCGATTACTTAAGCAATCTGCTAGAGCGTGAACCTTAACTGACCAAGATTCATTACACGCAGCACATTCAATTTTTGTCGATATTCGGATGATCGCCTAGCGGACCTAGATGAATGTAACGAGGTCATCTCTTGACTAAACAGTCTTCTGACCGTTACTAGTGGTGGGACATCGACTTTGAAGCCACGCCACATCTCATGTTGCATGCTCGTGCGCCTTTTCACGAAATTCAAAACAGATCAGCCACGTTCGATAGGATTATTTGCAAATTCATAGTCCATTGCCGCGTTTTTATGAGGTATTGAGGTTTATAGAATTGCGCCCGATTTGAAGTCTCCCGTAGCACTGGCGGTTCAGGCTACGATGGTTAGAACTCGGTCCGAATCCAAGACGCAAGTTATTTCCCAAGAACCATTTCTTCTCTTTTTAGGAGTATTCCATGAGTGATTTTGATGGCAAAGTGGTCATCGTTACAGGTGCTGGAGGCGGTCTAGGACGCTGTCATGCGTTGCAGTTCGCAGAACGCGGCGCAAAGGTGGTCGTGAACGACCTCGGCGGTAGCGTACATGGCGAAGGCGCGAGCGATATGGCTGACGCAGTGGTCGATGAAATCAAGGCGGCCGGTGGCGATGCGGTAGCCAATAAGGCTTCGGTTACGAGTCGCGAAGGCGCTGCGAGCATTGTTGAAGACGCGGTTAAAGCGTTTGGCACGGTCGACATCGTGGTGAACAACGCGGGGATCCTCAGAGATAAATCGTTCAAAAACATGACATTGGATGAATTTGATCTCGTGATCGACGTGCATCTACGTGGTTCGGCGTATGTCACGAAGGCTGCGTGGCCGATCATGTACGAGAAGAACTGGGGTCGTGTGGTACTTACGAGTTCTACGTCAGGGATCTACGGTAATTTCGGACAGGCCAACTACGGTGCCGCCAAAATGGCGATGCTTGGCTTGATGAACGTACTCGCGATTGAAGGTGCGTCCCACAACATTCGCGTGAACTGCTTATCGCCAGGGGCTGCAACACGTATGACTGCGAGTGTACCGGGTTCGACTTTGGACATGGACAATCCGCCGCCTGCGATGGACCCGGCACTGGTCTCACCCGCGGTACTCTACATGTGCAGTGAAAACGCGCCGTCAGCCGTGACGATACATGCTTCAGGTGGTCGGTTCTCGCGCTCGCAGACGTTCACTAACGACGGTATTACCCTCGGTCAAGACGCTTCGTTCGAGACGCTCGCTGACGCACCGGAAGGGGCGTTAGACATGAGTAGTGCGACACCGTTTGATCCGCTGAATCGAAAGCGTCGTAGCTAACGATTTCGATTCCAATTAGTGCATTAAAGAGCCCAATCCAGAGAATAGATTGGGCTTTTTTTATCGGTTAGGGTGCTCAAACTTGCGTCCAGATTCTGTTTTCTCTGGTTTCACAACCTATGTCTAGGTATGACCCGCGGCGGAGCGATGCCCGCCTCATTGTCTATCTGGATGTCAAGAGTCCGTATGCGTACTTAGCGAAAGATCCGACGAAGCAGCTAATACAAGACTTCAATATATCGATCGACTGGCGTCCATTAACGCTCAATATTCCGAGTTTTCTTGGATCGGCGAAGGTCGATGATCGAGGCGAGGTCGTTGAGAGTAAACGAACGCCTCGTCAGTGGAGTTCAGTTCGCTATTCCTATATGGATGCAAAGCGTTATGCGCGTATCAACGACATCAAAATCTACGGACCGCGCAAGATCTGGGACACGCGACTGATCCATATCGCGTTTCTTTACGTGAAAGAACGTTTTTCGGATCAGCTGTTGCCTTTTCTTGATTACGTGTACGAACGATTTTGGTTGCGAGACTTGGATGTCGAATCACTAGAGGTCGTTCACGATGTTCTGAATGACCTAGGTATTTCAGCTAAGAACTTCGATGCGTACGTAGAAGGTGAGGGCGGTCAGTCGCACGACCTCCTACAGAGTGAGTTACACCCCGCAGGGATATTCGGCGTTCCTTCCTACCTTATCGATGATGAACTCTTCTTCGGCCGTGAGAACTTACCTTACGTGCGGTGGATACTCGGAGGTAGACAAGGTCCGCCACCGGATATGGCTTATGAGCGATTCACATGATCGAACTCGTTCTGGACTTCGTGAGCGTAAATGCATACCTCGCGCTAAAACCCGCGAAGCAACTAGCTGATGATCTTGGCATCGAACTTAAGCTGACGCCACTGCGGACGACGAGTGAGTTGCACTTGCTCTCGAAACCCTCAGACACGGACGACATAGGTGAACGCCATCGCTGGATTCGCGCTGAATACGCGCGGAGGGATGCCCTCCGATACGCGGAAGTTCAGGGGTTAAAAATCTCGATTGATGGTAGAGACTGCGAATCCACTCCTGCTCTTCAAGGGTTACTTGCGGCGAATGCAAAAGGACGAGGATTCGATTACGCGTCAACTGTATTCCAGAAATTCTGGGCTGGTGAGTTACCGATAGATTCCGACGTCGAAGTTGCGAACGTGCTCAATGAACTTGGAATAGAGGGATTTGATGCAACCGACCCACGATGGGATCTGGGGTCAACGAAAGCGGACTTGGATACGCGTGAGATATACTCAGTACCAACCTTCTCGGTCGATGGCGAACGGTATCTCGGTAGACAACACCTACCAATGATTCGATGGCAACTTGAGGAATACGAAGGGCCGGGACCCCTCTAGCTTCCCTTGCGGCTGCGGATGCAGCCTGTCAACTCAGTAGGGCTTTTGTCGACCTAAGAGTGTGTCATCCCAGCGCCGGTCTTGTAAATAACGCAACGCCGTTGCATGGCTGCTGGTCGTACCGAGTCTAGTTAAAGTCTCGACTGCCACTGCAGGTACGTACCCGTTCGGATCGTCCAATACCTGACCCAAGATTGTCTCGATCTGGTCTAAATCGTTGTCGTAGTTAATACCGCTGAGAAGTGCGAACGCGGCGTTCAACCTGACTTGATCTTCGCCAGTCCATCCGCGCATGACTTCTGCGTCCTGCCAATCGGGGTTCGAAGTTGTCAACAACCGCTGCATGGGTGCCAAGGCAACGTCCATTCCTTCACCGATCGATGCAATCGCGTCCAGCGTCTGTCGCACCACCTGCTGGTGTGGGTCCTCAAGCAGCTTGACGATTTCTGGCATTGCCTCACGAGCTGCGGGACCAATTTCGCCGAGTGCGAACACAGCATTGATGCGGACCCAAGGATCGGTGTTTTTCAGTAACTCGGTAAGTGGACCCACTGCGGCTATACCAGAAGATCCAAGCGCATACGCTGCATCGTCGAAAACGATCGCACGTTCATTCCAACGTCTTTCAGTACCGATAACGTGGTCTCTTGGAATCGTCTTACCATCTTTGGTGACGGCTTTGCGTCGTTCGTGCATACCTTGGTTCGCGAGATCACGAAGCTGGTCGATCAGCTGCTGGATTTCTGAGTCATTTACGGTGTGGTAAACACTCCGCATTCGGTGTTCTTCGTCCAACGAATTCAAGGCACTGAAGTCGATTCCGCCGTTGGTGTGTTTTCGCTCCTCGCCTCGCATCCAATGCCAGATGTATTCCCACGCTGGTTCGAGATTCACTTCTGCGACCTGTGAATTGGGTTTCGCCCAATTTGCATCCTGGTTTTGCCATGTAGCGATACGCGGGTACTCGGTCCTTGTAAAAACGACCTTGATCATGTAACGCGCGAGGTCTGTTCGATTCGGCCAACCCGCATGTACGGTATCGAAATGCAGGAGCAAGAACGATCCCTCCGCGACGTGGTCTGGTAGCACCACACCGGTCGGATTGTGTGGCTCGCTGAAGAGGTAACTACCAGCTTGATACCTGGTAGGACCCATAAGTTCGGGTGTGTAGTGCGGAAAGTAGAACGCAATCAGATATTTCGGCGTGTGATGGCGCGCACGGGATAAGGGACTTTGCGCGTCTTGGTGCCAACCAGAACCCGCCATAGATCCTTTGCCCATCGGAGGTGCATTGTGATCTGGCGCATAGTCAACGTCGCGGTCTTCCACGGGTCGACTCGTGTGAATCGCGCGGTGGGGGTGTACGTAGTAGTTAGGTCCTAAGAGGCTTGTCAGTGCGCCTCGGATATTTGGTGCTCGAAGGATCTGCCAAATCTCTGGTACGCGCGACAGGACATTGTTGCCTGGAGGAAATTCGTTCTCAGTGGAAAACCGAAGTTTTTCGTCGATCTTGCTATGAACCGCGGGATCGACATCAGGTTTCAATGCGATACAGCCGTCGACAATGAATTTACGAACTTGGTCGTCGGAAAGGAGTTTCATACTTCGATATTCAACTTAAGTTGGTGCATTGGGAATTTGTTCACGCGAGCGCTAGAGCTCGCTCGAAATCAGCGTCGATGCCACTGAGTAAAGCGTGTTTGGTTTGACTGTACGCGGGAGACGACACGCGAGTCAGGTTGTCAAGAAACAGGCGAGCTGACTCTCTGATGTCAGGTTCACCGTCAACGACTGCGTGCGCCAATCCATACGCTAGCGCTTGCTCGCCGTTCATGATTTCGCCGAGGTACGCGACTCTTGAAACGATGGACAGATTCGTGAGTCGCGGTAACTTGTACGACCAACCTTCCGCTGCCCACAACGCGCGATCGATGCGTGGATCTCCGTATCGAATATCGGGTGTGACCACACGAAAATCGCATGACAGGCTATAGTCATAACCGGAGCCGAGCACTATACCGTGCATTAGTGCAACGGTAGGTTTGGAAAGATGGTGCAGTTTGCGACAAGACTGCAGCAGCAGTGCGGGTCCACTTCCCATCTCGAGATCGACCTTGCGATGACGATGTGGGTCCTCGCCTTGAAATGCTGGCGCCGTTAAGTCATCGCCTGAGCAGAAACCACGACCTACGCCGGATAAGGCGATGACTTTTACGTTCGGGTCGCTCGCTGCTAAATCGAACTGCTTCATCAAACGAAGGTGTTGTGCGTAGTCAATCGCATTGATTTTCTCAGGGCGATTGAGGATTAGGTGTCTTACCTCTCCTTCGTCTTGGATCAGCAAAGGTTCGTCGCTCATGTGCCTGAGAACTCCGGATCACGCCGTTCTCGCCATGCTTTGATACCTTCAACGCGATCGTTGATGACGTGAGTTTGACGAATACCCAAGGAATGGATCATCGCGCTATCGAAATCTAAATGTTGTTGACCTAAGACTTGCATTTTGTGAACCTGCCACGCGCGAGTCGCCATCCGTGCGATGCGATTTGAGAACTCGACCATGTGTCCGTCAAATTCTGCGTCGGCAACAACGTCATGTACAAAGTGGATGCGATGGGCTTCTTCGGCTGTTAACTGATCCCCGAGTAACAAAACTCGCATGGCTTGTGACTGACCGATTAGCTTGGGAAGTAAATATGAAATGCCGGTATTCGCAGCGCGACCCTGAAGGATCCTTGTGTCACACATGGACATGGATTGGTTGGCGATACGAATGTCGCATGCCGCAGCTAGATCAATCGCAACGCCATTGACCTCATCGCGCATGTAAGCGATCAGTGGTTTGGTACACGCTCGCAATGCACTCATTGTCGCTTGTTCAACGATCGGACCGTGCCCGTGAGATCCTGTCGGTACGCGATGCGCGAATCGTTCAGGAACCGACGCTGTATTTTCGGGATCGTCGCCATCGGCGGTGATTTGAAGCGCGATCGCACGAACGTTCGGATCATCGTGTGCGTTGGCTACACCAAGCGCGACGGACTCTAACGATGCGTAGTTGATGCGGTTGCCTAGAAATTTAAAGTTGAGCACGCCGTCTGCTTGCGTGCAACTAATCGATTCGTTGGAGAATCGCTCGTTGTATTTGGTCACTGTTAAAGGCTACTTATTCTCGACCGCGCGATCGCTAGGTCTTCGTGCGTGTTGATGTTAAGAAATGAATCTTCGATCGAACTTAAATCCGTGGCTTGAACGCCAATTTCATCAAGCCAGTACTTCACAGCATTGCCGCCACGTTGATGAAAATCCGTGAGCTGGTCCCGATGCTCCGAATCAATGAGCAAGCACAGATTCTGACGAACGCCGTTAACGGTTGGCACGGCGACTCCGCGGGTTTCTGCGTCCATGCGAAGGCGCGACACTATATCCTCGGCGATGAATGGCGTATCGCCAGGCGTCGTAAACGCCCACTCGGTTTCGACGTGAGCGAACGCCTCAGTTAGTCCCGCCAGTGGTCCGAGATTTAGTTCCTTGTCGATGGCCAAAGGGTAGTGAAGTGACTCATAAATCCCGACGTTTCGAGAACACGAGATCACGATTTCGTTCACTTGAGGCTCAAGGCGTTCACAAATCCAATCTAACAGGCGTTTCTCGTCGAGCGCGAGTAGCGGTTTGTCTTGACCGTCTAATCGTGAACCACGTCCGCCGCAAAGCACAATCGCCGTGATCGCTTCCGGGCTCGCAGTTGGCGTCATATCACTAAACCAGCGTGCCGTGAGACGAGTAGACGTTGTAACCGGTGTCGCGCAAAAATCCGACAAGTGTGATGTTCCGCTCGTCGGCGAGCTCGATGGCTAGATTTGAAGGAGGTCCTATCGACGCGATGAACGGCATATAAGCCATTGCTGCTTTTTGAACCAGCTCGAAACCCGCCCGACCACTTAGTAATAGTCCAAGATTGCGCAACGGATCGCCGGCTTCGTAGAGATACGAGCCAATCAGCTTGTCCACCGCATTGTGTCGACCGACATCTTCGCGCACACGATGGATCTCTCCGTTTTCGTCTACTGTTGCAGCAGCGTGCAAGCCTCCTGTACGTTGAAACTCGGTTTGCCATGACTGGAGTCGATCGGGGAGCGCGCGTAGTCGCTCGCGTGAGATCGTGAACTTGCTCTCAATCGCATCGGATAAAGGCACGTCAATCGCTTCGATCGATGTCTTCCCGCAAACCCCACAACTTGACGTCGTATAGAAGTTGCGTTGGAGTCGTTCAAGATCAAACGCAAGGTCTGAGACGAGTTCGACTTGGACGACATTCTGATAACCCTTGTCAGGGCTAGGGGGACCACAAACGCGTACGTCGACAACGTCTGCGGCGTTTCGAATCACGCCTTCGCTTAGAAGATAACCGAGTGCGAGCTCGAAATCCTGACCGGGCGTTCGCATCGTGACTGAAATCGTTTGCGTAAGACGATCGCCTTGCGAGATCTGCAGCTCCATCGGTTCTTCGACGATCACTAAATCTTCAACGGTGTTCGTAACACCGCCTTTTTCGCGATCAAGGAATATCCGGATGCTTGAAGGCGCACTCGAGCTCTCGCTCGGTATCGTGCTCATTTACCGACGGGGAGTAACTCGACTTGGTGTTCGCGCCGCTCGTTGAAATCTAACTGCCAATCTGCTTGGTGGTTAGCTGGCGCTATTTCGACTGCCGTGACTTTGTACTCGGGACAGTTGGTGAACTCATCGGAGAGACTGGTCGTGATGACGTTCGTACCCGTGCTCGGGTAGTGGAATGTCGTGTAAACGACACCGGGCACAACCTTTTCGGTTACCTCAGCTCGTAATGTGATCTCACCGACACGACTGCGGATGGACACCCAATCAGAAGTGTGAATCCCACGAAGTTCTGCATCGCTCGGGTGAATCTCAAGAACATCTTCGTCCAACCACACGGTGTTTTCGGTTCTTCGAGTCTGGGTGCCAACGTTGTAGTGGTGGAGTTTTCTTCCCGTCGTCAAAAGCAATGGAAACTTGCGATTCGTGCGTTCTTCGGTCGGGACGTACTCAGTGATTTTGAAAAGTCCCTTGCCTCGCACGAATTCCTCAACGTGCATTACCGGAGTCCCTTCGGGAGACTCCTCTGTCACAGGCCATTGCGCACTGTGAACATCATCCAAGTGATCGAACGACAATCGTTCAAAATCTGGTGTGGATGTTGCAAGCTCGTCCAGGATCTCGGCAGGGGAGTCATAGGACATGTCATAGCCCATCGCTTGGGCTATTTCACAGGTCACCTGCCACTCTTCTTTTTCTGTTTTAGGTGCAATCGCAGGGCGGACACGGTTGAAGCGTCGTTCGGCGTTCACAAACGTCCCGTCCTTTTCAAGGAAGGATGTTCCAGGTAAGAAGATATGCGCGAATTTACCCGTCTCCGTCAAGAACAGGTCTTGCACGATCACGCAATCCATGGCCTTCAGCGCTTCTTCGACGTGTTTGGTATTCGGATCAGACTGGGCGAAGTCTTCACCTTGAATGTACATGCCCTTGAACGAGCCAGCGACCGCGCCGTCGAACATATTCGGAATGCGTAGACCTGGTTCGTCGTCGAGCGTGATCCCCCATAGTTCGTTGAAACTCTCTCGTACGGCTTCACTCACGATCGGTCGATGTCCGGGCAACTCGTGTGGGAATGAACCAACGTCCGTGGAACCTTGCACGTTGTTTTGACCGCGTAGAGGATTAATGCCAACGCCAGGACGACCGATATTGCCAGTCGCCATCGCGAGGTTCGCCATGCCCATGACCATCGCTGAACCTTGACTGTGTTCGGTGACGCCTAAGCCGTAGTAGACAGATGCATTTGGCGCCGCGGCGTACATGCGCGCCGCATGACGAAGTGCCTCAGCCGAAACACCGCAGATCTCGGCAACTGACTCAGGTGAGTTTTCATCTTGCCGTATGAAATCACACCAATCTTCAAAGGAGTCAAACTCGCATCGTGACTTAACAAAATCCAGGTCACATAGCTCTTCAGTGACGATGACGTGTGCGAGTGCGTTGATGAACGGTAGATTAGTACCGGGTTTAAGTGGTACGTGCTCGGCGGCTTCTACATGAGGTGAGCGAACGAAGTCGATCTCGCGTGGGTCCGCTACGATGATCTTGGCGCCTTCACGCAAGCGTTGCTTGATGCGACTCGCAAATACGGGGTGACCTTGCGTGGGATTTGCACCGATCAACAGGATCAGATCGCTCGCTTCGACGGAGTCGAAATCCTGCGTACCCGCCGCCGTACCGAACGTCTGAATCAAGCCGTAGCCAGTAGGCGAGTGGCACACTCGTGCGCACGTATCGATGTTGTTGTTTTGGAATGCCGTACGTACCAGCTTCTGGACGACGTAGATCTCTTCAATCGTTACTCTGGACGACGAAACCGCGCCAATCGACTTGCGGCCGTACTTAGCTTGGATTTCAGTGAGTCTGCTCGCGGTTTCTTGAACTGCGCGCTCCCACGATACCTCTTGCCAAGGCTCGTCGATGCTGTCCCTGATCATGGGCTTGTAAATACGTTCTTGGTGGTTCGCATATCCCCACGCAAACCGACCTTTGACGCAGGAAGCCCCGTGATTAGCTTTCCCTTCTTTATCCGGCACCATGCGAACGACTTGATCGCCTTTCATTTCCGCTTTGAACGAACAGCCGACACCGCAGTAGCCACAGGTGGTTAACACGGTACGGTCAGGAACGCCGTGCTCGATGACGGTTTTTTCCATCAAAGTCGCTGTTGGACATGCTTGCACGCAGGCACCGCAGGACACACATTCAGAATCGAAGAACGACTCTGCGCCGGTCGAGATCTTGGATGCGAATCCTCGATCGTCGACGGTAAGTGCAAACGTTCCTTGAATCTCGTCACACGCCCGAACACAGCGGGAGCAAACGATGCACTTCGACGGATCAAAGGTGAAGTAAGGATTGCTTTCGTCTTTCGTTTCTTCTAGGTGATTCGCACCTTCTTCGTAGCGAACTTCACGCAATCCGACTTGCCCGGCGACATCCTGTAGC